>JAJDWX010000038.1 GCA_022825385.1 Rhodothermales bacterium
CCTCGCAGCCTCCCGAAGGGCGCGTCACGTCCCCAACGACCCGAATCTACGGTTTTTTCTGCTGATTTCATCGATACAAGCATGACGGTCTTTGCGGGCAATAGGGACGCGCTGAGCGAAGCGGCTTTGATCAGAGTATCCTTAACGCCGAGGCGGGCGCGGCGTTTCCTGTTCAGGAACAAGCGCAGGCGGGAAGCATACGTGTTTTGACGCGGCTATCGCGCCAACGCCTCCTCGTTCGCAGCGCGCATGCGCGCCCGGTTGTCCCCTTTACGCTGTTATGATGTCCTTTCGATACGCCCTGCTTTTCGCGCTTGCTTGTTTGCTCCCGGCGACGAGCGGACAAGCCCGCCAGGCAGCGGCGCCCGCCTCCTCCGCGTCCCGCGCCGGACCGAATCCAGCCGCCCAGGCGCCCGTCGTCCAGTACGAAATGGACGTTACCGTCCACCCGGACCGGAACGCCATGGAAGGACGGCAGCGCCTTGCGTACGCGAACGCCTCGCCGGACACGCTTTCCCGAGTGTTCTACCACCTCTATTTCAATGCCTTCCAGCCCCATTCCATGATGGCCGAGCGGAACCGGGCATTGCCAGACCCCGACCCGCGTACGGCGCCGCGCATCTTCGAATTGGGCCCGGAGGAAATCGGATATCACCGCATCGAATCGCTCGCGCAGGACGGAGAACCCGTTGCGCACCGCGCCTTCGACACGGTGCTGGAAGTGACGCTGGCGCGTCCCCTGCCGCCGGGCGGACAGACTGTTTTCGACATGACGTTCGTTTCGCAAATTCCCTTGCAAACTCGCCGCAGCGGACGAGACAGTCGGGAGGGAATCGATTATTCCATGACCCAGTGGTACCCGAAACTCGCGCAGTACGATGCGCGCGGATGGCATGCGGACCCCTACGTCGGGCGAGAATTTTACGCCCCGTTCGGAACCTTCGACGTACGCATTACGCTGCCCGCCGAATATGTCGTGGGCGCGACGGGGACCCTGCTGAACCCGGACGAGGTGGGCCACGGCTATGCAAGCGATTCGCTGGATGCGGACGCCGCCACGCCGCAAGCGGATTCGCTGACCTGGCGATTCCATGCGGAAAACGTCCACGATTTCGCCTGGTCGGCGGACCCGGACTACGTTCACGACGTGCTGGAAACGGAGGCGGGCTACGCGATTCACCTGCTCTACCAGCCGGACGTAGCCGACACATGGGCAACCCTGCACGAAGCCGCCCCGAAAATCATGGCGTTCTTCGAAGCGCGCTACGGCCCCTACCTCTATCCGCAGATGACCATTGCGCAGGGCGGAGACGGAGGCATGGAGTATCCTATGATCACGCTTGTAACCGGAAAGCGTTCCCCGCCTTCCCTGCACGGCGTAACCGCCCACGAAGTGGCGCATATGTGGTTCTACGGCATGATCGGGTCCAACGAAGCGGACCATGCGTGGATGGACGAAGGGTTTACGAGTTACGCGACGCGGGAAGCGCTGGCGCATATCCGCGGGCAACCGCGGCCATCCCATGCAAGCGCCACGTACAGCGTCCTGAGCCTGAAACGCCTGGGCCTCTTCGAGCCGCTGAATACGCCCAGCGACTGGTTCGACACGAACGCGGCCTACGGCGTGGCTTCGTATTCGGGCGGCGAGATGATGCTCGACATGCTGGGGTACGTCATCTCGGACTCGCTGCGCGACCGGTTTTTGCTCGAATTCCACCGGCAATATACGTTCCGGCACGCCGGTCCCTACGACGTGGAGCGCGTAGCCGAACAGGTGTCCGGCATTCATCTGGACTGGTATTTCCAGCAATTCGGAGATTTGGATTGGAAACTGGATTACGCCATACGACGATTCAGGAGCCACCCGCACGGACCCCAATGGCGCGCCTCGATGACGCTCGAAAGGCGCGGGCGCGCCGTCATGCCTATAGACCTGCAAATCACGCTTGAAGACGGATCCTCGCAATGGGTGCATATACCGCTGGGCGTGATGCGGGGACACAAACCGGTCCCCGATGACTGGATCGTGGCGGACCCCTGGCCCTGGACCTCGCCCGAATACACGCTGGACGTCATGCTGCCCGTCCGGGCGCGCCGCGCCGAAATCGATCCGTATCTGCGGACCCCGGAATCGAACCGGCTGGACAATGTCACCGGGCGCGGGCGCGAATATTCCTTCCTGCAGCCCCCTGCCCCCAATATCCGCCGCTTCGACGTTGGATGGCGACCGCTCGCGCATTACGCGCAGCACTGGGGGCCGGGCGTCGGGGTGCAATTTCGCGGCGCGTATACGCTCACCGGAGAAACGCAAAAACGCGCGGTGACGATCTGGCCGCAGGCGCTCTTCAGCGGCGGCGAATTCCCCGCCGTCGCATCCCGCATCGCGCACGTCGAATCGCCGGAATTCCATGCGCTGAACGGCGTCGACTTCGATTTTTCCCGTTCGGAAAGTTATTTGAAGGGCTACCTGATCGACTGGCGCTCCTGGACCCGGAAACAGCTGGGCATTTATCAGACCGGCATGGAGATCTCCTTTTCGGATCCGGAAAACCTTCTCCGGAAACGCAGCCGCCGCTACGCGATAGGAGCCAAGCTCGTCTACCCGGTCAACGACCGCGCCAAAGTCCGGAACACCTCCAGCGCCTGGATACAAGATACCGCCTCCATATACGGCCGCATGGAAGGGGCAAGCGACTGGTATCGCTATATCGCGTTCGGAGCATTGGGCGCCGCATGGAATGAAGAATTGGATGGAGAAGACGAAAATCGGTATTCCCTCAACCGCATGTCCATGGACTTCGCCCTCGGCATGCCCATCGGCCCGCTCATGGGCTCCGTGCGCGTGTTCCTGGGCACTGGAGATGACGACCTCTCCCCGGACCGGCGTTTCCGCTTCGGAGGCGTATCGGTCGAGGAACAATGGAACCATGCGGGCTATCGTAACGTGGAGGCGCTCTTTGAGGAACCGCTCGCCGATGCAAACTGGGTGGCCTTCGGCGCGCCGGGGCCGGTGGCCTACATGCGGCAGGCGGAGCCGTACGCCGAGCGCGAGCAGACGGACCATGACCAAAAGCGCCACAAGGACGATACGGATCGCCATGACCGCCACGAAGCGGGCCACGCGAAAGCGGAGCCGTTTTTTCTGGGATCCACGGGAATGCTCGCCTTCAGCGCGCGACTGCTTACCCCCCAGCTCCAGGGACCGCCCCTCTTGCGCCCGCTCCGGCTGGAATTGTTTATGGGCGCCGGAGTCACAGGCGATTCGCGAGAAAACATACGCCATGACAGAAAACACACCCTGATGGACGCAGGGCTGGGCGTCCGCTACGACCTGAACCGCCTGCGAGGATTCGACCGATGGATCAAACAGTCCGATGTATTGTCAGATCTTGCGCTCGTGGCGCGCTTTCCCTTGTGGGCCAACGATTACGAATATGCGGACACCGACAAGGCGTTCGCATTCCGCTGGGTATTCGGCGTCCAGCTGGACCGCCTTCCCTGGGACTAACGCCCCCTCATGCCTATCCCGACGAAAAAAATGCTTCGCGTATCGACCCGTTTGTCCACCCGCGCGGCGGCTGCGCTCCTCGCCGCCGCCCTGCTGGCCTTCGCCGCCTGCGGCGGCCCTTCCGAAGAGGCTTCCGCGCCCGGCAAAGCAGAAACCATCATACGGCAGGCGGCGCTTGCGCACGGCGGCGAACATGCAGACCGCGTAAAAATCGAATTCGATTTTCGCGAATACCATTACGTCATCGCGCTGGACGGAGGACGGTTCCAGTACGAACGCGCGCGCCCGGACTCCGCCGGATACATCCGGGACGTACTGAACAACGAGGGCTTCCGGCGGGAAATAGACGGAGCGCGCGTAGAACTTTCCAGGGAAGCCGATTCCAGCTACGCCTCCTCGCTCAACGCCGTGGCCTACTTCATGCTGCTGCCCTTCAAGTTGACCGACGACGCGGTGCAGGCCCGATACCTGTCCGAAGACGACATCCTGGGCGAGCCGTATCATGAAATCGAAGTCACCTTCGAGCGAGCCGGCGGCGGCGACGATTACCAGGATCGGTACGTGTACTGGTTCCATCGGGACCGCCACACCATGGACTATTTCGCCTACGACTACCAGACGAGCGACGCGGGAACGCGCTTCCGCAAAGCCTACAACGCGCGAACCGTGGGCGGCGTCCGCTTCCAGGATTACCTGAATTTCACCTCGGAAACCATCGCCGCGCCGGGGGATCCTATCGAGCAAATGGACAGTCTGCTGGCTATTCAGGCGCTGGATACGGTGTCCGTCATCGAAAAAACGAACATTGTCGTAGAGAAAACAGGCGAATAGATACGCTCCCGGTCGTATATTCCAGACATTCCAACCCTTTCCACCCACGTTATCCAACCCAATACGCTTAACGCCATGACTGTATTCATGCCTCGCACCCTCCTTCCCCTGCTCGTTACGGCGGGCCTCCTCGTTTTCGGCGCGCATTCCGTCGCTGCGCAGGACATCGTTCCGCCGCCCAACCCGGCGAGTCCGCGCGCCGTTACCCAAACATCGTTCAGCGACGGAACCTACGCCAGCATCCACTACGGATCGCCGCGCAAGCGCGACCGGGAAATTTTCGGGGGCCTGGTGCCGTTCGGCGAGGTTTGGCGACTGGGCGCCAACGAGGCCACGGAAATGACCGTTACGCAAGACGTCCGGCTCGCAGACATGGACCTGGTCGCAGGCACCTATGCCCTCCTCGCCATCCCGAACGAGGAATCATGGACCCTGATCGTGAACGCCGGCCTGGGCATGTGGGGCGCCTTTTCCCATTCGGAAGAACACGACGTCCTGCGCCTGGAAACTCCGACAAGCATGACCGAAAGCATCCACGAAGCCTTTACGATCAGCCTCGAATCCAACGAGGAGGGCTCGGCGGGCACGCTTTCCATGATGTGGGATCAGACGAGCGTGTCGATTCCCGTAACGCCTGCGGAATAGTTCCGGCGTTCTATTGCCAATACATGCTTCCGGCAGGACGACGCCGCGCACGGCGCCTCGTCGCAACCATGATGCGGACACGCCATGCAGTTTTCGGGGCTTGACGTCGAAGCGGAGGGCACGGGCATATCGCGCCCGTTGAGCCGCCAGGTCAACCTCCTTGGCGCGCTGCTTGGGCAAGCGATACGCCAGCAGGCGGGACAGCGCGTCTTCGACCTGGCGGAAGCGTTGCGGACGCTCTGCAAACAGGCGCTGACGGAGCAAAGCCCGGCGCCTCGCATCGAGGCCAAGCGCCGCATTGCGGAGCTCGACAACGAGGACATTCTCTGGATGCTGCGGGCCTACACCGCATTCTTTCATCTGGTGAACCAGGCGGAGCAAGAGGAAATTATTCGGATAAACCGGGACCGGGCGCGGGCTGCGTCGGCGGAAACCCCCCGGGCGGAATCCATCCTGGAGGCCATCCGCTATCTCAAGGAGCAGGGATATTCCCGCGAGGAGGCGCTGGCGCTCCTCCGCCAACTGGATATCCAGCCTACGCTGACGGCGCACCCCACCGAAGCGCGGCGGCTCAGCATCCTGTACAAGCAGCAGCACATTTCCCGGATACTGTCCCGCCTGAATCGGGAGCGCCTGACGCCAAGGGAAAAAGAACATGTCCTCGCGGATATCCAGAACCAGATATCCCTGCTGCTCTCCACCGACGAGATTCGGGCGGACAGGCCCAGCGTAGACGACGAAGTGGACCAGGGGCTGTATTTCCTGCGCAACGCGATTCGGGAAACCGTCCCGGACATATACGACGACATACGACGGGGACTGCACACGTATTACGGGGCGGCGGGCGACATTCCCGTATTTCTGCGGTACCGATCCTGGATCGGCAGCGATCGGGACGGCAACCCGAACGTCACGGCGGACGTGACGCGGCGGACGTTCGCCAAACAGCGCCTTGCCGCCATCGGCCTCTTTCTCGACGAACTGGTGGAGTTGCGACGGGAACTGAGCATTTCGGACCGGCAGGTTTCCGTCCCGCGCGCGCTGTACGACGCCCTTGCCGCCGATGCGAAGGCGATCAACCTGGACGCAAGAAGCAAACGAATCTACCGTCACGAGCCGTACCGCCTCAAGATAAGTTACATGGCGGAGCGCCTGCAGCGGCTTGCGAAGCAAGTGGAAACCGCGCAAGACGGGAACCCTTCGGGAACCGTCGAGGCATGCAGCTACGCCAGCGCGGACTTTGTCAAGGACCTGGAGCTGCTCCGGGAATGCCTTGTCGAGACGGGCTACGAAACCTGCGCCGAAACCGGTCGCCTGCAACGCATGCTCGTGCGGGCGCGCACGTTCGGGTTTCATATGGCGGCGCTTGACGTGCGGCAGCACAGTCGCATACACGAGCAAGCCGTCGCCGACATCCTGCGCGCCGCAAACGCGCACGACGCGTACGACCGCCTGGGCGAATCCGAAAAAATCGATCTGCTGGCCGCCGAACTGGAAAATCCGCGCGCCCTCTTGCCTCGCGACGCAGAGCTCCCCGGCATGGCGCAGCAAGTCGTAGAAAGTTTCGAGGCGATCCGGGAGATTCTTCAGAGAGAACCGGCGGCCATGGGAAGTTACGTCATCAGCATGACGCATACGGTGAGCGACGTGCTGGAAGCCCTGTTGCTGGCGAAAGTCGTTGGACTCTGGAAGATGCAGGACGGCGCGTGGCGCTGTCCGCTCGATATCGTGCCCCTCTTCGAAACGATAGAGGACCTGGCCGAGGCGGATGCGCTCATGGCCGCGCTCTTCGCCAATCCGGTATACGCCCGGCACCTCGAATCCCGCGGACGTTTCCAGGAAATCATGCTGGGCTACTCCGATTCGAACAAGGACGGCGGATACTGGATGGCCAACTGGGCGTTGCACAAGGCCCAGAAAGCCCTCGGCGCCGTATGCAGGGAACGCGGCGTTACGCTGCGGCTGTTTCACGGGCGCGGCGGGACGGTCGGACGCGGCGGCGGACGGGCCAACCAGGCTATTCTCGCCATGCCCCCTGTCGTCCACAACGGACAAATCCGGTTTACCGAACAGGGCGAGGTGATCTCGTTCCGGTACGCGCTGCCGGACATCGCCCGGCGGCACCTGGAGCAGATCGTCAGCGCCATGATCGTGAGCACGGCGGCGGAATCGCGGCGAAACGGCGAAAACGACTACGGAACAGCCCCCGAAAACGTCGAGACGCTGGACCGCATCGCCGACCGCTCCATGGAAGCCTACCGGACGCTCATCGAAGACCCCGCGCTGTGGCCATGGTATACCTGCGTCACGCCTATCGAACAGATAAGCCGTTTGCCTATCGCTTCCCGCCCGGTTTCCCGGGGGGCCGCCCACGAAGTCCACTTCGAATCGCTGCGGGCCATCCCGTGGGTCTTCGCATGGACCCAGACGCGGTACACGCTGCCGGGATGGTTCGGGACGGGCCGCGGCCTCGCCGCGCTCGCCGACGAAAACCCGAAAACGCTCTCCCGGCTCCAGGGGCTCTTCCGGGAATGGACCTTCTTCCGCGCCGTTGTGAACAGCGCGCAACGGGAGATGGCGCGGGCGCGGTTCGTCATTTCGCAACATTACCGGGAATTGGAAAATTCCCCGGAGGGCACCCGCATCCATCGGCAGATCGAGGAAGATTTCCGGCGGGCGCGCGACATGATCCTCCAGATCACCGGGCAAAGCGAATTGCTCGGCAGCAATCCGGTCATCCAGAAATCCATTTCCCTGCGGAATCCCTATACGGACGTGCTCAACCTCTTGCAGGTCGAACTCGTCAAACGGTACCGGGCCGCCAAGGACGAGGCAGCCCAGGATACGCTGCGGCACGCCTTGTTCCTGAGCATCAACGGCATCGCGGCGGCAATGCAGAGTACGGGATAGGGCTTCATTCCCCCCACAATCCCCGCCCTGCTTCGCGCGCTTCCCGCTCGTATTCCCGGTACTCCTCGCTGTATTCGAACGGAAAGCGCGAATAGATATTCGCATACCCGTCCGCCACGAGGCGGTCATTTACCCGGTACAAACGCTGGCCGTCCTCGCCGAGGACCCATACGTACGCCAGGGTCCTGCCAAACACATCCGTTCTGCCTCCGGAATCGTATTCCAGTTCGACCGGCTTGCCAAGCGCCAGTTCCGAGGCGTACGCGCTGGCCCGCCGCGCCAGCGCCCGGATGGTTTCCTTGTCCTTGCCGGTGCGTTCTACGTCGCTGTCGCGAGGACGCAGTTCGGGCGTGTCGACGCCTATGAGGCGCACCCGCGTACTGTCCGAAAGGACGAACGTATCCCCATCGATAATGCGGGCAACGGTCATTCGCTCGCCCGTCTCCCCGTTCGCAACGACAGGGCACGACGGGTCGGGCGCCGGTACGAACACCGTGTCGGCGGCGACGCCCTCCTGCAGGGCTGCGGAACGCACAGGGCCGACATGGTTTCGATACGGCGGCGACAGGACCGTCCCCGCAGCGGCGTAATACGACAAATAACACGGGAGCGGCGCGGGCGCGGCGGCGGTTTGCGCCATAGAAGCCCCCGGCGGATCCACGCGATTCCATAATTCCACGCCAAGGTTGGCGGCAAGAAGCAGGATCAGTACCGCAAGAAGGGTCCGCACAGTCATAATCCCATAGGAAATGATTCAAAAGGGCATAATTCCGAAAAAGTGCAGAAAAAATCCGGTTATTTTCGCAAATCCACCAGCAACCGGCCCTGGATCGCGCCGGACAAAAGCCGTTCGCTATACGCCGCAAGATCGCCCAGGCCAATCGTATCTGCAAGAAGATGCTCCGCCCGCTCGTCCGTCATCCAGCGGGCAAGGCGCGCCCAGGCTTGTCGGCGCGCGGGTACGGGACAGGTGTTCGTATCCACCCCGATCAGGCGCGCGCCGCGCAGAATGAACGGAAACACCGTGGTATGCAAGGCATGTCCTCCGGCCAGTCCGCAGGCCACGACCGCCCCATGCCGCTTCAGGCTCGCCAGAATCGCTTCGAGCGTTTTCCCGCCTGCAACGTCCACGGCGCCCGCCCATTTCCCCGAATCCAGCGGGCGAGCGGCGCCGGCCGCAAGCGCCTCGCGTTCGACGATCCGGTCCGCGCCAAGCCAACGCAGCCAGTCATGGGCGTCCGGGCTTCCGGTGGACGCCGCCACGCTATATCCCGCCGCATGCAGCAACCCCGCGGCAAAACTTCCTACCCCGCCCGACGCGCCCGTCACCAGGACTTCGCCTCCGCCCGGCTTCACGCCGTGCGCCTCCAGTTCCATCACAGCCAGCATGGCCGTAAGCCCCGCCGTACCGGCCAGCATGGCCTTGTCCAGAGACATGCCCTCGGGCAGCGGAAGCAGTTTGGCCGCATCCACGCGCTGCGCGGTCGCATATCCGCCCCAATGGGATTCGCCCAGCCCCCATCCCGTGCCGATCACCAGATCCCCCGGCTTGAACGCCTCCGAACCGGACGTCCGCACCTTTCCGGCCAAATCGATCCCCGGCACGAACGGCCAGGCGCCGCGGATAATCTTGCCCCGCCCGGTAATGGCCAGCGCATCCTTGTAATTAAGCCCCGAATACCATACGTCGAGCAGCACATCGCCCTCGGGCAAGCGGGATTCGTCTATCTCGCTTACCGAAGCCTCCACCCGCCCCTCCCGGCGATGCAGCAAAAGCGCGCTCGTCATGCCGTCTGCGAAGCGTCGTCTTCAAAATCGAGCGCGGCGGAATTGATGCAATACCGCAACCCGGTGGGGTTCGGCCCGTCTTCGAACACATGGCCAAGATGGGAATCGCACCGCGAGCACAGCACCTCCGTGCGCAACCTGCCCCCGCTAAGGTCTTCCTGCGTTTCGACGGCGCCTGCGTCCTCCGGCTGGTAAAAACTGGGCCATCCGCAACCAGAATCGTACTTGGCCCCGGAATCAAAAAGCGGCTGGCCGCAGGCGGCGCAGACGTAGGTCCCGTCCCCCTTATGGTCGCACAAGGCGCCGGAAAACGCGCGTTCGGTGCCCTTTTCCCGAAGTATCCTGTACTGTTCGGGAGAAAGCGCGGCTTTCCATTCGGCCTCGGACTTGCTTATTTTTCTGTTCATATCGTAAAACCGGATTGGCGACAATGTGGCGGCAAGGTCCCCTCAATGTACAATGCCGCAAAAAGCGCATTGTTCGGGCAGGCGAACACAAAACGCAAGGCCCCCTGCGGCGCATGGCCTTACGAAACCCAAAACGCTTGCTTGAAATGGGTCACGACCGGCTCGCCGTTTTTGCGCAACACGACGGCGACCACGTCGAACCGGCACGGCGCCTGCTCCATGCGTCGCTCCCGCAGCCAGGCCTGCGCCGCCTGCGCGATGCGGCGTTTTTTCGTGTCCGATACGGCTTCCTCGGGACGCCCGAACCCGAAACCGGAGCGGGTTTTTACTTCCACGAACACAATCTCCCTTTGGCCGGGAAGCGCGCCGGAGGCAGCGGGGGCGGCATGGCATATCATATCCAGCTCCAGCCGCCCAAACCGGTAATTCCGGCAGAGAATGCGGTATCCGGCAGCCTCCAGGTACGCGGCGGCGATATCTTCTCCGCGCTTGCCTACGTTTTGTCCATGGGCAGACATAAATTTACCCTCCGGATATATACGCAAGGCGTACCGCGCCCGGCGCTTCGCGTTCCGGCGAACGACAATTCCCCTCCGGGCCCCGCGCGGCAAACCCGCCATAACGCGCCGCAGCGAAAACCAAAGCCTGCTTTCTTCGTATTTTGGAACAAAAATTTACCCTTCGCGCCGCCGTGTCTGCTATCATAACGCTTACCACCGACTTCGGAACGCAGGATGCGTATGTCGGAGCGCTCAAAGGCGTCCTCCTCGGCCTGTGCCCCAGCGCGCGCATCGTGGATATTTCGCATGAAATCGCGCCGCAAGACATTATGGAATGCGCCTTCGTGCTGCGCGAAGCCGCCGGCTATTTTCCGCCCGGCGCCATACACCTCGCCGTGGTGGATCCGGGGGTAGGAACGGATCGGAAACCCGTAGCGCTGCGCGCTGGCGAGCGCTTTTTTACAGGGCCGGACAACGGCATTTTCCCGCTGGTTCTGGACGGCGCCGCGCCCGACGCCTGCGTCCAGCTCGACCAACGCGCGTACTGGCGCAACGACACGCCTTCGCAAACTTTTCACGGACGCGACATCTTTGCGCCCGCGGCGGCCCATCTCGCGAGCGGCGTCCCCATCGAACGCCTCGGCAGCGCCATCGACCAGCTCGCCCCCATGAAATGGGCGCTGCCTATCATGGACGACGAAGGCGTGCAAGGGTGGGTAGTGCACATCGACCGTTTCGGCAATTGCATCACGAACATTGCGCGCGAGATGATCGAGGAACGGCGAGCGGGCAGGCCCGTCAAGTGCTTTGCGGGCAACGCCATCATTGAAGGCGTCCAGCCTGCGTACGCCGCCGCGGAGACCGGAGAACCCCTTTTGCAGTACAACAGCAGCTGCCTGCTCGAAGTGGCGGTCAATGCGGGCAGCGCAGCAGAACTACTCGGCATTCGCAAGGGCAATCCGGTAAATATTCTTTTTTCGTAAAAACCGAAGCGCCTGTTTCTGCGGCCCCGCCTCAGGGTTTCTGCGCCGCCGGAATCGTAATCCGAAACACGCTGCCCTGGTCGGAACGCGAAGAGAGGAGCGCAAGACGCCCGCCGTGGTGGTCCTCCACGATGCGGCGGGCCAGATTCAGGCCAAGCCCCCAACCCCGCTTTTTGGTGCTGTACCCGGGGCGGAAGATATTTTTCCAGTTTTTCCGATCAATGCCCTTGCCCGTATCGCGTATATCTATCTGGATGTCGTTTTCCTCGCGAGACGCCTGCACATGGATGGCGCCGCCGGTCATCTCCATGGCGTCCAGCGCATTCTTGAGCAGATTCTCTATCACCCATTCGAACAGTTCGGCATTCAGCGGCGCATACAACGCGCCAGACGCGTCCACATGCAACGCGACGAACCCGGCTCCCTGGGGGATGCGCTTGCGCACATAATCCGCCGCCGCCTCGATAACCGGCGCCACCGCATCCACCTCCAGCCTCGGCATGGAGCCTATATCCGAAAAACGGGCCGTGACTCGTTCGAGCCGCGCCACGTCACGCTTCATTTCCTTGAGCGCGCCCTGCTTTTGCTCTCTGGACAGCGCATTCCCTCCAAGCAACTCGACCCACCCCATCAAACTGGAAATCGGGGTGCCCAGCTGATGCGCCGCCTCCCTGGCCATGCCGACCCACAAACTGCTTTGCTCGCTGCGGCGCACATACGAAAATCCGAAATAGCCGATCAGAATGAAAAAGGCCACGAACAGCAGTTGCAGAAACGGAAAAATCCTAAGCTCCTGGATTAGCCTCGAATCCTCGTAGAATACGTATTGCGTGAAGGATTCCGGGGGCTCGCCATATTCTATCGCGATCGGGTCGTAATCCTGGGCCATGGCGCGCGCGCGTTCGTTCAGGCTGCGCAGCGCGGCGGCTTGCTCCTCGGGCGACAAATCCCCTATCGAATCCGGCGTCGATACATGCCGCCAGGACACAGGCGCCGATTGGGTCGAGTCGATAATGATGGCCGGAATGCCGAATTCCCCCTGCAATATGATCTCCCCGGCAAGCGTTACGTCGTCGGCGGGCGGCATCGCGCGAGACCAGGCGAGCGCGCTGCGATACCGGGCCAGCGCTCCGGGAGAAATCGCCCCGTCCGACGCCGCCGCCGCAACCAGCTGCTGTTCTATTTCTGCAAAAGCGGGAATGTGCGGATTTGCCCGGGGCGTCGCCAGGCGCTCCTGCGCCGACGCCCATAAATGAATCGCAAACTGCTCGCGTTCGCGCAACCGGTCTACGGTATGGCGGGTGTACGCAAGCGAAGCGACCGATATAAGCACGGCCAATACGATGAGGCCGAGTTTGAGTCGTACGGAATGGCGATACGCCTTCATGGTCACCAGCGCTGTCCAATAGACGCGGAGCGGAACGAGGGCTATTCCCCTCCTGTACTGACGGAAAAGGCGGGCGCGGCTTCCTCCGAAACGATCTGATCCCGCCTGGGGCCCGTCGAGATCATGGAAATGCGGACGCCAAGCGCGTCGCGCAAAAAACGCACATAGCGGCGGGCGGCCTGCGGCAAATCGTCCATGCGCCTTGCGCCGGTAATGTCTTCGGACCACCCTTCGAACGAAACATACGCGGGCTCTACTTTTTCGAGGGTTTGGACCTCGCTCGGAAAACGCGTCGTCTCTTTCCCGTCGTACCGATAGGCCGTGCACACTTTGAGCTCGTCCAGCCCCGTCAGCACGTCGAGCTTGGTGATGGCCAATTCCGTAAGCCCGTTGATCATGGAGGCGTACCGGAGCGCAACCAGGTCCAGCCACCCGCACCGCCGGGGCCTGCCGGTGGTTGCGCCAAACTCGCCTCCCGCCTGGCGCAATCGTTCCCCGGTCGCATCGTCCAGTTCCGTGGGAAACGGTCCGTTGCCCACGCGCGTGCTGTAGGCCTTTACGATCCCCGTAACCGTATCCACCGCCGTGGGCGGTACGCCCAATCCCGTGCAGCAGCCCCCGACGGTAGGATGGCTCGAAGTCACAAACGGATAGGTCCCGAAATCCACGTCCAGCAAGGACCCCTGCGCCCCTTCGGCAAGGATGCGTTTGCCTGCGCGCAGCGCCTGCCCGAGGTATTGCGACGTATCCGTAACGAACGGGTCGATCAATTGGTCGAACTCCACATATTCCTCGATAATCCGCTCCACGTCCAGTCCGTCGGCGTCGTACACGCCGCGCAGCACGGCGTTCTTTTCCTCGATCGCGCGCTTGAGCTTGCGGCGCAGCGTATCCCTGTCCAGCAAATCCACCACGCGAATGCCGGTGCGGGCGAACTTGTCCATATAGGCCGGCCCAATGCCGCGCCCGGTCGTGCCAATGGCGCTGCTGTCGCGCATCCGTTCCCGGGCCTCCTCGATCCGCTTGTGGTACGGCATGATGAGGTGCGCATTGTGCGAAATAAGCAGGCGCCCGTCCACATCGTATCCCAGATCGCGAATCATGCGAATTTCTTCCATGATCGCCACGGGGTCCAGCACCACGCCATTCCCGATCACGCAGGTCGCATGCTCATGGAAAATGCCGCTTGGAACGAGATGCAGCACAAACGTTTCGTCTCCCCAGCAGATCGTATGCCCCGCATTGGCCCCGCCCTGGTACCGCGCCACAATGTCCACGTTCGCGCTCAGCAGATCGACGATCTTGCCCTTGCCTTCGTCTCCCCATTGCGCTCCTATGATAACGTTAACACCCATTTCAGCAAAATCCTGAGGCGCGTCTTGTCGCGATATGCCAGCGGATGGGGAAATTGCAGACAAAAAAGACGATGTGCAGGGGGAATGCGCGCGCTGCGCGAACGGTCCGCCGCCCGAAGCCAAAGGCCCGCTATGCCAGCGTTGGCGGATCCTCCTCGTAGCCAAGCACGGCCTCGTCTACGGATTCGTAGTGCTTGAACACCGTATCGAGGCGCGTGATCGCCAGCACGGACCGAATGCCGTCGGCCAGGCCCGCCAGGCGAAAATCGCCTCCAGCGTTGCGCATGGTGGTCATGGCGCTGATCAGCATGCCCAGCCCGCTCGAATTCATGAACCGCACCCCGGACATGTCGCCCACGATATACCGCTTGCCTTCGTCTTTCAATTCGTGCAGCCGATCATGCAATTTCGCGCCGTCGGGGCCGCCCAGCACGTTGCCTTCCAGCGCCAGAACCACTACGCGCCCCTGTTCCTGCACATCGTATTTCATGAAAACCTCTCGGATTCGTTAATCCTTAACAGCGAAGCAAGCCGCATACGGGACAGAGATTCACCGGCGGGCCGCTTTCATGCGCGTCCTGAGTTCCACCACAACCGGCGAAGCCACGAAAACGGAGGAATACGTACCGATCGTAACGCCCAGAATCAAACCGAAAGCAAAGCCGCGCAGCACCTCTCCGCCAAAAATAAAGAGCACCGCCACGACGAGCAAGGTCGTACCGGACGTAACGATGGTCCGGCTGAGCGTATTGTTGATGGAACGATTCACCAGTTTATCATACGTCTCTGTCTTGAAAAGATTCGAATACTCCCGAATTCGGTCGAAAACCACCACGGTGTCGTTGAGCGAATACCCCACGATGGTCAAAAACGCGGCAATGATCGCCTGATCGATCTGAAGCGAAAACGGCAGGACGCCGGCGCCCAGCGAAAAAATGCCCAGCGTGATCGTGACATCGTGGAACAGGGCGGCCACCGCGCCCACCCCGAACCGCCACTCGAACCGCAGCAGGATGTAAACGAAAACCACCAGAAGCCCCCCGAGGATAGCCCAGATGGCCCCTTGCTTCAGGTCTTCTGCGAAGCGCGGTCCCACCACATCGGTCTTGACCACTTCCGGACTGGAGCCGGGAAAAGCCTCCGAAACGCCTTCCACGATCCGGTTCTGCATTTCCGAAATGTCCCCTTCGGCGGGCGTGCGAATAAGTATCTGTCCGGCGCCAAACGTTTTCACCTCCGGTTCGGAGCCCAGCACGGCGGCCAGTTCTCCGCGCACGGCCACGGGCTCCAGTTCGATCGGGCTCGCCACCACGAACTCCATGCCGCCCTGGAAATCAATGCCCACTTCCAGCCCGCGCACAAGCAGCGAACCGATGCTTAAGAGGAGCAGTATCCCGGAAACGACATACGCCTTTCGCCGGTTGCCTATGAAATCGAAATCGGTGTTTTCAAAAATTCTCATCGTTCTGTCTTTATCGAAAGCCCGTCGGCGGATGCTGGACGCCCCGAAACGCCATCATCCGTAACTGACGTTCATGCGCCGCTTGACCACCATATAGTCGAACACGATCCGGGACACGATAATGGCCGTAAACAGCGACGAAAGGATGCCCGCCATCAACGTCACCGCAAACCCCTGAATGGGACCTACGCCAAACGAATACAGGATAGCGCCTACGAAAAACGTGGTGACGTTGGCGTCGAAAATAGCGCTGAACGCCTTCGAATAGCCGGCGTCAATGGCCGCCTTCAGCGTCTTGCCGGTACCGCGTTCTTCGCGTATTCGCTCGAAGATCAGTACGTTGGCGTCCACAGCCATGCCGATCGTCAACACGATGCCGGCAATGCCCGGCAGCGTCAGCGTCGCCTGAAACGCAGCCAGTATCCCGAAGATGAAAATGATATTGAACAACAAGGCCAGGTCCGCGACCAGCCCGGCCGTCCGGTAATAGAAGATCATGAACAGCGCCACCAGCCCAAGCCCCACCATGACCGAAATGAATCCGGCCCGAATGGACGCCTGGCCCAGGCTTGGGCCCACCGTACGTTCCTCGACGATATCGACCGGCGCAGGCAGCGCCCCGGACATAAGCACCGTAACGATGTCCTGCGCCTCGTCCCGGCTGCCCAGTCCCGTAATGGACGAACGTCCGCCGACGATGCGGTTGATGACGGTCGGATACGAATACACCACGCCATCCAGCACGATGGCGATGTTCTTGTTGACATTCGCCCCGGTCAGCCGGGCCCAGGTGCGCGATCCTTCCGAATTCATCACCATGGTTACTTCCGGAAGATTCAACTCGTCGAAATCGACGCGGGCCGACGTAATCACCTCGCCCGACAATTCGACCTGATCCCGAACGCCCAGCAAGTAATACATTTCCAGGCCCTCCTCGGTCGCCCCGGCGGGATTCGCGTCATAGAGCAGGTCTACGCCCACCGGAAGAAAATCCTGCACGGCGGGCGCCGAAAGCAGCTCCCGAACGCGCGCCGTATCCTGCTCCGAAACCAGCCCGAACTCTACCCCCTGTCCGGCGGGCTGCATAACCGCCAGCAACGGATTGGTCGGCTGGTCCAGGACCTCTTCGAACAGATCTGCGACGGCGGACGTGTCAGCTGCGGCGGGCGTGTCAGCGGGGGCAGCGGTCGTATCGGCGGTCTCCGCCATGGCTGCGTCCGCGGTATCTACTTGCGTATCGTACCAGGCGATCGTCTGCTGCAAGGCGCGCGCCAGTTCCTCCGGTTCGGCCATGAGATGAAATTCGAGGCGGGCCGTGCCTTTCAGCAAATTCCGTACGCGCTCGGGATCGTCGATGCCCGGCAATTCGACCACCACGCGTCGGGTGCCTTGTTTCTGAATGGACGGCTCCGTCACGCCGTACCGGTCCACGCGGTCCCGGATAATGGAAATGGCCCGGTCGATGGCGTTGTCGGCCTGCCCGAGAAGGTATTGCGACACATCGCCGTTCGTGGACCGGCGCGTAATCCCGGCGTCGGAATCCCGGAAATACCGGGACAAACGCGCATTCGGATCGCGCCGCTCGAACTCCATCGCAAACGCGTCGATGATGGAATTACCGGTCTCGTCCGCCGTTGCGCGCGCCGCGGCCAACACCTCCTCGAACGTTTGATCCACATCCGTAGCCAACTCCCGAATCAGGGCGTCGGTCCGAACCTCCATGGTGACATGCATGCCTCCTTGCAAATCAAGGCCGAGTTTCAGCGCATCCTCCTTCACGTTTCGGATTCGCTGAAGATTCTCTCGTTCATACTCCTCCCGTTCCTGCTGCTCCATGCCGTCGATCCGCTGCTGAATGAAATAATTCCGGGCGGAGGGATAGAGATACCAGGCCGATAGAGCAAAGAAAAATACGACCAGGCCGATTTTGAACCCGTTTCCCTGCATGGCGAATTTTATGGATAGATGATGACCTTCTGGAGAATGCGGAAAAGAAAGACCCCTTCCTATACCGCGCCCTGCATGTTTGTTCCGTGGACGAGGCGCCGGCAAGCGTTTCCCGTCTTCGCGTCACGGCGAAATGCGCCCCATAAGCCTCGGAAACGGAATGGTCTCCCGCACATGGTCGATCCCCGCAATCCACGTAAGCAGGCGCTCCAGCCCCAAACCGAATCCGGCGTGCGGAACGGAGCCGAACCGCCGCAAATCCAGATACCATTCGAACGCGTCTTTCGGAAGGTCGTGCGCAGCAATCTGTTCTTCGAGAAACGCCAGGTCCGTCGCCCGCTCGCCGCCGCCTATGATTTCCCCGTATCCCTCCGGGGCCAACACGTCCAGCGCCATGGCGAGCCGCGCGTCGTCGGGGTCTCGTTTCATATAAAACGCCTTGGCGGCGGCGGGATAGCGATGCACCATAGCCGGGCGATCGAAATGCCAGGTCAATACCGTTTCGTCGCTGCCCCCGAAGTCGCTGCCCCATACGAAGGATCGGGCCGAATCTTTCCAGGCCGGGAGATTTTGCAACGCCTCCGCGATCTCGTCCGCCCGCCGCCGTATCGCAATTTCGCGGGCGTCCAGGCGGCGGCGCTCGCCTTTTTTGGCCTGACCGTATCGCTTCCGGTTTGCCGCGAATTCTTCGGCGAGCGCAGCGTTTTCTTCCTCCAGGGCTTGCATCCTGTTCTCCAGCATCCGGGCCGTGGCGTCGCTGCGCAGCAAGTCCACCGCCTCCGTATAGGAAATCCGGGGAAAAGGCTTGCGAACCCGCTCCAGCGGCGCCGTATCGCGTCCGAGGATCGCAAGTTCCTCCGTGCAATGCGCCAGGGCGTCGCGGGCGACGCGCGTCAGCAAATCCTCGGCCAGGCCCAGCGTATCCTCCAGATCGAAAAACGCCATTTCGGGCTCGATCATCCAGAACTCCGTAAGATGCCGCCGGGTCTTGGACTTTTCGGCGCGAAAGGTGGGGCCAAACGTATAAATGCGCCCAAACGCCATGGCCATCGCCTCGCCGTACAGCTGTCCGCTCTGCGTCAGGTACGCCTTCTCGTCGAAATAATCCAGTTCGAAGAGACTCGACGTGCCTTCTACCGCGTTCCCCGTCAGAATAGGGGCGTCCATCTGCAAAAATCCGCGCTCCTGAAAAAACGCATGAATCGACGCGATGAGCTGGTTGCGCATCCGCAAAATGGCCCAGGGCAAGCGGCTGCGCAACCACAAATGGCGATGCGACATCAGAAAATCGATCCCGTGCTCCTTGGGCGTAATGGGATACTCCGCGGACGCGCCGACCAGCGCGAGCGAGGACACGACGAGCTCGACGCCGCCCGCCTGACGCTCGTCACGCACGACCTTGCCCGTTACCGTCAGGGCGCTTTCCTGCGTGGCTTCGTCCGCCACGCGCCAGGTCCCGGCGTCCACGCTGTCCGCGGCCGCCACGCATTGCACCAGGCCCGTGCCGTCCCGCAACAGCAGAAACAGCAGATGCTTCGAGCCGCGCTTGTTGTAGAGCCAGCCCTTGAGCGTCACTTCCTGCCCGACATGCGCAGCCAGGTCCTGAATGGTCGCATGCCGGGGTCCGACATCGGCGTGGGTCATCGGCGAAAAAGATTAGGAATAGGCGACAAACCGGTCCTCCGAGCTAACGGCGATATAGCGCCGATTGCCAGTTGGGCAACGAGCGCTCGCCGGGAACGCTGGAATGCAACAATTCGAAACGACCGAACCCGTTCATGTCCGCAAACACGAAAATGGACTGCCCGTATCCCGGAACATTGTTGTATTGCCATATCTCGTAGGGAACCGTTGCCTGATCGTACAGATGCGGATCGATGTCGCTCGGCAATCCGTACGTAACGACCACCCGGCCCCGGTCGCTTTGCCAACCCGGCTCCATGGTGGACGTATACCGGTCGTTGGCATACTGGATGCGGCTGTAAAAAGCGTCCTTGAACTCGTTGAGCGGCGTCATGGGCCGGTCGTCGCGCTTTTGCCAGAAATCCATGAGAAAACGGCGGCGGGCGTCCAGGTCGGGCAACCTTCGTATCCGGCGCCGCTCCGTATCGTTGGCGATAAGGCGTGCGTGCGCCAGCCCCTGTTCCACCTCTTCCTCCGTCATGGCCGCATAGGAACTCGTTTCGAAATCCAGTTCCAGCGCCGCCGGGTCTTCGCGGGATACGTCCGGGTTATACACGAAAAACTTGCGGGACCGTTCGAAAACGCCCTCGTTTCTATCGTTGAAGAGCGCCATATGGAGCGCATACGATCCCGTAGGCAACGCGCCCGTATCGAAACTTCCGACGAGAATGTCGGGGGACCTTGCCGCGCGTTCGAGGCGACGCTCCATGCCGGGCAGCGGATTCGACCGGTCGGCGTCCGCCACATAAGCATACGCCATGTATTGCCCTTGCGCGGAAGCGACCTCCCCGGCGCCGTACGTTTCCGCATAGTAGTACATGCGGGGCAAGCCTTCGCCAAACAGGCGATTCGGACTGGGATGCACAAGCAATCCATTCTTGAAAAAGACATTCTCCCGCTGCGCGTTCGGCGCAATGCCCGTGGCCAGCGTAATGTCCGAAATAGCCGCCGCGCCATCCAGTTCGAAACGGTCTACGGCCAGGGATTGCCGCAACTGTAATTCGGGGCGGTCGGATGCATCGGAAGCGGCGAGCCGCAACACATACTCGCCCGGCGCGACCGCCGCGCGTATCTGATGCGTAAAATAATGCCCGGAATGCATCCCGGCGGTATCGGGAAGCGCAAAGCGAAGCACCGTGGAGTCGGCCCAGGCCGGGGCGGCGGACGCCGCGCCCGCCTCCGGCCCCGCGCCCGCCTCCGGCCCCGCGTTGCGGACCAGGTCAAGGCGCAACGGCAAAAGCGCCGCGAAACCTTCCGGCTCCACCGCCTCGAAATAGAGTGACGGCGCCTCTACGCCGATATAAATCTCTACAAGCGACAATGCCTCGTCGTACGCAAAGGACGCATAATCGACGTCTACCCTGAGCGGCGCGTCTTGCGCGCGGACGCCCCCTGCGAGCAGGCCGAAAAAGACCAGCGGCGCCATGCCCGCCGCGCCGAAAAATCGTGCCCTGAAACAACCGATCATGCCATCCCCCTTGCTCAAGCGAAGAAGTCTCAAAATAGGCCGGGAAAACGGAAAAAGAAAACGAAGGGGCGGAAAAACGCGCAAGCGCCTATCGATCAAACCGGGTTACGCCTTCCGAAACAAACCGGCCCGTTTCGACAAGGTATTGCCTCCCCTCTATCGAAAAAGCGTCCGACGCGATGTCGATTATATTGTAATGATTCCGGGAGCGGTACGCCCGGCGGCCCCGGGTGCTGGTGGCGGTCCCGGCCACGGCGACCACGATCCGCTGCATGGGGTGCGCGCCCACCGTAATCTCAAGCGGTTCTACATGCGATACGTGCAGATGCCCGCACAGAATAAGGGATACGCCCGCCTCGCCCGCCCGATCCAGCGCGCGGGAAGCATGGCGAGCCACGTCGTGCAGCCAGAGGGCGCGCATGCGCGACAGCTGATGATGCACCACAAGCACCTTGAATACGGACGAAGGGACCGGCGCCAGGCGCTGCGTAATATCCTCGCAGGTCTTCTCGTCGATGCGCCCGGCCTTGATCGTGCAGCGGCGGGCCGAATTCATCCCCAGGACCGCCACGCCATCGGTCTGGAAAAACGGCGCCACGTCGGGGTGAATAAAGCGACGATACCGCTCGAACGGCGCGAAAATGCGCAGGAAAGGTTGCCACCACGGCGAAACGTCATGGTTGCCGGGCACGACAAGCACCGGCGGATTCAGGGCGGCGAGCATCGCAGCGGCCTCCTTGAACTCGACGAGGCGCGCCCGCTGGGTCAAATCCCCGCTTACGGCGACAAGATCGACATTCGAGGCATTGATTTCATCGACCAGCGCCCCGACGACGCCGCGATGCGCAATCTTGCCGAAATGCAAATCCGATACATGCGCAATCCTGAATCCGCTCACCGTGCTGGTCCCGTAACAACCTATAACAACATGGAAAGCGGCTCCTCAAGATAGCTCCGCACCGTCCCGACGAAAGCAGCCGCGACTGCGCCGTCTACTACGCGATGATCGGACGAAAGCGTCAACTTCATGCGCTTGCCGGGCGCGATCGCTCCATCCCGGACCACGGCCTCGTCCCGAATCGCCCCGATAGCGAGGATACATGCGTTCGGAGGATTGATGATGGCCGTAAACTCCTCCACGCCATACATGCCGAGGTTGCTTGTCGTGAACGTAGACCCTTCCCAGTCTTCCGGCTGCAACGAACGGTCGCGCGCGCGGCGGGCCAGTTCCCGGGTTTCCGCGGCGATCTGCGCGAGCCCCTTTCGGTCCGCATGGCGAATAACCGGCGTCACGAGGCCATCGTCTATGGCTACGGCGATGGCTACATGGACCTGTCCATGCCGTCGAATCACGCCCTCTTGTTCAAACCAGGATGCATTCGCCGCGGGATGCCGCGACAGGGCCAGCGCGCACGCCTTGGTGACAAGGTCGTTGAACGAAATTTTTACGCCGCCCTCGGCTTCGGCTTTCGCGTTGATGCGGGCGCGCGCCGCGACGGCCTGCTCCACGTCCACGTCCACCGTAACGTAAAAGTGCGGCGACGTGTATTTGCTCTCGGCCAGGCGGCGGGCGATGGTCTTGCGCATCTGCGAAATGGGCAGGGTCTCGAAAGCGTCCTCCGCCGGCGCCTCGAGCGCGGCGGCGCTATAGCCCGGGTCGACGCTCCGGCCCGGGACGGCTTGCCGAATCGCCGCCTCGACGTCCCGTTTCACGATGCGCCCTTCCGGACCGCTTCCCGCAATCTGCTGCAATGCGACGCCATGCTCTTCGGCCAGACGGCGGGCCAGCGGCGAACTCTTGACGCGCCCGGCGTCTGCGAGAACAGGCGGCTCCGCGGTCTCCGTCGTTTGCGGCGGAGCCGCTGCCTCGGCGGGCTGTATGGCGCCGTCCCCCGTCGAGGCGGCGGGCGCTTCGGAATGCGCAACGCCCGCTCCGCCGTCATACCCGGCAAGCAATCCCGAAATGTCCTCCCCCGCTTCGCCCAGCACGGCGATCAGGCCGCCGATCGGCACAGCCGCGCCCGCCGGAATTACTTTTTTGAGCAAGACGCCGTCGTCGTACACCTCCAGGTCCATCGTGGCCTTGTCCGTCTCCACCTGGGCGATAATGTCCCCGGACGATACGGCGTCTCCCTCCTCTGCAAGCCATGAAACGAGGACGCCCTCCTCCATGGTATCGCTCATTTTGGGCATTTCGACAGGAATGGGCATGGTCCGGCGTACGAAGTAAAGATTTTCTTGGTAAAAACGCGCTTTGGGCGTGATGTCAGGCAGATTTAGCGCGGAAACGTTTTCCGGGTTCGCAAACGACGCATCCGGGAAGCCGCCCCGCGTTCAACGCGCGTAGAGCGCTTTTTTGGCGGCCGCTACGATATCCTCGGTGCGCGGCATGTAATACTCGATCAGGTTTTTGGCGTACGGAGCCGGCGCGTCCTTCGCCGTCACGCGCAGGACGGGCGCATCCAGCCAGTCGAATACGCGCTCCTGTACCTGGCAAGCCACCTCCGACGAAAAACTGGCGAACGGATTGCTTTCGTCCACAACCACGAGCCGGTTGGTTTTTCGTACGGAAGCAGCGATCGCGTCGATATCCAGCGGGCGGATGGTCCGCGGATCGATGACTTCGGCTTCGTACCCGTCTTCCGCCAGCCGGTCGGCTGCTTCCAGCGCGCGCCAGTAACTCTTCTGATGCGCTACGAGGGTCACGTCGGCGCCTTCGCGCGCAATCCGCGCCTTGCCGAGCGGGATCAGGTAATCGGCAGCGTCCGAAACCTCCCCCTTCAACCCGTACATGGATTCGCTTTCGAGGAAAATCACCGGATCGTCGTCCCGGATCGCCGACTTCAGCAGTCCCTTCGCATCGTCCGGGTTGGAGGGCGCCACCACCTTCAGGCCGGGAAAATACGAATACAGGGATTCGACCGCCGTGTTGTGCGTCGCGGCCAACTGTCCCGCCGCGCCGTTCGGCCCCCGAAAAACGATGGGGATCGCGTACTGCCCGCCCGACATGTAGCGAATTTTCGCCGCATTGTTGACCAGCTGATCGAACGCTACGAACGAAAAATTAAAGGTCATGAACTCGACGACAGGGCGCAACCCGGCCATGGCGGCGCCCACGCCAAGCCCTGCAAAGCCGCTTTCGCTGATCGGCGTATCGATCACCCGGCCCGCGCCGAAACGATCCAGCATCCCCTCGCTGACCTTGTACGCTCCATTGTACTCGGCAACCTCTTCGCCTATCAGAAAGATGTTCTCGTCGCGCGCCATCTCCTCCACCATGGCGGCGCGAATCGCTTCGCGAAATTGCAATACAGCCATAATCTGCGTGGATCAATCGGTTAAAAACGGATAGTCGGTTTGCGCATATACATGCTCGTATATCTCGGGGAGGGCCGGCGCGGGGCTTTCTTCGCTGAAGGCAACCGAATCCATCACTTCCTGCTTGATTTCGGCGTCCGCGGCGTCCAGGTCCTCGTTCGAGGCCAGTTCGCGCTCCAGCAGGTAGCCCTTGAGACGAATGATCGGGTCTTGCTCCTTGCGCGCGTCCAGTTCTTCTTTGGTCCGGTAATTCGCCGGGTCGCTCATGGAATGGCCCCGATACCGGTAGGTGCGCACCTCCAGAATCGACGGGCGGTTGTTCCGGGCCATCGCGATATGGTCGGACATGGCCTTGTACACGCTGAAAATATCCATGCCGCTGGCCAGCGCGGAAGGCATGCCGTAACTATCGGCGTACCGGTAAAAGTCCGGCTGCGCAAACGCCCGGTGGGTCGCCGTGCCCATGGCGTACTCGTTGTTCTCGATCACAAAGACGCACGGCGTTTCGTACAGCGCCGCCAGATTCATGGTTTCGTGAAAAGACCCCTGCCCCACGGCCCCGTCGCCGAAATAGGTCAGGCACACGCCGCCGTCGCCCTTGTACTTGTGCGCAAAGGCAATGCCCGCGCCTACGGCGATGTGCCCGCCGACGATGCCATGCCCGCCGTAAAAATTCAGTTCTTTCTTGAAATAGTGCATGGACCCGCCCTTCCCTCTGGAAGAACCGCCCACCTTGCCGAAGAGCTCCGCCATGCATTCGTTCGACGTCATGCCGAGCGCCAGCCCAAGGCCGTGATCCCGATAGGCCGTGATCACCGAATCCTTGCCTATTTCCATGGCGTACGCCGACCCGGTGGACACCGCCTCCTGGCCAATATAAAGGTGCAGGAAGCCGCCGATCTTTTGCTTGCCGTACATTTGCGCCGCCCGCTCCTCGAACCGGCGCTGCAACAACATGTTGCGATACATGGCGCGCGTCTCGTCGTCGGAAATCCCGAGTTCCTCGTGGGTATACGCGCCCGCCGGATAATCGACGAAGGGCTCGCTTGCGCCGTCTTCCGCCGTCGCGGCGGAATGGCCATTCTGGCTCACAGCCGAAATCCCATTGCCTTGCGCTTTACCCTCTGCGACAGGTTGCCTTGTTTTTTTCCGCGTTTCACCAGCCATGGCGTATCACAGCATGCATTGTTTTTCAAAAACGACGAACCGGGCCGTTAACCCGTTTGTATCAGAATAGAATCCGGGGGGTTTCCTGTTTCCCTAAAATTAATCGAACATCGCCTCGGGCGATAGCCCACGCATGGACGCGCGCGCCTTTCGGAACCGCCCGCCCGCTCCTGTGTCAGAATGCGGCTTGCGCATGCGCAGTTCGTTAAGATAATAAAAAATCGCAATATTTTCCGTACGCTGTTCCGCAGATTTTCGCTCCCCGTGAAACCGCTTCGCAAACAGGATGCTTCGGACGAGAATCGCTCCATAGTGGTGATTCCCACGTACAACGAAGCCGAAAACGTCCCCGTCGTGCTCGACGAACTCATGACGCTCCCCGAGCAAGTGCACGCGCTGGTGGTAGACGACGGCTCGCCCGACGGCACGGGCCGGTGCGTCAAGACGCGCATGCAGAAATACCCCGGGCGCATCTCGTTGATCGAGCGGGAAGGAAAAATGGGCCTCGGTTCCGCCTATCTTCGCGGCTTCGACTGGGCGCTTGAGCGGGGGTACGCCTTTATTTGCAGCATGGACGCAGACTTGTCGCATAATCCCGCCGACATTTCCCGCCTCATCGCGCCCGTCCTCGAAGGCCGCGCCGATCTGGCGGTCGGATCGCGCTACGCAGAGGGCGTACGCGTCGTGAACTGGCCGCTTACCCGCCTCATCCTCTCCTACTGCGCCGGCATGTACACCCGTTTCGTAACGCGCCTCCCGATCCGGGACGTAACCGCCGGGTTCATGTGCTACCATCGGCGCGTACTCGAAGCCATCGACTTCGACCGGGTCGCCTCCAATGGATACTCCTTCCTGCTGGAAATGAAATTCCGGGCCTGGCGGCAGCGATTCGTCCTGCTGGAAATCCCGATCATCTTCACCGAACGTACCGAAGGCCAGTCCAAGATGACGCGGGCCATCGTGCGCGAAGCGGCGTTCAAAGTCTGGGAACTCCGCCTGCGGCAACTGTTCGGACGCTTGTAGCGAGCGTACAATTTTACACGCTTTGCACGAAAAGCCCGCATCCCCTCCATCCCTTGCGCGTTAACAGGCCCAGCGAATCGAACTATCCACCTTTCAACGCGGAAATAATATATCCATGCCCGCCTACAGCCACTTGACCCCGCCCGCCGAAGGCCAGTCCATCGCCATGGAACAAGGCCGACTGAATGTGCCGGACCATCCCATCGTACCGTTTATAGAAGGCGACGGCACAGGCCCGGACATATGGGCCGCCGCGCAACATGTTTTCGACGAAGCGGTCCGGCATGCCTACGGAGACGCGCGAAAAATCGCATGGTTCGAGGTGTTTGCGGGCGAAAAGGCGAAAAACCGGTTCGACGAGTGGCTGCCGAACGACACGCTCGAAGCCATCCGGCGGCATCTCGTCGCCATCAAAGGCCCCCTCACTACGCCCGTCGGCGGCGGCATTCGCTCGCTGAACGTGGCCCTGCGGCAAATACTGGACCTGTACGCCTGCGTACGTCCCGTGCGCCATTTTGCAGGCGTCCCCTCCCCCGTCAAGCAGCCCGAAAAGGTGAATATGGTAATCTTTCGGGAAAATTCGGAGGACATCTATGCAGGCATCGAGTATGAAATGGGTACGCCGGAAGCGCAAAAACTCATTGGCTTTCTGCAAGACGAACTGGGCGTACGGAATATCCGTTTCCCGGAAACGAGCGGCGTCGGCGTAAAGCCGGTTTCCAAAGAAGGCACAGAGCGGCTCGTGCGCGCGGCCTTCGCCTACGCCCGGCAGCGCGGCTACGACAGCGTTACGCTGGTGCACAAGGGAAATATCATGAAATTCACCGAAGGGGGCTTCCGGGACTGGGGATACGAACTGGCCCAACGCGAATTCGGGGCCAGGGAATTCGGAGGCGGCCCCTGGTGCAAGCTCCCCGACGGAACCGTCGTAAAGGACGTCATCGCCGACGCCTTTTTGCAACAGATTTTGACGCGCCCGGACGAATACGGCGTCATTGCGACCATGAACCTGAACGGGGATTATATCTCCGACGCGCTGGCCGCCCAGGTCGGAGGCATCGGCATTGCGCCGGGCGCCAACATCAACTACGACACCGGCCACGCCATCTTCGAAGCGACGCACGGCACGGCGCCCAAATACGCGGGCCAGGACAAGGTGAATCCCGGATCGGTCATCCTGTCCGGGGAAATGATGTTCCGGTACATGGGCTGGGACGAAGCAGCCGACCTGATTGTGTCTTCGCTGGAAAAAACGATTGCGCAGCAGCGGGTAACGTACGACTTCGAACGTCAGATGGACGACGCCACGCTGCTCAAAACCAGCGAGTTCGGCGCGGCGATGGTCGAAAACATGGCGTAACGCCGCAGCCCGGAAACGAGGCGGGCGCGGCTACAGGCGCGCCTCCCGGGGCGCCGCGGCGACCTCTTCCAGCAGCGCATCGTATTGCGCAACATGCTTCCGCCAGTCGAGCGACTGCGGAATGGTCTGGAGCGTAGACGTCGGCAACGGCCGTTCCTCGCTTTCCATAATCCGGGACAGCGCCTCGAAAAGGTCCTGCTCGTCCTCGTACAGCACGGGAGCGTGCAGCAACGGATGGTGGAGCGCGTCGGGAATCAGTTCGGGATAGCTAAGGCGATTCGGCAAGAGCGGATGGCAACCGCAATAAATGGCCTCCATAATAGCTATGCCGAAAAATTCGTGAATCGAGGTAGACACCACCAGATGCGCCCGGTGCAACAGACGGCTGTATTCCTTGAAGTCCTCCGCATAGCCATAGTGAAGGATACGGTCCGCATACCGCTCGAACGCTTTTTCGAATTCGTAGGGCTGCTCCTCGAAATGCTCCCCGGCGAGAATAAGGCGAAAACGGTATCCGCAATCGTCGAGCCGGTTCATCACCCGGAAAAAGGATTCCGGGTTCTTGTCGTACTCCCAGCGCTGATTCCATAGTACGATCGGAGATTGCATGGAGGGGCCCCAATCGGGCGGCGCGTACGCCGCGCGGTATCGGTCGTGCGCCTCCAGGTCCATGCCCACATGCAGCACGGCGGACTTCTTGCGCAACGCGTTCATCGTATTCAAATGGGTATAATCCGGAAACGTCCGCAAGAGTTTGGGGAGCGCGTCCATGAACTCGTCGAAATGGAACCGGGAGTTGAACACGATCCGGTCGGCGGCCAGCGAGGACAGGTAGTTGATATATCCATAGGTATAATCCCGCTCGGCGTCCGGCGGCAAGGGATAGGTCAACTGGTTCTCGTGGAAATACAGCGCAACGGGTACATTTCCCAGGTGCGGGCGGACAAGCGCCAGAAAGGCCGGCAGATTGACCATGCCCGTCGCGAACACGACATCCGGCTCGAAACCGTCCCGAAACGCCTTGAGGGCCTTGCGCGCCATGGTGACGGCGCCGCCATGCATGCGCCACTTCCAGAAGCGGTCCGTCATGGTGACCGTCCGAAATTCGTGGCGGCTATGCTTGACCAGGCCGTCGAGGAAATTTCTGTGGGAACCGCCGTACCACGGCTCCAGGGCAAGCACTTTCATCCCTGAACGCTCCCCGCTTCTTCCAACTCCTTCCGAAAGGCCTTCTCCTCCTCTTTCGTGACCGGACGCACGATAGAAATGGCGCGCACCTGCAGGTTCTTGCGGACTGCGGGGTCGCGCACTTCTTCCGCGGTGATCATCGTCGCTTCGCCGGGAAGCAACGTAATGCTGCGAGAAATCATGCCTATTTCAACCGGGCGCGAATTGGCGTTCTTGATAATCATTCCGCGCCGCACGGGTGTCGCCATCGGATTCGGTAATGCTTGTTGCCTGTTTTCCAGAATGTTCGGTCGAAAACCGCGGGGGAGCGCCGCAACAGGTTATAAAAATCGACCCGAAGCGTCTAATATATGAAATTCGAAGCAACTTTTTTCCACCGCCGTAGCGCAATGCCCGACTGGAACCATGCCTTTCTCCCTGCGAAACCTTTGGCGAACCTCAATGCAAGCGGCCCGCGACACAGGACAGGGGCTGATGGGGCTGGCCTTTCCTGCGTCGTGCCTCAACTGCGGCGGCGCCACCCCGAACGCCTCGACGCTGCTTTGCTTTTGCTGCCTGCGCAACGCGGATCGGGCCGATGCGGACGACGTTCGGGAACGCCTGGACGATCTGCCCGGCATGCGCAGCGCCATCGACGGCGCATTCGCCCTGTGGATGTTCGACAAGGGAGGATTTTTGCAACGCATACATCAGGCCCTGAAATACGAAAATCGCCCGCGCTACGGCGTGTGGCTGGGGGGCGCCCTCGGTTACGCCTTTGCCCAAACGCTTTTGTATCGGCCTGCGCCGGACCTGATCGTGCCCGTCCCCCTGCACCGCATGCGGCTATGCGAACGAGGGTACAACCAGAGCGAATACCTGGTCCGGGGCATTGCGCCCGCCCTGGAAAAGCCGGTTGCGGCGGACATCGTGGTCCGAAACAAGGCCACCCGTTCGCAAACCGCGCTTTCGCGGAACGAACGACTGAACAATCTCGACGGGGCCTTCGCTGTGCCCATCCCGGAACGGGTCGCCGGACAACGCATCCTGCTTGTGGACGACATTCTGACTACGGGCGCCACGGCGGGCGTGGCCGCATGCGCCCTGCTCGAAGCCGGAGCAGAGGCCGTAGACGTCGCCGCGCTGGGCGTAACGCGGATGTGAAAGGGGAAAATAGCGCGGCAGACGGAACGGATCTATCGATACTCCTCGACGCAAAGCGTACGGGCGTACTCGGCCGCCTCCCGGGCGTCGTTGGTGGCCGCCACCACGATGGCGCCGCGGCGGACGCTGTTTTCGATAATAGAGGAGATGACGCGACGGCCTTCTTCGTCAAGATGTTCATTCGGCTCGTCCAAGAGGAGCAACGGCGGCTCGGCCAGCAGCGCCGCCGCCAGTTTGACGCGCTGCGTCATGCCGGAGGAAAACGTGGCGACCCGTTCATGCATGCGGCGCGCAAGCCCAACCGAGGCAAGCGCCGCTTCGATGCGCGCGCGCTGATCCCTCAGGCAGCGCGCCCGGGCAATGAATCGCAGGTTTTCCCAGGGAGAAAGTCCTGCGTATACATTCGCGTACGGCGCTACGAGCCCGGCATGCAGCGGGTGCGCCTCCTTCGACAAGGCGCTGCCGCGTACGCTGAGCGAGACGGTTCCTTCGCTTGGCGGCAGTACGCCGGCCAGCATCCGAAGCAACGTGGACTTCCCGGACCCGTTCGCGCCGGTCACGGCCAGGCTGTCTCCGCCCGACAAGGCAATCGAAAGGTCCCTGAAAAGAAGCCGCCTCCCGAAACGGCGGGCCAGGCCGCATACGGTCACGACCGGCAAAGCGCTTGGGGATTGGGACATGGCTTGGAAAAAGTTTCCGTAGATAGTACGAACGCCCTGGCAAGATATTGCATAATTCCCGGTTTTGGGAAACGAGCGGAGGCGCGTTCACTTGAGACTGTCCTGTGCTTTGATCTTTTCAGCGAGCGCCTCGCCTTGAGCGGTTCGGCGGTACTGCTGCTTGCGGCTTTTCGGTTTATCCGGGAGCGTCATTTCGATCAGTCCGGCATGGAGGGCGGGGGCAAGGTATGCTTCCACGAAGTGGGATCGGTTATTGATGCCCAGGATGTCCTGTAGCTGAGGACGGTTCATTTCCTCCGTAAGGAGCGCGATCAGGCGTTCAACATGTTGGGTTACATGTATGGTGTCATGTATGGTGTCATGTATGGTTCCTTGACCTTTTTCCTTATTTTTCAATGAGTTATCATGTATGGTGTCATGTGGAGTATCATGTATGGCGCCATCGTCGGTTGGCGCAAGAGAAGCCTGTTCATGGACCGGCAGCCGGACCAGAAACCAGGTTCGATCCTCGTCGCTCTCGAAAATCGGTTCCGGGGAGCCGTTCTGCCGCATGGCCCGAAAAATTTTCGGTACGCCGGTTGAGCGCGCCTCGGCAAGGTCGAGTTCTTTCAGGAATTCGCCAATACGCCGGTTCCGGTAGCGTCTGCTCACGGCCTGTCCCTCCTTGAAATCCTTCATACGGATGGAGCGGTCTGCACCGGGATAACTCAGAACCAGCAACTCTTCGCGCGTGATGCGAACTTCAACCGGCTCCCGTTCCTCGTATGAACGATGGTATATGGCGTTCACCAGCGCCTCTTCAATAGCGCCGATGGGAAAATTCCAGAATCGCTCGGCCTCTGGCTTGTGGGGATACTTGACAACGGTTTCCTTCAGGTAATTCCGCGCAATGTAACTGATCGCCTCGCTGAGAATGATGGACAATGGGCCGCGAAACTCCTTCTCCTCGAACTGATCGCCGCCCGGCCCATCGGGAAACCACACGACATCGATCTGGGTGGACGGAAAAAACTTGTCCGGGCGCTCATTGAAAAACAGCAGGCCGACGTTCTTCGGAAACATCGCTTCGGACGGGCCTCCGACGATATTCAGGCGCTTGCCCAGATCTTCAACAGACAGCCCCTTCGCTTCCGCCGCCAGTTCGCTGCCGATATTGCGTAGAAATTCTCGAATCAGCCGGTGCGAAAGGTCGTCAAGCGAAGCCGTCTGGCGATAACGGTCGTCAAAAGGCACGGTAGCCGCCAGACTCAGCAGATCGCGCTCGTCCGGCCCCCTGGCGCGAACCGTGTTGCTGTGCCTGCGAATGAAGTAGGCCCAATCGTTGCGCTCCGCGCTAAGACTCGTTTTGGCTTTGTAAGGGCGGGTTTCGCCGCCAGGCACCCAAAGCGCCAGGATGGTCTGACCGCCAATATTGTAAATCCCTGTAAGCGGGTGATAATAGGGGCGAATCGCCGAATAACCCAGATTCAGCAGTTCTTTGTGGATTGCGTCAATGGAATCGGGCGAGATGCCCTTGGGCGGCAGTACAGGGCGGCCTTCGCGTTCCTCGACGCCCAGGACTACGTAACCGCCACCGAGGTTGTGAAAGTCGTTGGCGAATGCACAAATCGTATGCAGGACGCTTTGCGGGTTCCAGCCCGCCTTGTACTCGATGCGCTCGCCTTCGATGGTGCGCTGTCGCAGCAGGTGGTCGATATTTATGGGTAGCTTGCCGGTCATGCAACCAATATACGTTCTCATGAACTCACAGAGAACCGGGACAACCCGTTTACTCTGCGTAGCGCGAAGCGTCGGTATCCGCCACAAGGTCGCAAAACACGAAGCGCTCCCGTTCGACTATTTTCCCGGTAGATACCGGAACCGGATGGCGAAAAATGGGCCCGTCGAACACGAATGTATGGAACTCGCCGTGCTCGCCGCATGGGTCTACCTCCGCCGGAAGATCCGCCAGAAAGGCCTCGTCGAACGGACGACCGGCAAACGAAACATCCAGAACCGCGGGGTTCACGCACGCCACGACGGCCCTGAATCCGTCCGCGACGAACCGGCGCGCGAGTGCTGCGGTGTCCCGGCGCCAGATCGGAAACAGGCATTCGAGCCCCTGCGCCGCCAGCTGCGCTTCGCGATAAACGCGCAAATCTTCAAGAAAGATGTCGCCGAAAGCCACGCGGCGGACGCCCTCGGCCTGCAATCGCGCAAAGGCACGACCCATTTCGCGCTCGTAAACATCATTGGACGAGCTGGGCGGAATGGCGACTTCGACGAGCGGAATGCCGATCGCGTCCGCCTGTCGCCGCGCAAGCGTACGGCGAACGCCGTGCATGGTTACCCGGTCGTACGGAACGGTTACGGTCGTCAGCAATTCCCCGACGACATACGTCCCGGCCCGACGAATCTCATGCAGCGCAAGCGCGCTATCCTTGCCCCCGCTAAAACACAGGGCGATGGATTCAAGGCTGTTATTCATTCGAATGCAATGCGCGGCACGCCAGACTGACGAATAATCGAAAGCAGTGTCCCGACACGCAATTCCCGATGATTGGGAACAGGCACGGTGCTGGTCGTATTTTCCTGAACCTTCTGCATCACGATATGGCTTCCGCGCCTTCGCACTTCCACAAATCCATGGGAAGCCAGTATCTTGCACACTTCCCGCCCCGACAAAACGCGCAACTTAGCCAACGGCAACCTCGACGCGGGTTATATATACTTCCGTACAAAGCCGTCGGTCTATTTCGCTTGCGGAAGCCGTCTCGAAGAAAAGCCCGAGTGCTTCCTGAAGATTTTCATGCGCTTCGGCGACGGTGCTTCCCTCGCTCGTGACATCTACTTCGGGACATAGCGCCACATAGCCATCTCGCTCGCGTTCTATGATCGCAGTTAACTGTATGTTCATTGCCGCCTTGTTTGGTTGGTTACCGCTATGCCACGTCAATCCGTTTTTTGCCCATATCTCTGTATTGATCGCGCCCCTGTTCCTTCGCTGGCTCATGCGCCCCGCCGCTCCAGATGCAATGCGGCCAGGCATAAATATCGCGCTCCGGCTTGTCGAATGCAATAGCCCTATGGATGCTCCGGCGCCGCCTCCGCATCCATGTTTTCCACACCAATCCATACGCAAAAGGGCAGACCGCAGCCGGCCTGCCCTTCGAAACGCTTGCCGCGCCGCCTCGCGCTTGCGGGCGGCGCGTAGAGCAAGCGCCGGCTTATAACGCGCCGGCCTGCACGGCGTGATACTCCGAAATCACGCCAGAAACCAGCGACCGGTATTCTGCGTCGGCCATGCCGCCAAGGTGCGCCACATGCCGCCTGGCTCGCCAGGAATCGATCGACCGCAGCGCTGCGACCGCAAGACGCCGGTTCGATCTGGACTCGTCTTCCTCGGCTACTTCGGCAAGCGCCGCCGTCAGTTTGGGCAAGTCAACCCGATCAAAATCAAGCGTTGCATACACGATCACATTCTTCAGGGTCTGGCTGCGAACCTGCGCATGCGGCGACTCGAGCGACGCGGCGATCTGCCTGGCGACCAACCCGTCAAGCCGCTCGGGGTTCGCAGAAGCATGGTCGTTCTGGGACCACGCAGGCGCAATCGGAACGAAACCGATCGCCAGCATGGGAACGAGCAGGAAAAGGGCTTTCAGTTTTGCGGAGACTACATGCATGTTCATGGCAATGCCTCAGGATGAAGAGGTGATGGAAATGGTTCCGCCCGGAATGAGCGCGCCCGGTCCGATCCGACGGACGGAGCGCTGGAACAAGCATCGTCTACGGAAGGCCCCGAGGCAAGTTACAGGGGCAGCGAAATTTTTTTTATTTATTCGCCCGGCAGGGAACGGGCGGCCATGGCGCGACGAATATGCTCCTCCAGTCGTTCGGGATGATCGCTGCCCACATACAGCGCCTGGCCGTTGGAAAGCGTAAGCACGACGGCCTGATTGCCGCGAGCAGTCCAGGCCCGCGTCTTGCCCATTCCGCGAACGCCCCATCCTCCGAACTCGGCGAGGGGACGGTAGCGCACGCTTTTCAGGGACGCGATGTCCGCAAAGGGCACCGACTTTTTCACCAGAGGAATCGATCCGAGGTAGATGAACAAGCGGGTTTCCTCCACCCGGACGTGAAGGCCGCCAAAGATATGCTGAACGGCCCAGCCCAAACCCAGAATGGCCGCCATGGAAAGAAGGCGACCCGGCATGCCGTACTCCGCGTTCAATCCGAACGCAAAGGGAAGGGCCGAAGCGCCCAGCGCGCCCCATACTATCCACCCTACCCACCGGGGCCAGGGAGAATATTCGCGGTATGAGACAGATTCTACAGGCATGAGAGATAGCAACAAATGAGGCCGTTTTAATCAGGGCGTCCTGTACCTGTACGGAAAACATCGCGTTCGGGATGCAGCGAAAAACCCGGCGCCCGCAATAAAAATCAGCGGCCCTATTCCGGCAGGCGCTCGATGGGGCCCTGCGGCCCCGTCAGAATCACCCGGCTCCAGGTAGCGTCGTCGTCGCCGTCGCCGTACACCATGAAATGTCCGCCGTACGCCCCGCCGTCGGGATCGCAATGCACGATCATCAAACTATATTCGTCCCCGGCGGCGGGCGCAGTCCAGCGCGGATCGCTGACCGGGAAAAACGCATCCATGCGTACGCGCGCCTCCAGTTTGAAATCGCCGGGACCGGTTCCCCAGGGATCGAATTGCAACGCATAGTCCACCATATCGTCCGGCATCCGCGCCTCCTGATACGTGTCTTCCGGGGTGCCATAACGCCACCAGGCTCCGTACTCTGGCATGGACGCATCCGCCACGAAGCAAAACGCATTGTCGCCGCGCCCGAACCGTTCCGGCGCATGGTCCCGGGGCGCCTCCATGAACCAGCAAACGGAATCCTTGAACATCCAGCGGCGAGGAGCATGGTCCGGGTCGTCCACGTCGTTTGCATTGTCATGTACCTCCGCGCCGAAATACAAGTACGTCTCGTCCCACGCCATATAGTACCGGGCGCGCAGATCGTCCTCCAGCGCCGGTTCGTCGGGCGCCTGGTCCGTCAGGCGGTTGCGGGCGCCGCCATCGTACCAGGACGCATGGCGCAGGCGGTAGATATCCCACACGCCGTCATGGTGCGCGGCGTGCTTCCATTCGTCCAGGTCGCCGTCGACGACGGGCGCATTCGCAAGGTACGGCATATAGAGCGGCGGGGGTTCTACCAGCCTCTGGGCCTGGGCAGACAGGGCGAAAAACGGCCCGCAGGCCGCGCACGCAAAGAAGGAAGCAAGAATAACACGGAGCATGGTCATAGCCTTTACAGGAAACAGGTCGGGCGAACGCAGCGTGGATCAAGCGCAACGAAAAACCTGGCGAAACGGAATGCGGCAAGGAATTTCAGCGGGGACGGCGGTCTGCGCGCGGGACGAAAGAACGCAAATACGCGGCGCTCTGGCGCAGCGCTACTTTCCGGCCCTGGAGCGAATGTTCGTAGGCGCGATCCTCCACCTCCACGCAAACCGGTCCGGCGTAGCCTGCGTCGGTCAGTGTGGAAAAAAAGCGGCCCCAGTCTACGTCGCCGAGTCCGGGCAATTTGGGCGTATGGTATTCCAGCGGGGTGGCAAGAATACCCACCTCGTCCAGCCGATCCTGGTCCAGGCGGGCGTCCTTCGCATGCACGTGAAAAAGCCGGTCGGCGAACGCGCGCAAGGGGCGCAGGTAATCCATCTGCTGCCAGATCATATGCGACGGATCGAAATTCAGGCCGAATCGGTCGCTGGGAATATCTTCGAACATGCGCCGCCAGATAGCCGGACTGTACGCCAGATTCTTGCCCGCGGGCCACTCGTCTTGCGTGAAAAACATGGGGCAGTTCTCAATGGCGATGCGTACGCCATGCTCCTCCGCAAACGCGACAAGCGGTTTCCATACGGCCAGGAATCGCGGCCATTGCTCCGCAACCGAAAGCGTCGGGTCCCGCCCTGCGAACGTATTCACGAGGTCTACCCCAAGCAGCGCGGCGGCGCGCACGACCTGCCTGAGATGCTCGATATATACGGCCGCTTCGTCCGGGTCGGACGCAAGCGGATTGGGATAATACCCGAGTCCGCTGATTTCCACGCCCGCGTCTTCGACAACCGCGCGCGCCTGCCGGGCGTCCGCTTCGGAAAAATCCGTCGCGTCAATATGGGTAACGCCCGCATAGCGGCGCTCCGCCTTTCCCCGGGGCCAGCAAAGCAACTCCACGCAATCGTATCCCTCCGCCGCGGCCGTTTCGACCACGCCCGGAAGATCCAACTCCGCGAGAATAGCGCTTACGAACCCGAGTTTCATATCGGTATCCAGCGGGCCTCCCGATGACTCTGGAGAATGGCGTCGCACAACACGATCTCCTTGTGCCCCTCCTCGAATGTAGGATACATCCGCTCGCTCGAACCGCCCCCCGCCACCGCGTCGTAAAACGCGCGAAAACAGTGCTTGAACGTGTCCGCAAAGCCTTCGTTGTGCCCGCCCGGATAGCTGGTAAAACGTCCGGGGAGGTCGTGCAGCAGCGCCGGGTCCCGGACCAGCGCTTCGCTCGGAACATTGCGGCGCCCCACCTGAAGCTCGTTGGGGAACTGGCTGCTCCAGGAAACCGACCGCTCTGCGCCGGAAATTTCGTACCGAAGGCAGTTCTTGTATCCCGCCGTAACCTGGGAAACCCACAGGCTGCCCCGGGCGCCCCCCTTGAAACGGAAAAGCACGCTGCCGCAATCCTCCGTGTCGATGTCGATCTCCTCCACGTCCCCTTCATAGGCCCCGCTGAATGTCTGGACTTCTCCGAGGGGCCGCTTGCGTACGGGGTGCACGATCTTCAGGTCCGCCAGCACGGCCTCCACCTCCAGCCCCGTCATGGACGCAACGAGATCGATCCAGTGCGTACCGATGTCGGATACGGCGCGCAGCGGCCCGCCCTTGTCGGAAAGTACGCGCCAGTTGTAGTCCGTGTCGTACAACAGCCAGTCCTGTACGTAGCTTCCCGCCACCGAATGCAACGCGCCCAGTTCCCCGCTGGAGATCATACTGCGGACCTGCAGATTCATGGGATAGAAACGCTGATTGTAACATACGCCCGCCTCCAGCCCCGACGCGCGGGCCGCCTCGACCAGCGCCGCCGATTCCGCGGCGTTCATGGCCAGCGGCTTCTCGCACATCACATGCTTGCCGGCTTCGAGCGCGCGCAGGGAATACGCGTAATGCAGCACATTCGGCAAGGCAAGATGCACAGACTGCACATCCGGGTCCGCAAGCGCTTCGTCGAGGCTTGCATAGGCTTTGGGCAAGCCCAGGGCGCGGCGGGCTTGTTCGGAGCGTTCCGGGCTGCTCCCGAGAATGCCGGTTACATGAACATTTTCCAGTCGCCGGAGCGCCTCGATATGTACGGGACCGATAAATCCGGAACCCGCTACGGCTACGCCAATCATAGCGCTACCTCAACCAGGCTTTTTTAACGTCGGGATTGCCGGCCGTATCCAGTCTTTCCATCTGATCGTCGGAAAGCGTAACGTCCGCCGCGCCAAGATTTTCTTCCAGTTGTTCTAGGCGGCTGCCGCCGAAAAGCGGGAGAATGCCGTTGCGCAGCATCCAGGCGATAAGCACCTGGTTCGGGGTGGCTTCTGCCTCCTCGGCCACGCTCCGAAGGGCAGCGAGGCGCTCGTCTGACTCCGGTCCGGCGAACTGGGCCGGCACAGGCCGGTCCTCCCGCGTGTACGCGCCCTGCAATAGCACGGAATATCCGATGAGCGTAACGCCATGATGGCGGCAATACCGCTTCATATCCTCGGTAACAAAGATTTGCGGCCCGAAGTCGGCGCCATGCCGGGGGCGCAGATAGGTAAAGCGCTGTTCCACGGCCTGATACGGCGTCCAGCCCCGCTCCTCGGCCAACTTCCCCGCTTCGGCAATGCGCCAGAGCCACACGTTGCTGGCCCCGATCACGCGCGCCTTGCCTTTCTGGATCAGCCGATGAAACGCTTCCATGGTTTCTTCCATGGGCGTATCGAAGTCGTCCCGGTGGGCATAATATACATCGATATAGTCGGTCTGGAGGCGGGCAAGGCTTTTGTCGCACTCCCGTTCAATCTCGTCGGCGGAAAGGCCGCCGCCGCTGCCGGGATAATCGAATCCGAGTTTGGACGAAATCTGCATCTTGTCGCGTACGCCGCGCTCCTTCATCCAGTGTCCGATCATCGTTTCGCTTTCGCCCCCGGAACAGCCCTCGACCCAGCTCGAATAGAAATTGGCTGTGTCGAGAAAGGTGCCGCCCCGGTCGTAAAACAGGTCGAACAAGGCAAAAGAGGTTGCCCGGTCGATTCGGCTTCCAATCAGGTCCGTGCCATAGGAAAGCGCGGACACTTCCACGTCGCTATGGCCAAGTTTCCAGGTTTTCATAAGACGGTAATCAGGGATGGCTATGGATGAATGAACAGGGAATGGGCCGCGCAGCGAGGCGTTCGGGCCAGCGAAAACGCGGGCGCGCGTCGCGGTCCGGCCATGCGGTCAATACAAGATGGATACCCCTCCCGGACGGCGGGTAACGCCCGGCCCTTCGAATTCGATCCGGTCGAAGCGGGCTACCACGCCCCGCTCGGGGCCCTGGAACACCACGTACAGGTCGCGCGCGCCCTCCGGGGCCTCGATCGGAAGCGACCAGGACATCCAGTGAATAACGGGCGGGCCGTCCTCGCGCTCCTCGATGCGGGATTCTTCAGGCGGCGAAAAGGCGGTTTCCGCCAGGATCGGCCCGTCGGCGGCGTCCAGCCGCACCTGCGCCACGCCCTCTGCTTCGGGCACAAGATATAACGCAAGCGCATGGACGCCATGGAGGTTCATGGCCGAAAACGACACATGCTCCGCATGCTCCATCTCAAGATACACTTCGGTTTCGTCGGGGAACCCGGGACGCTGCCGATTGCCTGTAATGATCAGGTTGTCGCCTTCGCCCATGGAGCGGTTCTCCGCCTGCACTACATTCGGGTACAGGATCGCCTCGGCCGACGACGCAAGCGCGGGCGTCCCCGAATCCGTGTAGTTCGCCACGAGGCGTACGTACCGGTCTATAATGTACGGCCCGTTGCCCGGATCGGGCACGACGTTGAACGCGCCGGTATTACCCCGGTGCATGTGCAGCGGACGTTCATGGGTGTCATGTCCCAGAAAGGGTTGCAGGGTAACGCGCGAACCGGGACTGGCCAACATGCCTTCCTCCGCGTCAAGCACCTGCACTTCATAGGGGATCGCCGTATTCATGGGCACGATTCCCCCGGAGGGCGGCCATACAATGGACACTTCGGGCGCCGTGTTGCCGGCGGTAACCGTTATTGCCGTCTCCGAAACCATGCCTTCGGCGTCCGTCACTATGAGGCGGGCCGTATGCGTTCCGGGCTCGGCGTAGATATGCTCGGCAATCGGCGTTTCGGCGTCCGCAACGCCGTCTCCATCGAAATCCCAGGAAAAATGCAGCGCGCCCCCGTTGCGGGATGCGGAAGCCGACCCATCGAAGGCCACAGCAAGCGGCGCCGGGCCGGACAGGGGTTCTGCGGTCGCAAGGGCTTGCGGCGGACGTTTTTCGTTTCCGTAATAATCGATGCGGACCAGTTGTCCGTCGCGATTATGCCCCCAGAATTCCTGCCCCCACTCCAGTACGTACAGCGTCTGGTCCGGCCCCAGCGCAATATCGACCGGGCGGGTATACGGAATTTCAGGAGTGAACGCCGTGATTTCCAGGACGTCCCCATGCTCGTCGTTGAGCGTTTCCTGAATCCAGTTGCGCGCCCATTCGAAAAGCATCGCCTTGCCGTCGAAATATTCGGGCAATGCGCGGGGACCTGCGATTTCCGGATCGTAACGATATACGAATCCGGGCGCCGCCGACATGCCCCCCGCGCCCATTTCGGGAAATTCGTCCGACGGGCCGTAACTATAATAAATCCAAGGCAGTTGGGCAGGCGGCAGTTCGCGCAATCCGGTGTTGTTCGGGGAATCGTTGATCGGATTTTCCGGGTCGTACCAGCCGCCGTATTCCTCTGTCTCGAAATTCAGGTCGCGGTACGAGGCGTTGGGGCCCACGAAATAGGGCCAGCCAAAGAATCCCGGGGCCCGGGCCTGTCCGAATTCCTCCATCCCCTGGGGAATTTTCCCTTCTACGTACTGATTTCCCGGCCCCACGTCGCCCCAGTACATCCAGCCGGTTTCCGGGTCCACCGTAATGCGCCACGGATTGCGGTGTCCCATCGTATAGATTTCCGGACGGGTAAGCGGGTCGTCGTCCTCGAACAGATTGCCTTCGGGAATCGTGTACGAGCCGTCCGGCTGCGGACGTATGCGAAGCACCTTCCCGCGCAGATCGTTCGTGTTGGCCGAAGTCCGCTGCGCGTCGTATAGCGAACGTCCCGGACGCTCGTCCGTGCGCGGAGCAACCCCGCCCGTGTTGTCGCCCGTGGCCAGCCACAGGTTCCCGTCCTTGTCGAAATGGAGCTCTCCGGCGCTATGGCAGCAAAGGTCGCGCTGCATGAACACCTCCAGCACAATCACTTCGCTGCCCATATCCAGCCGATTTCCCCGCATCGCGAAGCGAGAAAGCCGGTTCGGATCCTGACTGAGCGGCATGTAATAGAAATAGACCCAGTTGTTTTCCTCGAAATTCGGGTCGAGCGCAATGCCGAGCAGGCCGTCCTCGATTTTCATGGACGTGGGAATCCAGCCCGCCATGACCGTCGCCTCGATAGCCGGATCCCATATCTTGACCGCTCCGTCCCGTTCGATCCAGAACACGCGCCCGTCCGGCGCCACCTCGAGTTGCATGGGATACGTCGTATCGCCGTCGAGCACGACCTCCTCGTAGGACCCTTGCAGCGTAGCCCCGACGTCCCCGTCTACGCGGCCCGCCGCCCACAGCATGGCCTGGAGCAAGTGCTCGCGGAAAAGCGGCTCCTCGTAGCTTCCCGAAGTATGGCCCCCGCCGGTATACAAAGCCCGCCCCCCATCGTATTCGCGCGCCCATGCGATGGGATGGTCGTCGCCCATCTTGCCGCCTTCGTAACTCTTTTCCACAAGCGTAGCCAGTACATGCGCCTCGCCGCGCGGGTTCGCCTTGTAGTCGTACCATTCGTCCGTGCGGGTCCAGCGCGCGGGCAGATGCGCCGTGGCGGGAAAAGCCCGGTCGAGCACGGCGATATCCGCTTCCTGAATATGCGGATGGCTCTCGAAATACGCGCCGACCAGCTGGCCGTACCAGTCCCATTCGTATTCGGTGTCCGCCGCCGCGTGTATGCCGACATATCCGCCGCCTCCCTGAATGTACCGCTCGAAGGCCGCTTGCTCGTCGTCATTCAGCACATCTCCGGTCGTATTCAGAAACACCACCGCGCCGTAGCCCGCCAGGTTCGGCCCGGAAAAGGCCGCGGCATCCTCCGTATGCTCGACGGAGAATCCGTTTTCTTCGCCGATTTCCCGAAGCGCACGGGCTCCGTCTTCGATGGAATCGTGACGGAATCCCGCCGTTTTACTGAAAACGAGGACGGACAGATCGTCCTGCGCGTCGCCCGGGTCCTGAGCGACCGCTTGCGCAAACGGGGCCAGGCCGGCAGCAAGCAAACTTGCGACAAGCAACGGAAGGAACAGGCGGGGCGTGCGCCCCCGCCCTATTGGCTCTTCGTACATCATAAATCACTTCCAATTCGGGGGTTATAAAGAACGCGCGACCTGTTATTTCGGCTCACCGGTACGCCGGATTCAGCGCCCGCTTGAGCAAGGACGCATCGTCGAGGCGCAGGATGCGCGCATGGCGATACCAGACCGGGCGCCCGTGATCCTGCAATCCGATGCGGCCTTCCCGGGCAAAATCCCGCAGGGCCCGCGGAAACTTGTTCCTTGCGCCGGTCGGATTCATGTTCGGTTTGGTCCACTGATCCAGGTCCGCCGCAGCTACGCGCACGCCATTCACTTCGGTGATAATCTGGTTGTCGAAAGCGAAAACGCGCAGCCAGTTCCATTCGCCCGGCGGATGCACGGGATTGTTGCGCGGCTTCACCAGATCGTAGAGCGTACCGGTCGTGCTTCCCTGGCTCGTCGGGTGGCCATACGAATTGTTTACCTGCACCTCGATGCCCGTGTAGACGGGATCGGCGATATCTTCCGTACGAATGAAAATGCCGCTGTTCGAATTTTCCACCGTTTTGAACTCGACTTCCAGTACGAAATCCCCGTAGGTATCTTTCGCCCACAGGTAGTGTTCGTTCGGCATGGAATTGTCGAATTCGCGGTCGAGCAGGATCATGCCGTCCCGGACTACCCAGGAATGGCCTTCGCCGGCAACCCAGTTCTCCATATCCTCCTCCCGGCCGTCGAACAGGATTTCCCAGCCTTCCGGATAATCCATGCGCGCAATATCCTCCCGCTGCGCGTCGTCGATCAGGTCGATCCAGATATTGCGGAATTCGATGATGCTGGAAGTCGGATCCATTTCGCCCGTCTCCTCGATCATGCCCCCATGGTGCTGAAGCCCGATGGGGCCGCAAGCGGGAATGCCTGGAACGAGCGCGTCGTGGATGACCTCCTCCCCGTTCAGGCGCACCGTAACCCGATCCCCGATCATCCGGATGTCGAATTCGTTCCATTCGCCTATCGGATGATCCATTCGCCTGGACGGCACCGCCGCCGCCCGCACTTCCGGCGCATTGTCCTGGTTCGTACGCACCCCCCAGAGTTCGCCGGAGCCCACGCCCCAGTTCCATATATTCGCCTGATCGTACGATCCGCGCAGAAGAATGCCCGAATCCGAATTGGGCGTGGGCGCAGTGACCAGGTTTCCGTCGTCCCTTTCGTACGTCCCGTCCGGCAGGATATTTGGCATGTCGTAGAGGCCGGACGCCTCCGGGAAGCGCCATTCCACATGCAGGTTGTAGTCGCAGTACTCCTCCTCCGTGAAGAGATGCTTGACCTCCGCTTCCGAGAGCGCGTCGTACTTGATCATGAAGTCCTCGACCTTCCAGTGCCCGCCGTCGCCTTCCGGCACGACCCAGCCGTCGAAGTTCCGTCCATTGAACAACGTGCCGTACTCGCCCCAGGCGCGCCACGTTTCGTACTCGTCGTACGTGGGCAAGCGGTAGGCGTCGCCCGGCGTAGGCGGTCCGCCTTCGTTGTAGAAAATGTACAGACCCGCCTTGCTCGGATTCACGACATCGTTGCGCCCGTCGCCGTTCATGTCCGCCACATGCACGTTCATGCCCATGCCGAACGCATAATTCGGCGGCGGATTCAGGCTCGCCTCGTATCCGTACCGGGGCAGGTGGTTATAAAACAGAATGTGCCGCTTCGGATCGCCCCCGTTCAGGTCGTACCAGAAGCCGAAAAGCGGCTCGAAAGCGCCAATGTCCCTGCCGTAGTGCGCCATCAGCCGCCGCCCCGTCACCAGATCGTCCTTGCCGTCGCCGTTCAGATCGCCCAGCGTCATCGTGTGAAACTGGGTGAACTCGGTTTCGAGCCAATGCTGCTCGAACGACCGCTCGCCGTCCTCCATCTTCTGCGCGTACCAGGCCAGGCCGTACGCATGCGCAGACCCGATAATGACATCGTTGAGGCCATCCTCGTTCACGTCGTGCACCAGAATCGGATGGGAGGCCGCGCTGGCGATCCGCTCCTTGAGCGACTCGAATTTCCAGTCGGCATGGTAGGCCCACAGGCCCTTCGCCGCTTCGCCGCCCGGATTCTCGTACCACCCCAGCGGCGTAACAATGTCCGGGTCGCCATCCATGTCGATGTCGCCCAGGCCATTGCCGTGCATATCTACGTCGTCGCCTATGACATGCTCGATGAAATACGGGTGCTCGTCGATGTGCTCCAGCCAGGTCATCCCCTGATCCTCGTAGAGCGCCCAGTGGTTCACCAGAATATCGTGGTCGCCGTCGCCGTCGATGTCATGATGCCCTTCGACGCCCTCCATATTGAACGCCTGGTGCACCTTGTGCGAAGCCCAGGTATCCACCTTGTTGCACGGATTTTCGTACCAGTAGGCGCCCTTCATGAACATCCAGCCGGAACTTACGATATCCATGCACCCGTCGCCGTTCACATCCATGGGAAACTCGGCGTTGTTCTCCGTCTCGGGGCCGTTCACATCGCCGCCGCTGCGGAAATTTTCGTGCTTGATCCAGAGCGGCGCTTCGTACCAGTTGCGACCGGCCACGAGATCCAGGTCGCCGTCGTTGTCGACGTCCACGACGCTCGCGGTCTCCGAGAAGGGACCGAACCAGTAGGATCCGTTCGCCGGATCGTGCGGCGGCCCGTCCACCTTGACAGGCTGGAAAAAAACAGTGGGTTCGGGGGCCTGCGCATGGGCATTGGCAGGCATAAGAAAACATCCCGCCGCGAGGAGCGGCAGCAAGGTCGTAATGCGCATGATTACAGATCGGAAAGGGGATGGAAAACGCGAACGCAAGCGGAGCGGGCGCGAACTATCCGGCCATCGTGGCGATGGCGGCTCCAGCAACCATCAGCACGGCGCCAACCAGTTGCACGAGGGAAATGGGCTCATGGGCCGATAACCATCCGAAATGCGACATGATCAGGCCGCCGATTACTTGTCCGGCAAGCAGAACGATGAAGAAGTTGCCAGCGCCCACTTTCGGGATGGACCAGGCAATGGCGAACACAAGGCAAGCGCCCATCGCGCCCGCCGTCAGAAGCAGGGGATTCACCATCTTCAGGCCGCCGAGGGCGCCTGCTTCCCAGCCCGTCAGGCCGACCACGATAGCCATAATCCCTCCGATCGTCCAGAAAACCGCATTCGCGACGCGGGGATTGGCCATGATTTCGCCTACCCTGGCGTTCATGGCAAGGTGGAGCGCAACGATGACGCCGAGCGCCACCACAAAAAGAAAAAACGGGAGTTTCATTGAGGCGAGATATTTTTGGTGGGTGGGGAATGCGCACAGCAAGACGAGGCGGCGGGCGGACCCCTCCCGAACCGCAATGCAAGCGCGCACCGGGAAACAGGGTACTGCGAAAAAAAGTCTTAATCAAGTCTTGATATCCCAACCCGGAAGATGGGGTATGCCTTCCGGCCCGAACCCGCCCCGCGCTGCGTACGCAATGGGTGAATACGCAGAAAAAAGGCCGCAATTTTGAACAATTCGTCAACTTTTGCGAACTTGCAGGGATATGCGTTTTGCGAAGGCCCTTCAGGATACAGTTCGCCGCCCCCCGTGGATCCTGCGCTTGCCGGTCGAAACGTACAGTTAATAACGGGCCTTTCAGGTCCCGCATAGAAGAACGAACGTTCATGCCTGTCTCTTCAGAGCCCGCTCGCCCCTCCGCCGGGCTGTCCCGCCGCGCCTTCCTGCGCGCGGCCGGCAAAACAGGGGTTGCGCTCGCCGCCGCCCCGCTTATCGTACCGCGCAACGCGCTCGGCGGCCCCGGTTTTCGGGCGCCCAGCGACACGGTGAACGTGGCTTGCGTGGGCGTCGGGGGCATGGGCAAGGTTAACCTGGCGAACATGAACGACGTCGCCGTAACGGCCTTGTGCGACGTGGACCTGGATTTCGCCGCGCCCGCTTTCGAGACCTGGCCCCGGGCGACCCGATACCAGGATTTTCGGCGCATGTTCGACGAAATGGGCAACGACATCGACGGGGTCGTGATCGCCACGCCGGACCATACGCACGCCATCGTAACCCTTGCGGCCATGCAGCGCGGGATGCATGTCTACACCCAGAAACCGCTTACGTGGTCGGTATGGGAAGCCCGCCAGTTGGGCCTGGCCGCCCAGCGATACGACGTAGTGACCCAGATGGGCAATCAGGGCCGTTCGGCTCATGCCCTCTACGACGTCGCGGAGCATATACAGGGGGGTTCCATTGGAGAAGTAAGCGAAGCGCACGTATGGACGAACCGCCCCATCTGGCCGCAGGGCATGGACTTGCCTTCCGTACTGAAACGGAAACCGGAGAACATAGACTGGGACCTGTACCTCGGCCCCGCAGCCGATATGGCGTACGATCCGGCCTTTCATCCGTTCGTATGGCGCGGCTGGACGCCCTTCGGCACGGGTGCGCTCGGCGACATCGCGGCGCATTCCTTCGCCTTCGTGGCTACGGCGCTGGAACTGGGACCGCCCGCCACGGTCGAAACCCGTTCTTCCGCCTTCAACGGCCATGCCTATCCGGTTGCTTCGACCACCTTCTTCGAATTCCCCGCGCGCGGGGAGCGCGGCCCGGTGCGCCTCGTCTGGTACGACGGCGGCTTCAAACCCCCGCGCCCCGAGGGGCTTTCCGACGACGAATGGCTGACTGCGAACGGAACCATGTACGTCGGCTCCAGGGGCGCGTTACTGCATATGGGCGACATACGTTTCCTGCCCGGCGATCTCGCGGCAAACGCGCCGCCCCGCCGCTACGACCGCATCGCGGACGAAAGCCACGAAAACAACTGGGTGCGCGCCATCCGCGGAGAAGAAAACGCTTCGTCGCCTTTTTCCTTCGCCGCGCCGCTCACGGAAACCGTGCTGCTTGGCGTGGTTTCGCTCCTTGCAGGCAATAAAAAGATTCACTGGGATGCGGAGAATGGCCGCATTACGAACCTGCCGGAAGCCAACCGGCATTTGCGCCGCGCGCCGCGAAAAGGCTGGGAACTCCCGGCCGTGGACGCGGGATAACGGCGGATGCGCCGGTCGCGCAATCATCCTTCCTGTCATCAACAAAAACCCTGTTCCCATGTACACACGTACGCTTTCCCTGCTCGCTGCACTCGTTTTCCTTGCAGCGGGATGCGCCTCCGGTTCGGAAGAGGCGGATCATGCCGCCATGGCCGAAGACGCAATGACGGAACCCATGGCCATGGCCGACCCGCACCCGGACACGTCCGAACCCGGATGGGCGCCGCTCTTCAATGAAGACCTCTCGAATGCGATAAACCCCGAGGGCGTTTGGACATGGGAAGAGGGCGTGCTCACCAGCAACGTGGACCAGAGCCTCTTTACGCAAGCCACCTACAACGACTTCGTGCTGGACCTGGAAGTCATGTTCGATCCGGGCGCAAACAGCGGGATTATCCTGCACGCTACAGAGACGGACAGCAGCGCCTGGATTCCCTATTCCCTCGAAGTGCAGATCGAGGATAGCTATCCCATGGCAGATTCGGCCCGGCATCATCAGGAAGCCGGCGCGTTCTATGGACACGTGCCCCCGTCGGAGCAACGCATCAAGCCCGCCGGAGAATGGAATCGCTACACGATCACCGCGCGGGGCGATTCTCTGTGGACGGCGGTCAACGGCATGGAAGTAAGCCAGATCGACATGAGCGAATACCACTCCGCCGAAACGAACCCGGACGGTTCGGAAATCCCGGAATGGCTAAGCAATCCGCTGGCCGAACTCGCCACCGAAGGACATATCGGATTGCAGGGCAAGCATGGAGAATCCGGCGTCTGGTTCCGGAATGTCATGATCAAGTCGCTGGAATAATCCCTGCGCGAAAATCTGCTCGGCGGCCAATATCGTAGTTTGCAAACAAGGCGCGTCTCAAGCCCCGTTGGCCGTATTTTCGGTTTCATCGCGCTTGGGGCGCGCCTTTGTCGCCCTTCTTGCGGATTCATTTTGCCAAAAATTCAAAAAAGCGGGTGGACTGATTCTGTCCGGTTTCTTATCTATGAAAGTTTTGCATATAAATACACTGTTGCGCCAACCCGGACCGTCAAGTGAATATCAAGGCTGGACCTGCCCTTGCCCCTCGCCGCCTGCTCTGTAAGACATTGTTGTCCGCGCTGTTTCTGGCATGGGCGCCCGTCCCGGAAGCCGCCGCGCAGACCGCTGGGGTCACCATCTCGACAACGACCATAGGCATGAGAGAGGGCGCCCCGATCTCGAGTGACTTTTACACGGTTGTGCTGGACACGAACCCCGGCACGACCGTGACAATCACGGTGACTTCCACCGATGCGAACGCCATTAAAGTGGACGCCGGCAGCGGCGCGTGGAAAGCCAGCGACATCCTGACCTTTGGTTCTTCAGACTGGTCCACAGCGAAGACGGTGAAGGTATACGGAGAACAGGATAGCGATAACCAGGGGGAGGAGGAAATAGAGATCACCCACGCCGCGACAGCCACGGACGCCAACAGTCCCTATCACCAGATTCAAATCGCTTCTGTGCAGGGATATGTGGACGACGACGAAGGGGACATTCTTATAAGGCCGGTCAGCTGCAGGGAAGGCGAGACGATCGTCGGAGGGGGCGTTAGCGGAGGGAGCATATCCTTGAACGAAAACCCGACCGGAACAGTTACGGTGTCCTTGTCCTCAAGCGATACAAACTTGTTCACCGTCAGCCCGCCTTCGTTGACGTACATGGCGAACGAGCTGGGCCCGAAGCCCTATACGGTGACTTGCGGAGACGATAACGTTTTCACTCCCGCCAGAAGCCGAACCGGAACATTGACGGCGACTGCAAGCGGCGCGAATTACAACGGCGTGAGCAAAACCTCCGATGTACAGGTCTTTGACGACGAGCGCATCCCGGTGAATCTCTCCATCGCCAACAACGGCTCGGTTTCCGAAGGGACAACCGGCAACACGGTGACGATCACCGCCACAGCGGCCATCCCGATTGATCCCGTCTTCGGCACGATCAACATACAACTGGACCGCGTGGAGGAAGAAACCACGGCGCAGCGCGATATCGACTACAGCCTGGAACCATATTCGTTTATCGCGCTCACGCCTGGAAACGCCGCCGGCTCAATCACGCTGCGGGTCGTGAGCGACGCGGCCGACGAGCCAGACGAGCGCCTTCGCCTGAAGATACGGGAACCATTGGCCGCAGATCACACGGCCGGCGCGACCAAACACGTAGATATCCGTATTGCGGACGGCGACCCGACCTCGGTGACCCTGTCGGCGGGCGCTTCGAATATCGACGAAAGCGGAAACGATAGCATGATCGACGTAACGATCACGCTGGGCCGAGAGCTGGTGGCGAACGAATCTGTGACGGTCCCCCTGAATGTAACCGGAGCGACGGTCGCCACGCACTACACACTGGGGCTGAAATCCGGCGGCAACCTGAACGCGGGCGTAACGATCTCGACGGCCAATCCGCATAGCGCGCAGAATCCGTCGGTGACGCTGGCCGGAGCCGGCGCGCGCACGGCCACGCTGGAACTGGCGGCGGTGGACAATTCGGACGCCACGGCCCGCACGGTATCTATCGCCTTTGGCGCCGGCGCCCGCGCACCGTCGGAAACCGGGCTGAACGGCGGCATCACCCTATGGGGTTCGCCAGCAACTATCGATATCGTGGACGATGACGGAACCGCCACGCCGGTGGCGAACTTCGCCTCGGCTTCGGCAAGCGCGGCGGAAAGCGCCGGGACCCAGAACGCGACAATCAATTTCAGTCCTGCGCCGTCCGCCGCCATCACGGTAAATTACAGCCTCTCCGGCGCCGCCACGCTGGGCGCGGACTATACGATCAGCGGCGTAACAAGCAGTAATGGCACGGTGAGCGTCAATGGGGGCGATACGTCCGTCAACATACCGGTCGCCATCACCGACGACAGCGCGGACGAACCGAACGAAACGCTCATCCTGACGCTAACGAACGGGACGGGCTACGACGTGGGAGGCGCCAACGCGCACACGCTTACCATCGCGGACAACGACGACGATGGCGGCGGTACGGGCGGTGGTGGTGGTGGTGGTGGTACGGGCGGCGGCGACGACCCGTCCGAGGTTACGCTGTCCGTTGCTCCGAACCCCGTAGTCGAAGGCGAGGAAATAACCGTTACGGTCAGCCTCTCGCGGTTGGTTGCCAGCGCGGTAACTATTCCGCTCGTCCTCACCGCAGAGACCGCCGAAGCAGAAGACTATGGCGCGCTCGCCTCCATCGTCGTCGAAGCGAACCAGCCAAGCGGAACGGGCGCGATCACCACGACGAAGGACGACGACAAGGACGACGAAACATTCACCGTAGCGCTCGGAACCCTGCCCTCGGGCCTTGAGGCGGGAGCCCCGGCTTCCGCCCAGGTTACCATCACGAACGCCATCGTAACGTCGATAGAATCGCCCGCCGACGAAATACCAACGGCCTTCGCGCTGGAGCAGAACTATCCGAACCCGTTCAATCCGACCACGACCATCGCGTTTGCGCTGGACAAGACGCAGCATGTCACGCTTTCGGTCTACGACCTGCTCGGCCAGGAAGTGCAAGTCCTCGTGGACGGCGTCCGCCCGGCGGCGCGCTACCGCATACCGTTCGACGCAACGGACCTCGCCAGCGGGACCTATCTCTACGTGCTCCGAACCGAAGAACAGGTAGCCGTCAAAACGATGGCGCTACTGAAATAACCGATTCTCCAACGAACTGCGAGGAATGCCCTCCCCCGTTTCGTAAAAGAGAAGCTGTTTCGGGCCCCGTTTTCGCGCTGCGCCCAATCCCCTCCAGCAAGCCCGATTAAAATAATAAGGCGCGAAAATTTCAAGGCTAAATAATTAAGGCGGGACAATTTGCGGGGTCTGGAGCGCGCCTTTGCACGAAACATCGGGCCCCGAATAAGCATGCCAACCCATCGTCTGTCGTCCCCTTATGTATTCGTGCAAAGGCGCGCTCCAGGCCCCACTGTCAAAAAAGAAGCGTGCCAGGCCCCGCTGTCAAGAAGGAGCCCCACAAACCCTTTACTCGCCTTATCCTCCGGTTTCATATCTTTGGAAAGGCAAAACAGATTCCCTTGCCAGCGGATCCTGCGCAACCTCCGATTTTTGCGGACACCATCGCGCATTCCTGATCAGCGCATCCTGCCGTCTATGAAACATTTCCTTCGAGCGATGCTGGTCGCGGCGGTTCTTTCCGCCTGCCAAACCGGCGATGGATATTCTCCAGACGAGACCAGCGCGCCAGACGGCCCGCCCGTTGCGCAATTCGCGAACGACGTTGCCCCGCCCGCCGATACCCTGATAGCCACTGAAGCGCCCGTCGAGCCCGCGCCCGCGCCCCTCCCCCCGATTCCAGACCCGCCCGAACGCACATTCGCCTTCGAGAAACCAGAGCATGTGCGCGGCCTGTACGTCAATGCGTGGTCCGCAGGGTCGCCAAAGCGACTGGCGGAGCTCGCAGCGCTGGCCGAACGCACCGAGATCAACAGCTTCGTAATCGACGTCAAGGACGCCACCGGGTACGTAAGCCATCCCACCGGAGTGCCGCTGGCGCGCGAAATCGGGGCCCACGGCGATATCCGCATCCCGAACCTGACCCGGCTCCTTGAAAAACTCGAAGCGGCAGGCGTCTACCCCATTGCGCGCATCGTGATTGCGAAGGACTCCGTCCTGGCGGCGGGCCGGCCCGATCTGGCCGTACAGGATACCGCAGGGGGCGTTTGGCTCGACAACAAGGGCCTCGCCTGGATGAATCCGCACCAGCGCGAAGTCTGGGACTACCATGTGGCGCTGGCCCGCGAGGTCGCATCGTGGGGCTTCCCGGAAATCCAGTGGGACTACGTACGATTCCCCGACGCGCCGAGAGAGGATATGAAGCGGGCCCGCTTCCCCGGAAGCGATGGCCAACCGAAGGCCGCCGCGATTCGCGACTTCCTGGCGTACAGCCGGGACGCGCTTGCAGAAATGGATGTCCGCGTGACCGCCGACGTGTTCGGCGCAACCACCTCCGCCGCCCCCGGGGACGACGTGGGCATCGGGCAGGCGTGGGAATCGTTCATCGATGTCGTGGACGCAGCGCTCCCGATGGTGTACCCCAGCCATTACTGGAAGGGCAGCTTTGGCGTTGACGCCCCCAACGAACGCCCCTACGAAATCGTGCGCGCGGCGCTGGATAGCGCAGTGAGGCGGTCGGCGAAGATACCGGACGCAGGCGCAACCCGTCCCTGGTTGCAGGACTTCACGCTCGGGAAACCGCCCTACGAAGCCGCCGAAGTGCGCGCCCAGATTCAGGCGACCTACGACGCAGGAATCGACGAGTGGGTCCTCTGGAACGCGGGAAGCCGCTACACGGAAGAAGCGCTTGAGCCGCTGGGCGGTTTCACGGAGGAGCCGCTGTTGCGGATTGCAAACGCACTCGTACCGGCGTCGCAGCGCTACGAATGGCTTGGCAGACCCGCCGCCGCAACGGCAAAAGATTCGACACAGACGCCGCAAGCCCCTCCCGAACAGGTCGCCCCGCCGCCCGCAGACTGAGCGGGCTCCCATCCGGTTGGCCCAAAGCGCCCGCCCCGCGGCGGCCGCCTCGCCCTCTGCCGCTTATAACCGGAACGTATAGGTGTATTTCAGCAGCAGCGTCCGGTTGTCCGTAAACGGCGGCGCCGGGTCGAAACGGCGACGGGACGTATTCATGCCGTGGTTGTAGACCAGCCACAGGTCGTTCCCTTCCCGGAAATTGTACCGCAAACGGATATTGGACGAAAGCGCGTCGCTTACGCTGTTGTACTGCAGGAAAACATTGGCCGACGCCTGCGTATTGAGGGCCATGCCAACCCTGAATCGAAGCAAGTGGGCGTGCAGCCCGGCGTCGCGGTCCGGGAAACGAATCCGGCTGTATTCGTAGCGCCCCGTCATTTCAAGGTGCGGGGATACGTACCAGGTGGGGCGCATGGAGAGCGTGACTTTCCAGCCGTCGTAAAAACGGCCCGCCTGCGCCATGGGGCCCAGGCGATACCGGTTCGTATTGGATTCCCCGTACGATACCTCCGCCTCCCAAAAAGCGTATTCTCCATCCGGGATGTCTACTTCTCCGATGGAAAAGGTATCGGGCAGCGCCTCGTAGAAAAACCGAAGCCCGGCTTCCCCGCGCGTTCCGTTGCGGGCTCCGTAGCCCCAGCGGGGACCCCATTGCGCGGATTCGACGGAGCCGTCCTGGTTTCGCAAATAGGCCGATCCGGTCATTTCGAGGGTATGGAAAATAAGGCGGGCGTCTTCCGGAGGCAGCCACGTATAGGAAAGCGTCTGGTCCAGCAACGTGAAATCGTTGCGCTGCGAGAACCCGACGCCCGGATCGTAGTCCGCCCCCGCCCAGGCCAGAATGGAGCGATACTCCCACTCCCTGCTGCGTCGGCGCTCCATTTGCACCGTCATGCGCCCGCCATTCAGCGGACGATACGCCGGACGAGCGATGCGCAGGTCGTCGAACGAGTGCGCCCACTGGAGCGTCAGGTAGTCGTCCCCGAAAAGACGAAAAACGCCGTCCAGGCCATAGGCGAAATTGTACGCTCCGTCCGCCCCGATGCGGCTGGTCCCCATCGCGCCCGCATAGGACCAGGGATTGAACACCTTTCGCCGAAGGCGCAACACCCCGAAATTCTCCGACGAGCGGTCGCCGGATGCTGCGGTCTGCATGGTCAGCGCCCCAATGTCCCACTGCCCGAAGCGCCCGGCGCCGCGCGCGCCCCCGAGGATCGGCACGGGCGCGCCGTCTTTGGCGAGTCCGATGCGGCGACTGTGAAAAAGGCGGCTCAATCCCCCCGTCCGAAAATCGAAAATGGCGGCCCGCTCCTGAAAAAACTGGCGCTTTTCGGGGAAAAAGAGCGAGAACCGCGTCAGGTTTATTTGCTGATCGTCGGCTTCGACCTGCGCAAAATCGGTGTTCAGGGTCAGGTCAAGCGTGGCGTTGTTCGCAAACTGGTATTTGACGTCGGCCCCGATTTCCCGCGTCGCTTCGCGGTCGTACGCCCAGGGGGCGCCCGGCTCCTCCTGCCTCGCCGTCTCCCCCGCTCCGCCGAGCCCGTAGCCGGTCACGTACGCAGGCAGATCCGGCTCGACGCCCTCCAGCAGGAATTTCTGCGCCAGGGACGGTTTCAGAAACGCCCAGCTCGAAACGCGCTCGACCGGCGGAAACACCACCCGCTCGTCCTTGCGCACGATCTTGCGTTGCAAGGTCAGCCCCATGATCACCGCGCCGTCCTCGCGCGGCTGGAAACGCAAGCTGGAAAACGGAATGCGCATTTCCGAAAACCACCCGCTGTCGGCAATCACCGTCTCCACGTCCCAATAGGTGTTGAAATTTACATTGATCCAGCCGCCGGACGCAATGCCGCCGCCGCTGGCGTCGTTCGAAATGGCGGCTTCCCGGCGATGCCCCCTTGGATTGCTGTTGAACAGCATGCCGGTCTCGTTGTCGTTGTACGAATCGATCAGAATCTCAAAATGATCGTCGCTGCTAAGCCGGTCCCGGTAGAGCGTGTTGGCGCGAATGCCTTCCGGTTCGCGATCATAGGCGCGCAGGGCAAGGAAAAGATACTCCTCGTCGTAGGCGATGAGCATTTCCGTGCGCTCGGTCGGAGGCGTTCCGTTGTTCGGCTCGTACTGCGACGGCACGTACGGCTCGACCGACTGCCAGGCGGGTTCGAAACTGAGGCCGTCCAGTTCGACCGGCCCGCCAATGCGCTGCATAACGATAAGATCCTGTTTCGGCGTGGTCTGCTTCGGCGCCTGGGCGTGGAGCGTTCCAACCGACCAGAGCGACCACGCCAGGCCCGATACGGCAAGCCATCCGCCGCCGCGCCGCATGGCGGACCGGGAAAAAGCGCGCCGCGCGCCGCCCGAAATACGCAACAGGGGAATCATCTATGGCAAAGGTTCTGTATTTTCATCGTTAAGTTACTGCAAATTTCGCTATCCGCGCCGTTTTATCGCTATCCGGTCTATTCGTCATGCCCGCCGATCCCCTTTCCACGGAAGCCCTGCTCCTCTTGACCGCAGGCAGCGTCGGAGCGCTCCTCTTTCTGGTCATCGTGCTCCGCATGCAGGCTTTTGTCGCCCTGCTGGTCGTGAGTTTCGTCGCCGCGATCCTGGGCAAAGTGCCCCCCTCGGCGGTCGCCGGCGCCATTACCGAAGGCATGGGCAACACGCTCGGCTACATTGCCGTGGTGATCGGGGTAGGGACCATGCTGGGCGAAATGATTCAGGCCTCGGGCGGAGCAAGCAAAATCGCCTCGACGATCATTCGGGTGTTCGGAGAACGCAAATCGCAGTGGGCGCTGGCCCTCATCGGCATCATCGTCGCCACGCCCGTATTCTTCGAGGTCGGACTGATTATTTTTATTCCGCTCGTCTACAACCTGGCCCGCCGAACCGGCAAATCGCTGCTCTACTACGGCATCCCGCTCGTGGCGGGCATGGCCGTCGCGCACGCCTGCATTCCCCCTACGCCGGGGCCGGTGGCCGTGTCGTCGATCATCGGCGCGGACCTGGGCTGGGTGATCTTCTTCGGCGTCCTCGCCGGGGCGCCCGCCGCAGCCATAGGCGGCGTCTTTTTCGGCAACCATATCGCAGGGCGCATCCATGTGCCCGTGCCGGAAGCTCTGGAACGTAACGAAGACGATACCGAAGGACGCAAGACGCCGGGTTTCCTCATGGTCGTATCGCTCATTGCGCTGCCTCTCGCGCTGATTCTCATGAATACGGCGGGTAAAATCATACTCGAAGAAGGGAGCGCCCTCCTCGAATGGGTATCCTTCGTCGGACACCCGTTCACGGCGCTCACCGCGGCGCTCCTCCTGGCCTTTTACTTTCTTGGCGTCCGGCTGGGTTTTTCCGCGGACGAGGTGCAACGCATCGCCACGCGGTCCATGGAGCCCGTAGGCATGATTATCCTGCTGACCGGCGCCGGCGGCGTATTCGCCCACATTCTGGTCGAAACAGGCATCGGCGCCGCGCTGACCGAAATGATGGCCGCCACGCAACTGCCCGTCCTCCTGTTCGGCTTCCTGATCGCGGCGGTGATCCGCGTGGCGCAGGGATCGGCTACGATGGCCATGGTGGCTTCCGCGGGACTCCTGGCGCCCATCGTGCAGAGCGGCGATTATTCCGAGCCGATGCTCGGCGCCCTCGTCATTGCGGTAGCCTGCGGAGCCACCGTGCTGTCGCATGTGAACGATTCCGGCTTCTGGCTCGTGAATCAGCTCATGGGCATGACCGAGGCCCAGACGCTCCGCTCCTGGACGGTCATGGCAACCATCGTCGGCGTCGTGGGCCTGGCCGTCGTGCTGCTCGCGGCGGGCGTGTGGCTATAGCCCCGCTGCTCGTCGTTCCTTGCCAGCGTACCCCTCGCAAGCCGCTGAGCTTCGCGGATTTAATCAGAGTATCCTTAAAAAGTAAGGCGCGACTTTTACGGACCTTACTTTTTAAACCCGCCGTTTATTTGGCCCTCAGCCCGAAACCGCCATCTCGTCTTCTTCGAACGGACGGCGGTTCAGCGCCGTCTCGCCCGGCACGGCCGCGGCGAAAATCGGCATGTCGCCGAATTCCCAGGCGGCCGGCGTGAGATTCTGGGTTGAATTCATCGCATCCTCCCAGGTGATCTCCTGCCCCGTATAGGCCGCTTCGCGCACCATAATGGCCGAAATATTCGTCTCGGCCATGCGCCGCGCCTCGTTGATCGGGTTGCCGCCGCGAATGCTTTCGATCAGGTTCGCGTGCTCCTGCACGTACGGATTGGGATTCTCGCCGTCGAACCGGAAGGCATGTTCGCCCTTGATCCACGAAGCCGCGTTGGACGTGCCCTTTGCGCCAATAATGTGCTCGCCCACGAACTTCGCCGTGTTCTCCTGCTGCTTGCACATGCTCAGGATGGTGGCACCGCCCGGATACTCGAGATTCACTGCGAAGTGGTCGAAAATATGGCCGTATTCCGGCGAAACCCGCTGCTGCCGCCCGCCCACGCCCGAGGCTTTGATCGGGGTCTCGCCCACGGCCCAGTTCGCCACGTCGATGTTGTGAATGTGCTGCTCGACGACATGGTCGCCGGAAAGGTGCGTATAGTAGAGCCAGTTGCGCAGCTGATGCTCCATGTCGGACCATCCCGGCTTGCGGTCCACCTTCCACAGGCCCCCCTGATTCCAGTAGACCTGCCCGGCCACCACTTCGCCGATCGCTCCGTCATGAATCCGTTGCACGACTTCGAGATACCGGCGTTCGTGCCGCCGCTGCGTGCCCGCCACGATGGAGAGGCCCTTGCGGTCGGCTTCGTCCGCCACATCGAAGAACGCGCGAACGCCCGCGGGGTCTACCCCGATCGGCTTCTCCATGAACACATGCCGCCCCTTCTCGACCGCATAGGCGACATGCAGGGGACGAAACACCGGAGGCGTAGCGAAAATAACCACGTCCACTTCGCTGTCGATAACATGCTTGTAGGCGTCCCATCCGGAAAATTCGCGCTCGGAAGAGACCTGATAGGCGTCTCCAAGCTGTTCCTTGAGTTTGGCCTTCGAGCTGTCCAGGCGGTCCTCGAACACATCGCCCATGGCCGCCAGCGTCACGCCGGAGGCCGCCTCCACGGCGTTGACGGCGGCGCCGGTTCCCCGGCCTCCACAGCCCACGAGGCCATAACGAATGGCGTCCGAGCCCGCGGCCCAGGCGAAATTTTCGCTCGGCATAAAGGCGAGGCCCGCCGCCGCGGCGGCGCTGCTCTTGACGAAATTACGGCGCGATACCAAAGGGTTGATCTTCATCGACTTGTCTTGTTCGGGTGTGTTGTGCTGTGGCGTGTTGTGGCGTGGTTAAGGATATGGCCGGAACGCGCGGCGTTACGGCTGCCGAAGGATCCGGAATCCCATGAACGGCCCATCCGTGAGCCAGAATCTGCTTTTGGGTATTTGCGGATCTGTTTCCTGCCATTTCGGGGACGGCGTCTTGCGGGCGGCGCACCCCACGTCTTCTGCCTTGTCCAGAAAGGAACCGCCGCAAGCGAGCGGAGCGCCCTCCGGCCCGGCGCACCATTCCGCGGCATTGCCGATCATATCGTAGAGGCCGAACGCATTCGGAGCCAGACTGCCTACCGGCTGCGCGGCGTCGAACGCATTGTCCCAGTACCAGGCCTGTTCGGCGAGCGCGTCCGGAGACGCGGGCGGCGCCTCCGCGAGACAGGCGTATTCCCATTCCGCCTCCGTGGGCAAGCGGTACGCCTTCCCTGTGCGCGCGGAAAGCCATTCCGCAAACGCTTCCGCCACCAGGTACGTCATGCTGATGGCGGCGTAGCCCCGGTGTCCGTAGCCCCTGTCCGGCGCGCCATACGGTTTGCTTGGGCGCAAAATGGCGTCGTCGGGGCCTGGGTCGCCGCCGGTTCCGAAGGCATAGATATCGAAAATATCCCACGGAATCTCCGTTTCGGAAATCCAGAAAGGGCCTACCGAAACCGCTTCTCCATGCCATGCGACGGAACCCGCCGGGACCGGAATCATATCGAGTTCGACAAGCGCCTCGTCAAAGGGTTCGACATAGGGTTCCATCGCATCCGCGTCCTGCCCGCTTGCCGCGCCTGCAAGGAAACTATACCCGTACATCGCCATGCCCAAGAGGAAAAACATCCGGCGGACGCGCCGCGCGCCGTTGCGCGCCGGGCGGTTTGCCATAGCGGGCGCGGCCCTCGTAGCCATAGGCCTTGCATCGTGCATGTCCATGCGGGAAACGGGTCGGGATTCAGATCCGCAAACGGATCGAAAGAAACAGTACCGGTACGAATATACGCAGGTTCACATGGGGGTACAAGCCCGCGTCGTTTTGTATGCGCCGGACCGCGCCGCAGCGGAACGCGGCGCCCTGGCCGCCTTCGACCGCATCGCAGCCCTCGACGCCGTTATGAGCGATTACCGGCGGGACAGCGAACTGACGCGCCTCGGGGAGCGAAGCGGCGGCGGGCCCGTAGCGGTCAGCCCCGATCTGTTCCATGTGCTGCAGCAGGCCGAACGCCTGGCGCAGCGCTCCGGCGGCGCCTTCGACGTTACGGCGGGCCCCCTGGTGCAACGCTGGCGCGCGGCGCGGGACACAGGGACGCTGCCCTCGCCGAACGCGCTTGCCGCCGCCCGCGCGCGCAGCGGCCATGCCCTGCTGCATCTCGATCCAAAAGATTCCACGGCCACGCTAAAGCAGCGGAACATGCGCCTTGACCTGGGCGGCCTCGCCAAGGGGTATGCGGCGGACGAAGCCCTGAAGACGCTCCGGGCGCACGGCCTGCCCCGCGCCATGATCGAATTCGGCGGAGACATCGTCCTGGGCGAAGCGCCGCCCCGCAAGCGCGATGGAGACAGCGGCGCGGGCGCCGAGCCGCCCGGCTGGCGCATTACGGAGCCGCTCTCCGGGCGCACGTTCCGCCTTGCGAACGCCGCCCTCTCCACCTCCGGCGACACGGCGCAATTCTTCGTGATCGACGGAACGCGATACTCCCATGTGCTGGACCCGCGCTCGGGCCGCCCGCTCACCAGCCGCATCGCGGTAACCGTCGTCGCGCCGGAAGGCATCCTGTCGGACGGGCTGGCGACCATGCTGTCGGTGCTGGGACCGGAGGAAGGCAAGCGCCTCGCAGCGCGCGCCTGGCCACAGGCGCAGGTTTTCTTCGCCACCGCAGCCCCGGCAAACGACGAGGCGGACTAAGAATACGCTATGATACGCTGACGTATTCCCGTCCTCTCGCGATCAATTTCGCCGCGTCGGCCAGCTCCCGCAGGGCGCCGGGGCGGCGCAATAACGTCCTGCCCCTTTCGCGCTCAGTTCATCGTCGCCAGGTCCCGCACGGTATTCGCCAGCATGCGCACCTTCGACGCATTCCCTGCAGCGGTTGCCTCGTCATCAAGCGTATCGGATAACAGCGTCAATGCCGCTGCCCGATCCGCGCCCGAAACCGCTTCGGCGGCGGCGAGTTCGTCCCGCAACGAGGCGATCCGGTCGGCGGCAAGCCCATCCGAGCGCTCCAGTTGATCCACGTAGGCATGCGCCAGCGCAAAGGTGGCGGGCCATACGAAAGCAGGCTGTCCCTGCGCATTGAGATATTCCAGGCGAACGGTTTCCGCAGCGGCAATCTCGTTTTCCGAAAGGAATTCGCTTGGCGTCAGCGCAAAAATGTCCAGTCCGCGCGCAATTTCCGAACTGACCAGGACCCCATTGTACCAATACACCGACCAGCTTCCCCCCATGACCAGGCGTTCCGCGTCCACGGGGCCGCGATCATGGTAGGCAATCTCCACGGGATGGTCAGGATCCGTCCAGTCGAACACGGAAATGCCACCCTGATACCAGGACTGGACCATGACGTCGCGTCCGGGAACGGGAATCAGCGAGCCGTTATGCGCTACGCAATTTTCTTCGGGCGTTTGCGGTTCGGGGATCTTGTAATAACTCCTGAACTGCATCTTGTCGTCTTCCAGCGTGAAAATGGCGTTGGCGCCCCATTCCACGGGATCGGTGGCGCGGCATTTCGGGGCTACGCCGCCGCCCCATTCGTCCGTGAAAAGAATGCTCGAGCCGTCGTTGCTGAACGTGGCCGAATGCCAGTAGGCGAAGTTCGAATCCGCGACGGCGTCGATGCGCTTCGGATTCGCCGGGTCCGAGATGTCCAGCAGCAGCCCGTAGCCTTCGCACGCGCCGCCCGCCAGGCCAATCTCCGGATACAAGGTAATGTCATGGCATTGCGTAGGACCGGGCTGCGGCCCCTCCGGCTCGTCGAGCGGCATGCCGATCCGTTCCGAAACGATTTCCCGGAGATTCTCGCGCAGATAGACGCTGTCGGCGGCGGCAGGCGGGCCGTCGCCCTCCCGGGCCGCTACGATCTCCGAAAGCAGCATGGAGACGAACCGGCCCGGCAGCACCTGCGTCTGGCCCATGATATCGACTATGAAGTCGCCACGCGCCCGCGCCGCTTCGATGGCGGCGATATCGGCGGGCGCCGGACCATGCTCCTCGGGCGCCATCAAGCCCTCGAAGAGGCGCGGCGAACTCACGATGGCGGCCTGTTCGGGCCGGGCAAGGGGCACCTTGATCACCTCGATTCGGAACAGGGCCGTATTCGGGTCTTCGGCGGGCGGCGCGCCGGAGCAACCGGGGAGTTCTTCCGCCGGGCGCACCGGGGCGGAACCCGATATGTAAACGTACACATTCTCGTCGTCCTCCGGGTCCTTGAGCACCGAATGCGTGTGGGAGCCGCGGCAGGTCTGCACATTGGTGATATATTCGGGATTGCGAATATCGCTGATGTCGAAGATGCGAATTCCCCGCAAGCGATCCGGGCTTACCGCTTCCTGTACGCCTTCCGTGCCGCAATCGAGCCGCCCGCCCAGCCCTTCGCCCGAAACGAAAAGCAGGTTTTCGTACACCGAAACGTCGCTCTGGGACGCCGGACAGAGGTAATCGACGACCAGGTCGGGATCGGCGGGATTGGAAATATCCCATACCTGAATGCCGTTATAATTCCCCTGGATGGCGTACTCGCCGGTAAACGCCAGATCGGAGTTCGTAACCCCGATGAAATTTTCCGGCGAGGGCGTCGCAGAAAGCAGCTGCAAATTCCATATGGCCTCTTCGGCGTCGAACAAGCCCGCCTCGAGCCCGACGCGGGATGCGGCGGCCCCGTCCGAACCGGAACCATGGCGCGAGGTCATGACGGCGGTTTGGCTGCATGCGGCAAGCCCGCCGGCCAGGCTCGCGCAAAGCACAAGCAGCCAGACACGGCGGGAGGCGGCCCAGGAAAGGGAAAGGTCAAGAAGCGCTTTGGTTTTCATAGCTCCTTTTCGGGTTAATGGAAAAAATATTCGTATGCAAAAGGCCCGCGATCAACTGTCCTCGGCGGCGGAGGGCAACTGGTCCAGCATAGATTCCATACGGGCGATCTCGGTAACCTGGTCTACATGAATGCCCGAGGCCAGTTTGAAGGCGTCTTCGTCCAGCGCGGCGCCGTCGGCGGCGAAAAGTTCGTCCACCATATGTACGGCCCCTGCGTGGTGCTGGATCATATAGGTCAGAAAAAGCCGGTCGAAATCCAGCCCCCGGGCGGCGGCGAGTTCCTCCAGTTGCTCCTGCGTAAGCATGCCAGGCATATGGCTATGCATGGCGTGGCCGCCTGCGCCGTGCACCATCAGCATAATCCCCTCGATATGGATTTCGGGGGCCGGTTGGCCGCGGTCGCGGAGCCATTGCTGCATCAGCGCGATCTCGTCCTGCTGCGCGTTAACGATCCGGGCGGCCAGGGTCTGCACCTGCGGGCTGGCGCCGCTCAGAGGGGCCAGTCGCGACATTACGAGGGCCTGGGCATGGTGCGCGATCATGCCCGTCATAAAATGGGTATCTGCCTCCGTAAAATGGGTGCGGGCGCTATCGAGGCGGGCCCAGTAGAGCGCCTCCATTGCGGCCGTCTGCGGCTGCGCGTCGGGGGCGGTGGCCAGGCTGCCCGCGCCGCCGCAAGCCGCCGCGAACAACATCATGGGCAAGACAGCGAACAGGCCAAGCCGCCGCGCGCCTTGCGTCAGGGAAATTCTCGTCAAAGCCGTTTCGCTCAGCGCGACATTTAGCGTGTGGAAAACATGGAAATACCCGTATTCGGGTACGGATTCGTTACAAAAAAGTTACAGTACGCAATCCGCCGCGCGCGGTTCGCAGGGGCCTCAGGGAAACGCCCGCTACGGTTCCTTGCGCGGCGCGAGCGTCAAGGTATGCTCCGGGGACGCCAGCGCCTCGCCAGGAATTATTTCCACCAGAAAGCCTTCGCCCCAGCGAGCGGCCATGTCCCGGTAATGACGGTCCAGCGGGTTGCCGGATTGTCCGGTAGGGAGAAAAAAGTACCCTTGCGGGGCGGGCGGCGCCATGCGGGCTACGAAACGCTGGGAAACGCCGTTTTCTCCAGTCCACGGCGGATTCCACGAGGTGGAATCGAGCGGGGACCAGAGGGAGCGGTCGGAAGCCCGCAGCGTATAGGGGCCGCCGCGGCCTGGATACGGCCCCACGTGAAACGAAAACAGCCTGTCGAGCCACGCTACGTTGCCGAGCGGATGCGCCGAGCGTTCGGCGTGCGCCTCGCCCCAGCGAGCGTCCGTCCAGGCCGCCGCCGCGCGGGCCGCTTCTTCCTCCCATTGCGCCAGCGTTTCGGTTTCGGGGGTGCGCGCGTCGTCGGCCCAGAGCGCCAGCTGGGTTCCCGGCGCATCGCCTTCTTCGAGCATCTGCGCGAACGCGAAGGCCGGCAAAACGCCGTCCTCGCCCAGTTCGTCCGCCGCGACCAGGGCGCGCAGGCAATAAAGCCAGACGAAAAACGGCGCGGCGCCGAGCGAGCGGGTTTCGAGCGCAAGGTCCCAGCGGGCAAGCGCTTCGGCCAGCTCCTCCGCTCCGATGCGGCGCGCGGCGGCGACCGCCCGCTGCCGGGCGCGCCCCGCCCACAAACTATGCGAATCCAGTTGCAGGCGGCGCATGTCGTCCACGGTCCATCCCGAAGCGCGGGAAACCGCGTCGTCGATGCGCCGGGCCCGAAACGGCGGGATATATTCCCTTGCAATCCGCCCGAAGGCGGCCCGCCGCTGAAGATTATTGGCCGTAGCAAGGTAATCGGAAGGCGGATCGATCCATGCAGGAAACGAATCCTCGTCAAGGTATTCCGTCCAGCCGCGAGGCCACGCTTCGGGCGACGAAACGACGGGGCCGACCGCGCTGTCCGGGCGCAGCGGAACCGAACCAATCAAGCGATACCCTATGCGTCCGGCGGCGGACGCATACAGGAGATTCTGGTGCGGCTGGCTAAACCCCCGACTGGCAACGTCCATTTCTTCCGCCGTACGGGCCCGGTTGATATCGAGGAACGCCTGAAACGGCCCGCGCTCCTGGAATCCGGTCCAGAGCATGGACAGGTGCAGCCCGCCTGCGGGAATCGCGTCGGTAATGACCGGGCCGCGCGCGGTGTGGCGGACGTTCCACGCCACAGGCTGCGCCCGGCCGCGCACCGCAATCTGTTCGCGCCGCACGTCGAAAGGACGCCATGCATCGCCGTCCAGATACCGGCTTCCGTCCTCGCTCACGGTTTCGGCAACGAAATCGGCGTCGTCGATAGAAGCATTGGTGAAACCCCACGCCATGCGGCGGGAAAGGCCCAGCACGATGGCCGGCGCGCCCGGAATCGAAAATCCTGCAACGTGGCGATCGGATTCCGCGATGGAGAGGGCGTTCAGATACCATGTCGAGGGCGCCCGCAGGCCCAGATGCGTATCGTTGGCCAATAGCGGATGCCCGTCGGCGGTCCGGGAAGGGCCCAGCGCCCACGAATTGGACGCCGTCAAGCCCAGGCCGGAAAGCAGTCCCAGCGAATCCAGCGGCGGGCGCGACGACGGCAGCGCGTTGGCGGCAAGGTTTTGCCAGGCGTCGGATGCCCTGGCCGCCGCGCGCCGCGCCGCTTCGGAGCCGCCGGAAGCATCCTGTAAAATCGTGGGCGCCCAGTCCGGGTATTGCGGCCTCAGCGCGGGACGATGCGTTTCGGGAAGCCGGGCAAGCGCTTCGATGCGATCCAGTTCCCCCTGCCATTTCGCCAAATCGAACGTCATGATGCGCGCAATGGCCAGCGAGGCCTGCGGACTCCATGGCTGGGGCTGAACGCCAAGAATAACGAATTCGGGCGGCCAGGGGCCGCGCCAACTGTTCAGCCGGGCATTCACCCCCTCCGCATAGGCCGCAAGGAGTTCGAGCACCGGCGGGGGAAGCGTAGCGAGTTCTTTTTCCGCCGCGCCCCAAAGATCCAGGGTCCGAAGCAACTGGTCCGCCCCCAGCGCCGGTTCGCCGAACAATTCGGCAAGGCGTCCCTGCGCAACGCGCTGATACATTTCCAACTGCCACAGGCGCTCGGAAGCATGTACGAAACCCTGCGCGCGCAGGGCGTCTCGTTCGGTTTCGGCGCGGATCCGGGGAATGGCCCACTCGTCAAAGGCAATGTGCGCCGGAGCGGACAAGCCGGCCACTTCGACCACGCCGGAACGCGGCTGAATCGACCGTCCCAGATACCAGCGCGCGCCCCCCGCGGCGGCGACCGCCAAGAGCAGCAAACCGCCGAGCGTCCAGGCCGCTATCCGGCGCATCGCCCGGCCCCGACGCTTCGGTCTGTTCCCATCCCGCCCATCGGCTTGTTTCTTCGACATGGCCTGTACGCGATCTGTCCGCATTGCCCGGAATACTTTCAACAAAAAAGCCTGCCCGCTACCAGGCCGTCAACCGGGCCGCGCCCTCGGCAATCCGGTAATGCCGGTTCCCTTCGACGTCGGCGAAGCGATCCACGGCGCCGCTGGGCCACCGGACAATCAGGCTGTCGACCGCGGCGCGATCCCCCAAGCCGAACGTAACAGGCAACTCGCTCTGGGACAAATAACTGGACCCGGTGCGGACGCGGCGCTCCATCCGAAGGCCGTCCAGCATGACTTCCACGGAAGAGGAGAGGCCTTCCCGGTTGCTGGCCTCCCCTTCCAGCGTCACGCGAAGAAAGGCCGGATTCTCGTCGGGCGTCCCGTTTTCCAGCAATCGGTTCCGCCACAAATGGGCGCCCCCGCCGTTTTCGACCATGAGTATGTCGATGTCGCCGTCGCGGTCGTAATCCGCCGCCGCCGCCCCGCGGGCCACGAATTCCCCGGCAAGCGTCCCGCCCAGCGCAGGCGCCGCATCCTCGAACGTGCCGTTTCCCCGGTTCAAAAACAGATGCGGCTTCTCTTCATACGTCACATTGTCCTGGACCGTGCCTATTTCCGGCTGCACATGCCCGTTCGCCGCGAACAGATCAAGGTCCGTATCGAGGTCGAAATCCGCAAGCAAAACGGCGAACGTAAGCGTGAGCAGCGAAGGACGGCCAATTTGCGACAACGCAGCCCGGTCTATGAACAACCCGTCGTGCAAATGCCGGTACACGCCGATCATTTCCGACGAAAAATTGCCTACGAACACGGACGTCTGCCCGGTGCTGTCCACAACGCCCGCATCCACGCCCATCCCCGCGCGCGCCTTTCCGTTTTCGTCGTAGGCGACGCCGCTCAGCGCGCCTTTCTCGAAAAAGGTCCCGTCCCTGTTGTTCTCGTAGAGATAATCGGGCTGCGTGTCGTTCGCCACCATCAGGTCGGGCCATCCGTCCCGATTGAAATCCAGTTCGGCCACGCCAAGCGTCTTGCCCGCCGCCGGTAAAAAACCCGCCTCGGCGGTTTCGTCCGCAAACGTGCCGTCTCCGCGATTGCGGTAGAAGCGGGACGGTATGCCCTCGTAGGTCTCCGGCGTGCAATATCCCTTGTTCACCCCGTCCAGCGAGCAATAAATGTCCGTCTCCGGAGACCACGCCACATAATTTCCCACATACAGATCGAGGTCTCCGTCCCGATCCGCATCAAAGAAAATGGGAGAAGCGCTCCATTCGTTCGCGCCCGCCACGCCCGCCTCGCGGCCCGTCTCGACGAAAACCCCGCCCTCGTTGCGGAAAAGCAGGTTTGCGCCCAGCGCGGAAAGGTAGACGTCGGTATCGCCGTCGTTGTCGTAATCCGCGGCGGCAATGCCCAGGCCGTAGGCATGGCGCGCGCCGTCGAACGCCGCCAGCCCCGCCGCTCGCGTGACTTCGGAAAACGCCCCGTCGCCGAGATTCCGGTACAGCCGGATCGGCAGGACCTCCGCGCTACTTTCGGCGGAAAACGGCGCGCAAGCGGGATAATCGGACCAGCGCCCGCCGCCCGCCAAAGCAATGTCCTGCCACCCGTCCCCGTCATAGTCCAGAAAAGCCGCGCCCGACCCCATCGATTCGGGAAACCAGATGCATCCCTGCGCGCCGGTTTCGTGACGAAAGCCGGAAAGCCCCGCGGCATGCGTTACGTCCTCGAAGGCCAGGCGGTCCGCAAAAACGCGCGCCGGTGCTTCTTCCACAGCGTCCTGCGATCCGCCGCAGGCCGACGCGACGCCCGCAAGCAGCGCGGCGGCCAGCGCAACGCGGCAGGCCGCAAAACGGGTTCCGGGCCCCTCCATCCGCGGCCCCTTACTCTTCCGCGCGCCCGAAGCGAACCGGGTGCAATCCATGCTCGTGCAAGGGCTGGGCTTCCCGGTTAGCCATGGGATGCGCCTGCTTGTACGGCGACGCGACTGCGGGGGCGTTTTCATCGTCTTTGTGGTATTCGTACCGTTCGCGCGCTTGTTCGAAGGCTTCGTTTCGTCCCAGGGCGCCAAGCGCCAGCATCCTGTTGTACAAGGCGCCCACATGTTCCGGGTCGATGGCCAGTACGCGATCAAGCCAGGGCAGCGCCTCTTCGTACCGGCCCGCAAGATAGTGAATCCGGCCCATACCGAGCAGTAATTCCCGGTCTTCGGGGTAGGCCGCCTCCACCGCCCGCCATTCGGCCAGCGCTTCGTCGTACTCCGCGGACGCCTTGTGCACTTCGCCGCGCAGCCAGGCCGTCTTGAGATATCCGGGCCGCCGCCGCTCGGCTTCTTCCAGCGCCTCGGCGGCGCGCCGCAATTGTCCCTCTGCTATGAATGCGCGCGCCATATTGACGGGACCTTCCGGGTTTTCCGGCGCAAGTTCCGCGACCCGCTCGAACGCTTCGATGGCGCCCCGCGTATCCGTTTCCACAAGGCGCCCTATCCCGAAATCGTTCCACCGCTCCCAAAGCGGGCGAGACGCCGCCGGGGACAGCGCGGCGGACGCGCCGCCGCCCACGCGCCGCTCGTCCGAAGCCATGTCGGTGAGCGGCAAGACCGGCGCAGCGCCATCCGGGTCCAGTACCCACGAATACCCGCCCGCTTCCCCGTCGGTGACCGGGCCAGACCGTACGCCCCGAAACGCCCATTCGTTCAGATACCAGTTGAACTTGCGATGCCGAAGCGTCGCCTTGAGCGCGGCGATCGACGCGCCCGGGGGCACAGTGAAATCGTAATGCACGTTGCGCGCGGACCCCGGCCCGATCGCATTCGCGTACACGGTGGTTATCCAGTCCTGCACGTTGCGGCGGTCAATGATCCGGCTTTCCCGATCCACCAGTACGCTGCCCAGAAAATGCGCCGTGGAATCCACGCGCCCCGCCGCGTCCAGCAGGCCGGAAGCCAGCACGGTCTCGCCGGAAGCGTCCTGCGCCAGGAATTCCATCCACAATTCGTTGGAATCGTTCGTGCCGCCCGGCAGCGTATGCCCCACGCCCCGGTTCCGCATCACCACGTCCACCCGGACGCGATCTCCCGGGCGCAAGACGGGCAGCGGACGATCCGGGCCGTACGTCCGTCCATTGACCCGGACCTGAAAAATATCCACCACGGCAATGTTTTTCGACAAATTCTCTTGCGCGGCGGCCAGTTGCGCGGCGTGTCCATTGACGAAGGGAACCGCCGTATTGGCGGCGGCGAAGCGGTGGCTGCGCACGAACCCGCCGTCGTTCCCCATATCGTTCGAGGATTCGAGGGGCATATGGCACGAAACGCAATCCGAAGGCGCCTCGGGAAGATAGAAGGACCGGACCATCTTGCCGCTGACGCCGCTGTTGTGCCAGTTGTCGTATTCGTTTTGCCCGCGTTTCCAGCGATACTCGTTCACCTCGGGAGGAATGCCCACCTTGTGACACGTACCGCAGAATTCGGAGGTCTCGTGGACCGGTTTCAGCATGGCCTGGCGGTGCGGCTCCGGCTTTGCCCGCACCAGGACGTTATGCACCCACCTGCCCGGCCCTTCTTCGGCGTGGGCAAACGGATATTCGTCCGGCGACGCAATGGCGTAGCGACCATTCCCCCGCACGTCGCGCAACCCTTCGACGGCATGGCACGACAGGCAGGTGATGCCCTCGTGCGCCGTCCAGTGGTCCGCATCCACGGGCGCCTCGTCGAAGCGACCGGCGAACAGCACCACCGGATCGTGACAGGATGCGCACCAGCGCGCAGGTTCGGCGCCGTCCTCGGCGATCATCGCCTCCACGCTCTTCTTGTACCACGGGTTGTTGAAGGACGAAAAACGGTGCATCGATTCGGACCATTGCGAATAGATGTCGGGATGGCATCCATCCTGTCCGCATCGCTCGGAGCCAGCCAGCGCTTCGTCGGGCAGCAGGCCGCCGCCCGCGACCACGGACTGCGACTGCGCGAACGGCCCCGCTGCGAGCGCCTCCGCGTAACCGGACGGCGCGCCTTCCCCGACCCCTTCCCCAGGAAAAGATTCCTGCACGTACACGCCCGTCCGCGTCATGGCCCAGGGAACCACGATAAATCCGGCCACAAGCGCCGCGCCGCCCAGCGCCGTCAGGCTCAGCGGGTGCCGAAACGCCGCCATCGGCCCCTGTTTCCAATGATCTCCCCATTGCAGGAAGTGATACCGTACGCCGCGCTTCAGGGACACATGCAGCGCGAAACCGCCCACGGAGGTCGCCGCCGTCGCGATATGCGTCCACAAAATCCAGCGGTACGAGGCGCCGACGGCCACCAGCGCAATGCCCGTCGCGAACAACGTAACGAGCGACAGCGCCGTAAACACCCCGGCCCTCGTGGCCCGCCGGTTCATGCGGAGCGGCATTTTCACAAGATGCATCGCGAGAAAGGCGACGGCGGGCGCAATCAGCAGAATCCCCAGGCAAATATGCAGAAGCACGTTGCTCATATAAACCAGGGCCGTGGAGCGGTCGAACAGCAACAGGAAAACGCTGTTGACCAGCAGCGCCGCATACCCGCCGAGGACCACGCTCACGATTTTGCGTTGTATGGGCGGCAGCCGCGTATACCGCCGCCGCCCCGGCTTGGAGGAGCCTGGTTCGGGCGGGTCTGGAAGCGAAGCGGAAGCGTCCGCGGGCTTCGAGGGCCTGGTATGGTTATCGGATTTATTCACGAGCCGCCGGGAACCGCGGGACGCAGATGCAAAATGACGAATACAAGCGAGGATGCGCTTGTTGCGTCCTTAATATAAGGGATACATAACGGATACGGGGCGTCGCGGGCGCTGCCGTAAAGCCAGGCCCCGAACGCGCTATTCGACCGGAGCCGTTTCGCGCAGCGGTTTTGCGGAACGTTCCGCAAAACGTACGGTATAATGCTTTTATGAAGAAAAAGTACCTCCTTCTTGCGTTTTTGGCGGGCGCCCTCGTCACGTCCGGCGTACTCATTGCCCGCACTTCCTCTGGCGGGGAGCGCGTTACGGTGTACAAGTCGCCCACCTGCGGGTGCTGCGCCAAATGGGTGGACCATCTCGAAGCGAACGGATTCCGCGTCAAGGTCGTGGACCTGAGCGACGTAACGCCGGTGAAAATCCGACACGGGGTTCCCGGCGATCTGGGCTCCTGTCACACGGCAGTGGTGGGCGAATACTTCGTGGAAGGCCATGTGCCCGCCGAGGAAATACAGCGCATGCTGGAGAACGCAGAACCCATTGCGGGCCTGGCGGTGCCCGGCATGCCCATCGGCTCGCCCGGCATGGAAGGCCCCCGCAGCGAGCCGTACGACATCATTGCCGTAGAGAACGACGGGGGACGGCGCATTTTCGCTTCTCGATGAGGAGGCGGCGCCGCCACGGGGGCGTCGGGATTTGCCGGATTTTTTACTCCGGCCTTGCGCCAAGTCATTCCGCGCAGACGCTCGCAACCTTGCGATTTCGCAATACGCCATGCAACGTGTCTCCGCAACCTTGTCCCTGAGGCCAACCATGCAACGCATTTCCACCCTGCTTGCCGTCCTTTTGCTATGTTCCGCATCCGTATATGGGCAGGACAACGGATCGAAAGAAAGCAGGGAATTCGAAAAACTTAATGAGCTAATCGAGGCGGACAGCGTCCGTGTGCCTGCGCTCCTTCAGGCTATATTGCGCGGCGAAACGGAGGTGGTGAAAACGCTCGTCGCAGAAGGCGAGGACGTAAACGAAGAATGGTCCTACGAAGAAGACGATCCTTGGTTGTATATTGGGTATAGGCCCCTTGAGCTTGCGACGCTCCTTGATCATCTGGAAGTTATGCGCGTGTTGCTGGATAATGGAGCTGAAACGGAAAGAGTTCATAGTGGATACCCGTATACTGTGCCAGTTCTCGCATATGCAGATAACGTGAAGACGGCGCAATTACTAATAGATTATGGCGCGAATGCAAAAAGTTGGGTTGCTGAAACTCCTTTGCTTGTTGTTTTAGCCGGAAACGTAAGTGTAAATATGATAAAATTACTGATCGATAATGGGGCAGACCCAAGTGAATCTGGAGAGGCTGGTGCAGCCCCGCTTCACTTTGTGAAAGATGCGGAAACGGCACAATTATTAATTGATCACGGAGCAAATATCCACGACGAGTACGATGGCGGTGGAACCCCTCTTCATATCGCAGATAACGCAGAAGTTGCAAAGGTATTGATCGATAATGGAGCAGATGTAAACGGCCAAAGCGTACTCTTCGGACATATGCCTCTGCACGCAGCATCGTATCGAGGCAAAAAAGATGTCGTGCACCTGTTGCTCGACCACGGCGCAGATGTGAATGCAACGAACAACGACGGCGCTACGCCCCTCCTTATAGCCCTCCTTGAAGGCCATGACGAGGTCGCCGATCTCCTGCGCCGCCACGGGGGCGTCACGGCGAAATGACCCGGCGCAATCCTTCCACCACGGACCGGGGCGGCAGGCCGGGCGACAAGGCTGCGCAGCTGCTTTCCGCGTTCCGAAACGCTTTTGGCGAAGCGGACCCGGAGGATGTCCTGATCGTACGGGCGCCGGGGCGCGTCAACCTGATCGGGGATCACACGGATTATCACGGGGGGTTCGCGCTCCCCATGACGATCAACCGGTGCGCATACGTTGCGCTGCGGGCGCGAGGCGACGATACCGCGATCCTGTACGCCGCGCAGTTTGACGAACGCATAACCTACTCGCTCTCGCAGCCTCCCGCAACCCGACCCGGCGCATGGACCGCCTATGTGTCCGGCGTCGTGAACGAACTGCGCGAACGACTCCCCGGTGGATTCGAGATGCTCGTCCAGGGAGATGTGCCGCTGGGAGCCGGTTTGAGTTCGTCCGCCGCCCTCTCCACGGCAGTCGTTTATGGTCTGGACCAGTTGTTCGGCCTCGAAATCGACCCCATGGACGCGGCGCGCCTTTCCCAACAGGTGGAACACCGCTACGCAGGCGTCTCCTGCGGAATCATGGACCCCTTCGTATCCCGGCTGGGCCGCCCGGGGCACGCCTTGCTTCTGGACTGCCGGTCGCTATGCTGCGAGCATGTCCCCCTGCCCCAAACGCCCGCCTCGGCGCCCGCCGCCACGCCCGCCTCAGGAGCCGCGCTCGAAATCGTCGTCGCAGATTCAGGGGTGCGACGCAAACTGGCCGATTCAGGGTACAATACCCGCCGCCGCGAATGCGAACGCGCCCTTGAAATCATCCGGCAAACCCGCCCCGGCGTACGCAGCTTGCGCGACGCCGCGCCGGGCGACCTTCCGCTGCTGCCGCCCCTTGCGCGCCGTCGGGTCCAGCATGTGCTGGAGGAAAACCGCCGCGTACTGGATGCCCGCGACGCCCTGCGCCAGGGAGATTACGAAGCATTCGGCGCATTGATGAACGAGTCGCACAAAAGCCTGCGCGACCTCTACGAAGTAAGTTGCGCGGAACTCGACGCCATGGCGGCCGCCGCCCGGAACGTGGAAGGCGTACTCGGGTCTCGCATGACCGGAGGCGGTTTCGGGGGGTGCACGGTGCATCTGGCGCGCCCGTCCGCCGCAGCTGCCTTGCGGCGGGCGCTCTGCGAATCCTGTGCGAAAACGCATGGGCGCCCCCCTGCCATCTATATCGTCCGGGAGAACCATCGGACGGAAAGATTGTAGGATACTCTGACCAAATCCACTTCGCTCAGATCGTTTCGCGCGCCGCGCGCGCACGGACATGACTTCATTTGGCGGAGCCGAAGCGAAGCTCTCTGCGCTTGATTTTACAAGCGGGCTCCTTACGAAAACCCACCTCGGCCTGCCGAGCCTGCTCGACGAAATCGTGCGCGTCACGAAGGAAACGATGCAGGCGCGGGCCTGCGCCATCCGGCTTCTCGACAAGAACTCGGGGGAAATGGCCCTCAAAGCCTCCTCTGGCCTGAGCAAGGAATATCTGCATGCGCATCCGCTCACCGCAGCCAGCAGCATCTTCCGGCAATTCGCCGAAGGGAACCACGACCTGATCGCGGTTACGGATATCGGGCAGGATCCGCGAATGGATTACGTGCGCGAAGCGGCGGGCGCAGGGGTTCATTCCTTTCTGGCCGCGCCGCTCGTGCAGGACGGACAGGCGATCGGCACCCTGTCGATGTTCACGCCCGGCCCGCACCGCTTCACCGCAAACGAAGAGCGCCTCTTCAGCACGATGGCCAATCAGGCTTCCGTCGCCATCTCGCTGGCCCGGCTCTACAAGGAGCAACTCGCCCTGCGGCAAATCGAGCACGAACTGGAAATCGCCGCAGGCATCCAGCGCAAACTCATGCCAGGGGCCGCGCCCGCCATTCCGCCCTTCGACATTGCGGGCGCCTGCCGCCCCTGCCGGGAGATCGGCGGGGATTTCTTCGACTTCATCGAACTGCCCGGCGGCAACCTGGGCATTGTGGAGGGAGACGTATCCGGCAAGGGCATTCCGGCAGCGATCCTCATGGCCACCATCCGGTCCGCGCTGCGGGTGCAGGCCGAAAACATCTTTTCCATGCAGGATGTGCTGCGCAAGGTGAACCGCGCGGTCTGGGAGGATACGAACCCCGAAGAATTCGTTACCCTGTTCTACGGGGTGCTCGACACCCGGGCGGGCGTGCTTACCTATATCAACGCCGGGCACAATCCCGGAATGCTCGTCCGCGAGGGCACGGTCGCCTCGCTGCCTCCGGCGGACCCGCCTATCGGGATTCTCCCGGACCTGTTGCCCGAACAGCAAACCCTCGAACTCGTCGAAGGGGACGTGCTCGCCATCTGCACGGACGGCTATTCGGATGCGGAAGGACCTGGCGGCGAGCCGTTTGGCGAAGAGCGCGTGGCGGAAACGCTTCGCCTGCACGCCGATCTGCCTGCCGAGGCGATCATCGGAAAACTCGAAGAAACGGTGGCACGCTTCCAGCCCGACCCGACCGCCCTGTATTGCGACGACCGCACGGCGATCGTGGCAAGGCGGTAGGGGGTTTTGGGGGAGCGAATCAAGGGGACGGAATTTCGAACACGCGGCGGAACCAATCGACGAATGCACGCGCGGCGGGACTGTCGCTTTGGAAATACTTCGCTTTTATTGCAGTACCATACGGCACCCCGGGGCATTTTTGCCAAGCCAGCCAAGTGTGCAGGATAGCCTTCATCCGTGCAGTATCTGGAAATTCGGCGCCCGCATTCTTTGCCTTGTCTGTTGATTTTTCGGCAAGTTGAATCAGGATGTCCCTTTCGGGAACGAGGTCTTGCAAAAAACCTTCAAGGGCACCCGCTCGGCGATTATCCGGCATCAGCCACACGCCTACGCGGGTCTGAAAATCAGAAGAATAGCCCACAAAACCGTCTTCGGGAATTGGATCCGGCAGTTCTAAACCCGTCTCCCCGATCCGCGCCTGAACACTGCGCCAGCGGTCTTCGGCAGCACGGTCGGCATCCAGAACGTATCCTATTGATTTGCCGGTACTGGTCTTGACTTCAAGCGCCATCCCTTGAAGCATTTTGTCCCTGCCGCCGCTATCTTCACCTTCCCTTTCCGACCCTTTGATGGCAATGTCCAGATGCTCGGTATCGATACCGTGCCGTAACAGCAGATGGCGAATGGCGTGCTTGTCGTCCGTCCCTTCTACGCGAAGGATGGGCTGTTCTCTCTGGTGCATCTTTCAACGAACCTCGATATCCTGTTCTGCTACGATTGGAATATCCTCGCCTGGGATACAGACCGCTTTCTCCAGCGAGCGATGCACTTTTTGAATGGCGACGAGCTCCGACAGGTCCGGGCGAGATTGAATAAGCGAACCAAGTCCCCGGATACAATCGTAGCTATGGGTGGTTGCAAAAACCTGAACGCTGTATCGTTGCGCAGCTTCTACAACGAGCCGCCACATATCTTCCATCACCGTCCAGTGAAGCCCTGTGTCAATTTCGTCAATAAGCAGGCACCCGTTTTGAGTGCCGACCAAAGCAAGACTGATCGCCAACAATCGCCGCATCCCATCCCCGTAGCTACCTATGGGAAGACGAAGTGCAGCACCCTCCCGTCCTATAAGAATGCCTTCCTGGCGGTCACCAACCAGAAAATGAATGGAATCTATCGTCGGCATTAGAATATGCATTGCCTTGAATATCTCCTCCTCGAGCCGCGCTTCAACTATAGCGTTCCACGCGCTCTGCATGGATGACAAATTCAAATTCAGAAAATTGACGTGTCCATTGCCTTGACTGCGCGCCCAAGGACCAGATATAAGCAAGCCATTCTCCGCAACCGGAAGCACAATAGGCGGTTGCCCGTCCAGGAAAAGACGCAACCCGAATCCAGCCTCAGACTCTTCGTCTGGGTGGTGAATCCAAGGTTGCCAAACCCTCATTTCTGTCTTATCGACCTCTTCAAGAGCCACTATTTTCCCGCGGAGGCGCGGGCGATTGCGCGAGCCTGACAGGTCAAAGCAGGCGCCTGGCGTACATTGATGACCATGAAATATATGAGAAATATCAAGCGCATGTCTCATACCTCTGCCGAACTCGTTGCGACGCCGAACCGATTCACTCAAAGCATGGACACTCCCGCCCGACAAGAGGAGTTCGACCGCCTCGATAATCGAGGTCTTGCCTACATTGTTCTTGCCAACCAGCAGATTGACGCGAGCCAAATCGGCCAACTGGTACGACTCGAACCCGCGGTACTGGCGTAAATTCAGGGCCTTCAGCATCTCGTGTATTGTCGGTTGACGCCAGCGTTCCGCAACGACCGCTCCATGGCGACCTTCATGGATAAAACGAGGCAGGGTGTATCGTTTGTCTGCCCTCAGCGGCGGGGCCGTCCGGTATAGCCCCTCGCTCCAAGGCAATCGGTGAAATATAGCGCAATGTACGAAAGGAAGCAAAACAACGCATGCGGCGCAAGGTTTCCTGATGAGAGGCCAAGCATGCTTCGAACTGATTGGGCAAATTCCAGAGCAATTAAGCCAGAGGATGGCGACCTTGTTTGGCGTCGTACGCCCCACGCTGTGCGCCTGAACAAAACGCCGGAACCGGCCTGCTGGAACGGGCTTGCAGGACAGAATCATCGCAATGCGCCCTTGAAAAAGCCTCTTTATGTATCAAATGCTATTGACAATTGACCTGAAGTCGTTTATATTATGATATAAAGTCAATTTCAAATTGTATTTGATCATGCTATTCACGTACCCTGCCCTGGATGAGGCGGAAAGGCGCGTAGAGAACGCGACGACCCGAATACGGGCCGATCTGCGCCGCTACGTCGCTACCGACACGCGCCGCTGGTCTGGCTTGCTGGCTCGCATGACCCGGGCGCGCGCGCTTGCCGCATCCAATAGCGTAGAAGGCATCAATGTATCCAACGACGACGCCATAGCCGCAATCGACCGGGAGGATCCGGCGAACACAGATCGCGATACCTGGCAAGCGGTAGTCGGCTACCGGGAAGCGATGGACTACATTCTCCAGCGCCGCCAGAGTCCGTCTTTTACGATCACGGAAGATGTACTCCTGGCCGTTCATTTCATGATTTGCCAGTCTGACTTGAGGGCAAATCCGGGTCAGTATCGCCCCGGATGGGTTTGCGTAAGGAATACCCGCACCGGCGACGTGGTGCACGAAGGAGTAGACCGTGACCTGCTGGAATCTCTCGTCCACGAATTGCTGGACTATGTGAACGACGGAGAAGTGGAATCCGTCTTTCTGCGCGCGGCCATGACCCACCTTAATCTGGCGATGCTGCATCCATTCACGGACGGCAACGGACGGACCGCCCGATGCATCCACACCGCCGTGCTGGCGAGCGACGGCATCGTAGCGCCCGCATTCTCTTCCATCGAAGAGTATATTGGCTTCAATCAACAGGCATACTACGATGTACTGGCAGAGGTTGGCGGCGGCGGATGGAATCCTAAACGGGACGCCAAGCCGTGGGTGCGTTTCTGTCTGAGCGGCCATTACCGGCAGGCGCAAACGCTCCTGCGCCGGACGCGGGAACTGGAAAGGGTGTATGCCGCGCTTTCGGAACTGGTAGAAACCCATGACCTTCCCGACCGGATGGCGCTGGCGCTGCTTCAGGCTGCTTTTGGAATTAGGGTACGCAATGCATCCTATCGGATAAGCGCGGACGTATCCAGGAACCTGGCCAGCCGCGACCTGAAGGCGCTTGTGGACGCAAAACTTCTCGTCCCGGCGGGCGAAAAGCGTGGCCGCTCCTACAGCGCGTCTCCCGCTGTGGCGAAAATTCGCCAGCAGTTGCGTCTCCCCAGAAAGGCCGACGATCCTTTCGCGGAGGAAGGGCCGAGCGAGGCCGACCGCAGCCAGCAAGACCTTTTTTGCGATTGAGATAACCTTGCGCAGTTGCAACAGATTTTCTGCGGCGGCGGGGAAGCAGCCTGCCTGGACAATGCAAAAAGACAGCAAATGGAAGGCGCTGCCTCGCTGTACAGCAGAAACCAGCGGCCCGGCTCCCTCGTTCTGACTGTACTCTTTTTCGTTGAATTCCTCCTGCCTTCGGCGGCTGTAAGCCCCAAAGGCGCCAACCAAAAAAACAGGTACGGCATGCCCCTTGACGCCACAGAAAGACGCGCCGCAGTGCGCGAAAGATACGCCCGCGCGGCTGCGACGGGAGACGGCTGCTGCGAGCCTGCGAACGGCGACCCGGCAACCGCTGGCGCTGCGGCGGATGGATGCTGCGCGGGCGCTACCGCCGACGAAATCAGTTGCGCCGTCGGCTACGACCAGGACGAAATGAACCGCGTCCCAGAGGGCGCCAACCTCGGTCTTGGATGCGGCAACCCCGTGGCGCTGGCGTCGCTGGCGGCGGGCGAGACCGTACTTGACCTCGGTTCGGGCGCAGGATTCGACTGCTTCCTGGCCGCAGAACGCGTCGGGGCCGAGGGCAGGGTGATTGGCGTGGATATGACGCCCGAGATGGTGGAACTTGCCCGCGCCAATGCGCGCAAGAGCGGTTTCGCCAACGTCGAGTTCCGGCTGGGAGAGATAGAGGCCCTTCCGGTACCCGACGGCGCCGCAGACCTCGTTATCTCGAACTGCGTCCTGAACCTGTCGGCCAACCGCCCGCGCGTCCTGGCCGAGGCGATGCGCGCGCTGAGGCCCGGCGGACGAGTCATCATCTCGGATCTCGTTTCCGATCGCGCCATGCCGGACTTCGTCGCGGACTCGAAGGCGTCGCTGGTCGGTTGCCTTCCGGTCCAGGTTGCCGAGTACGAAGCCGACCTCGCCGCCGCTGGATTCACGAACGTCCGCGTAGAAAAGCGGCAGCGCTATCCGTCTGAACACATCCTCGCCGACCCCCAGGTGCAGGCGGTGATCCTTCGCCAGCCCGCCCGCAAGGCGGAGGTCCATGCCTTCGTGAAGTCGATATACGGCGGGATCATCTCCGCTGCAAAGCCCCGGAAACAGGGGGCAGTAGGGCAGTCGTAACGTATCTGATTACGTGACGAGTATTTTATGGACGAAAGAGCCGGACGGGCAGAAAAATACACTACCCTCCACTTTTCTCGGGGTTGTTAAATCCGCTTGCGAGGCGGTCAATATGCTCAGAAAGATCAGGCGATATATTCTGCCATAGTGGATCAAGTATGAATTGCACACCTTCGCGACGCGCAAGTTTTGCCGCCGGAACAAAATCTGAATCGCCAGAAACAAGCACTATGATTTGCGCCTGTCGCTTCAATGTAATCGAGGCAATGTCAAGGCCAATTCGCATATCAACCCCTTTTTGCCGAAATGTGGGCGAGAAATCCTCGTCTAGAATTTCGTCAAATGTACGCTTGCCGCGCAGTAACGCTTTCTGTGCCTGTGCGTTCAACGTCCAAAATTGGTTACTATTCTTTCTAACCTCGCCCAAGCGCACGGCAAGATTAGGATAGCCGCGCAAGGCTTTCAATAATTCATTCCGAAAAAGTGCCTGTGAAGTTTTCGAGTAATCGATTGATCGACGTCGAACAGGCGTGTGCTCACGTCCATCGTAAGGCTTAGCATCGTAATAAAAAATGCGATACAGGAGCTGCCAGTAATTAGGCGCATTGTACAACTTGTTTACCTGCTTCAAATGGCTTGTAACCAGCGAGCTGACTGCTTCTGCAACTTGACTCACGTCTTGCGAGTCAACCTCCGGGCGGACTTTGGGCAAGCGCTTCAGGAAATAGCCGCCGTCGATGAGTATGGCCACCTTGGTCATGTCCAGGTGCAATGGCTACGAGATGTAAAAAAGCCCCAAGGGGTCTGCCTTACTCATGATCGCCGAGCCTGGGTTCAGGATCGGGAGCAAGGCGTACTGCCAAGGGGCGGATTATGACTGCAAGGTACCTCCTCTTTGGGACATAGTCAACCCCTTCGCGGTAAAAAAGTTTCGCGTAAATACGTTCCGATTCAGCCCGCTCTTGCACCAGACCCTATTTTAGGCTATACTCCAGGCGGCCTTGCTTCGCGTTGCAAGCCTTGCCGCTCCCTCAAACTCGTACGCATGCGCCTGTCCTGGAATGAAATACGCGCCCGCGCAGCGGAATTCGCCCGCTAATGGGAAAACGCCGGGCAGGACCTTGCCAAAGCTCGCGTCATCCTGACCATTGGGTTTTGGCAAACGTATGAGCTCAACAAATGCCTCGTCCAAGAAAGCGCATGAGCGAAGACCAGCATACCGAATGGAAAGCGTCCTGGCGCGACGAGCACCTGAAGTGGCTATGCGCTTTCGCTAACGCGCAGGGCGGCGCCCTGGAAATTGGCCGCAACGACAAGGGGCAGGCGGTGGGCCTCGACAACGCCGAACAGTTGATCGAGGAGTTACCCAATAAACTCCGCAACCTGCTCGGCATGGTGCCCGACGTTAATCTTCTGGAGGAGAACGGGCTGCCGTACGTGCAGATTGTGGTTGAACCCTATCCGGTTCCGATCAGTTACCGCGGCAAGTATTACTACCGAAGCGGCAGCACCATGCAGGCGCTCACCGGCGCGGCCCTTGACCGTTTCCTGCTGGGCAAAACGGGGAAGCGCTGGGACGCGGCACCGGTTCCGGGCGTACGGGTTGACGATCTGAATGCCGAAAGTTTGACCAGATTCCGCAATCAGGCAACCTCCAGAAACCGCTTGGGAAGGGAGGTCCTTGAGGAGGATAATCCCGGGCTGATCGAAAAGTTGCGCCTGACAGAGGGCCAATATCTGAAACGGGCAGCCATCCTCCTGTTTCATCCTGACCCTGAACGCTTCTTTACCGGGGCAGCGGTCAGGATTGGCTATTTTGAGGGCAAGATCGACCTGCGCTATCAGGACGAGGTCTGTGGCGATCTGTTCGCGCAGGTCCGCAATACGATGGACCTGTTGCTGACCAAGTACCTGAAGGCGATCATTAGTTACGAAGGCATTCAGCGTCTTGAGACCTATCCGGTGCCGGAAGGGGCGCTGCGGGAAGCGGTGTTGAACGCCATCGTCCATCGCGACTACGCCATGGCCGCGCATATACAAATTCGGGTATACCCTGATCGGCTACAGATATGGAATCCCGGAGCATTGCCTGAAGGGTGGACGTTGGAAAAATTACTGGGCAGCCATCCTTCCCGACCCTTCAACCCGGATGTGGCGAATGCCTTTTTCCGAGCGGGAGAAATAGAAACCTGGGGGCGCGGTATTCAGCGTATCTTTGACGCCTGTCGCGAGGCGGATACCCCCGATCCGGGCATACGAGTGGAAACGGGCGGGTTCTGGATCAATTTTCCGTTTTCGCAAGCGTACCGGGACAGCATGGCGCCCGGCAATGGACCTTCCGGGACATCGGAGGCAACCACCCAGGAAAGGATTCTGGCCTTATTGCGCGAAAACCCGGAAATCACCCGCAAGGCCCTGGCAGATCGCATAGGAATCACCCTTGCTGGCGTCAAATATCATCTTGCCAATCTCAGGCAAGCAGGCCGCATCCGCCATGTCGGATCCGCCCGAAAGGGGCATTGGGAGGTTATGGATGACACCCATTGATAATAGCACAATCGCTATGCAGAACGCAGGCACTACCCCAAAAACTAGCCTATAGACTAGCCCAAAAACTAGCCTATAAACTACCCAAGAAACTATCCCATAAATAACGGCGCTCCGGCCCGCTTCGACAAATTCCGGAGCAATTAAGCCGGAGGATTGCGACCTTGTTCCGCGTCAATGCGCCCAACGAGACCCTGAAGCCACGCCCCCGTACCCATGCGCCTGTCCTGGAATGAAATACGCGCCCGCGCGGCGGAATTCGCCCGCGAATGGGAAGGTGCCGGGTACGAAAAGGGCGAAACGCAAAGTTTTTACGACAGTTTCTTCCGCATTTTCGGGGTCGAGCGGCGCAGCGTGGCTCGATACGAGGAGAACGTGAAAAAACTGGGGGATTCCAGCGGCTTCATCGACCTTTTCTGGCCGGGCGTCCTGATTGTCGAGCAAAAAAGCGTCGGGCGGAATCTTGCCAAAGCGAAAAAACAGGCGGGCGAATATTTCGATGCGCTTCCCGAGCGGGATCGACCGCGCTATATTCTGGTCAGCGACTTCCAGACGTTCAAACTCCGCGATCTGGACGAGCGGGAAGAGGCCTCCTTTACGCTCGAAGCCCTGCCCGACCATGTGGAGAAGTTCGGCTTCATCCTCGGCGTACAGAAGCGTTCGTTCAAGGATCAGGACCCCGTCAACATCAAGGCCGCCGAGCTCGTGGGCAAACTCCACGACGCGCTCGAAGCCTCTGGCTACAAGGGGCACGATCTGGAGCGGTTCCTGGTCCGCATCGTGTTCTGCCTCTTCGCGGACGATACGGGCATCTTCGAGCCCCGGGATATTTTTCTTGACCTGCTGGAAAACCGTGCGCGGGAAGACGGTTCGGACCTCGGCGGATGGCTCGCGCAACTCTTCCAGGTACTCGACACGCCGGAAGACGAACGCCCGAACAATCTTGACGAGGACCTTGCCCGCTTTCCCTATGTGAACGGGGCCCTTTTCGACGGGCCGCTCCGCATTCCCTCTTTCGACGCCTCCATGCGGGAGCGCCTGCTCGACGCCTGCCGCTTCGACTGGTCGAATATCTCTCCGGCTATTTTCGGCTCCCTGTTTCAGTCTGTCATGGACAAGGACGAGCGGCGAAAGCAGGGCGCCCACTACACCACCGAGAAGAACATTCTCAAGGTTATCGAGCCGCTTTTCCTGGACGATCTTCGGGCGGAGTTTGCCCGGCTCAAGGCCCGCAAGGACAGCCGCCGCCTGCCGGAATTGCTCGCCTTCCAGCAGCGGCTCGGACGGTTGCGTTTCCTGGATCCTGCCTGCGGCTGCGGCAACTTCCTCATTATCGCCTACCGGGAGCTCCGCGAACTGGAAATCGAGGTACTGAAAGAAACCCGGCCCCGCAGGCAGGTCGATGTGCTGGCCAGTCTGCTTTCGGTGGTGAACGTCGATCAGTTCTACGGGATCGAACTGGGAGAATTTCCGGCCCGCATCGCGGAGGTGGCCCTGTGGATGATGGATCACATCATGAACAACCGCCTCAGCCTGGAATTTGGGGAGACATACGTGCGCATTCCGCTGGAGACCTCGCCGCATATCGTGCATGGGGACGCGCTGGAGATGGATTGGGCCGACGCATTGCCCCCGGAAGATTGTTCGTACGTGCTCGGCAATCCGCCGTTCGGGGGGTTTGTCATGCGCATCCGGGAAAAGCAAATACAGGCCAAGGCACTCATGGAAAGACTTGGAGCGTCAGGGTCGAGACTTGATTATGTCGCAGCATGGTTTCTCAAAGCGGGCGAATATTTTCGCGGAAAGCGCGCCCGGATCGGCTTTGTCGCCACCAATTCCATTACGCAGGGCGAGCAGGTTGCTCAGTTGTGGCCTGCTTTATTCGATCGCTACAACCTGGAAATCGCTTTTGTTCACCGCACGTTCGCCTGGGGCTCGGACGCGCGGGGCGTGGCGCATGTGCATGTGGTGATTATCGGGTTATCCGACCGGAAATCCATATCCGGCGGACGACGGTTATTCACATACCAGACACTGACAGAGGCCCCGCACGAGATTCAAGTGTCGGCCATCAGCCCATACCTGATTGACGGCGGTCACTTGACGAATCCGCATCTTGTAATAAAAAGACAACGTGTGTCTATTAGCCATTTTCCAAAGATCGGCGTTGGGACGAAGCCCGTGGATGGCGGACATTACATTTTCCAGGAAAAGGAAAAAGCGGACTTCGTTGCACTGGAGCCTCAAGCCGCCGAGCTGCTGAGACCATTTGTCGGAGGCGCCGAATACATCAACGACAGAGCGCGCTGGATTCTTCACGTATCCGGTCAATCGCCAGCGCTCCTGCGTTCGTTGCCGAATGTCATGGACAGAATCCATACGGTCAGGCGTTATCGAACAGAGCAAGCCGGTCGATTGGGGCAGTCGCTCGCAGATCGCCCCACCGAGTATCACGTTTCCGTCATTCCGGAAACTTCATTCTTGGTTATCCCCGAAGTCAGTTCGGAACGCCGCCAGTATATCCCCATTGGCTGGTTGAACCCTCCCGCCATCCCGAGCAATCAATTGCTGGTCGTGGAAAATGCACGGCTTTGGCAATTCGCGCTGTTAACCTCTGCTATACACATGGCTTGGTTAAGATATATTGGCGGACGACTGAAAAGCGATTATCGCTATTCGAGTGGCCTCGTCTACAACACCTTCCCCGTACCGCCCGGCTTCCATACGGGTAGCCCGAGCGTCGCCAAACTGGAACCGCTTGCGCAGGCCGTGCTCGACGCCCGCGCCGCCCATCCCGACTCTTCTCTGGCCGATCTCTACGACCCAGACCTCATGCCGCCCAATCTCCGCAAGGCGCACCAAGCCCTCGACCGCGCCGTGGACCGGCTGTATCGCCGCAGCGGCTTCGCCAGCGAACGGGAGCGGGTGGAATATCTGCTGGGATTGTACGAGAAGATGATGGAGCCGCTGGTGGCGAAGGGGAAAATGAAACGGCGGCGAGGAAAATGATCTCTGGCTAGCCCCATGGATGCAATTATCAGTAAAGCATAGGATTTCTTGAGAAAACTCGGCACTCGACACATGAGCAATAAAAATCCCCTTTTTTATATTCTCGCCGACGCGGTCGAATCAGAGTTGCAACCGCAGCGAATGATTGATCTACCCAATCTTTGCGATGCACTTGGTCTTCCCAATCCTCTGTATGAGTCAGGAACAAAGCGTGAGTATATCCGAAGCCGACTCGCCCCCCTTCGTCAAATGCCGGACGAAACTCAACCGGTCGCCCGGGAATTCACGAAACGCTATCCTGTGGCCGAAGGAAATAGGGATACGTTCAAAATTGAAGAATTTCTCTGGAAAAATGAAAACTATCCGACCATCACGAAAAAACTTCGGCGAGAACTTGCTCAGGGATTTGAACAAGAATTTTTGCATTGCGATACCAACGAAATTCTTGCCGCCTTAGAAAAACTTTGGGTACTTCAAGATGAGTTGTATTCATGGACCCCTGAAAATTCTCTCTATTTTCAATTCCAAGAATACTTCACCAATAATCCTCAAGGCTGGTCTGTTGAAAAATTTTTCCAGCAGCTCGGTGCTCTTGAATGTTCCGACCTCCGATTCGGAAAGTTGATAGAAGCTCTGGTTGGCCCAGAGGTGCGCCCCAATGAGCAAAACCAACGGTCATTTGTTGCGGCAGCGAACCGAGTGCTTCGCCTTCATGGTCTCGAACTTGTTGAGACAGGCGAGCAAGATGGATATCCAGCATTCTCTTTGCAGCAGACTGGAATCGGGGCTACTGGCCGCCCAAAAAATCTAATCTTTGCGTCACAAGTAAAGCCTGATCTTCGTTTTCGGGATGCAGTAAACAACGACATTGAAATCGTCACTGGAGCAGATAAAGTCTTAATATATGACTACCCTACTCCAACTGAAGGACTGCGTTGGCGTCATCTTCAAGCTTGGTGGGCAAAGTCCAAGGGACATGCGGATGAAGAAAAGGCTAAAAAGACACTCTACCGTCGCCTTCTGTCATCGCTACCGAAGAATTCGCCTCCCCAGAAACTTCTTTTCGAGACCTTCTTCAAGCACTTTGGCAAAGATATACCAGATCTGCCTGCATTACTCCCCGAGGTGTGGCTGCACTACGATCCTCAAACGGTCAAACAGCGTGGTCGAGATGCGCTTTTGCGTCAGCGTATGGATTTTTTGATACTGATTTCACACGGAACCAGAATCGTGTTGGAAGTTGATGGTGCTCGCCACTATTCGGATGATAATGGAAAGCCTTCACCTATTCGTTACGCAGAAATGGTTGCGGCTGATCGAGAACTCAAACTACACGGATACGATGTGTACCGATTTGGTGGTAGTGAGCTTCAAGGCGTTGATGGAAAACAACTCCTAAAAACATTCTTTGACCATCTATTCGAAAAGCATAGAGTTCGTTAGGTATTTATGCCTGACATTAATGAATGGGCGAACCGTCGGATAAATACTAAACCTGCAACCACTTCATTTGCCAAAAAATGCCTCCCCGCAAGCAACATCCCTACAAAGACAGCGGGCAACCGATCCTCATGTGGTTTCGGCGCGACCTGCGGCTGACGGACAATCCCGCGCTGTCCTGGGCAATCCGAACCGGTCGGCCCGTCATCCCCGTTTTTATCCTGGATGAAGGTTCCGAAAGCCGTCCCTCGGGGGGCGCGTCCCGCTGGTGGCTACACGGCAGCCTCCACGCCCTGCACGGCGACCTGAAGAAACTGGGCAGCCGCCTCACTCTGCGCCGAGGCGCTTCCGGGGAAACCATCGCCGCCCTGGCGCAGGAAACCGGCGCATCGACGATCGTATGGAACCGGCTTTACGATCCTAAAATCGTTCGGCGGGACGCGGAAATCCGGGCGCAGTGCGAAGCGGCGGGCGTCGGGATACGATCTTTCAATGCCGCGCTGCTCTTCGAACCCTGGACCATTCAAACAGGGAGCGGTTCGCCCTACCGGGTCTTCACGCCGTTCTGGCGGCGGTGCCTCGAACAGGGATTTGCGGTCCCCGAGACTGAAAAACCCGCCCCGGTTCCCCCCGCTTGCTGGCCAGCGACCGAAGCGCTTGATACATGGAACCTGCGATGTCATAATCCAGACTGGGCGGCAGGTTTTCGGAAGGCGTGGCGACCCGGAGAAGAAGGCGCCCGGGGGCGGCTCGCAGATTTTCTGCGTAACGGCGCCGAAAAATACGCGACGAACCGGGACGCGCCGGGCAAACAAGGCACAAGCAGGCTGTCCCCCCATCTGCATTTCGGGGAAATCGGGCCGCGCCAGATCGTTGCCGCGCTTGGCGGAATCGAGCCGGGGGCGGACAAGGACGCCTTCCTGCGGGAGATTGGCTGGCGGGAGTTCTGCCATCATCTACTGTTCCACAACCCGAAGATGGAGCGAGTCAATATACGGCGCGAGTTCGACCGCATGCCCTGGCGGAACGACCCGGACGGCTTGCGGCGCTGGCAGCGCGGCCAGACCGGATATCCGCTGGTGGACGCAGGGATGCGCGAACTATGGACTACCGGCTGGATGCACAACCGGGTCCGCATGATCGCGGCGTCGTTTCTGACGAAGCATCTGCTGATCGACTGGCGGCATGGGGCGGACTGGTTCCTGGATACGCTGGTCGATGCGGATTTGGCCAACAACAGCGCCGGTTGGCAATGGACCGCCGGGTGCGGCGCGGACGCAGCCCCGTACTTCCGCATATTCAATCCCGTCGCGCAATCACGGCGCTTCGACGCCGCCGGGGAATACCTGCGGACATGGATCCCGGAACTCCGGCGACTGCCGGGCAAAGCAATTCATGCTCCGTGGCAAGCGCCGCCATCCGTTCTGGACAAGGCCGGAGTCCGACTCGGCGAAAACTACCCCTGTCCCATCGTCGACCACGCCGAAGCCCGGAGGCGGGCGCTGGGTATCTATCGGAGGCGTATTCGGGGGATAGGGAAGGGAAGTCGAAACAGCTGCCAGTAAACATGTACAGAGAATAGAGGCATACATTATTGATTACACGATTTTTTTGGACACATCACATTCCAAGCCCTTCAAGTTGTTCCAGCCAAGCATTAAAATGAGGACATATGGAGCGGATATTATCAAGACCGATCAAGGCGGCCATCTGCGGTCCTATGGTCGATTTCAGGTATTGATAGTCAGGAAATTGTTCAATAATTCTTTTCGATGGCGCGGTATGTTGGCCGTCGTTAATCAATTCTGGACATGTAGTCTTTCGTAAAGCCTTTTGCAAGATAGGTATTTTCTTTTTTGTCTCATCAAAAAATTGATCTAATAATGACAATTTCACAAATAAATAAGCCTCAAATTCATGCAATTGAATGAATGGAATAAAACGATCATCTTTTGTTTTTTCAAACCATGCCTTTTCAAGATTTTTTACACGTTCATAAGGAACATGACGTAATTTGTCAAATTCAGACAATTTGGGAAAATTTGGATGCAGGGCGTAAAGATCAATCATTGTAGTAAAAAACACATTGGCATTCGAATCTTCCTTAAGAGAACGTTCTATATCGTTCTGCATTGCTATGAAATTTTTTCCGCCTCCGCGATGAGTTTTTCCTTTTTTTCGGGCGTGGGCAATCAGGCGCGGTCGATTCATGTATACGCCGAATTGAGCCAGATGCGGTTTCAAGACCGTATCGGCGAATGTTTGCTCTGTTGGGACTTATACGGAAAACTACCCAAAACATTCCTAAACCCCTATAAAACAAAGACTTAAGAAAAGCATCCCCGTAAATCTTGACTTTCCTATATCCGTTATTTTCCAACTACTGGATGCGCTTGCTTCGCCCTCTCGTCGTCAAGGAAACTACCCCAGGCTTTCCGACCTTTCCGGCTATTGCAGTTTCCGCAAAGCCCGATACGATTCAGTATATCGTCCGATCCTCCCCTTGACTTTGGAATAACGTGGTCCAAGTGTAAATCCACGTGCCTTGCTACGTGCTTTAAGGTGCAATAAGGATTACCACAAAGCTGGCCTTGTTTCTTCCATAATAACAATCTCATTTTATCAGCAGATATGTATTCAATATCTGTTCTCCTAGGTGAAGTTTTTTGTACTGTTACATATTCTAACCCTACGTGTTGATCCAGTCCAGATGTCTCCTGAAGTCGTTCGTTTGTCACGGTTTCCGCTTCAGGATCAATGTCAATGCCTATCCAGTTTCGCCGTTGCCTTTCGGCAGCTACACAGGTTGTAGCGCATCCACAGAATGGGTCAAGTACCAGATCGCCTTCGTTGCTGGATATTTTTATTATCCGTTCATAAAGTCCAACGGGTTTCTGAGTTTTCCATTCGGTTCTGACCAAAGAACGTGGTGGTAGCCATTTAACTTCTTCTTCAATACCCTTTTTACTGCCGTACACAGTGCCTTCCGTATAGGGTTGATAAGCCCAAATATCATTTAAGACAACTCCATCTCTTTCATCCAGATAACGAACCATAGTAGGCCAAGCATTACCTGGTTTTATTTCTATGAATCCCTTCTGGTACAGAGCTTCAAGTTTTTGAATAGGGGATAGTTGTAAATAAGCAGTATCCATAAACTGATTATAGTGCTTGGGAATGGCCCAGTGTCTGTCCTTTGGTTTGGGATCAAAGCCCCTCCAAGATTCGCACGATGGGCCGTCGGTTGCTCCTTGGCCCGTAAGGATGTTTCCACCCACAGTATAACGATAACGTTCGCCTTCCTTTTCATAATGCTCCTCTACGTGGCCCTTCATATACGGCTTCCGAACGATATTAAATGTGTATTTTTTGTTATGTTTATAGTAATAAAATATCGTATCGTGTTCGTTTCCTAACGACCTTGTACAATTTTTCGGAAGCTTACGCCAAATAATTTCAGAACCGAAATTATTTCTTCCAAATATAGCATCCAGTAATAAGCGAAGATAAGCGTTGGCCTCCCTATTGCAATGTAAATAAAGACTTCCGGTCGGTTTCAATATCCGGTGCATTTCTATCAAGCGTGGAGCCATCCACGCAAGAAACGCTGCTACGCTGTTTTTAGTTTTTCCAGTATCAATCTTTCCTGTATGCTTTTCAATGCTTCCGCTCTCAATGACTACAGCGGCTTCAATTAATTCCTTGATGGCTGGATGATCAGTAGCAATAAGATCGTGCCATTCATTAGTAACTTCATCCCACTTCCAACGGTCGTCAAACTGTTGATTAGCCGCCTTACTTCCCATAGGCGCATTGTAAAGTCGCTTCGTATTAAACGGGGGATCTGTGGCTATCAGGTCAATGGATTCCGAGTTGATGCCTCGCATAACCCTCAGGTTGTCGCAGATGTACAGGGTACGGTTCTTGACGTTCGGTTCAGGGAGGGAGGGCATTGTATCGGTAGGGCTTTACGTGAAGGGGGTCAGAGAATATACGGTATTTTTTGGAAAGGTTATATCCGTTATTTTTTATAGGGAAGATGGGGTTTGGATAGTTTTCCGTATAATTCCCGCTCTGTTTGTCCTTCTGCAAAGAGATAAAGCCGTGCCATCAGTGGGGTCCTCCTCCAATAATATTCTTTTCCCAGATTTCGCCAAGCGAATAATCCTCCAGCCAGGCCTTCAATTTTTCGGCTTCTAATCTACAAAATTCAGTGGTTTTACCATTTCGTTCTACTGTCACTATATCTTCAGGTTCGAAATAGTCTACAAACGTACTGGATTGTGTACTGACGAGCACCTGCCTATAACGACTTGCCGCCTGAAACAACGATGCGACTACATTAAGCGCATAGGGATGCAGACCAAGTTCCGGTTCGTCCACTACGATCACATAAGGGAGTTTTTCAACAGGTTGCAAAAGCAATGAAATTAAACAAATGGCTCGCAGTGTTCCGTCCGAAAGCTGATGGGGGCCAAATATTAGATCAGAAGATCGGTGCCGCCAGTTCAAAATAATATCTCTGGATTCAGTTTTTTCAAGAGAAAAATCTTCAAAAAAAGGTGCCACCTGTCGAATTGTTTGTACGATTCTATTATACCTCATTTCATTAGACGATTTAAGCTCATAAAGTACGGCTGCAAGATTTGCAGCATCAGGCATGAGCCATCGATTATCTTCAACATAGCAATATTGTCGAATTCTGGCCGTGGAAGATGTATCGTGAAAATGATATACGCGACATCTATTAAGCAAATGATGTAATGCCTTTGCAGTTTCATTTTTTGACTCAACTGCCTCGACAATGCGTGTTTCTTGATGACCTGATTCAAGCGAAATTTCTTTGGGTTTTTCATAACCTTCTTGATGATAAAATAGTTTCTCTTCAGCAAAAATCATAGAATCTCCAGCAGCATGAAAGAGCCTCATTTTATAGGTATTGGTACCGTTTTTTACTTCAAACTGTATTTCCGCTTCAATTTGCGGAGTTATTTTGGGGCCAAAATGTAAATTAGCTGTTGCACGGCCTGTTGATCCAATATATTGCTGAAACCGCCCTCCCATCAATTCATTGATTAATTTAAAAAAAGCAATAAGATTACTTTTACCTGCTCCATTAGCTCCAATCAAAACATTCAGAGACCGAAATGTTAACCGAGTTTCCTGAATGGATCGAAAGCCCTTGATTGTAATGTAATTCAGTTTCGCCATCTTGCTTGCAGCCAATGTCTCTTGCGATGCTTCTTACTTAGGGCTTTTCTGCATTTACCAAGGAACGCGAACGCCATTACTGACAGGATACGCCTCTATCCGTTCTAAAATAAGCACCGAAAGGTGAAAGGTAGCCCAAGGCTGCCCATGCCAGCGAGGAAAACAAGAAATCCGCGGACCTGCTTCGTTTCCGTATTCATACGATTGGGAGCATTGGATGACAAGGATGTACAACGGAGGTAGTGCTTATAGTATACGGAAGGCGATATATTTTTGCAAATTCTTTATTTTTTATCATAAATTATTGAAATACATGGATTTACACACAATACTACTGTCTATATTCCCGCGCTCCGCCTCTCATTATCCCCTCCCCCGTCTCCCTTGCAAAGCCGGGCAGTACGTCCGGTCTCCCAGCCAATCCATCGCCTCGATAAGCATGAGGAATGCCTGGCAAGACACAATTCCCGGCTTTAATACATTTTACGCGCCACTCCCCGGAATTTTTTCTCCCTCCCCTGCCTCCGCCGCAATTTGCCGCAAGGCCAAAATCCGCTGCAATACCGGCGGATGCGAATGGTGCAGAAAAACCTCAAGCGGGTGCGGCGTCAGGTTCGAGAGGCTGTCGGAGGACAATTTTTTGAGCGCGGCGACAAGCGGCTCGCCGCTGCCCGTGGTCTCGGCGGCGAACCGGTCCGCCTCGAACTCGTTCCTGCGAGAGAGCATGTTGGACGGAATAGACAAGGCCAGCCGCACCGGCGTGAACAGCAGACCAAAGAATAGCAGCCCGGCGTAAACCGACGGCTCGCTGACATAGAAGGCCGCGAATAGTTGCTCCTGTTCGAGAAAAAGCGACAATATCCAGAAAGTTACCCCCATTTCGACGATAGAAAACGCCATGCCCTGCAAGATATGCTTCCGCTTGTAATGGCCGACCTCGTGGGCCAGGACCGCCATCAGTTCGGGAACCGCGTACTCGTCGACCAGCGTGTCGTACAGGCCGATGCGCTTGTTCTTGCCGAACCCAGTGAAAAAGGCGTTGGCCTTGGACGAACGCCGGGAGCCGTCTACGACGAAGACGCCGCGTAGCGGAAAGCGATTCCTGCGGACGTACTCCATTATGGCGTCATGCAGATCGCCGCTTTCGAGCGGCGTGAATTTGTTGAAAAGGGGCATAATCCAGGTCGGAGCGACGAACTGAACGACGATCCCAAACAACGTAACGGCGACCCAGCACCAGAGCCACGCCAACGCGCCCGCCCATTCGAAGAACGCAAGGATGATCGCCATGCACAGGCCGCCGACCAGCACGGCAAGAACCAGCCCCTTCAGCGTGTCGGCGACAAACGTACGGACCGTGGTGCGGTTGAAACCGTAGCGCGCCTCAATCACGAAAGTCGAATACGCGCGCCACGGCAACCCGAGCAGCGTTGCGATAAGCATCAGCGCGCCCAGGAAAAACAGCCCGGTGACCACCGGCCCTTGCCCCAGGCCGCGCGCCAACGCATCAAGCCACGCAAAACCGCCCGCGAACCAGAAAACGAGCAGCAAGGCCAGGTCGAAACCGCCGTGGACGAGCCCGAAACGGGTTCGCGTCACGGTGTAGCGTTGCGACCGGGCGTACTGCTCGTCGTCAAGCGCATCGGCGAATTCGTCCGGCGGCGCCGGCGACAAAGCGCGCATGTTCAGCATGTCGCTAACCAGGCCGAGCAGGTACTTCCCGACAAGGGCGACAAGAATAATGACGGCGAATGCGTTCATGAAAGTCCTGCGATTCGGGCAAAACTGGGTAGTACGTCCGAATCTACCAGCCGATCCGTCGCTTCGAAAAGCCTTGAGAAACCACCCGCTCAATGGATTATGATCGCACGGGCCTTCGAGTCCGCAACCCGGACGCTGCATGATCCGATGGCTTGTGTCGCCATGCCGAACCATCCCCGGCTTCGGTCGCCTCGCTTGATTGTCCGAATCGGAACAAGTAGGCAAGGCTGCGCCTTAAATTTCAATAAAGGCTATCCAGGCAACCTCAGCCACCTCCCATGACCACCCACCATTCCAGCGACTACCTGACCGATCTGGTGAGCGAATTGTGCAATTTGTCCAGCGAGACCGAGTGGGTGGAGTTCAAGGAAAATAATGCAGATCCGGAAACTATCGGCAAAAACATCTCTGCATTGGCTAATTCAGCAGCGCTGGAGGGCAAGGCGTTCGCGTATATCGTTTGGGGTATTCGGGACCAGGACCATGCGGTGGTTGGCACAACCTTTACTCCGCGTCGGGAACGTCGCGGCAATGAAGAATTGGAAAACTGGTTACTGCGCCTTCTCGAACCAAGGATTGATTTCCGATTCTTTAACGCCACGATAGACGCCAAACCCGTCGTTCTTCTTGAAATCGCAAGGCCTACGGGCCAGCCTGTGAGTTTTTCCGGTGTAAAATATATCCGTGTGGGCAGTTACACGAAAAATCTGAAGAGTTTTTCTGAAAAAGAACGGGCGCTATGGCGCATCTTCGACCAAACCCCCTTTGAAGACGGCATCGCCGCTGAGCGCCGGCGGGACGAGGATGTCTTGAAATTACTTGATTATCCAGCCTACTTCGATTTGCTGGAAGCGCCGCTTCCGGAGAATCGAGACGCTATTTTGTCTGTTCTGGCTAACGATAACATTATTCGCCGATCCGAAGCAAGCGGCTGGGACGTTACCAACCTCGGGGCTTTGCTTCTTGCCAGGCGGCTAGCTGATTTTGGACGTCTGGGGCGTAAAGCGGTCCGCGTGATACAGTATAAAGGCGCCGGGCGCATCGAAGCCATGAAAGAACGGGAAGAAGCAAAAGGATATGCGTGTGGCTTTAATGGATTGATTAGCTACATCAGCGGCATGCTGCCCTCCAATGAAGTAATCGATCAGGCTTTGCGGGTGACGGTACCCATGTTCCCTGAGGTGGCTGTGCGAGAATTACTGGCGAATGCGCTCATTCATCAGGATTTTTCGATTACTGGCGCGGGGCCGATGTTCGAGATTTTCGATGATCGGCTCGAAATCACCAATCCCGGCGAACCCCTTGTAGCCACAGAACGCTTCGTGGATACGCCGCCGAAATCGCGCAACGAGGCCCTGGCTTCGCTCATGCGGCGGTTTGGCATTTGCGAGGAGCGCGGCAGCGGGGTGGACAGAGTTGTGACGGAAATAGAGATTTTCCAGCTTCCGGCGCCGCTTTTCGAAGCGCCGGAGGGATTTACGCGCGCTGTTCTTTTTGCACATAAACCTCTGGCCAAAATGGACAAGGCGGATCGCATGCGAGCTTGTTATCTGCACGCTTGCCTGAAGTACGTTATGCGCGATTTCCTTACCAATGCTTCCTTACGAAAGCGTTTCGGCGTGGAAGACGGGAATAAATCAATTGTATCCCGCTATATCAAGGAGGCGGTAGAGGAAAATTTAATCAAGCCATATGCCCCCGGCGCGTCGCGCAGAATGATGCGATATGTCCCCCACTGGGCCTGAATTTTAATTGATCGGGCGCGGCGCATATTACGCATTATCTTCGTAATTCGTTGTCTCGCAACGACTTTTTTAATTGATGGGTAATTGATGGGTAATTGACGGGTAATTGACAGGTAATTGATCCCGCCCCCTGCGCCGCCTCCAGCGCCACCGCCGTAGCCCCGCCCATCCCGTGGCAAATAGCGGCCAGTCCGACCTGCCCGCCGCGCCGCCGCAAGGCATGCGCGAGCGTGGCCACGATCCGCGCCCCGGAAGCGCCGATGGGATGCCCCAGCGCCACGGCCCCGCCCTGCACGTTGATTCGGTCCATGGGAATATCCAGCATCCGGCTGAAAAGCAGGTTGTTGAGCGCGAACGCCTCGTTGTTTTCGAACAAATCCACGTCGGCAAGCGACAGGCCGGACTTTTCGAGCGCCCGCCGCGCAGCCGGAACCGGCGCCTCGGGAAACCGCCACGCTTCTCCGGCGGACCAGGCTGAGCCAAGCCAGCGAGCCAGCGGCCTCAGGCCCTGCGCGGCGACCGCCTCGCCCGACGCCAGCGCCAGCGCCGCCGCGCCGTCGCTGATCTGACTGCTGTTGCCCGCCGTGAACACGCCGTCCTTCCGAAACGCCGGACGCAGCGCCGCCAGTTTATCCACCGAGGTATCCGGGCGAATCCCCTCGTCCGCCTCCACGACAACGGATTTCCCCTTCGCAACGCGCTCCACAGGAACGATTTCGTCCGCAAAGAACCCCTCCTCGCGGGCCTTTGCAGCGCGCCGGTGCGAAAGCGCGGCCATTTCGTCCAGTTCCCGCCGCGCGACGCCATGCTCCGCCGCCAGCCGTTCCGCCTGCTCGCCCATCGCTTCCCCGCTCAGGGGGTCCATGAGCCCGTCTCGCAACATCAGGTCCGCCAGCGGCTCGCCCTTGCCCGCAAGCAAGCCGTACCCCCAGCGCACCCGGGACGACAGGAAAAACCCCGCGCCAGACATGGATTCCACGCCGCCGCACAATGCAATATCCGCCTCGCCCGCCCGAATGAACGCCGCCGCCGTCATCAAACTCATCATGCCGGACGAACAGACCATGTCCAGCGCGAACCCGTCCACCGCGTCCGGTATGCCCGCCTGCGCCGCCGCCTGGCGCGGCACGAGTTGACCATGCCCGGCCCGCAGCACATTCCCGAACGCATAGAAATCCAGCGCCTCCCCGGGAATGTCCGCCCGCGCAAGCGCGCCCCGCATCGCATGCGCCGCGAGGTCCGCCGGGGAACAATCCTTCAGCGCGCCCCCGAAACGCCCGATAGGCGTCCGCGCCGCAGAAACGATATAGACGTCGCGCATAAGCCGATTATATACGTATTATTATACATAATTATGCAGTGCGCAGGGAATGCGCGCCAGGCCAGATAGCAGCGAACAAGCCGCGGCTCACGTCAAGATAGCGCGAACCACATGCCCGTGCACGTCCGTCAACCGGTAGCGCCGCCCCTGGTGCCGGAACGTAAACCGTTCGTGGTCTATGCCCAGAAGGTGCAGCAGGGTCGCCTGGAAATCGTGCACGTGCACCGGGTCCCGCGCGATATTGTACCCGAACTCGTCCGTCTCGCCAAACGAAAACCCTTTTTTGATCCCGCCTCCGGCCATCCAGATGGTAAAGCACCGGGGATGGTGATCCCGTCCGTAATTGTCCGCCGTAAGTTTGCCCTGGGAATAGTTGGTGCGCCCGAACTCCCCGCCCCAGATGATCAGCGTATCGTCCAGCATGCCGCGTTGCTTGAGGTCCAGCACGAGGGCCGCCGAGGGCTGGTCCGTATCCTTCGCCAGCACGCTGATTTCCCGGGGAAGGTTCGCGTGCTGATCCCATCCCTGGTGGTACAGCTGGATGAAGCGCACGTCGCGCTCGGCCAGGCGACGGGCCAGCAGGCAATTGGCCGCGAATGTGCCGGGGATGCGGGCCGCCTCGCCATACAGGTCGAAAACGTAGTCGGGTTCCTCGGAAACATCCATCGTGGCAGGCACCGACGTCTGCATCCGGTAGGCCATTTCGTACTGGGCAATGCGCGAATTGATTTCCGGGTCCATCACGCGTTCGTGCTGGCGCTGATGCAATTCGCGCAGATAGTCCAGCATGCGCCGCCGGGTGGTTCGATTGACGCCCGGCGGGTTGTTCAGATACAGCACCGGGTCCTTGCCCGACCGAAACTGTACGCCCTGGTGCAGCGACGGCAGAAAACCGTTTCCCCAGAGCCGGGAATACAAGGGCTGATCGAAATCGTTGCTGCGCGAAAGCAGTACGCAGAACGCAGGCAGGTTTTCGTTTTCGGACCCCAGGCCGTAACTCAGCCAGGAGCCGATGGAGGGACGCCCTGTCTGCTGCGAACCCGTCTGAAAAAAAGTGATGGCGGGATCGTGATTGATCGCCTCCGTATACATCGAATTGACGAAACAAAGTTCGTCGACGATCTGCGCGGTGTACGGCAACAGTTCGCTGATCATGCGCCCGCTTTGGCCATGGGTGGAGAAGCGGAACCGGGAGCCTGCAAGCGGGAACGATTTCTGATGGGCCGTCATGCCCGTAAGGCGTTGCCCCTGGCGCACCGACTCGGGGAGCTGCTCGCCGTTCATCTGCTCCAGCGTCGGCTTGTAATCGAACAGGTCCAGATGGGACGGGCCGCCGCTTTGGAAGAGATAAATAACCCGCCGAACCCGGGGCGCGAAGTGGGGCTTGGACAGAATGCCTCCCATGCCGTCGTCTCCGCCGGGACGCGCGAGCGCAGGCCAGGGATTCAGGAGGCTCGCCAGCGCGGCCGAACCGATGCCCAGGCTGGAACGGGACAAAAAATGCCGCCGCGTACAGTTGTATTTCAGGTCGCAGAGTTCGTTCATGGCATAAGCGAAGGCAAGCGGCGAAGGGCAGGCCGTCAGCGTTTGATTACGGCCTCGTCGAAATTCATCATGGTGTTGGCGACCACCGTCAGGGCAGCCAGTTGCGCCGGGTCCAGGCGTTCGTCCCGAGGATACTCGCCGACGGCGAGCAAATCCAGCGCGCTCCCGCGGTCGGACTCGAAAGCGCGCAGTTCCTCTTCGTACAGCGTGGCAAGCAACGCCACCTCTTCGGCGTCGGGCGGGCGGCTGGTGAGCAGGCGATATCCCCGCGCGATTTGCGCCCGGACGCCCCCCTCCTCTTCCCGCAACAACCGCTCCGCCAGCAAGCGGCTGGCCTCCACATACTGGGGATCGTTCAATAACACCAGCGCTTGCAAGGGCGTACTCGTGCTTTGCCTCCGGACGGTGCAAATGTTGCGCTCCGACGCATCGAAATTCATCATCGACGGGGGCGGCGTAGTGCGTTTCCAGATGGTGTACATGCTGCGCCGATAGAGATCGTCCCCCTCGTCCTGCTTGTATTCCGTCGCATTGCGCGTAGCCAGTTCTTTCCAGAGGCCCGCCGGCTGATAGGGCTTGACGGGCGGTCCGCCGATTTCGTCCACAAGCAGGCCGCTGGCGGCCAGCGCATGGTCTCGTATCATCTCGGCGGGCATTCGGTAGGCAGGTCCGCGCGCCAGCAGCGTATTGTCCGGGTCCTTTTCAAGCAGGTCCGGGCCGGCCACGGAACTTTGCCGATACGCGGCGGAAGTAACGATCCGTTTTTGCAGGGCCTTGACGTCCCAATCCATCTCCACGAACGCGGTGGCGAGCCAGTCCAGCAGTTCGGGATGGGTGGGGAGCGCGCCCTGACTGCCGAAATCGTCTGGCGTGGAGACCAGTCCATGGCCGAAATACATTTGCCAGTAGCGGTTCACGATAACCCGCGCGAACAGGGGGTTGTCCGGGTCCGTGAGCCACCGGGCAAGGCCCATGCGGTTGCGGGGAAGGTCGTCCGCAAACGGCAGAACGGCGACCGGCGTGGCGCGCTCCACCCGCCGCGTGGGCGCGTCGTACTGTCCACGATCCAGAATGTAGGTAGGCCGGGGTTTGGCCCTGTCCCGCATCGCCATGACTTCGGGCAGCAACGAGGCGATCTCGTTTTCTTCTCCCCGAATCCTCGTGAGTTCGGCGAAATCCTCCGCGTACTGCGGCGCTTCGGTCGTGACGTAATAATCGCGCAGGGCGGCGCGGCGGGCCTCGGCGGACAACTCCGGCTCCGCCTGGCCCTGGACGGCGGCGGCCTCCAGGGCCGTGAGGCGGCGGTCGTAGATGCGGAATTCGTCCACGGCGACGCTATCGAGCCGGGGCGAATTGTGCCCGAAAAAACCGATGCGCAGGTTGCCCGAACGGGCCGGATCGGTCGGCTCGCCCGTCGTGGGATCGATGGTGAAGAGGATGCTTTGCTTCAGGTTGTCCACCTCGACTTCGGCGGCCATGCGCTCGCCGTCGAGATAGAGGGCCAGCCCGTCCGCCCGGCTGGACCCGTCGTACGTCATCGTAATATGGTTCCACTGGTCCGCGGGAACCGGGTCGAGCGAGCGGATCCGGATGGAATTGTCCGGGGCGACCCGGTTGACGCTGGCCGAAATGGTGCCGTCTTCCTCCAGTACGCAGAGATACCCCTGGCGCCCGTTAAAAAGGCCGTCGGTCCGGGCGAATAGCGGCCCCGACGCCTCGCCAAGAATTCGGAACCACAGGCTGACGCTAAAGGGTTCGTTCCGCTCGAAATAATAGCGGTTCGGCCCCATATCGAGCATGCCGTCCCCTTGCAGCGCAAGCGCCGAATCGAAGCGGCCCGGCGCCGCGACGGGCAGTTTGTCTATATCCCCGGAAAAATAGCCGCGGGCGTCCGGCTCCGTCCGGTTTTCCAGATAGAAAACCTCGTCTCCGTTGTCGTTTTCCCCCGGTTCGAAGCCGTCAAACGGGTAATGGCCGACAAGCCCCTGGGGCGCCACCTCCCGCCGACCGGCCTCGAACTCGGTCAGCCAGCGCGCGAACCCCTCGTCGAACGCCGGATGGTCTATGGCCGTTTTTGCTTCGTAGGCCGCGATCTGCGCGCGCAGCGGAGCCAGTTTTTCCCGCGCTTCCTCGTCCTCCAGAATCACAGTGGGGCTTGCCACGCCAGAGTACGGGGAGGCCCCGGATTCGTTTACGCTGTTGAAAAAATCGAATAACTGGTAGTACTCCTCCTGGCTGACGGGATCGAATTTGTGGTCGTGGCAGCGGGCGCATTCCATGGTTAGCCCCAGAAACGCCGTCCCGAAGGTGTTCGTGCGGTCCGCCACGTATTCCACCCGATATTCTTCGAGCACGATGCCCCCCTCCTGACTCTGGAGGTGGTTTCGGTTAAAACCCGTAGCCAGCCGCTGCTCGACCGTCGGGTCCGGATACAAATCCCCCGCAAGTTGCCAGGTCGCGAATTCGTCGAAGGGCAGGTTCTCGTTGAATGCCTTGATGACCCAGTCCCGCCAGGGCCACATGTTGCGCAAGCCGTCGTCCTGGTACCCATGGCTGTCGGCGTACCGGGCCACGTCCAGCCATTCCGTCGCCATGCGTTCCCCGTAGGCCGGGGAGGCCAAGAGCCGGTCCACCGCTTTTTCGTAGGCGTTCTCGTCCGTATCCGCCAGGAACGCATCGATCTCTTCGAGCGTGGGCGGCAGCCCGGTAAGGTCGAACGTAACGCGGCGAAGCAGGGTCTCTTTGGCCGCTTCCGGCGCGGGATGCAAGCCTTCGCGTTCCAGCCGGTCGAGAATAAAATAATCTATGCCGTTGCGAGGCCAGGACGGGTCGTCTGTTTCGGGAAGCTCCGGCTTCTCGGGCGGAATAAACGCCCAGTGCGGCTTGTATTCGGCGCCCTGCTCGATCCATTTGAGAATCATGGCGACTTCTTCCGGCGCGACGTGCAGGTTCGACTCCGCCGGGGGCATCCTGTAGTCCGGGTCTTCGGACACGAGGCGGTGGAATATTTCGCTCTTCTTCAGGCTGCCGGGGGACAGCGCGAACTTGCGGCGGCTTTCGCTAAGGCGCAGGAAGGCGCCCTCCTCCGTGTCCAGCCGGAAATCCGTGGCGCGGGCGTTGTCGTCCGGGCCGTGGCAGGGAAAGCACCGGTCCGACAAGATGGGCTTCACATGGAAATTGAAGTCCACCCGCTCCGGCAGTTTGTCCGCGCTGGCGGCTACCGAGGCGGGCGCGTCGGGCGCGCACCCCGTCAGGCAGAAGAAGCCTGCAAGCAGGGCGGCGCCGAGAAACAGGTCCCGAAGCCTCATAGACAGGGGCGGCGCAGGGGCGCGAGCGTTTTCCATTGCATTGTTATCGCGGATAGTCCAGCCAAAATAATAGGGAATGCGAACCTTTGATGAAAGAGGACGGAGAAATTTCGCCTTGGCGGGGGCTTGGGGGAACCGGTCGGCGGCGGGGGGCAGGGTTTTTAGCACGTTAGGGACAAAACGTGACTGCCGGGTCGTTGAAATACCCGGAGGCACAACACAGGGCCATTCGTTCGCGCCTGTGCCTGCCTTACGCCAAAAACAGCAGTCCTCGAGCTGTGCCCGCATCGCGTATATTCCCCCATGGCTGCACAAGCGAAAGCCATTCATTCAGAAAGTTCTTGCCGAACGGCGCCCGAAGGTCCCTCGTACCAGCGTTCGAGATACATTTCGACGAAACCGGGATGCTTTGAAGCAAGGGCGGCGACCATAGGTTTGAGATCGGCGTCGCCGAGGGAGGAAGCAAGAAACATAGCCGAAAGCTGAAGAGAATGGGCAAAAGAATCATACTCAAGATATTCTGGAATATATCCCTGTATATAGCGAATAGACAATTCGCGCAGCGTAGCGTGCGTCGAGGAATCTAACGGACGCCATCTTTCTACGGTTCTCGCAAGAGCGAGAAAAGCGCCATTCAATTCCTGTAAGGTGCGTTCGGAAGATTCAAGATAATCGAGTATCACGGGAAAGATGCGAGGACCGAACTCCGCAAGGCCAAGCGGAGCCATGCCGCCGAACTGAGACGCCTTCAGAAGAATCGGTATAGCCCGTTCATCTTCGAGCGCAGCCACGGAATATATCAACGGCTCAAGCAGCTCCTGAATATGATCGTCATCGTCAAAACCAGGATAGCCGGCGAGATTCAGATCGCACTGACTGTCGAGGGCGGCAATCAACCCATCGGCTATGAGAGGATCTACGCCACGACGAAGCCTATCGATTTTTTCTCTGGAGTATCCCCCAATTACATGATAAACGGCTGCGTCGATCCTGTAAGGATCTCCGCTATGAAGCTCCATGGCGAGCGCGGCGGCCGAAGGCGCAGCGGCTTTCTGTTCCTGCGCTAGGCAAGAAGGCGAAAAGAAAAAAAGAACGATCAAAAAGATCGTTGCAAAGAGCAGGAAGCGAATCAAGGTGGTCATGGCGTATCGGATATGAAGGGTAAAGGAACGAGAAGGCGGTCAGCACGATTATCGCGGAGGCATATTGCTAATATGAACATGCCCGGTCTTATCGTCTTCGCAATTGCGAGTTCCCCCATAAGTATACGAACCGGGGCGAGCTTGTCGATTAAATAAAACAATAGAATTTTTAAGATCTTCCGTCCATGGACCAGTACGACAATCGCCATATATCTGAATATCCGCAGCCCTACCGTGTATATGGGCGGAATCGGTATAGCGGCCCTTGATCAAACGATTGCCTTCAGGACACCGGTAACCAGAATTTATGTTCAAAGTACCATAAATTCCTTTGGAAATGAGAAAAGATTTTACTTCGCTATACAAGGCTTTCAGATCGGAATGTACGTAACCGTACCCGCCGTGCTTGCCATATTCTGTACTCTTATTATTTGTAACGAATATACCGTGATTATTCTTGAAATTAGAACAGGTAAAATTGGTTAAATCAGAATTATGCTCTTTGGCAAGATCACATTGATGCTGAGAAGAACAAGTACAATCATCTTTTTCATCTTCATTATTTCCATCGCTATTTTCACCACCGCCGCCGCCTCCGCCACCAATATCTCCACCACCACCTTCTCCACCTGCTACATACATACAAGATGAACATACTACTTCAATATCATATGCGCCACAAGTACGACTACTGGGGTCAGATACAACATATGTACAAGTCCTTCCATAGGTAACATAACAATTAATGTAACATATCGTACTACTATTTGCTATCGAATTAAATTTGCCAAAATTGTTTATATCAATCCGTTTTTTTAGAATCTTTGTTGAAAGTTCAATGGGAATTTTATTTGGGCGATAAAAATAAGAATCCACGTCTTCAAACATAATAGTATAACGGGACACGGTTATTTTTGTTTCACCGAAATCTTTCGCTACATATCGTTCCACGTAGTCTGTGAAATTTTCCTTTGATAATTTTTCGTCGCTCGAAAAGGCGATTACGTGTCCAGAAACTACGTCTCCCGAAGGCTCCATATCCATAACGAGCGTGCGAACATGGTACATGACGCTATCGTAGCGTTCGTCCGTATATTTTCCGAGCGTCGTCGCCAAAACGAGCGTTTCTTCCGTTCCGTCTATCGACAAGACAACGGACTCGTTCCAGTCCGGAGGGAATTTCTCGATGAAGGCAAGCAACGCAAGGGAATCTTCGTCGCCTTCCGCCTTCGACAAGCGGTCTGACACTTCGAACTCGACCTGTTCCGCGTACCAGGCGCGGGCCTTGGCGGTTAGGCCATCGTTCGGGCCGATGTCCTCCAGAGAGGAGAAATCGGCGCCGGAATCGCAACCGGGCAGAAAGAGCGCGGCGGCGAACAGGCCCCAAAGGACAGGGAGCGTGCCGAAGCGGAAAGACCGGGTACGCATGAGCGAGGGAATAAAGAGCACGACGAAACCGCACGTCTCAACCTAACCGCTTATCTGGAGAATGTCAAGTCTGCTCACGAACCGATCAGATCAGGCCCCGCCGCAATCGATGCCTATGGCAACGCACGCTACCTTCATGCGGGATGTCGCCCGCAAGCGCGTCCGCCAGGCAGATTTTCTGCATTATGCAAAAATTGCATAGCATAACCGACTTCTATGCATAAATTGCATAATGAAAAAACGATCTATGCGTTATTTGCATAATAGGCCTATGTTCTATGCATTATTTGCATAACCAGAGGGGGTTTTCGCCAAAAGGACCGCCTGTGCCCTGAATCTGCACGGGTTCCTGCTGTTTCTGCTCCCGAACCCCCGCTTGCTGACGGCAACAAGGGAACCAGGACGCCTGCACGGGCGAACGCGATGCGCCGCGCGAAGAGGTTTGGCTCAGCGCACCCTGAGATACTGCACGCTGAACAAGCGATTCGCATCCGTCCAGACCTTCTGCACGGCGAACCCGGCGCGCTCGGCAAGGCGCCGAAAACGCGCCAGCGTGAATTTGTACGAATACTCGACCAGGATCGGCTCGCCCTCGGCGAAACCGACGGAATGCCCGTTCACCCGCACGGTTTGGCGGCAGGCGCTCACCAGCGACATTTCGATGCGCCCCTCGTCAAGGTTGTAGACGGCCCGGTGCCGGAACGCATCCAGGTCGAAGGTGGCGCCCAGTTCCCGGTTCAGGCGGCGCAGCAGATTCTTGTTGAACGCCGCCGTAACGCCCTCGGCATCGTTGTACGCCGCCTCAACGGTGGGCCGGTCTTTCTCCAGGTCCACCCCGATCAGCAACCCGCCGCCGGGACCCGCCGCCCCGGCCATGCGCGTCAGAAAATCAAGGGCCTCCCGCGGCTCGAAATTGCCTATGGTGGAGCCGGGAAAATAGACGACGGCGCGCGCCGCCTCGAACTCGGCGGACGGAACCGCAAACGAGGTCGTATAGTCCGCGGCCAGGGCGCGCATGGGAATATGCGGGTACGCCGCCCGGAGCCGACGCATCGAGGCGGCCAAATGCTCTTCGGAAATATCGATCGCCACATAGCCCGCCGGGTCGGACATTTGGTCCAGCAGCAAGCGCGTCTTCAGGCTGCTTCCGCTGCCGTATTCGAGCAACAGGCAGCGCCGCCCCAGGCAGGCCACCATCTCGTCAAGATGCGCCTGCATAATGGCCCGCTCCGTGGCGGTCGGATAATATGCTGAGAGCTCCGTGATCCGGTCGAAAAGACGGGACCCCGCGGCGTCGTAGAGATACTTGCAGGGCAGCGACTTGGGCGCGCGCCCCATGCCTTCCATCACGTCGGCGAGCAGGACGGCGGCGGAAGCGGAAAGCGCGGGGTCGCCCGCACCGCTCGCACCGGACGGTTCCTTGCCGTTGCGAAGGGGCGCTTGCTGCGCGGGGGATGCAGAGGGTGCAACGGGCGCCGAGGCGGACGAAGCCGGGCCTCCGTTGGCGTTTTCGGGGGAATCGGGTACGACGGGATTCATAACTTCTGTGGCGGATAGCGTTCGGAAAACATACGGAAGGCGCCGCCGAGGGTGTAGCGATGGGTACGAGGCGCGCGGGACAAGGTTGCAAATTTTTTTTCGCCGCGGATCACGGATCCCGTGCCAGCCGAAATCCCGTGAATTGCCAGGCGGCGTCCGGCGGAAAGAAATTTCGATAGGTGGGCCGGATGTGCGTTCGGGGCGTAGCGCAGGAGCCGCCGCGCAATACGAACTGGTTGCACATGAACTTGCCGTTGTATTCGCCCAGCGCGCCTTCGGCGGGGGCGTAGCCGGGATAGGGTGCGTACTGGCTGCGCGTCCATTCCCATACGTCGCCGTAGCATTGCCGCAGCGCCGGGCGTCCGTTCGCGCCGGCGGCGCCGGGCGGGCGGGCGGGACGGGGGTGCATGGGCGCGTCTTCCAGAAAATGTCCCTCCTCGGCGGGCGCGGCGCGCAGGGTCGCCGCGACTTCCCATTCCTGCTCCGTGGGCAATCGGGCGCCCGCCCAGCGAGCATACGCGTCCGCCTCGAAATAACTGACGTGCGCGGCGGGCTCTTCGGGCGCGACAGGCTTCATGCCGCCCAGCGTGTACGTCTGCCAGGCGCCGTCGCGCCGCTCCCAGTAGAAGGGTTCGGTCCATTGGCGTTCCTGCGCGGCGGCCCATCCCATCGACAGCCACAATTCGGGCCGCCGGTATCCGCCGTCTTCGATGAACGCCAGGTATTCGGCGTTCGTTACGGGCCGGTCCGCCAGCAGAAAATCTTCCAGAAAACACCGGTGCCGGGGCCCCTCGTTGTCGTAGGCGAACCCGCCGCCCGCATGGCCGATCTCGTAGACCCCCGCCTCGAACGGAATCCACGTCAGCGGCCCCGCCGATCCCCCGTCGGATTCGAAGGGTTGGTAGACGGGGCGAAGCGGATTTACCGAAAGCACATGTTTGACGTCCGTGAGGATCAGTTCCTGATGCTGCTGCTCGTGCTGTATCCCCAGCGCGATCGCCGGCGCGGCGCGGCGGGCGGCGTCCGGGTCCGCATTCCGCATAAACCGGACCAGCTGCTCGTCCACGTGCCGCCGGTAGTCCATGACCTCGGCCACCGTGGGGCGGGAAATGTATCCGCGCCGGTCCCGGCAGTGCCGCTCCCCCGCCTGCACATAGTACGAATTGAAAAGATAGGCGTAGCCCTCGTGATAGCGCGCGTACGACGGGGCAAAGGGCTGCAACGCAAACGTTTCGAAAAACCAGCTCGTATGCGCAAGGTGCCACTTGGTGGGACTCACGTCTTCCATCGTCTGAACGACGCAGTCTTCCGCGGCGAGGGGTTCGGCCAGGCGCTCCGTCGTCCGGCGTACGCGGCGATACGTTTCGACAAGACATTCGAGCGTAGCGTCGGTCGCTACGTCCGGCGGCGCGACAGGCATGCTGAAATTCCTTCTTGTTGCGGAATGCCGTAGGATACGTCTAAGGATACGTTTATTTTACGGAATGTGCATACCCCGTTCCTTCATTGCGTTCCGTCCTCCATGCCAGCGCTTCGATCCGACCGCCGTCGAGACGTCCTTCCCGTAAGCGTCGGGGCGTATACAACCCCTCCCGGAGGCGCCCTCCCCCTGCCGCGCTCCAGCGGAATCCTGCTGCACGTAACGTCGCTGCCGGGACCGTACGGGGCGGGCGACCTGGGGCCGGAAGCGTACCGTTTTGCGGATTTTCTGGCGGAAACCGGCCAGCGCATCTGGCAAGTGTTGCCGCTCGGCCCGGCGGGCCTTGGCGATTCGCCCTATTCCAGCCCGTCCACGTTCGCCCTGGACCCCGTCTTCGCAAGCCCGGACCTGATGCGGGCGGACGGCCTGCTGGCGACGGGCGATCTGACAGACGGCGACGGGGAAGCCGCATCGCATCCTGCTTCGTCGAAGGGCCGGTCCCGGGCGGATTTCGAGGCGGCCCGGCGTCTTAAAAACCGGCTTTTGCAACGGGCTTTCGCGCGGTTCGAAGCCGGGCGAACGCCCATCGATCCGGCGGCCTTCGACGCCTTCTGCGCCGACGAGGCGCACTGGCTCGACGACTTCGCCCTGTACATGACGATCCGGGCGGAATACGGGAACGTGGAATGGACCGCATGGCCCCGAAAATACGCCTTCCGGGACCCGGCGGCGCTCGAAACGTTTCGCGGCGCCCGGCAGGGCCGCATCCGGCAACGCAAGTTCGCGCAATTCGTGGCGTACGACCAGTGGCGCCGCCTCAAGCGCTACTGCAACAAACGGGACATCCTGCTATTCGGCGATATTCCCATTTACGTAGCGCACGACAGCGCGGACGTGTGGACGCATCCGCATCTTTTTCGCCTGGACGAGGACGGGCGCAGCGCTTTTTCCGGGGGCGTTCCGCCCGATTATTTCAGCGAGACCGGGCAGCGCTGGGACAATCCGACGTACCGCTGGGAGGCGATGCAGGAAGACGATTTCGCATGGTGGGGCCGCCGCCTCAAAGCGATTATGAACCAGGTGGACATCGTGCGGCTGGACCATTTTCGGGGGTTTGCGGCCTACTGGGAGATTCCCGCAGGAGAAGAAACCGCCCTGAACGGCGCGTGGCGAGCGGGCCCCGGCCTCCCTTTTTTCGAAAGCATGGCGCGGCGGCTCGGTCCGCTGCCGCTGGTGGCCGAGGACCTTGGCGTCATCACGGAGGACGTGCGCGACCTCATCGACGCGCTGGGGCGCCCCGGCATGGCGGTGCTTCAGTTCGCCTTCTGCCACGATGCCGACAACCCGTTCCTGCCGCATAACAACCCCCGGAATCTCGTGTTGTACACGGGTACGCACGACAACGATACGTTCCTGGGCTGGTGGGACGGGCTTGCGGCGGATACGCGAAAAAAGCGCGAGTACGACTTCGCCCGCGCCTACCTGGGACTGGATGAGCGGCCCGGAGAAGCCGTGCATTGGGCGGCGCTAAGGGCCGTGTTCGCGTCCCCGGCGGACTATGTCGTCTTCCCGATGCAGGACCTGCTGGGGCTGGGCGCGGAAGCGCGCATGAACACGCCGGGGACGGCGGCGGGCAACTGGGGGTGGCGGTTTGCGCAAGAACAACTTACCCCGGAAATCCGCCGCCGCCTGAAGCAGCTGGCGAGGACCTGCGGACGGACGCCCTGGTGACGGCGCGCAGCGCGGACAAGGCGAGCCGAAGCGTTATTTCATCAACACCATATGGCGCGTCGCGATGCGCGTTTCCGTTTCCAGTACGTACGTATACACGCCGCTGGGCCACCCGGAGGCGTCCAGCCGCACTTCATGCCCGCCCGCCGGATACAAACCGTCTGCAGGAACAGCTACCTGCTGCCCCAGCAAGTTGTACACGGACAGGCGGACGCGCTCGGCAAGCGGCTGCGACCAGGAAATCGACGTGGAAGGGTTGAACGGGTTCGGATAATTCTGCGCAAGTTCTACGGCGGACGGAAGTTCCGTCACCGCTTCCGCGGAAACGACCGGCGGCGTGATTACGAACCGGGGCCGAATAGGGAATACGTAGCCGCCGAGCCGGATGCGACCGTCGTCTATACTCAATTGGGAAAGGAAGAACCACTTGGTCTCGGCGCCGACGGTCCCATACATGTATGCTCTGTCGTTCGGCGAATCGCTTGTGCGGGGCGAAGGCGTCAAAAGAAGATAATTGTTGTCCGCTCCCTTGTTGACGAGGCCTATGAAAATTTGCCCCGGCAAGTCCGAAAGCGCAGCGTCCTCCGCTGGCAAGTCGAGGCGCGAAAACCAGAATCTGTCGTTGGTAAGGAGGTGCGACGCATAGGGACGTTCCTCCACGTCCATGCTGTACAGCTCCTTGTTTGGCAAGCCGTCGGCGCCCCTGTCCCATACCTTCAGCGTAAAATCGCGGGGGGCGCCGTGATCGACGCCGCTGCTGTTGCCGAGTTCGTTGGCGTATGCGGGCGCTACGGAAACGGAAGCCAAACGGGCGTTTTCGGGCACGTCGTAGAGATGGGTCGCAATAGCATCGGCCCCGCCGAAAATATATATGCGCTCGTCGCGGCCGGTATCCCAGGACACGACCGTTTCTTCCAGCGCGCTGTCCGAAGGAATACGAAATACGGGGCGGATGGGAAACCCGTGATTGGCCAGCGACCCGCCGCTAACCGGTATTTGCGCCAGCGGGTACCAGGTCGTCCTCGGACCATCGGTCGCATACAGATACGACGCGCCCCGCGGCGCCGTATCCCGGAGAAGAGATACCCCAAAGCCAAGAAGATTTTCGTCGGTTCCCGCGTTGGCGAGGCCTGCGAAGATGCGATCCGGAAGATCGCCAAGCGCCTTGTCTTCCGCAGGAAGATCGATTTGCAGAAAGGCATACGCCTGGCCGCGGACAATGTGAAACGCATCGGTCGGCTCTTGCACGTCTATGCTATACAGTTCCGTGCCCGGCGAACCGTCTGCGGCCACATCCCAGACCTTGAACGTAAAATCTTTGGGAAGATCCTCCGAAAGCGACGAGCCCCGATACTGGTTTACATACACCGGCGCAGCGAGCACAGAGGTCAGGCGTCCCCCGGAGGGCACGTCGTAGCGCTGGGCATACATATGCTCCTCGCTGCCCGAAAACAACGCATTGCTCCGATCCGAATCATAGGCGAGCATAACGTCCCGATACCCGGACGCGACGGCGCCCTCGCCGCCAACCGCTTGCGCGCCCGCCTGGCGCGGCGACACCGAAATTTCCGCCGCAACGCGGGGCGGCGCTTCTGTCGTTTCCATCTCTTGTCGCTGGAAGACGCTTTCCTGGGCCTGGGCAAACAGGTCGGCGCTTGCGGCCACGCCCCAAACGAGGGCGGCGAAAAGGCTGGCAAGCAAAAACGCGCTGTTACATCGTATCGCAACAGCCGTCGAAGGGAGGGTACGCATTGGCATTGTCCTCGTAATTCAGGTGGCGCGGGGCGCGCCCGCCTGGCGGCCCCTTATGTCGGAACACAGGATACATCGCCCGGAACGAGTTGTCAAGCCCTGGGCACGATTGTTCATCGGTCCAGGGCGATGCAGGCGGCGCGTTCCGCTGCCTGACAGGCGCTTTAGCGCGGCGCCCGCAGCACAACGGTAGAAAACGCCTCCACGAGCATCCGCCCGTCCTCGATTCGGTCCCCTTCCCGAAAACCTCCGCCTTTGGAATCCGCAGGCATATCCATGCCCGACACGAATTCCCAGGGGCCTTGCGGAGAATCCGTTCCGGCGCAAAGCAGCGTTTCCGGGGCGGGAAGCGCAAACGTCGCCGCGCGCTCCCCGGCGTTGAACAGCGTCAGCATGGTGTCGTCTTCGCGCTTGCGGCCCGCTGCGTCCAGGCCATGGAGCCCGCCTCCGCACAGCAACACGCCGAACGCCCGCAACCCGTGATCCGTCCAGTCGTCATGGCGCATTTCGCGCCCCTCCGGATGCCACCAGAACACGTCGCGGGCGCCCTCGTCGTTCGTCTCGCCCCGCAAGAAGAAACGCCGCCGAAAACTCGGGTGCGCCTTCCGAAGGGCCGCCATCTTCTTCGTAAAGTCCAGAAAGGCCCGCTTCCGGTCGTCGAGGTTCCAGTCGTACCAGGCGAGTTCGTTGTCCTGGCAATAGGGATTGTTGTTGCCTTCCTGCGTATTCGAGAGTTCGTCGCCGCCCAGCAGCATCGGAACGCCCTGGGAAAGCAGCAAGGTCGCCATCAGGCTCCGCTTGCGCCGCTCGCGCGCGGCCAGCACGTCGGGGCGGTCCGTGGGGCCTTCCACGCCGCCGTTCGCGCTGTAGTTGGGTTCGTGTCCGTCGCGGTTGTTTTCTCCGTTCGCATGGTTGCGCTTGCGTTCGTAACTGACCAGGTCCTCCAGCGTGAATCCGTCGTGGGACGTTACGAAATTGACGGAGGCGGACACGCGCCGATGCGGCGCCCGGTACAAATCGTTCGACCCCGCATGCCGGGTCGCAAAAACGCCCTGCATCCCCGCGTCGCCCCGCCAGAACCGGCGCGCGACGTCCCGAAAACGCCCGTTCCATTCCGACCAGAGCCAGGGAAACCCGCCCACGCGGTACCCCCCCGGCCCCACGTCCCAGGGCTCCGCAATCAGTTTCACGCGGCTGAGCACGGGGTCCTGCTCGACCAGCGTAAAAAAGGCGGAAGCCATGTCCACGTCGTACTGCGGGCGCGCCAGCGTCGTCGCCAGATCGAACCGAAATCCGTCTACATGCATGTCGCGCGCCCAGTACCGCAAGCTGTCCATCACAAGGCGCAGGACTTGCGGGCATCCGGCGTCCAGCGTATTGCCCGTCCCCGTATAATCCGACAGGAAGCGAAGCTGGCCCGGGTTGGCCTTGTAATACGAAAGATTGTCCAGGCCCCGCAGGGAAAGCGTGGGGCCCAGCCGGTTTCCTTCCCCGGAATGGTTGTACACCACATCCAGAATCACCTCGAAGCCCGCCGCGTGCAGCGTACGCACCATCTCCTTGAACTCGCGCACGGCTCCGGCGAGGCCCGAGGCGGCGTACCCCGGCTCCGGCGCAAACCAGCCCAGCGTATTGTAGCCCCAGTATTGATTCAGCCCGGCCTCGAACAGGCGGCGGTCGTGCACATGGGCATGGACAGGCAGCAATTCGATGGCCGTGACGCCCAGGCTCCGCAAGTGGTCCAGTACGGGCTCCGAAGCCAGGCCCGCATACGTGCCCCTGAGCGCCGGCGGCACGTCCGGATGCCGCTTGCTGAGGCCCTTGACGTGCGTTTCGTATATAATGGTGTCTTCCCAGGGGATGTCCGGCGGGCGGTCCCCTTCCCAGTCGAACCGCTCGTCCGCCACGGCCCCGAGCGGGGCGTACGGCGCGCTGTCGAGGTCGCTGAAAAGAAGGTCTTCCTCCGGCGTTCCGGGAACATAGCCGAACAGGCTGTCATGCCAGACAAGCGGGCGCCCGACGGCCTTCGCGCAGGGATCGAAAAGCACCTTGTTGGGATTGAACCGGTGGCCGCGTTCGGGGTCGTACGGACCATGCGCGCGGTAGCCGTAACAGGCCCCCGGACCGAGGCCGGGCACGTACCCGTGCCACAGGGGGCCGGTTCGTTCGGGAAGCGCAAGCGTTTCCGAAGGCGCGTCCGCATCGCCATCCTCGAACAACACCAGTTCCACCTGCTCCGCATGCCGACTGAATACCGAGAAATGCACGCCGGCGCCGTCCCAGCGCGCGCCGGGCGGGTTGGGCGCGCCGGGCCATATCCGGGCCTGTTTTTTCGAGTGCGTTCCCGCTGATTTCGACGTACCTTTCAACATGACGTATTATATCCCCTGAAATAACCGAATGTCCGAAGGGCGTTCCGAAACCCCGAAAACCGCCGCCCGTTCCATCGCTCGCCAGCAAACCGCCCTGCGCCTTCCCTACATGGACGATCTGAACTTGCCCGAAGACGCCTCCCGCCCGGTGCTTGCCGGGCTGACGCCGCGAACGGACGGGGGGCGCTGGCCCGTACGCAGATTTCTCGGCGACGAAATGACGGTCCGGGCGGACCTGATTGCCGAAGGACATGAACGCATCGCCGCGGAACTCCTCGTCCGCCACGAAGACGACGAACGGGAAACGATCCGCCCGATGGCGCTGCGCCACAACGACGAATATTTCGCCTCGTGGACGCTGGATCGCCTGGGAACGTGGTTTTTTCGGGTGCGGGCCTGGGCCGATCCCTTTGCGACGTGGCGAGATCAGTTTGCGCGCAGGGTGAAAAGCCAGGACCCGGAGGTCGCAAGCGAACTGCTCGCAGGCGCGGGGTTTCTGAAACGATCCGCAGAAATCGCCACGGGCAAGGACCGGAAGGCGCTGCTGCGCTACGCCGCAGCCATGGAGGCGGGCGACGTCGAGGCTGCGCTGGACGAGACGGCGGTTGCGCTCGCGCAAGCCCACGATCCCCGACTGGCGCAAATCGAGAGCGAAACGTACGCCGTGTACGCAGACCCCGTGCTGGCCCGCTTTGCCGCCTGGTACGAATTCTTTCCCCGCTCCGCGCCCCGGAAGCGCGGCAGCGGGAAAAGCGCCGCGCCCCACGCCACGCTGGACGACGCGGCCAAGCTGCTGCCGCGCATCCGCGAACTCGGGTTCGACGTCGTATACCTTCCCCCCGTGCATCCCATCGGACATACGCACCGGAAGGGCAAGGACAACGCGGCGCACGCGGAGCCGGGCGATCCCGGCAGCCCCTGGGCCATCGGCGCCGAGGCCGGCGGGCACAAGGCCGTGCATCCCGACCTGGGCGGACTGGACGCCTTCGACCGGTTCGCCTCGGCGGCCCGGCAATGCGACCTGCACGTGGCCATCGACATTGCGTTCCAGGCGTCCCCGAATCATCCCTGGGTGCGCGAGCATCCCGACTGGTTTCTTCATCGACCCGACGGCTCCATCCGGTATGCGGAGAATCCGCCCAAGAAATACCAGGACGTGTACCCGCTCGATTTCTTCTCGAAAGATCGGGAAGGGCTGTGGAACGAACTCAAAAGCGTGTTCGAGTTCTGGATTGACCGGGGCGTACGGGTATTTCGCGTGGACAATCCCCATACGAAACCCTTTGCCTTCTGGGCATGGTGCCTCGGCGCGCTGCGCAAGCGGCGGCGCGACCTCGTTTTCCTGTCCGAAGCGTTTACGCGGCCCAAGATCATGTACGAACTGGCCAAACTGGGCTTCAACAATTCGTACACGTATTTCGCCTGGCGCAATACGAAAGAAGAGTTGACCGGATATTGCAGGGAATTGTACGAGACGGAAGTCGGGGAATTTTTCCGTCCCAATTTCTGGCCGAATACGCCGGACATTCTGCAGGAATATCTGGTGCAAGGCGGGCGGCCCGCGCACGTCGTCCGGCTTGCGCTGGCCGCCACGCTGTCGTCGGCGTACGGCGTCTATGGTCCCCCGTTCGAACATGTAGAGCATGCGCGGCATCCGGACCGGGAAGAATACGCAAACAACGAAAAATACGAGGTCCGGTCCTGGAACTGGAACGATCCCGACTCGCTGCAACCGTTCATGCAGCGGCTGAACCGCATCCGCCGGGAGAATCCGGCCCTTCAGCGCATGCGGAACCTGCGGTTTCACGATACGGACAACCCCGAATTGCTTGCGTACTCGAAGCGGTTCGGAGAAAACCGGATCGTCCTCGTCGTGAATCTGGACCCGCGTCGCGAACAGCGCGGATGGCTTTCCCTGGCCCCCGCGGACCTGGGCCTGCCGGAGGGCGAACGCTGGATCATGCGCGATCTGCTTGGCGAAGCATGCGCATCCTGGAAAGGCGGCGTACATTATATCCGGATCGACCCGCAACAAACGCCGGCGCGCATTTTCCGCGCCGAACAAGCGCATTCGTCCCTCAAGTCCCCCTGAGGCATGGCCCAAAAAACCGCGCGACGCGCCTGGTTCGCCAGCGAAGAATTACAACAACTCGAAGCGGGCGTTTTTTACCGCAGCTATAAAAAACTGGGGGCGCACCTTGACGAGAAGGGCGCCTGGTTCGCCGTATGGGCGCCGGGAGCCAGCGCGGTATCCGTGCTGGGAGATTTCAACGACTGGAATCCGGACGCCCACCCGATGCGGCGGCGCAAGGGAGGCGTCTGGGAAAAGCGCGTACGCGGCGTCCGAAGCGGACAAAAATACAAATACCGCATTGCGCGAAACGGCTATTCCACAGACAAGACAGACCCCTACGCCTTTGCCATGGAGCCGCCTGCGCCCGGCGGCGACGACGCTTCGGGGCTCGCTGCGCTGGTCTGCGACCTGGACTACGCATGGGGGGACGCCGAATGGATGGGGCAGCGGCGCGGCCCGGATTCGCTCGACCGACCCGTTTCGATCTACGAAGTGCATCTCGGATCCTGGCGCAAGCAGGGCACCTGGTCTCTCGGCTATCGGGAGATCGCCAAACCCCTTGCCGACCATGTGGAGCGCCTTGGCTTCACGCATGTGGAATTCATGCCGGTCATGGAGCACCCGTTTTACGGATCGTGGGGATATCAGGTTGCGGGCTACTACGCCCCTACTTTCCGATACGGCGCGCCCGCGGATTTCAAGTATCTTGTGGATCACCTGCACCAGCGCGGCATCGGGGTCCTGCTGGACTGGGTGCCGGCGCACTTCGCCACCGACCCGCAGGCGCTCGTTTTCTTCGACGGCGGTACGCTATACGAATACGACGACCCCGTCATGCGGCATCACCCCGACTGGGGGACGTACGTTTTCGATTACAACAAGCCGGGCGTTCGCAACTTCCTCGTCTCCAATGCGATCTTCTGGCTTGAGGAGTACCATATAGACGGCCTGCGTTTCGACGCCGTGGCCTCCATGCTCTACCGGGATTATTCGCGGGGCGGCGACTGGACCCCGAACCTGTTCGGCGGACGGGAAAACCTCGAAGCCATCGACCTGCTCAAGAAAGTCAACGAGATGGCCTACGCGCATGTCCCGGACGTCCTGATGATCGCCGAGGAATCCACCGCGTGGCCCGGCGTCTCGAAACCCACCTACGACGGCGGACTGGGCTTCCTGTACAAATGGAACATGGGGTGGATGCACGACACCCTGGAGTATATGGAAAAAGACCCGGTGTACCGGAAACATCATCAGGAGGGGCTTACATTCCCCCTCGTTTACGCGTACTCCGAGCACTACATTCTGCCGCTGTCGCACGACGAGGTGGTGCACGGCAAGGGATCGCTCTGGGACAAAATGCCCGGAGACGCCTGGCAAAAAGCAGCGAACCTGCGCCTTCTGTATGGACACCAGATCGGGCATCCGGGAAAAAAATTGCTCTTCATGGGCGGAGAGTTCGGACAACCCTCCGAATGGGACCACGACCACGCTATCGACTGGGACGCCCTGAAAGACCCGCTGCACCAGGGCGTGATGGCCTGGGCGCAGGATCTGTACGCCCTGTATCGCGATCATCCGGCGCTGTGGAACGACCGGCCCGGCGGGTTCGAATGGATCGATTTCAGCGATGCGGACGACAGCGCCATCAGTTATATCCGGCTGGGAGGCGGGCGAACCCTCGTGTTTCTGTTTAATTTCACGCCCGTGCCGCGCGCAAACTATCGCATCGGGATGCCTGCCGAAGGCCGCTGGCGAGAAGTCCTCAACTCCGACGCCCGGCTGTACGGAGGCAGCGGGGTGGGCAACCTGGGCCGCGTCGATACGGAACCCGTACCGTTTCATGGACGAAGCCAGTCTGTAACGGTTACGCTGCCCCCGCTTGCCGTCGCCATCCTCGAACAAGAGACATAGCGCGAGACCGCGCTGCTTCGTCCTTTCTCGGCGGCGCGCCCCTCGCGGCCTGTGCGCCTGGCGAACTTGATCAATCGGCGCATCCCGGAAAACATCTTGCGGACAGATCGCGTACGATACGGGCAGGGCGGCGAAAAGCATTCCCTGCGCAAAATGTTTCTTCGCCTTTTATTCACGCATAACGAAATACCGACCCCATGGCACACCAACTTCCCGACTTGCCCTACGCTTTCGACGCGCTGGAACCCGTGATCGACGAACGGACCATGCGGATTCACCACGGCAAGCACCATCAGGGATATGTCAACAAACTGAATGCCGCGCTCGGCGGGCAGGAAGCGTTGCAGAACCTGTCGGTGGAAGACCTTCTTCGCAACATAAACGAGGTCCCCGAATCCATCCGGGGCGCGGTCCGCAACAATGGCGGCGGACACGCCAACCATACGTTGTTCTGGAGCGTGATGTCGGGCAGCGGCGGCGGCGCGCCCGGCGGCGACCTTTCGGCGGCGGTCGACGCCGCGTTTGGCTCGCTCGACGCCTTCCAGGCCACCTTTGCGGCGAATGCGGCGGGGCGGTTCGGAAGCGGATGGTCCTGGCTCGTCGTGAACGGCGACGGCGCCCTCGAGGCCTTTTCCACGGCCAATCAGGACAGCCCGCTCATGCAGGGGCATACGCCGATTCTGGGACTCGACGTCTGGGAGCACGCCTACTACCTGAACTACCAGAACGACCGCGGCGCCTATGCGAACGCCTGGTGGAAGGTCGTCAACTGGGATGAGGTCGCGCGCCGCTTCGACGCCGCCCGCTAACAGGGACGCGGCGCCTGGGCGACCCGGCGGCGGCATAGAGCGCGTGTCGTACAGCGTCAAGGAAATACAGTACACCCTCCAGGGAGAAGGCGCCCGCGCAGGACGCCCCGCAGTATTCCTGCGCTTTGCCGGATGTAATCTATGGAGCGGGCGGGAAGCGGACCGGGCTACCGCCGTCTGTTCGTTCTGCGATACGGATTTCGTGGGAACGGACGGCCCCGGAGGAGGCCGCTTCGCCGCGGCGGACGACCTGGCGCAAGCGGTGGCCGCCCATTGGCCTGCGGAAGAAAAAGCCCGTTATGTGGTCTGTACGGGCGGCGAACCGCTCCTGCAACTGGACGCGCCGCTCGTGGCAGCCCTGCACAGGGAAGATTTCGAAGTAGCGATCGAAACGAACGGGACGAAAAAGCCCCCGGAAGGCGTCGACTGGATATGCGTCAGTCCGAAAGCGGACGCCGCGTTGCTGCTGACCGAGGGCGACGAACTGAAACTGGCGTACCCGCAACCCCTTGCGCCCCCGGAACGGTTTATCGGCCTTGCGTTCCGGCGCTTTTTCCTGCAGCCGATAGACGGCCCCGACCTGGCGCGCTACACGCAACAAGCCATCGCGTATTGCCTGGCGCATCCGACCTGGCGGCTTTCGCTCCAGACGCACAAGTTCCTTGGCATTCCGTAGGGGCGGACATGCCGAAAGGCGCGTCGCGTCCGCGAATTCGCAACGTGCCTTTTTGATTCAAGGACGCCATCATGACGTCCCGCGCAGGCAAAAGGGACGCGCCGGGCGAAGCGATCTGGATCAGCGTATCCCTATAGCCTGCAACATGGCGGCGAGATCGGAGGCGGACAAGACGCCGCGCGCCTGCAACGCTTCGAGCGCCGCCCGCACTTCGGCCGGGTTGGTCGCAGCGGCGCCGGAAACGCCTTCGCCCTCCCCTTCTTCAAGGGGGGACAACATCGCTTCCTGCAAAAAGGCCGCCACGTATCGGCACGCGCCGGGCCTGCCCGAAAAATCCAGCACCACGTCGAACGTGGCCCGCCCTCTATTGACCTCAATGGTCATGCTCTGCCCGCCCATCAGTTTGCGCTTCTCCGCTACGCCAACCATATCCGCATACCGCACATCCCGAACCGGCGACAAGTCGTTGTTCTGGAACACCAGACGATCCGCCGTAAACACAGCCCCGTCCTTGGCGTTGCCGATGCGCGTGGCGTCGTACAAGGCCAGCACGTCGGACGCGGACACGCCCGCCGCGTAATCGCGGAGCGCATTGCGCAATTTCTCCCGGGGAATCCGGGGCGCCACATAGAGCCCGAGGCCGGGATCGTGGGGAAGGAGCGTCTCCGCAAGCTGTTTCATGGCGATGCGATTATTCGAGAGATGCGCTGATTATTTCCACAAAACCCATAAAAACCCCTATGCCTGCGAGGGACGCGCCTGCACTAAAAAAATCCCCGGATCACGTCCAGAAGTCCCGGCGCAACGCCCAGAACCAGCAACGCCGCCGCGCACGAGACCAGCACGATCCGTAACGCAAGCGGGGACGAAAACGCAGCGTCCGCCGGCGCGGATTCCGGCGCGTCCGCCGGCGAGCGCATGAAAAAGACGTACAGTACGCGCAGATAATAAAAAGCCGATACGACGCTGGTCAGCACCCCGATTACGACAAGCCAGGCGTACCCGGCGGCGACGGCGGGCGCGAATACCGCGTACTTGCCCAGAAAACCGCCAAACGGCGGAAATCCCGCCAGACTGAACATAAAGCACCCCATGGCGACGCCCACGAGCGGCTTGCGAAGTCCCACGCCCGTCAGCGAGTCGAGGGTTTGCTCCTGCCCCGCCTTGCCGTCCCATTCCAGAAAAGCCATGACGCCGAACGCGCCGATATTCATCAGCGTGTACGCAAGCAGATAGTACAGCGCGCCGGACCAGGCGGCAACCCCGCCCGCCGTCAGGGCCACCAGAATATACCCTCCGTGCGCAATGGAAGAATAGGCCAGCATGCGCTTCACATTCGATTGCGCGACCGCCAGCAAGTTGCCCAGGACCATCGTCGCGGTCGCAACGAGGGCAAACAGGGGGCTCCAGTCGTCCACGGACGCGATGTCGCGCAAAATCAGGATCAACGCGCCGAAGGCCGCCGTCTTCGAGGTGGTGGACATATAGCCCGCCATGGTGGTCGGGGCCCCCTGGTATACGTCCGGCGTCCACATATGAAACGGCGCCGCGCCCACCTTGAAAAAGAATCCGATAAGCAGCAACGCCGCGCCAGCCCGGAACAGCGCGACCCGCCCGCTCTCCTCGAGCCCGGCGGCCATCTCCGGGATATACATGGTCCCGGTCGAACCGTACATCAAGGCGATCCCGTACAGGAAAAAACCCGTAGCGAAGGCCCCCAGCAAAAAATACTTGAGGGCGCTCTCGGCGCTCCCTTCGTTGTCGCGCAACAATCCCGCCATCACGTACAGCGCGACGGACATCGTTTCGAGCCCGATGAACGCCGCCGCCATATGGTTCGCCGAGCCGAGAACCATCATCCCCACCGTGGCGAACAAGATCAGCGTATAGATTTCGCCGTATTCCTGGCCTGTTCTTCTCCAGTACGAGGGCGAAAGCGCCACGGTAAGCAGTCCGCCGGACAGGATGACGATATTCACGAACGAGGCGTAGCCGCCCGTGCGGACCATGCCGTAAAAAGCGGTTCCGGCTTCCTTCTCCAGGTGCAGCGCCTCGAAGAGTATGCCGACGGCAAGCGCCGCCCCGGAAGTCCAGGCCAGTTCGCGCAGGCTGCTTCCGAAAGCATCCCGAACCACCAGCCACACCCCCGCCGCCGCAACAAGCGTCAACGGCAGAGTGGCCAGCACATCCCCCGGAAGGGCGTCATAAAAACGAATCAGGTCTGTTTCCATGGGATCCTGTTCACAAACGGTCTATCCTCTTGGCCAGCGCCACGTCGAAAGCCGTCACCTTGCCGCCCGCGTCGTGCGTGTTGAGCGCCAGCGTAACCCGGTTGTATACGTTGCGCAGGTCCGGGTGGTGATCAAGCGATTCGGCTTCGAACGCGACGCGGACGATGAACGCCATGGCTTCTTTGAAATCGCCGAACGCAACCTGCTTCACGAGCCGGTCGTCCTCAAAGGTCCACCCGTCGAGCGCTTGCAACGCGTCGGCGATTTCTGCTTCGGAAAGGGGTTGTCGAGACATAGGCGATCAGGCGATGCGGCTTCTGGACCGCGGCGCATGAAAAGGGGCTTACAAGGGCACGATCCATCCGCTGTAGAAAATGACCCAGATCACGAAATACACGGGGACCAGGATCGGCAGCGAATACTTGACGAAATATCCCACGAAACTGGGCACGTCGACGCCGCTTGACTCGGCGATGGCTTTCACCATGAAGTTCGGCGCATTGCCGATATAGGTCATAGCGCCAAAGAACACCGCCGCCACGGAAATGGCCTGCAGGAATATCCACGAGTCGGCCCCGGCGGCGAATTCCATGACCTGCGTCGCCACGCTTACGTCCAGCCCGAACTTGCCCATCGCCGCCGCCAGGAAGTTGAGGTAGGTCGGCGCATTGTCCAGAATGCCCGACAAAACGCCCGTAGCCCAGTAGAACATGCCCACGGACAGCGATTCGGAATTCTGGCTCGCAAACTGGCTGATGAGCTGGAGCGCCGGCTGCATCGTTGCGAAAATACCCAGAAACAGCCAGCCCACTTCGCGGATAGGCTCGAAGGTGAACTCGTTTTTCTCAAGGGCCGTCTTGTCCGCGGACACAAACGCCAGGACGCATACCGAAAACATAATCAGTTCGCGAATGCCGAACGGCAAATGCACGCTGCCTATATGAAGCCGGGGAACCCAGCCGAAAACGTTCGGATCGACGAACACGGCAAGAACGACCACCACAACCCATATGAAATTCTTCCGGCCTACGACGGACATCAAGCCGCGGGAAGCGTCCACGGCAGGCGCAACCTCTTTATTCCGCGAATCAATGACGTAAAAAATGGCCAGCAGCAAAAACATGGCCGGCAGCCAGATATACCAGACGTGCGTGAACGTCCAGAAGAAAGGCACGCCGCGCAAGAAGCCCAGGAAGAGCGGCGGATCGCCTATGGGCGTCAAGCCGCCGCCCACATTGGCGACCAGAAAAATGAAGAAAACGATATGATAGGGTTTCAGGCGGCCCCGGTTGAGACGCATATACGGCCGGATGAATAGCATCGCCGCGCCGGTCGTGGCGATCAGGTTTGCGATGACGGACCCGGCGAACAGCAGGATGGAATTCGTCCACGGGGTCCCGCGCGCGTTCAGGCTGAGAAAAATGCCCGACGCGGCGATGAACAAGGACGCGACCAGCGCAATGAAGGACAGATACTCGGCCAGCGCATGCATCATGGGCACGGACGAACCCAGCACGAACAGATAATAGATCACCACGAAGGCGCCGAGCGCCACGGCGTACTTCGGATAATGCTTGTGCCAGTGATGGGCGTAGAAAAGCGGCCCTGTGGCAATCATGACGAGCAGGGCAAGAAACGGCAGGACGAGCCATACGGGAGGCAGCGGGCCATGATGATCTCCCTCGCCATGCCCCCCGTCGGCCGCATGGGCGTCGCCCGAGGGCGCATGGTGGGAATCGTCGTGCGCAGCCTCGTCGGCATGGGCGGCGTCCGTTTGCTCCACGCCGGATTCCTGCAACGCAGCGGGAGGCGCCGCCCAGGCCGCGCCCGGCAGCGACAAACTGCCCGCCAGCAACATCGCCGCTGCAAGGGCAAGGCAGCGAGCAAACGCAGGGGGGCTGGAGACACGAATGGAGGGAAAGAAAACCATGGCGTATGCAATCAGTTGTTTGGCTCCGAAACAGCCTGCGGGGACTTCGAATCGGAGGCAGGGGAGGCATGTCCAAAAAAGCGCGCGGCGTCTTGCGCAGGACGGGCGTCCTCCGCAGCCATGCGTTTTTCGCGAATCGACTCCAGCAGAAACTGCGTGGCCGGTTCGCTCTTTTGTAAAAACCGGTTTGGGGCAAAGCCCAAGATAAACATAAGCACAACCAACGGAATCATGAGCGCGATTTCCCGGCCCGTCATATCGCGCAGGGTCCGGTTCGCTTCCTTGTCGAGCGGCCCGAAAAACGTCTTGTAGACCATCCACAGAAGATATACGGCCGCCAGAATCACGCCGGAGGTCGCGGCGGCGACAAGTACGGGATGGCCGATCAGGTCGCTCTGGAACGCGCCAAGGAGAATCATGAATTCGCCCACGAAACCGTTCAGTCCCGGCAATCCGGCAGACGCCAGCGCCGAGAAAATCATGAAGAACGTCAAGACGGGAACGGTGCGGGCAATGCCCCCGAAATCGTCCATTTCCCGGGTGTGGCGCCGTTCGTACAACATGCCGAGGAGCAAAAAGAGCGCGCCGGTGGACAATCCGTGATTGACCATCTGAATGAGGGCGCCCTGCATGGCTTCCATCGTGAATGCGAAAATGCCCAGTACGACGAACCCGAGGTGGCTAATGGACGAATAGGCCACCAGTTTCTTGGCGTCGGACTGCACCCGGGACACCAGCGCGCCATAAATAATGCCGATCGTAGCAAGGATGGCGAACGGCAGCGCGTAATCGTACGCCGCATGCGGGAAAAAGGGCAGGCAAAAACGCACGAGTCCATAGGTCCCCATCTTGAGAAGCGTCCCGGCAAGAATCACCGACCCGCCCGTAGGCGCCTCCACATGCGCGTCCGGAAGCCAGGTATGCAAGGGGAAAACGGGGACCTTGACGGCAAAGGCCAGGGCGAAAACAGGGAACAGCCAGGCTTGCAGGCTCGCCGGCGCGTCGAACGCCAGCAGTTTGTACCAGTCCGTCGTGAACACGCCGCCATTCACCGCGTCGCCCGCCGCATAGCCGAGATACAGAATCCCGACCAGCATAAGCAGGGACCCCGTCAGCGTAAAAAGCACGAACTTGACGGCGGCGTAGATGCGACGAGGGCCGCCCCATAGCCCGATAATGAAATACATCGGGATCAGCGTAAGCTCGAAAAAGACGTAGAACAGAAATACGTCGAACGCGCAGAAGACGCCCGTAACGCCCGTCTGCAAAATGAGCAGCAGCGTGTAGTATCCCTGGCGGCGCTTGTTTATGTAATGCCAGGAAGACAGGACGACGATGGGACCAAGCAGCGTCGTAAGCATTACGAGCAACAGGCTCAGCCCGTCGACGCCTACGAAATACTTGATGTCCACGCTTTCCGGGAACCAGGCTGCCTTATCGACCAGCTGCGGCGTTCCGCCCAGTTCGGGAGACGCATCGAAGGCGGCGAAAAGCCCAAGCGACAACAGAAACGCGGCCACGGTGGTCCCCAGCGCCACCCACCGCACCGCGCGGTCGCTGCGCGCCAGCAGGGTCAGCCCCGCTCCCGCAAGGGGCAGGAAAATGACAAGGGATGTGATATGCGGAATCGACATGGCCTCGAGGAAATCACAGGACAAGCAGGAGCGCTACGACAAAAACGGCCCCGAGGACGATCGCGGCGGCGTAGTGCTGTACGCGACCGGTCTGGATGCGGCGAGCGAAGCGGCTTGTCGAAGCGACCAGGGCGGCCAACCCGTTTACCGCGCCGTCCACGACCCGCGCATCAAACGCGGCGCAACCGCGCCGGGCCAACCGCAAGACAGGACGAACCACGATGCGGTCGTACGATTCGTCCCAGAAATACTTCCTTTGCCATAGCCGGTACGCGCCGCCCAGGCGCCGGGCGATGCGCTCGTCGAACGCCAGGCCCTGGTTCCCGTAGGCCCGCATGGCCAGCGACACGCCCGCAAGGGCAATGAGCGCCCCGAAAAGCAGCAGCCCCCATTCGATCCAGATAAACCCGGCCCCGTGTTCCGCGGCGGGCGGCTCCGCTACGGGCCCGCCCCAGGGCGCGCCCAGCCAATGATGGATCCAGTTGTATTTGCCATGCCCGATCACGGCGGGCAACCCGATAAACCCGGCGAAGACAGACAGCACGGCAAGAATTTGCAGGGGCAACGTCATGGTCCAGGGCGATTCGACGGGCCGCGCGCGGTCGGCGGCGGGCCACCGCGGCCCTCCCTGGAAGGTAAGCATATACGACCGCATCATATAAAACGCGGTCAGCAAGGCCGTAACGATTCCGATTCCCCAAACGAACCAGGCGTACGCATGCCCGTCGTACCCATACTCGAACACCCGAAAGAGAATCTCGTCCTTGGAAAAGAAACCGGCGAGCGGCGGCAAACCCGCAATGGCGAGCGTAGCGACCAGATACGTCAGGTTCGTGACGGGCATATACCGGGCCAGCCCGCCCATCGTCCGCATGTCCTGCGGATCGAACGCGTGCGCGGCGGACCCGTCGGATTCGGCGTCGTCCGGCTCCGGGAGCAATCCTTCCGCCTCCAGATCGTGCTCGACGCCATGCATCGCATGGATAACGCTTCCGGACCCCAAAAAGAGACATCCCTTGAAGAAGGCATGCGTAACGACATGAAAAATCGACACGAAGAACGCCCCGACGCCCGCCGCCGCAAACATATACCCAAGCTGCGAAACCGTCGAGTAGGCCAGCACTTTCTTGATGTCGTTCTGCACGAGCGCAATGGTAGCCGCCATGATCGCCGTGAGCGCGCCCACGACGGCGATCGCCGCCATGACGCCCGGCGCCGCCAGCACAAGGGGCGAAAGCCGCGCAAGCAGGTAGAGCCCGCTCGTAACCATCGTGGCCGCATGAATAAGCGCGGATACCGGCGTCGGCCCCGCCATAGCGTCCGGCAGCCAGGTAAAAAGCGGAATCTGCGCGCTTTTGCCCGTAGCGCCGATAAAAAGCAGCAGCACAACCCAGTTGACCACATGCTGCGGAAGCGTATCGACGGCGGCGAGCAGGCTGCCGAAATCAAGCGCGCCGACTTCCCGGTACAGCAGAAATATGGCCAGCAGGAAAGCAAAATCGCCCACCCGGTTCATGATGAACGCCTTGTTCGCCGCCGCGCTGTTGCGAAGGTTTTCGTACCAGAACCCGATCAGCAGCCAGGAACACAAGCCCACGCCTTCCCAGCCCAGGAAAAGCACAGGCAGGTTGTCCGCCAGCACCAGATTCAGCATGGCGAAAATGAACAGGTTCAGGTAGGCGAAAAACCGCCAGTACCCCCTGTCGCCGTGCATGTACCCGATGGAATACAAATGGATAATGCCCCCGACGCCCGTCACCACCATCGTCATGAGCAGGGACAGCGCGTCGATGCGATAGGCGAACGAAAGGCGGAAATCTCCCGCCGACATCCAGGCGTAATAATCGACGACGAAAGGCTCCCCTTCGTACCCTGTGAACAGGTAGAGCGCAATGGCGAACGGAATGGCTACCATCGCGGTGGCCACTCCGCCGATCAGCCCCTCGTACCTGCGCAGGTCCGGCATAAAAAGACCGCTCAGGCCAATGCACGCCGCCCCTGCCAGCGGCAACAGAATAATCAGGCCTGTCAGAAGGTCTATGTACATATCGGATTCGCCTTGAAGCAGGCGCGCGCGTATTCCCTAAAACCTGAACAGATTAAACCGGGTGAGATCGACCGTCTCCTTCTTTCGAAACAAGGCAATGACGATGGCCAGACCCACCGCCGCTTCCGCCGCCGCGACCGCCATCACGAAAAAAACCAGCATTTGCCCGGCTGCGTCGCCCAGGGCGCGGCTAAAAGCCACCAGCGTGATATTGACGGCGTTGAGCATCAATTCGATCGACATGAACACGACGATCGCGTTGCGGCGCAACAGTACGCCCAAAGCGCCGATGGTAAACAACACCGCGCTCAGCGACAAATACCAGTCCAGCGTCCATTCCATAGCGTTTTCCTATCGCTTGTTCGAACTTCTGCGGGCAAGCAATACCGCGCCTATCGTGGCCACCAGCAGCAAAATGCCTGTGACTTCCATGGGCAGCGCATAGCGCGTCAGCAATTCCCGGCCCAGCGCCGAAGCAGAGCCGGAAGCGGCGTCCGACAGGGTCGGCTCCGGCAAAAGGTCCAGGCTGCCGGCCAGAACATACGTCAGCTGCGCCAGGATGACCATCCCCAGCAAAAAAGCGACGGCGCGTTTCCAGTCGATGGATTGCAACTTCGGAAGGGCCGCCAGATTCAGCAACATAATGACGAACAGAAAAAGCACCATGATCGCGCCGGCGTACACCAGTATCTGCGCCACCCCGATGAACCGGGCGTTCATCGTTACGTACAGGGCCGCCACGCAGCACAGGTTAAGCACAAGCCAAAGCGCTCCGGACACGGGGCTTCTGGAAACGATCAGCCCGATCCCCGAAGCGATCGCCACCGCGGCGAAAAAGAAAAAGAAAAGTTGGGAAACCATGTAATAAAATTCGGAGCGGCGGCGACAAGGCCGGAGCGCAGTATCCATCCGTGACGGCAAAGGTAGCCAAAAGGCGGCAACGGGACAATATACGATCCCGTAAATCCCCGTGAATTATAGAATATTCTGTATAGATCGCACTACTGCGCGGGCAGGGCGGACGGGGCCAGCGAAAGCGCCTCGAACAAACGTTGTCCCACCTCCGCATTGTCGAGATTCCCGCGAAACCGCGCGCTGCCGGGGCCGTACGCATACATATTCACGTCCGTCGCGGTATGTCCGAGGGTCGTCCAGGCCACGCCGGCCCGGCGCGCAACGATCTCGCCCAGCGCATGGCCAAGCCGGCCTTCCTTGCGCGCCGCCGCGATCGCCGCCTGCTCCCTGGCCGTCAGGTCCCCGACGCCCGCCATCGCAGAAAGCGCGTCCCCGGGGGCTTCGCCGCCCTCCACGGCGCTTGCCATCGCATCCGTGGAGGCGGACGCGGCGGTCAGGCGCTCCGGGCGCCAGTCGTACCATGATTGCGCATACAGGCTTTGCCAGTAGGTAGGCGCTTCGCCCACGCGATCCGCCTTGTCGGGATCAAGCAGGGACCGGCCCAGCGCCAGCCCGCCGGTTTCATGGTCGGAAACCGCCACAAGCAGCGTTTCGCCGTCTTCTTCCGCAAAAATCCGGGCCGCCTCGAACGCATCGTCGTACGCCAGCGTCTCCTGGAGCGCCGCCGCTGCGTCGTGCGCGTGCGACGCATGATCGATGCGGCTCCCTTCCACCATCAGAAAGAAACCCGCCTCGCTTTGCTGCAAAACCTCAAGCGCTTTCTGCGTCATGCGCGCGAGATGCGAAACATGCGACGCCTCCCCTTGCGCCGCGTCTATCTCCCAGGGCATATGGCTTTCGGAAAAAAGCCCCAGCGCCGGTCCCTCCCGTACGGCCTCCAGCGCCTCCATATCCCCGACCGTCTGATATCCGAGGAAAGACGCTTCCTGCACCAGATCCCTGCCGTCGCTGCGCGCGCCGCCGCGGGCCTCGGGCAGAAAAAAGCGGCGCCCGCCGCCAAGCAACACCTCCAGCCCCGCGTCCAGCATCTGCAAAGCGATCTCGGACTCCATGCCCCGATCCGGGACATGCGCCGCAAACGCCGCCGGGGTCGCATGGGTAACCCGACTGGTCGCCACCAGTCCCGTAGCCATCCCCCGCGCCTCGGCGGCCTCGACGATGGTCTGGAGGGGACGGTGCAGCGTATCGACCGCGATCGCCCCGTTCTCCGTCTTGAATCCGGTAGAATACGCCGTAGCGCTGGACGCCGAATCCGTAATGCGCTCGCGGGCCGAATGGGTGCGCACCGATCCGGTATGGTGCGGATCGAGGTAAAGACCCTCCCGCAAGCCCAGGTGGATCGCTGCCTCCCGGGCCATCGTGAAATGCGCCGGGCCGGCGCCGTCGGCGATGAACAGGATGACGTTCCGCGGCGCGCGCTCCGAAAGCGCAGGGGCGGCCGTATCCGGGGAGGCGGCCGGCGAACAGCCCCAGTGCATGCCGGCCAGCAGCAACAGGAGGAATCCAAAGAGCGAGGAGCGAGGCATAGCGGCGCAGGATGGGATGGGAGAACGCTTCGCAGGAATATCGGGAACGGCGCGTTAAAAAAATGACGCAAATATCCTTGCATTTCGGCGCGTTGGCCATCTGCACGAAACTTTCGCAAAGCCTGCGCGCCCCGCGCAGCGTATATTGTATATTGTCCCCGCCGGAGTGCGGCCCTGCGAAAAGAGGCGCCGCGCTTTTTTCGTCTACTTCATTATAAATAAACATCCGTCATGTCCAAACTGACTGTCATAGGAGCCGGGAACGTGGGCGCTACGGTCGCCGACTGCGTAGCGAGAAAAGACATCGTGCGCGAAATCGCGCTGATCGACATCGTCGAAGGGCTGCCGCAAGGGAAAGCCCTCGACATGCAGGAATCCGCGCCCGTGCACGGTTTCGACACGCGCGTTACGGGCACGAACGCCTACGAAGACACGGCGGGCTCGGATATATGCGTGATCACGGCGGGCCGCCCTCGCACCGCCGATATGTCCCGCGACGACCTGCTGGAGCTGAACGCCAGCATCGTGCAGTCGGTCGCCAGACAATTCGCCGCCCACAGCCCGGACGCCATTATCGTGGTCGTTTCGAACCCGCTGGACGCCATGACCTCCGTAGCGCATGCCGCCAGCGGCTTTCCCGCGCAGCGCGTGATGGGCATGGCGGGCATACTCGATACGGCAAGGTACCGCGCCTTCGTCGCGCTGGAACTGGGCGTATCGGTGCGCGACGTGCAAGCGCTCCTCCTTGGCGGACACGGCGATTCGATGGTGCCGCTCCCCAGCTGCACCACCGTCGGCGGCGTGCCGGTATCCGAATTGCTTTCCCCGGAAACGCTCCAGGCCATCGTGGAACGCACCAAAGGCGGAGGCGGCGAAATTTCCAGGCTCATGGGGGCTTCGGCGTGGTACGCGCCGGGCGCTTCGGCCGCCGCAATGGTTGAATCCGTGATGAATAATCTCGGCCGCGTATTGCCCTGCGCCGTGCAACCTTCCGGTCAATACGGCCTCAGCGACCTGTTCATCGGCCTGCCTGCCCGACTCGGACGCAACGGCGTGGAAAACATCCTTGAAGTCGCCCTCTCCGACGAGGAACAGGCCCTGCTGGACGCTTCCGCGGCGCATGTGCGGCGGAATCTCGACACGCTGCGGCAAAAAGGATTCGCGTAGGCGTTCGCCAGGTTCCGAAGAAGTATTTCCGGTGAATATCACCCTCCGGCGACGCGTCAGGAAGGCGGTCGCGCCGCTTTTCCAGCATTTCCTTGCGGATACCGCTTGAATCCGCGGCAAAAATGCCTTATATTAACTGGATAGGCTTGTTTTCGCCCTGCGGAAACACGCTGAGCCCAAACCAACGAGCAGGCGCGGGGCGAACCCTTCCCCGCAAAACCAAAGAACAGGACGTGGCGGTATTGCAGAAAAAGATCGTAACGAAGAAAACCTCCCGGACCGCTTTGAACAAGCGGCAGTCGGCCCTCGCCGAAATGACGGACGAGGATTTGATGTCGCAGTTCCAGGCAGGTTCCGTGGCGGCGTTCAATATTCTCGTGGAACGGTATTCCGAGCGCTTGACCCATTACCTCTACGGGTTTCTGGGAGATATGCGCCGTTGCGAAGACCTGCTCCAGGAAACGTTCCTGCGCGTATACCGCAATCGGCACTCGTACCGGCGAATCGCCAAGTTTTCGACCTGGCTCTACACGATCGCGGGCAACCTGGCGCGCTCGGAGTACCGCAAGCGCAAGCGCCGCCGCCTGTACTCCATCCAGAGCGTAAATCGGGATAACGAGGAGTACGAGATGCAATTGCCGGACGAATCGTTCTCGCCCGACAAGCATACGGAAAGCATCATTCAGGACAAGTACATTCAGCAGGCGCTGGACGATATTCCCGCGTCGTTCCGGGAAGTGGTCGTGCTGCGCGACGTGCAGCAACTGGCCTACGACGAGATCGCGGAAATCACCGGCCTGCCGATGGGCACGGTCAAAAGCCGCATCAATCGCGGGCGCACGAAGTTGCAGACCCTCCTGAAGGACGTATATCCTTTCTACGAACCGGCTGCGGTGTAAGCCCGCCCGGCCTTGTTTTCGCGACGCGCTTGCGACGCTTTTTTCGACCGGCGCCGTCCCCTGAGGCGGCGCCGGTTTTTTATTCGCGGACCGGCTGATCACGTCCGCAAATCTCAGGGGTCGACGGACGAGGCAAGCGACGCGCGCGCGAAATCTTCCCGCAGAATCCGGTCCAGCGTTTCCACGTACCGATCCGCCCCGGACGCCGAAATAACCAGCGGCGGCTTGATTTTGAGCACATTTCCGTACGGCCCGTCCGCGCTGGCCAGAATGCCCGAAGCGCGCATCCGCTCCACCACATAGGAAGCTGCCGCGCCCGCCGGTTCTTTCGACGTCCGGTTGGCCACCAGTTCCACGCCCAGGAAAAGGCCGCGGCCGCGTACGTCGCCGATGATTTCGTGCGTTTCGGCAAGCGCCATGAGCCCGTCCCGGAATTGCCGGCCCCGCTCCAGTGCATGCTGCGCGAGTCCTTCCTCCTCGATCGCGTCCAGGACGGCCAGGCCCGCCGCGCAGGAAGCCGGACTGCCGCCGAAGGTATTGAAATATTCCATTCCGGTATCGAAGGAGCGCGCCAATTCCGGGGTCGTTACGACCGCGCCCAACGGATAGCCGTTGCCAATGGGTTTCCCCATCGTTACGACGTCCGGCAGGGCGCCCTGGAGTTCGAAGGCCCAGAACGCCTCGCCCATGCGTCCGAACCCGGTCTGCACCTCGTCCGCAATGCATACGACGCCCGCCGCCCTAGCCGCTTCGAACGCCTTCCGAAGATACCCTTCGGGAAAAAACACTTGCCCGGCGCAGCCCATCGCCGACTCGGCGATAAACGCCGCCACGCCCTCCGGGGCCTCGGCCAGCGCCCGCCGAAGCAGCGCCGCATGATGGTCCGCGTCGCCCGCGTGCCGGTACGGATCGGGCGTGGGCACGATGTGCGCGTGCGGCGGGCAGCCTTCGCCGCCTTTCCCGTCGAATTTGTACGAACTGACGTCAATGAGCGACGACAAATGGCCATGATAGGCGTGCCGGATCGCCGCTACGCGCCGAAAACCCGTGTGGGCCCGCGCAATGCGCAGCGCCAGATCGTTGGCCTCGCTCCCGCTGTTTACGAAAAAACATACGGACAGCGGATCGGGGAGTCGGGCGGTCAGGCGTTCCGCATAGGCGCTCAATTCGTCGTAGAGGTAGCGCGTGTTCGTATTCAGTACGCGCAACCGCCGCGCTACGGCTTCCGCCACGCCGGGATGCCCATGCCCTACGTGCGCCACGTTGTTCACCGTGTCGAGAAAGGGCTGCCCGTCCCGGTCGTACAGAAAGGCCCCGTGCCCCCGGTGTATGCACAGGGGCGTCCGGTACGAAACGCTCAGCGACGGCGCAATGCGTTCGCGGCGGCGAGACAACGACTCCGACGCATCCGCCGACCGGGGCGCGCGAGCGGAGGCGGAAAGCCCCAGCAAGTCGGACGGATCGGGCGAAACGGCCATCCATACATCCCGGCACCATGGCGGCGCCACCCCCGGGAAAGCCCCTTCGATATGCATCCGGTCCGCTACGATCTGCACATGCGCGTGCGGCGCCCAGCCCCCGTTTTCGTCCGCCGTCCCGATCTCTGCGATTTTTTCCCCGGCCCGTACGGTCGCGCCAACCTGCACTCCCCGAATCGAGGCGCGGGACAAGTGGCCGTACAGCGTACAGAACGACGGACCGTCTTCGGGAGCGTGTTCAAGCAATACCGTCGGGCCGTAATCACAGGGCGCGTCGTAGTCCGCCACGCTGCGAACCACGCCGTCGAGCGGCGCGAAAACCGGGCTGCCCGGCGGCTGGAACAAATCGACGCCCAAATGGACCGTGCGCATTTCGGAACCCGTTTCGTACTGCGGACCCCGGTACGCCAGGCGCACTTCGGCATACCGGCCAAGGCCCGCCTCCGCGCCCGCCTCCTGCATCCTGCGCTCGATTTCGCGCGCCGACCGATCCGGATTCGAAAGATCCCGGAATCTCCAGTCCGAACTCTTCGTACTGAAATCGAATGTTTCCATGGCAGAAGCGGAGGCGGCCACAACCGGGGCAAACGTTCCCTTGCGGCGACGGCACCAGGCGACGGTCCGGGCGCCGTTCGGACACGGCTCGTACCCGCAGGCCTGCCGAATCGCATATTCCGCAAAGCGCGGCGGGACGTCGCGCAGAAGCGCCAGCGTACGCAGCGCCGGTTCCCGGCTGACCGACAAATAGGCGTTGTCCGGCTCCATCCGCTGCTGCTCCGCGGACATGCACACGCTGACGCAGAGCCGCATGGCCAGAAAGGGAAACAGGACCGCCGTTTCGCACTCTTCGAGCGGGAAAACCCGGTGACAACTTCTTGCCATGGCGACGGCGGCGCGCAGCGGATCGGGCGTCCCCAGCACGCCGTACGCCGTAGCCACCGCCAGGTCGGCCACCGCATACGAAACGAGCATGTCTCCAAAGTCAATCAGCCCGACGATCCGGCGGGTTCGATGCGAAGGGCCATTCGCCAACACATTCCAGTCGTTGGCGTCGTGGTGCGTCGCGCTCCGGCGCAACCGGTCGCCGCAACGCGCCAGCGCTTCCCTGAAAAGCCGGACGAACGGTTCGACGAGCCGCCGTTCGTCCGGCGACAGCAAATCCAGCCGCCCGGTCGCCGTTTCTGCGGCGCGGGCCAGGTCCCAGACAAGCGGGCGCCCCAGCGCGGGATGCGAAAAATCCGCCAGCGCGGCGGACAGGCGCCCCGCGAACCGCCCCAGGTCGGACAACAGATCCAGCGTGCGCGGGCGGACCGAAGCCAGCGGTACGCCAGGCACCCAGGAAAGCAATCGGGCGAAATGCGGGCGCCCCGCCGGATCGGACACGCGTACGATATCCTCGCCGCCGGACGAGGATACGACCGAAGGCGCCGCAAGGCCGCCCGCCGCAAGATGGCGCATGGCGGCGTGCTGCGCCTCCAGCGGCTCGCGCTCCTCCAGCGCATGCGCGATCTTGAATACGAAGGAAGGGTCCTCTGAAAAAGACCCGTCCGCCGCTTCCGTATGCACGGCGAAATTGCAATCCCTGTCGCTTGGGAGCGGCTTGAGGCGCGCGGACAGGCCGTAGCGCTCGGCAAGGATCCGACAGGCCGCGTCGGCCTCGAACCGGGGGCGCCCCCGGGTGCTATCGGCAGCCTGGCGGCGCAGGGCGTCCCCGGTCATGGCGCAGGCTCGAATGCGATATGGAGCGGGTCCGTCCCCGATTCCTGCCTGTGCGCCTCGGGGACCCGCGCTTCTTCTTCGGGCGCGCCGCATCCGGCGCATGCGAGCACAAGCGGGAAAACGAACGGCAAAAGGAAGCGGCGAACGATGCAAAGCATAAAAACTCCTCGAAACAGGCAGAAAAGGGTGAATACCCGCCCTGACGTACAGAGTTTCGGAAATCCGAATGCGCCCGGCGGCGAGCAACGCAAGCAGCGGCGCCCGCGCGCGCGGCCGGCGCCCCTGCCGGCCCTCCCGACCGTCCCCGAAACGCCCGATCCGCGTAACATTTCTTGCGGAACGAAAAGCGCGTCCGTTCATATTATGCGTTCGAGGGTTTTTCTGTTCGGTCAGATCGCTGCGCCTGGAAACGCCGTATCCGCCCGACGCCGCGCTTCCGAAGCCCGGCGGAAACCCCCGAATCGCCACCCACCACATTTTGCACCGCATTAAAACCATGGCAACCCAACGCTACCGTATGCTGCTCGCCGCTTTCCTGGCTTCCGTCTGCCTTGTCGGGACGGCGCAAGCCCAAAAAGGATTTGGCAAGGCCGTCCTGATCTCCGGGGACCGCATTGTTGTCGGAGAACCGGATAACCTGTACCGTCCCGGCGCCGTGTACGTCTTCCATCGGGCGGACGGAGCCTGGGTGCAGGAAGCCGTGCTTACGGCGACGGACGCCGAAATGAACGACGGATTCGGGGGCAGCCTGGCGATCAAAGGAGATTTGCTTGTCGCGGGATCGTCCGGGCCGGACGGACAAGCCGGTTCCGCCCACGTATTCCATCGCATGGACGGCAGCTGGATGCATCAGGCGACCCTTGCGGGCGAGGGCGCCGGACCCGACGACGCCTTTGGCGCGACGGTTGGCCTGAGCGACGGCGCCGTGTTCGTTGGCGCGCCGGCGGCCGACTCGTCCGCGGGAACCGCCTACGTGTTCGAACAGGACGCCGACGGCATGTGGATGCAGACGGGCCAGTTGCATGGCAGCGAAGTAGAAGGAGGCGGGCGTTTCGGAACCGCGATCGCCGCCGCAGACGGGCGGGCATTCGTCGCAGCCCATGGCGGCAATGACGCGGCGGGCGGCGTGTACCTGTTCGAACGAGACGCATCCTCCGGCGAATGGACCGAATCGCAACTGCTGAAAGGACGCGTCTCGGCAGAAGGCGACCGCTACGGCGCTTCGCTTGACCTCATGGGCGATCAATTGCTGGTCGGCATACCCTGGTTCGCCAACCGGACGGGCGGCGCCATCATGTACCACCGGGACGACGCGTCGAACGGATGGGAATCGGCCATGTTGCTCCTGCCCTTCGCCGCCTCCAACCCGCCCGCCTTCGCATCCGGCCTCGCGCTGAGCGACAACGAAATATGGAGCGCCGCCCCCTTCGCCGCGAATGCGCGCGGCGGCGTCTACCGGTTCAAAAAAGCCGAGGACGGCGGCTACGCCAAATCCACGATGCTCGATCTTCCCGATTTGCAGCGCGGCGATTTGTTCGGGGGCGCGCTGGACGTTTCCGGAAACCTTGCGGTCGTCGGCCTCAGCAGAGCCGACTTCGGCGCAGGCGTGGTCGCCGTGTTCGAACGAGACGAGGACGGCGACTGGAAGCAGACGGAAACGCTGCGCAGCCCGGCGGGCGGCCTGGAAGCCGTCACGGGGGACAGGGTAGATTGCGCGGAAGGCGCCGCCGGCGTCTTTTCCTGCGACATGGTGGACATGCTTGCGTTTCTCCCGATAGCCGATCTGGGCGGAGAACGCGGCGTGCAGGTGAACGACATCTGGGGCTGGACCGACCCGGAAAGCGGGCGGGAATACGCGCTCGTCGGACGCATGGACGGGACCTCGTTCGTGGACGTAACGGACCCCTCGAACCCGGTCTATCTTGGCAACCTGCCCAAGACGGAAGGCACGCCGGGCGCCGTCTGGCGGGACATCAAGGTGTATAAGGACCATGCCTTCATCGTTGCGGACGCCGCCGAGGAGCACGGCGTACAGATATTCGACCTGACGCAATTGCGCGCGGTCGGCGACCTGCCCGTAACGTTCGAGCAAACGGCGCATTACGACGGGATCAACAGCGCGCACAATATCGTCATCAACACGGACACCGGCTTTGCGTACACCGTGGGCGGCCGGGCCGGCGGGGAAACCTGCGGCGGCGGCCTGCACATGATCAATATCCAGGACCCGACCAATCCTGTGTTCGCCGGATGCTATTCCGCGTCGGGCACCGGGCGCGCCGGCACGGGATACTCCCACGACGCGCAATGCCTCGTCTACCGCGGCCCGGATTCGGACTACGCCGGACGCGAGCTCTGCTTCGGCTCCAACGAAACCGCACTGAATATTGCGGACGTTACGGACAAGGACGCTCCGGTCAATATCGCTACGGCGGAATATCCAAGCGTGTCCTACACCCATCAGGGCTGGATCAGCGAAGACCATCAATACTTCTTCGTCAACGACGAACTGGACGAGATTAGCGGCGCCGTTCCGGAAACCCGCACCCTCATCTGGGACATTACGGACATCGACGACCCCCAGCTCGTCAAGGAATATACGTGGGGAAGCCGGGCGTCGGACCACAACCTGTATATCCGCGGGAACCTGATGTATCAGTCGAATTATGTCAGCGGGCTTCGCATCCATGACGTGAGCGACCCCATGAACCCCCGCGAGGTGGGCTATTTCGACACGATGCCGGTAGGCGACAACAACTCGGGCTTTGCCGGATCCTGGAGCAACTATCCGTTCTTCGAGAGCGGCACCATTGTGGTTTCCAGTATCGGCGAAGGCCTTTTCGTCCTGAAGAAGAAGCAGGAACTCGGCCTTTAAGGGCAGGCGACGGCAAGCGGGCGCATCGCGCATGAGCGCGGCGCAGCCCGCTTGCCCATGCCGCTTCCCCATGCCTTGCCAGCGCCCCCGCAAGCCTGTGCGCTTTGTATCCTTAATCAGCGTATCCTATGCGGCGGAATTTTAAGCAGCGTATCCTTAAAACGGTTGTCCTCCCCTGCGCGCTGGGAGGCATCGTCATGGCGGCGTCCACGCCCCGGGCCGCCGGGCAAACGCACGGCGACGCGGTCTTTACGCGCGACGTCCTGCCGGTTATCCAGGAAATTTTCCTGCCGTTGCTGACAGCGGACACGGGCCTCGACGCAAGTTCGTGGGAAGCCCTGATGCGCGGCTCCGACCAGGGAGAAGTCGTCATTCCTTTCGACCCGGACCGCAGCTTGCTGATCGAGCGCGGCGTGGCGGCCGGCGTCGATCCCGACGCCCTTGCGCTTGCGCGAGCATGGATCGAACGCGGCGCGCAAAACGACGACGGCGAGGTCCCGTATTCGGACGGCGGGCCGTTCCTCTACGTATGCAACCAGGGATCCGCCGTAATCTCTGTGATCGACATGGAGGCGAACGTCGTGGTCCGCACCGTGGACCTGCGCGATTTCGGGTTCTCCGAAAACGCCAGGCCCCACCATGTGGCGGTTACCCCGGATGGGGCGTTCTGGTTCGTATCGCTCATCGGCGAGCACGCCATCCTGAAATTCAACCGGGACAACGAACTCACAGGCCAGGCGCCGTTCGAAGCGCCGGGCATGCTGGCCTTCGACCCCGTACTGGGGCAGTTGTACGCGGGACGGTCCATGAGCGCCGTGAATCCGCCGCAGCGCATCGGCATTATCGAGCCGGACAGCATGGCGGTCGAGGAAATCGACGTATTCCATCCCCGACCGCACGCCCTGAACGTAACCCCGGACGGAAAGCATGTGTTCAGCGCCAGCCTCGGCATGAACCAGATCGCCGTCCTGGACGCCGAATCGCTGGATATCGAACTCGTCCCCGTCCCGGGCATGCACCACAGCCTGGTGCAATTCGCCATAGCGCCCGACGGACACTCCATGATCGTTGGCGGACACATGAGCGGCGACGTGCTGCTACTCGACCTCGCGGAGCCGATGCAGCCGAAGGTTACGCGCGCCTTGCCCCTCGGCGGCGGCCCCTGGCATCCATCGTTTCTGCCGGGCGGCGACCGCGTGGTTTTCCCCGCCAAGATGGCCAACGCCGTCGCCATCCTTAACGCCGCCGACGGAACCGAAATCGCAACCATTTCCGGGCCGGGCGTCGCCGAACCGCACGGAAGCGCCGCGCGCCCGGACGGACGATACATTTACGTATCCAGCAATAACCTGAACGCCGCGTTTACGCCCCGATACCAGGAAACAACCCCGGAAGGCAACGAAACACGCAACGCAACGCCCAACGGCTCGGTGGCGGTTATCGACGCGAACACGTTCGACATCGTAAAGGTCATCGAGGTGGAACAGTATCCCACGGGCATAGGCGCCCAGCGGGACGTCATGACCGCCCCATGAGACCGAGGATGCATCGTTCCCGCCCCCTTCCCCTGCTTGCGCTGCTTTGCGGATCGCTGCCCGCGGCGCTGCTTCCGGGGTGCGCCGGCGCCAGACTCGGCCCAACGGGCGAACAAGCCGCCGGTCCGCTGCCCGCCACGCGCGTCATCGCTCCGTTCGAGGTGTACAAGGGGAGCGGCGAAACCTACGCATATCCATTCCTTGGCGGATTCAACATGCCGAGACCCCAACTCCTCGATATCGATGCGGACGGGGACCAGGATTTGTTCGTACAGGAACGCCCGAACGCCATCATGTTTTTCGAGCGCAACAACGCGGCGGAAGGCCCTGTATGGACCTGGCGCTCCGACAAGTACGAAGCGCTCGACGTCGGCGAATGGTACCGCTTCGCCGATCTGGACGGGGACGGGGACTTCGATCTCCTCGCCGAACAGCCCTACAGTCATATGCGGTACTACAAGAATGTCGGAACGGCCCGGGAGGCCCGCTTCGCGCACGCGGCGGACACCTTGCGGGACGCGGAGGGCGCCCCCGTATTTTCCGACCGGCAGAATATCCCCAACGTAACCGACATAGACTGCGACGGCTTGCCGGACTTGTTCATTGGCCGCATCGACGGCACCGTCATGCGCTACGAAGCGACGGCAACCGAGCCGATCCCCGTATTCGAGGTCGTAACGGAAAATTTCGAAGACATTCGCATTGTGGCGCAGTTTGGACAGCCCGGCCTGCCCGCCCCGGCGGCGCTTCCGAATATTCCGGGAGATAATGAAATTTTCATGAACGACGGGCCGTCTCCGGGACGAGACCTTTTTGCGGAAGATGCGCGTATCCGCCCGGATCCGCTCCATGGAGCCAACACGATGACCTTCGCCGACATCGACGGCGACGAGGACCAGGATTTGTTTTGGGGGGATTTCTTCGAGCCGGGCCTGCTCTACATCGAAAATACGGGCGCCTGCGCGCGGCCTCGCTTGCGCGCTACGCCGGTTCCGTTTCCGGTCAACGACCCGCTCCAGTCCAGCGGATACAATGCCCCTTCCTTCGGCGACCTCGACGCGGATGGCGACATGGACCTCCTGGCGGGCGTCCTCGGGGGCGCGTTCAACCCGAACAAAACGGCGCAATCCAATCTGTACATGTACGAGCAACAGGGCGACGAACAGTTTACGCTGCGTACGACCCGTTTTCTGGACCAGATCGACGTGGGAAGCGACAGCTACCCCGTGCTGGTCGATCTGGATGCGGACGGCGACGAAGACCTGCTTGTGGCCAACAAAATCTCGGCGGAAGACGGGCGCGGCGCCACCATGGCGTACTTTGAAAACGCGAACGGCGCATACCGCCCGGGCAAAGCGCCCGCCTTCTTTCCCGCGTACCACTACGCGCCGGCCTTCGGCGACCTGGACGACGACGGCGACCTGGACCTGCTGCTTGGCACATGGAACGACGGCATTGCATGGTACCGCAACGAAGGCGCCCCCGACGCGCCGAACTTCGTATTGCAACAGCGGGGGTTCATTCGATTGACGCGAGGCAGCCACGCCACCCCGGTCCTCGTCGACATCGACGGCGACGACGACCTGGACCTGTTCGCAGGCGAAACGTCCGGAACGATCAACTTCTACCGGAATGCGGGCACGGCGGCCGCGCCCGTTTTCGAATTCGTTTCGGATAATTATGCGGACATCGACGTCGGACGCCGCAGCGTGCCCGTCTTCGTCGATGCGGACCGCGACGGCGACGCGGACCTGATCGTCGGCAGCGAGCAGGAAGGCCTGTTGCTGTTCCGCAACGAAGGAAACCGGACGACGCCCCGATTCGGCGAGCGCGAACCGCTGCCGTACGAGACGCCGGAAGCCGCCGTCCCGGCCTTTGGCGATCCCGACGGCGACGGCCGCCTCGAACTTGTGCTTGGCGGATACAGCGGCGGACTCCTGTACTTCGACGGCCCGTGAAAACGTTCATCTCGTTTCCGGAGGCGCGGGACATCGTGCTAAAGCGCCTCCCCGGCCCGCGCGAAGACCAAACGGACCTCGACAAGGCGCTTGGCCAAACGCTGATCCGGCCCATCGTTGCGAAAGACGCGATCCCCCCGTTCGACAACTCGGCCATGGATGGCTTTGCGGTGCGCGCGCAGGACGTGCCGGCGGCGGGCGTTCGTTTGCCGCTTGCCGGCGAAATTCCCGCGGGATGCGCCGATGCGCCCGCGCTTGCGGCGGGCGCTTGCCTGCGCATCATGACAGGCGCCCCGTTGCCGAAAGGGGCGGACGCCGTACTGCCGGTCGAGGTCGCGGAAATACATGCGGCGAACCAGGCCGTAACCTTCCTGCAGGCGGCGACCCCGGGCAAGCATGTGCGTCCTGCCGGGCAAGACATACGGCGCGGCGATACGGCGCTGGAAGCCGGTAAGACGCTGGCCCCCGCAGACCTTGCCGTACTCGCGGCGCTGGGATACGCCAGGGTCCCGGTCGCGCATGCGCCGTCCGTATCGGTCGTCACCACGGGCAACGAACTCGTCGCGCCGTCCGAACCGCTGCGTCCCGGCGCCATTCGCAATGCGAACGCCCCCATGCTGGCGGCCCAGATCGCCACGGCGGGCGGGCGAGTGCACGGACACTTTCACGCCCGCGACGCGCGGACGGACGTTCGCCGCGCGCTCGAAGCCGCTCGTGAGGCCGACATGATGGTCGTATCGGGGGGCGTTTCCGTGGGCGCGTACGACATCGTGAAAGAAGTCCTGGAAGAGATGGGCCTCGCCATGCTGTTCTGGCGCGTGCGGCAGCGGCCCGGCAAACCGCTCGCCTTCGGGTTGCTGGAAGACAAGCCGGTGTTTGGCCTGCCGGGCAATCCGGTCTCTTCGGCGATCTGCTTCGAAGCCTACGTTCGCCCGGCTCTGGCCCGGATGCTGGGAAGGCGCCAGGTACTGCCCCGACTCGAACCCGCCGTACTGGACAAGCCCATCGCCAAGAAAGAAGGTCTGCATCAGTTCGTGCCGGGGCGCGCCTGGCGGAAGGGCTCCCTGTGCGCCGTCGCGGCGGCGGGACCGCAAGGCTCCCACATCGTATCGTCGCTGGCGCGGGCGGACGGCCTCATTCACCTCGAAGAATCGCTGGGCGAAGCGCCTGCGGGCCTGTCCGTTCCGTTCGAGCGTTTCGTCTCCCCCCGCGCCTGACGGGTTCCAGCGGGAAGGCGAATCCAGGCCGTACGCCTGGCCTATCCCCCAATCAGAATCATCGGGCGGTTTTCCTGATCCACCAGTTGAAGCATGCCGGCGTGCGCGGCCTGCTTGCGCAGCACGGCGTTCCGGATCGCTTCGTCCAGTTCCCGATCCGAAGCCCCGCCCCGAAGCATATCGCGCAAGCTGACCTCGGCCTGCCCGAACAGGCAGACTTTCAACGACCCGTCGGCAGTAAGCCGAAGCCGATTGCACGAGCCGCAGAATTTTTCGCTCATCGACGCAATAAATCCTATCGTGCCCCGGTGCCCCGGAACGCGCCAGGTTCTCGCCGTGGCGTTCGGGTCGTCTTCGAGGCGCTGGAGGTCGGGGTAAAACAGACCCATGCGCTCCAGCATGTCCGCGTAGGAAAAAAAGCCGGTTTCCGACCAGCCATTGCCCTGAAAAGGCATGTATTCGATGAACCGGACCGCAATGGGGACATGCCGGGTCCATTCCACGAAATCCAGCAATTCGTCGTCGTTTACCCCGCGCATCACGACGCAATTCACTTTCACCGGATCGTAGCCGTACGCCATCGCCATCTCGATGGCCTGCAACACGTTTTCAAGACCGCCGCGGCGGGTAATCGTTTCGAATTTTTCGGGGACCAGGGTATCCAGGCTAATATTGATCGCATCGAGTCCGGCGGCTCGGAGCCGGGGCAATTTTCGTGGCAACAGCATGCCGTTCGTGGTGAGCGCCAGCGTATCGAGCCCGGGCAAACGCCCCAGCATTTCCACCAGGTCTTCCACATGCTTGCGGACCAGCGGCTCTCCGCCCGTCAGGCGAATTTTATCGACGCCGCCGCAAACGAAAAGGCGGGCCAGGCGTTCGATCTCCTCGAACGTAAGCAAATCGCTTCGGGGGGAAAGGTCTACCCCCTCTTCCGGCATGCAATACCGGCAGCGCAGGTTGCACCGCTCCGTAATGGAAATGCGAAGCGCGGTATGCTTGCGTCCGAAGCGATCAACGAACATAACGAACAACCAATAAAAACGGGCGAAAAAAACGGGCGGAACGGGACGTATACCCGAACGCTTCGCCCTCCGTTTCGATCCAGAGGCGCTTTCCTTGTCGCACGAGACAGATTCCCATGGCGTTGCTCCTCGCCCATCCGCTGGGCCTGGGCGCGGAAGGCATTTTCGTCAGCGTTGCAGCCACCCAGGTCGTCTACGCCGCCGTGGGCATTGCATGGTTCCAGCGCGGACGCTGGAAATCGCAAATTGTGTAAATGCGAAAACGAAAAATCGCGGGCGGCGGAATGAACGGCAATCCCCGAGAGTCCAATTTTTCGAAAGCCGCCGAAATCGAAACCGAACGCGACGCGGCTGTCCGCAACCCCCTTCACGCACACGATATCCAGACATGAAACGCCTCTTTCGCATTCTGGCCGGCGCGCTGACCATGACCGTCTGTCTTTCGCTGATCCGCCCTGCCCTCGCCCAGGAGGACGCCTCCACAGACTCCATCCAGGTCCATGTCGGCCCGGAGGACGTAAAGGTATCCGTTCGCAAGGACGCCGCCAGGGATTCCACGGCCCATAAACGCGCCAGGCATCGCATGGGACATGGACACGGACATATGGACCACATGGGGCGCAAGGAGCACAGCCTTGAACGCATGACCGGGCATCTCGACCTTACGGAGGAACAAGCCGCCTCGGTCGAAGCCATACTCGAAGAGCATAAACAATCCATGGAAGAACTTGCAGAACGCCGCCAGGCGCTGCACGACGAACTGATGAACGCGCTGGGCGAAACGCTCGACGAGGAACAAATGGAAACGCTGAAAGAGCACATGTCTGGCCAGAAAAACGGTCGCAAGAAAGTCGTGAAAAAGAAGCGCGGAGAAGATCGGGAGCGCGGCAAGCGCATGCGCGGCAAAAGCGGACAAGGCCGCCAGCGATAACCCGTCCGTCCGCAGAACCCGAAAGCGCCGGCGCGGTACGAACCGTTCGCAACTGTTCGCGCCGTCCGGCGTTTTTTTATGGATATATCGCACCTGCACCGCGCCCTGCCCATGTTTCCCCCTTCCCCAAAAAGGTTTACGCTGGCTGCGCTGACCGCCGCCCTCTTTGCGGGGGGATGCGGAAGCGTTGTTTCGCTCACAAGTTCCGTCCCCGCCGAACCGGTCGTCGTGGACGCGCAACTGAACGAATGGGGCGGCAAATTAAATGCGCTAAGCGGCAGCGACGCCCTGCTGGTCGGCATGCAGAACGACGACGAACGCCTGTACCTTGCGCTCAGCACCAGAAACGGAGCAAGCATCGGAAGCATTATGCGCGCCGGACTGATTATCTGGTTCGATCCCGACGGCGGCAAGAAGCAAGCGTTCGGCATTCGTTTTCCGCTGGGGCTGTCCATGGACGATACCGGCAATCGGCGTCTCAGCGAAGGCGCGGCGGGCGACCGCATTCGGATTCAGCGCTCCACGCAGGAAATGGAAATCATCGGGGCGGACGGACAAACGATGCGCAGGAACAAGGACGCCATTCCGGGGATCGTCGCCGCCCTCGAGGCGGACCAGGGGGTACTCACCTACGAAATCGCCGTGCCCCTGGTCCCCGCCAGCGGGGTATTGTACGCCATTGGCGCAGAACCCGGTACGCAAATAGGCGTCGGCGTCGCGACCCCGGAAGAGTTCGTCGTCAATGTGGCGCAGCAACCGGGATTCGGGGGCTTGCCGGGCGGACGCATGGCCAGCGCAGAAGAACGGGGCTATCGGGGACCTCCTCCGGGCGGCCTGGGAATCAGCACCTTCAAGGAATGGATGCTCGTAACACTGGCCGAATAGGGTATTGCCGGGCGTACGCGACGGCGCGCAGGCTTTCGTCTCGCAAACGCCTGCGCATCGCGTCGTGCCTTGTCCTCGGGATCGCCCTCATGGCGGCCCGTCCGGCGTTCTCGCAAAAGCTTGGGGATATCATCGGGGACGTCGGCGCCGACTACGCCAAATTATACCTTCAGCCCCTGGTCAACGCGTTCGGCGCGGACATCAACAGCGGGCTGATCCATACGGCGAGGGTGGGCGGCGGAACGCTTCCCGTCGATCTGTTCGTTGGAGTAAAGGTTACGGGCGCCTTCGTCCCCGACATGGATCGGACGCTCGATATCGCGTACGAAACGTCGTACTCTTTCCCTGCCCCCAACGGCCTCCGGTATACCCTGCCCGTTACTTTTGAAATCAACGACGGCCCCACGATATTCGGCGACGCGTCGCCGGGCGTCGTCGAGGGCCGCGTCCGGGAAACGGTCCACCCCGGACTGGACAGGCTGGAAGGCACCCCGGACGATATCGTGATCGACAGCACCATTACGTTCAAGGCGCTGCCGGGTTTGTACGATGGGCCGCTTGCGCCCGTCGCGATACCCCATCTCGCCCTCGGAGCGGTGGCGGGGACGGACGTCATCTTTCGATATTTTCCGCGCGTCCGACACCAAAGCTACGGGTATCTCGAATTTGTCGGCGCCGGACTGCGGCACAGCGTGGATCGGTACATACCGGGCCTGCCGTTCCGTATTTCCGGGCATTTCATGATGCAGCGCCTCCTGATTACGAACGCCGACAAGGACGAGCTCCTCAAAGCGTCCACCGTGGTGGCCGGCGGCGCCATCAGCAAAACCTTCGTTTTCCTGACGGTGTACGGAGGCGTCCAGGCCGAAGAAACCCTTGTGGAAGTGAATTACACGTTCGGGGACGAACTTTCCGTCGCCGAAGGCCAGAATATCTCTTTCGAACTGGCGGGAGACACCACGATCCGGGGCCTCCTGGGCCTGTCGCTCAAACTCGGGCCCGTCCTCCTGAACGTGGAGGGAAGCCGGGGAAACCACCGCACCATACTCACTGCGGGCGTGGGCGTCGCGCCGTAACCCGCCGCAAGGGGCCGCTACAACCCGGCCATTCTGCAGGCGGCGGCGATTCTGTTCGAGATGCTTTTCGTGGTCATGGAAAAAATGCGCTCCCTGGAATCGTCGACCATGCCCTTGCGCGCCTGAAGCGAGCGAATGGCTTTCAGCGCTTCGGCCGCGTCTTTCGTCAAATATCCGGTGTATCCGATCTCGTTATCCTTGCGGGGCGCCACATTCAGGAGCGCGGTGCCGTCGGGACGCCATACGACCGCGCCCCAGGTAATGCGAATAGCCTCGTACCGGCATAAGGTGCAGTCGCGCATAACGGCTATAAGCGCCACGTCCACCTTGCCGCGCTTGAGCGCATGTTCTTTCGTTTCCGTTCGCCCGGTCTTGCCCACCCGGGGCGTATACGCCGTCGCTTTGATCGCCTCGAATTCCTCCTGGGTCAACAAGTTGATCCAGTTCACCGGGCGCCTTCTTTCGCGAACCTTGTACGTCAGATCGCGCATGGTCGTCCGCACCAGGTCGTCCTCCGTCGGGTCTTCGATGCGCTGATGCGGGCCGGCGCCATTCGCCCTCGCGTGCGCCGCCTTGATGGCCGAGTAATCTACCCGGATAGCGCTCGCCGACTTGCCGGCGAAGGCGCGTTGTCGAAGGTATCTCGCCACCGTACTTCTTCCGGCGGGAAGCGAGGAGACCTCGTGCTGTTCGCAAAAACGCACGAATCCCTTCCACGCGCTCGTGTATGTTTTCAGGGTGTTGGACGTGAGAGTACTTGGAGACTTTCCCATATCTCGACAGGGACAGGATGGCTACGCTTGCGGCATGTGAAACATGGGTTGCGCGAGAAACCCGAAGCACGAAACGAAGCGCCGTCCCCGAACTGCCGGGACCACGCGCTGCCGAGCGTACCGTAACCCATGGCGATGAGATTGACGCCAACCCGAGGGGTGGCCGTCATGCTGTAGCGCGTGCTAGCTGAGATCCGGTAGGTGTAGCCTCCCAGGATACCGTCGGATGCAAGTATACCCGGTCCGGCAAGATTTGAACATGCGGGGGCGCGTTGCGGGCGATTCAGTTTCTGAAAACGCCCGGCTCCCCCGCGATGCAGGTGGCATGAGTATTTTTGACGCTGCAACGAACGGAATGTTTCCGTTCCTTCCCGGCTTGCGCGGCCCGCAGAAGATACCTGTCCGGCAAGCGCCGCGCGGCGTTGGGGCGAGCCGCACGGGCGAACACGAACACAGGGAGGAATATCAGGCGGCGAGCCTGCCTGCGCGCCGCCAGCGCGGCGCGCAGGGGCGGTTCCGGGGTTTCGGGTCGCAGCAACGCGCTACAGACCCGGCCCCCCGCAAAGACCCCTGCCCGGTTGGCTTCCTGTGCTCCATTCCCCCGTGTGAAGCAAACCCGAACGTTCTGCGAAGAACCGATTCGGGAGGAAGAAACCAGGGCGAGGGGTATATCGAATAAACGGTAATTCATGGCCTTATCTCTCTATCCGGCGTCCGGATACGACAAAAACGCCTTTATGCAGTAAAAATCGTCCGCGTCAGACAATGGGGGCGAAATCCCTCGGCTATCATACCGAAGCGACATGTTGTAATTTTAAGGCAAAAACGCCGGAAAAAACAATGTATTTACGTTTTTATCTTTTCATAGTTAAATAAAGTCGCCTGCTTGTTTTGCAATCATTGAAAAAGACAATTCATTCTTTTCCTTATAAACGAAGGAAAGTCGCGCTTTTCGAGAAATAAACAATGCCTCGGTAAACGAATTTTTTTATGAAGATTTGATGAAGATGCGCCGCGCTTGACCGAAAAGCCGCCGTAATCGACGCTTACAAGGCCGCTTCCATGCGTTGCAGCGTGGCCATGGACGCCGTGGCGATCCGCTCGGGACCGGGTTCGAAATCGAAAACCTCAAGCGATACCCACTTGTCGTAGCCCTTGTCCCGGAACGCCCGCATCGCAGGGACATACGCCGCTTCGGCGTCGCCCGTCCCCAGGTAGGCGCCGTCCATCTCCTGGATCTGGATGTGGCCGATATGCTCGTAATAGGTATGGACCAGTTCGTCCAGCGGGCGCGTCTCGTCGGCTGTGTTGTGGAAATCGAACATGGTCGAAACAGCCGGATGGTTGACGGCCTCCACCACCGCCAGCGCTTCCCCCAGCGTATTGATCACGTCCGTCTGGTCGCTGGACAGCGGTTCGAGCAATAACTGCACGCCATGCGAGGCGATGGCCTCCGCCGTATCGCGCAACCCGTTCGTCAAATGCTCGACGGCTTCCTCGGTCGGAATGCCCACCGAAGAACGCTGCCCGGGCGAACCGAAAATCATTACCTTGCCGCCAAGGTCCGCGCAAAATTCCGCCAGTTTCGCCACATAATCCCAGCTTTTGCGGCGAAGCGCCTCGTCGGGCGTCGTGGTATGCAACCCTTCGGGCGTAACAAGCAGCCAGTGCAGTCCGAGCACCGGCGCGCCCGCCTCCTCCGCCCTGCCCCGAATCTCGGCCCGTCGATCCCGCGAAATGTCGTCCACATGGCCCGCGAGCGTAAAGGGCGCCACCTCGATGCCCTCGTACCCCGTTTCCGCGGCATACCGGCATTGCCGCGCCCAGTCCCAACCCTGCATGATCTCGTTGCAGATGGCGTATTTCCAGGCGGGCTTGGCGGGCGTTCCGGTTCCTTCGGGGGCGCACCCGGCAAGCCACCCGCCCAAAGCCGCCCCTCCGAGGGCAGCGGACGAAGTTTCTATAAAACGGCGACGGTCCATGCGCTTCATGGGGGATAACGGGTTTGAGGATGCGCTTGAGGGAAAATACGCAACAAGATACGATCCGGCGAGCGGGCAAGCGATCCGCCGCTATTCGGCGAAATCCCGCCAGGCCGCTTCCACTTCGTCCGGCTCCGGATGCCCGGAAAAAAGGACGATCCGATGCCGCAACATCGTCGAAGCCCCGGGCGCCAGCGCAAAATGCAACGCTTCCGCTCCTTCGCTGAACACGGCTTGCCCAAAGGGGTTGGCTGCGAACAAGCCGTAGTCGCGCGCATGCCAGTACGTGGGAAATCCCGGATTTTGCGGATGATCGAAGATGGCAACGGTCACCGGACGGTCCTCGACGATCCCGGAAAGCGTCATCCAGCGCGCCCGTTTCCCCCACACGTCGGGATAGCCTGCAATCCCTTCGCTGTTGCGGTACTGCCCGGTCACCCCCTCGTTGTCCGTCGTACTGCGCGCGGAACCGTCCTCCGCAAGCACGTCCACCGGGCGGGTCGAAGGCATTTCGAGCGCCCGCGTTACCCGCAGGCCCAAGGCGCCTTCCTTGTTGTCCTCGAAAGACACCGCCTCCTCCAGCGCCGTCAGCGTCGCGATGCGATCCACCATGCGCAGATTCCCTTCGGCATGGAACGCAAAGCGGGTATCCTCCCGAAGCAGCGCCGTCCCGTCCGGAGCCAGCCAGTCCATCGCGACGTCCAGCGCGCCGCGGCCCTCCCCGCCTTCTACATGCGTAACCGCCCGGTGGCGAATCGCGCCCATAGACATCGCGCGCTCCGCCGACGCGGCGCCCGAATTATTCCAGAAATCCAGCCCGTTTACGTCCCCGTAATTGAACCACAAGCCGATATGGTGCGGATGGTCCACGCGCTCGCCTGCCACCCGATCCAGGGGATACCCTCGCGTCACGGCCACGCCGGAGGCCGTGCGAAGCGGATACAGAACCGGCTTTTGCAGCACGGAAAGCGTGTCGGCGTAGACGTACGCGGTAAACAGTTCGCCATCGACCAGCACGTCTACGCGCTGCGCCGCCGAGTCCGGGACGACGAGAATCCGGGGCAGATCCGCGAGCGGGTCCTCGGTCTGTCCGAACGCCAGGCCGGGGAGCATGCCCGCCGCGCAGACGCAGGCCGCCCAGACGAGCCGGACGGCCTCCCGCGAGGGACGTCGGCAGCCCCCGAATCGCGCGAATCGCGCGAATTGCCCGAATCGCCGGATGCGTACGCCCGACGTCGCCTCAAAACGCATAAGGACAGGCTGATTTAAGTCCAAAAAGTCCAGAAGATTGCGAGGCGAGCCCTGATCACCCGACGACGACATCTTTTTTCTCTGCGTCGAAGGAGACCCGCTGGCCCGTATGCAGCGCGGCGATCGTCATGCAAAGCGCCACCGAATGATTCCAGGCGGCATGCACGTCCGCATTGGGCGTTTTGCGCGAGCGTACGCATTCCATCCAGTTGCGCATGTGCGCCATGGTGGCGTCGTCCCCGCCCGTGTTCGCCGCCGTGGCGACGCCCCCCGCCGCCTCCAGTTTCGTTTCGCCCAGTTGGAACGGCTGCATGCCCATGGCCGCCGCATGGCGTTCCCTCAGCCCGCCCTCCGGCGTCACAGCGTTCGTATCGAGATTCAGCGTGCCTCCGTTGGAATAATACAGTTCCCGTACGCCGCCCGCCGAATTCGTCTGCCGGGAAGAATACACCACCTGAAACCCGCTGCCCGCCTCTTCCGGCGAACCGTAATCGTATACGGCGGTCATCGTATCGAAATTCGTGCGCCCGTCCCTCCAAAGGTAAATCCCCCCGTTGGCGGCCACGCTGCGAGGATACGGCAAACCGGTAAACCAGTGCACCGTATCGATCTGGTGCACCATCCATTGATCGGGAATGCCGGAAGAATACGGCCAGAACAGCCGGTATTCGAGATATTTCCGAGGGTCCCACGGTTCATGCGGCCGGTTCATCAGGTAGCGCGTCCAGTCCGTATCCGATTCCCGAATGGACGCCACCAGGTCCGGGCGTCGCCACCGTCCGGGCTGGTTCACATTCCAGGTCATATGCGCGGACACGATATCGCCGAACTTGCCGGAACGGATATACTCGTTGGCGGCCATGTAATTCGAGGCGCTGCGGCGCTGCGTACCCACTTGCAGCACGCGATCCGACGCAGTAATCTTCTCCAGCGCCAGATTCGCGTCCTCCATCGTGTTGGCGAACGGCTTTTCGACATAAGCGTCGCATCCGGCTTCGACCGCCTCGATGGCGTGCAGCGCATGCTGGAAATCCGCCGTGGAGATAACGACCGCATCGACCATGCCGGATTCGTACAACTCCTCGTTGTTGCGCATCGCCTGTACGCCCGCCCCGCCCGCAAGGCCCGCTTCCGCGCGCTGCGCCTGCACGAACGCCACGCCCTCCTCCCGGCGGCGGTTCCATATGTCGGACACGGCCACAATGTCGAAATTCAGGTCCTTCCCGTAGGCAAGCAGCGAAGGAATGAGCGAACCGCGCGCCCGACCGGAAAAGCCCACGATACCTACGCGGACGCGATCGTTGGCGCCCCGGATGCGGGCGTAACTCTGGGCGGTCATGCCGCCTGCGAGCAGGCTGCCCGCCGCGCCGGCGGACAGCGTTTTGAGGAAATTTCTGCGAGAAGACACAGGGGGTCCAGGGGGTTTGCGCGTCATAATGCGTTATCGTAGCGTTCGTTGTACGGATGCCTGAAAGGGCAGGATACTATCGTTACGCCGCCATGCCGTCAAGTACGCCGCGCATGTACGCAAAGGATTGCTTCATGCCCGGAAGCGGATCGTTCGCGTCGATCTCGTATTCGAGGTTTACGTACCCCCGATAGTCCATCTTCGCCAATTGCCTGAAAATATCGGCGACCGGAAGAACGCCTTCGCCCACGATGCATTGGCTGGCCCGGTCGTTCGCGTCCCGAAGGTCCTTCATATGGATGTCCAGCAACCGATCCCCCGCCTCGGCGCAAGACGCCACGACATCCACGCCCGTCCGGGCCGTATGCCCGATATCGATGCACAGCCCCACGCGCGGGTCCATGTCCCGGATTACTTCGAGGGCGTCGCGCGGTCCGGGGAAATGCGGGTCTTCCGGGCCGTGGTTGTGAATGGCTACCTGAATGTCGTATTCCTTGACGAACCGCTCGATGCGGGGCATATTCTTCGCGGTCGGGGCAATGACCAGCAGGGGAATGCCCACCGCCTTCGCATACTCGAAAAACATGCGCACATGGTCGTCGTTGTCTTTCGTGATGCCGTTGTTGCCCCCGCTTACGATCTCGATGCCCGCCCGCGCAAACGCCTCTACGCCCGCCGCCAGTTCTTCCGGGGAATCCTCGTAGGGCATATGAAACGATTTGACGCTGATATGCCGCACATGCAGCGCCTGGAGCATGGAAATCGCCTCGGTCCGGTCGAAATTGCGAAGCGAATAGGTCGCTACGCCAAGGGTAAACGGGATGTCTTTGGCGGAATGCTTCGGGCGCGAAGCGGACGCGGCGCGGGGCGCCAGGCTCATCCCTATGGAAGAAAGGGCGGCGGTCTGAACGAATCGACGGCGAGTTACGTCGCGAAGAGGCATGGGCGTATGAATGCTGGTTAAGGATGCTCTGATTAAATCCGGGAAGCTCAGAGGCTGCGAGGGGTGCGCTGGCAAGGAATGACGAAGCAATGTGGCAGGCCCCCACATAATGAGGAATGACACAGCCAGCGTGCCCCTCGCAGCCTCCCGAAGGGCGCGTCACGTACCCAACGACCCGAATCTACGATTTTTTCTGCTGATTTCATCGATACCAGCATGACGCCTCGTCAGGCACTCGTGACGCGCTGAGAGCAGTGGTTTTACTCAGATTTTCCTTAATGGACGCGCTGATTAAGTCCTCGAAGCCCAGAGGCTTGCGAGGGAGCGCGCTGGCAAGGAAGATTCGCGCCGCGCAGCGATCAAACGAATCTTTCCCGGAAAACCTACTATACAAATATAATATCGCCAAAGCGGCGGAGCCATGCTCGTAATTTCGTGAATTAACAACGAAGAAAAAACGATGCAAGGAGCCGCCGCCTTCCCGATGGGCCGCAACGCAGGCGCATTCCGGTTGGATGCCGTACGGCATGCCAGCCAGCGCCTGCGAAAATTCCGCCTGTCCCTGCATTCCCGATTGATATAACCGCCGCATATAGTATCTTGCGGACTGTTTGCCGCCCCATCCGCCAAAAATATTCCGCAAAAAACCGATTATTGATGCGTACGCTCCTTCGCCTTGCCCCCTTCGTCCTTTTTGCCGCCGGGCTGCTTGCGCCGCGCGACGAGGCCCGCGCCCAGGGATGGAGCGTAACAGAAGTGCAATACCAGGTGGGCGCCGCCATGGAAGAACACCCGGTAAGTCCCGACGGAATACAACATGTGCTTACGTTCCAGCACGTCAGCGGCTGGTCCCGAGGCGAGAATTTCTTCTTCGTGGACATGGCGTGCTGCGACGGGGCCGGCGCCGCCAGTCGGGATATTTATATGGAATGGTATCCGTTTCTGAGCCTGGAGGCCCTTACCGGACGGAAATTTACGTGGGGTCCCATCCGGGGGGTGGGCCCGCTGGGGGGCATCAACTGGGGCGCGCAAGACAAAGTCCTGAAAATCACCCCCGGACTGCGGCTGCAACTGGACCTGCCGGGCTTCCTGTTCGCCAACCTGGACTACCTGTATCTCGTAGACCATAGCGCGGGCATTGCCGAAAACGGCGCGCCCAAAAGCGACAACAGCCACATGATCGATTTCAACTGGGTCTTGCCGTTCAGCATCGGGGGGAGGTCTTTCTCGCTGGAAGGACACGCCGAATGGCAAAGCCCCCGCAACACCGAAACGGGGCGCGCGCCCTACTGGATTCTCATGCAACCGCAGCTCCGCCTGGACGTCAGCGAGGCGGTAACCGGAAATCCGGGGCGTTTCTTCATGGGAACCGAAATGCACATCTGGATCAACAAGTTCGGCTTCGAGGACGCGGACGAAATCATTCCGCAATTTCTGCTTGCCTTTCGCTTTTAGCGCGCCCCGGCGACCCGCTCCTCGCAAGGGCGGCCTGTCCGGTCAGGGCGCATCCTCCCGAATCCACTTCATGAAAGACACGGCCAGCAGCGCCAGAATCGCCATCAACGGAACGGACACCAGGATGGAGGACGCCTTGAGCGCCTCGATGCTGTCCTGCCCCCCCACGAACATCAAGGCAAGGGATACGACGGCAAGCACGACGGCCCAGAAAAGACGATGCCACCGGGCCGGCTCGACGACGCCCCCCTGCTCCTTCGTAGCCACCGCCGCCAGCACATAGGAGGCGGAATCCATGGTGGTGGCCCCGAAAATGAACGACAGGACCACGAAAAGCGCCACGAGCGGCGCGGCAAACAGGATCACGCGGTCCCCTACGGCGGCAATGGTCGCGATGATCGCTTCGGGCGCCTCGCCAGCGAGCACCATGCCCGTCAGGTTTTGCGATCCTTCCAGTTCGAAAAACAGGCCCGTATTGCCCAGTACGCCGAAAACGACCCAGCAACCAAGCGATCCGGCGACGATTTCGCCGAAAATCACTTCGCGGAGGGTGCGGCCCCGCGATATCCGGGCGACGAACAGCCCCATGAACGGCGCATATGCGATCCACCACGCCCAGTAGAAAATAGTCCAGTTTTCGGAAAAAACGCTGGAATCGCCAGAAGCCACGCCGGACGCTGCGATGGCGTCGCCCGCCCGGGCCACCGCATCCACGTGAAAACTCATCTCGATAAAATGCTGAAACACCTTGCCGACGCTATCGGTGAAGGAATCCACGATAAAGAGCGTCGGACCGAAGACGAACACGAACGCCATGAGCGCGAGCACCAGCCAGGTATTGAGGTCGCTCAGGATTTTGATGCCCTTTTTCAGCCCGGAATACACGCTGAACCCGAACAGCGCACTCCAGATGACAATCACCGTCGCATCCAGTATAAACGTGCGTTCGAGGTCGAACAACGCCGCAATGCCTGCGGAAATAAGCGGCGTGCTAAGCCCTACGGACGTGCCCACGCCGCCCAGCATGCCCAGAATGAACGCAATGTCGATGATCTTGCCGGGGAGGCCCGCCGCGGCCCGGGCGCCGATCGCGCCTTCGCACGCCGTCGAAAGGCGCAGGACGGACCGGCCCCGGTTCCAGTACAGGTAGCCGAGCGGAAGCACCGGCACGCAATAGACGGCCCAGGCCAGCGGCCCCCAGTGGAACATGCCGTAGGCGGCAGCCCAGCGTATCGCTTCCCTGGAACCAGGTTCGGCGCCGAACGGCGGAGACACATAATAATACGCCCATTCGATCGTGCCCCAATAGATGACGCTGGCGCCAATGCCTGCGCAAAACAGCATGGACCCCCAACTGAATAGCGAAAATTCAGGGGTACTGTCGGGGCCGCCGAACCGAATGCGCCCGTATTTCCCCAGAGCGACATAGCACAAAAACCCGGCGGTGACGACGAAAAACCACAGGTGAGCCCATCCGAGTTTTCGGGTCACCCAGTTCTTGGCGTCGCCCAGCGCCTCTTCGCCGCCGGACGGAAACAGAAGCAATGGCGCAACGAGACAAAGGACCCCGCCAAAGGTAACCCAGAAAATAACCTTTTCTATCTTTGGTCCTTGCACAAAGGCATCCCTTCTGTCCTTGTCATGTCTTTTTTCGCAACAGGGCGCGCCGGGTCATGGGGCAGACGAGCCGCCAAGCGCAATCGCGTTGGACAATATACGGAATGCGCCCGGAACGCCATAGGGAACCTGACGATGCAGCGCCAGCGAGAGGTAGCTATAGTGTCCTGATCCCGTCTGCGCGACAAGCCATATGCCCTGCTGAGGGTCCTGTCCGGTATCCTGCGTTTCCACCAGCGGCGTATAGGCGGCGTCCCATTCGGTGAAGAATTTGGACCCCCGCTGTTCGATCCATCCATCGAAATCCGCCGTGGAAATGGCGTTGGGCGCCGTCAGGAGGGGATGATCCGGCGCAAGAATGCGCACGGGGGAATCCTGCTCGGAAACCTCCTGCGCGCCCCGGGGCAATTCGGCGGGATGCGGGGCCATGTCGTTCGGAACGAATTCCTGCGTCTGATAGAGCACGACGAGGTTGCCGCCCGCAGCGGCATAGTCCAGGAGGCGCCGGTTATGCTCGACCAGGTCTTGCCGCACGGCGTACGCCCGCGTCCCGATCATAATGGCGTCGAAATCGTTCAGGGACCCGCTCGCCAGGTCCGCCTCGCCAAGCAGTTGCACGGAGGCGCCCAGCGCTTCGATCGCCGCAGGCACTTCGTCGCCCACGCCCATCACGTAGCCCACGCGCATCCCGTCCAGCCGGGCGACCGGCACGGTCAGAATGGTGGTTTCCGCCGGAATCTCAAGACGGGCCAGCGGCAAATCCCGGTGATCTATCACCTGGTAGCCGAGCCGGTACTGGATGTAGTCCTGCTCCCGGGGCGTCGCGACAACCCGAATCGCGGCCTCGCCAGACCAGTTCGGCGGAGGCTGCGCCATGAACCGGACTTCTACCGCCTCCCCCCGATTCCGAAAGGCATGCGTCCTCGCGGCCGGCTCGCTCGTCCAGCCCTCGGGCAGTTCGATCGTAATGTCCACGTCTGCGGAATCCGCAATGGCTTCCACGCGCACGAGCACCGGAATCGCATCCGCCGCGGCGGCGCCTTCCTCGACCGGAACCACGCGCACCCGCGGAAGCGCCAAAACCGACACGTCAGGCAGTATTTCCACGCGGCGGGCCAGAAAACCGTACGGCAAGCGCGATACGTAGCCCGTAATCGGCATCTTCCGCGTAATATCCGCCCCGTCCACGGTCAGGCGCACCTGCACGGACAACGCCATGGGAAGCCAGGGCAAATGCCGGACGGAAGCCCGGTCAGCCGCCCAATACATGTTTTCGGTGGGGCTGCTGCGCCCGAAATGCGGACCGTCGTAGATCGTTTCGTCCGACCCGACCCGGATCATGAGCTCCGTCTCGTGGCCGCCGTCCCCTTCCCACCGGGCCAAAAGCGCGTGGCCTTCCGCATCGCGCTCCAGCGCCATCGCCTCGCCGACCGCAACGCGATCCGGCAACTCGCTCTCGACCGCGACCGTCACAGCGACTGCCTGCCCGACCACAAGCGTCGCGCCCAGCTCCTGATCCGCCAGTTCGGCCCGTATCCGTACGCCCGCCGCCGCAATGATCGCCTCTTCGAACTGCCGTTCCTTCACCGCCAGTTGAAAAGCCGTCTCCGGAAGCGCTTCCCCGGCCGCCTCGACCAGGTCCCGCGTCATAAGCAAGCCCCGCACGAGTTCGGAAACGGACTGCTCCGGCGCCAGGAAATCGAAATCCCGCTTTACCCCGTCGATCAGCGCCTGCAATTCCGCAAGCGACGCAGCCGCCTCGGGAGACGCTTCTTCGCCCACCAGCGCCGGCAAGCCGGGCAGCGTCGTGTCCACCCCTTCGAAAAACGTATCGGATACGCGGTTTTCCGCCTCGGCGGGCACATCGCCCATCCGTTCGTACCGGTACGTGCGGCGGCCCCAATTCCGAATCCGCCCCGAAGTCTGGGAGCGCTGAAGGCTCAGGCCATACCGGGCGTATTCTCCGTACGAAACGCCCAGCAGCGGGCTGTACTCTTGCGCTTCCAGCATCACATGGTGCGGTTCGTCGTCGGCGGCGCCGCCCCGGAACAGCATCGGCGCGGACCAGGGGCGCAACCCTTCTTGCGAAATTTGCTCGGGAAAGCGCGCGGGATCGCCCGCCGCGGCGACCGCCTGCGGCGTAAGCACGCCCGCAGCATGGTGATGTCCATGTCCGTCGCGCCGGTCGCCGTAGAACCGCGACACCACGGCGACAGGACGATTCAGGCGAATGACCCGCACCATGTCCTCCAGCACGACCTCGGGGTCCCAGCTGCTCAGCGCTTCTTCTATCGTCTTCGAATATCCGTAATCCACGGCGCGGGTAAAGTACAAGTCGTCCAGGCCGTAGTACCGCCCCGCCAGCACCAGTTCCCGCGTACGGATCAGGCCCAGCGCGTCGAACAGTTCCGGCCCGATGGCGTTGGCGCCCGCCTCGCCCCGGTTCAACGAAAGTTCGGACGTGCGCGCCCCCCACTTCCGGGAGGCCAAGGCCAGCATGCCCGCATGTTCGTCGTCGGGATGCGCCAGGACATGCAGCAGAGAAGCCGTGGTGCCCAGTTTGTTTATGCGGTGCCAGGCTCCCGGAGCGCCCTGGTCGGAGGGCAATATCTCCCCGGATATGGGCGGCGGAAACGCCAGTACGCCTTCGAGAGAAGACTGGGCGGCGGCGGGGCGGGGCGGCGCAAGAAGCAACCCGAGGGCGAAAAGCGAAACGATGCAAACTCCGAAGAGGCGGCGCATGGCGAAAAGGGGGCGGGGCGAAAGAGGCGTTATTAATTTTTCACAAGTAATCAAAAAACGAGGTGATACGCAAGCGAAACGGGGCGCGGGCGGATTCCGCGGGCTATGGCGGCCACAGCAGGCCCGATTTGCCGCAAACCCGTTGATCCTTCTTTGCGCTGATGCGTATCTTGCATACTCGCAGAGGCGACCGCCAGTACGACCAATCCGCAACGCACCCATGACCGACCACGACAGCCCTTCCCGCTTCCTCTCGCTACGATTCGGCGCGCTGTGCGCATTCGTGCTGGCGGCGGCGCTCATGCGCTGGCTTCCGCACCCGCCCAACGTGGCCCCCATTGGCGCCATGGCGCTGTTCGGCGGCGCGCTGTTCGCCAGAAAAAGCGTGGCGATCGCCATGGTCTTCGCCGCCATGCTGCTTGGCGACCTCCTGCTTGGCTTCCGGCCAGTCCCCATCGTGTATCTCGCTTTCGCGGGCGTGGTCGGCGTCGGATTCCTGTTGCGAACCAACCGGGGTCCGTGGCGGATCGCAGGCGCTTCCGTAGCCGGGTCCGTACTCTTTTTCGTCGTAACGAATTTCGCCGTCTGGGCGGGCGGCGCGCTATTCCCGAAAACGTTCGCGGGACTCGTTGCCTGCTTCGTCGCCGCAATTCCCTTCTTTCACAACACCCTACTGGGCGACGCCTTCTTCGCAGCGGTCCTCTTCGGCGGATTCGCGCTGGCGGAGCAGCGGTTTCCAGCGTTGCGCCTGGCGCGAACCCCTCAATAGCAAATAAATGGACGTATTCGCATTTCGTGAAGAACTCGTCGCAGAGTACGAGCGATTTTCCCGCAGCTTCGCCACCATCCGGACCGAAGATATATCCCGAACGGTCGACGAAGCCTACGCCAGCGGGCAATTCTGGCCCGCCCCGCTCATCCAGTTGAATCCCAATTTCGAGCCGGGCGGATACGTGGACGACCTCGTCCATGCGGGCGCGCTGGAACCGGAATGCGCGAAAATATTCCGAATCAAGCGGGCGAACGACCCATCCAGCGAACCCATCCGTCTGCACCGGCACCAGACCGACGCAATCGAAATAGCCAACCGGGGCGAGCCGTACGTGCTGACGACCGGCACGGGGTCCGGCAAGTCGCTCGCCTACTTCATTCCCATTGTCAACCATGTGTTGCGACAAAAGCGCGAAGGACATCCCCGCAAGGGCATCGCGGCCATTGTCGCGTACCCGATGAACGCGCTCTGCAACAGCCAGCGCGAGGAACTGGAGCGGTATCTGCGCCTCGGCTATGAAAAAGACAGGGAACCGGTTACGTTCGCTCGCTACACGGGACAGGAATCGAACGAGGAACGCGAACGGATCGCCAAAAATCCGCCGGACATTCTCCTCACCAACTACGTCATGCTCGAGCTGATCATGACGCGATTCCTTGAAACGGACAAGGCCGTGCGCGAACATGCGGCGGGGCTGCAATTCCTGGTGCTGGACGAACTGCATACGTACCGGGGACGGCAAGGCGCGGACGTGGCCCTGCTCGTCCGTCGGGTGCGGGAGCGTTTCAACAAACGCCTCGTTTGCATCGGAACCTCTGCAACCATGGCGTCGGAGGGATCGGCTGAAGACCGAAACGCTGCCGTGGCGAACGTGGCAAGCCGCCTGTTCGGCGCGAAGGTCGATCCCGGCAACGTGATTTCCGAAACGTTGCGGCGGGTTACCGAAACGGACGCGCCCATAAGCGGACCTGCATTGCGCGCGGCGATCGAACGCAGCAGTAGTAGCCCCCCCCCCCCGGATTGCGTTTTCCCACGAGGAACTGGCGCGGCATCCCGTCGCCGCGTGGGTGGAACGCAAACTCGGACTCGAAACGCGCGACGGCAAACTCGTCCGGATTTCGCGCCCGCTGACCGTTCGGCAGGCCTCGGAACAGCTTGCTGAAGACAGCGGCCTGGACGAGGAGCGCTGCCGGGCGTACCTCGCCGCCTTTCTGCTCGCGGCGCACCGGGCCCGAAACAAGCGGGGACAGCCTTTTTTCGCCTTCCGGCTGCATCAATTCATCAGCGGGGCCTGGAACGTCTGGTCTACCCTGGAGGCGCCAAACAAGCGGTATCTCACGCTGCACGGACAGCAATTCAAGCCGGGAGATCGGAAGCGGCCGCTGTATCCCCTGTGTTTCTGTCGGCAATGCGGCCAGGAATACCTGCCTGTCTGGGCAAAACTCGCCAACAAGAAACCGCAGCGGTTCGATCCCCGCGAATTGTCCGAGCGCGCGGACGACGACGAGGATATCCAGCATGGCTACCTCATGCCGGACCCTGCGGGCAGATTCGATTCGGCGGACAGGGCTGCCCGATACCCGGAGGAATGGCTTGAATTTCCCGGGGGAGACGCCCGTCTCAAGGCCCATTACCGGAAATATCGCCCGCTGGAAGCGCATGTGGACACGACAGGCGACGTGGCGGCGGACGGATTGCGAATGTGGTTCGTCCCGGGCTCGTTTCGTTTTTGCCTGAACCCGGACTGCGACGCCTTCTACAGCGGCCGCGCCGGCGATCTCAGCAAACTTTCCTACCTGTCGAGCGAAGGGCGCAGTTCGGCAACCACCGTGCTGGCCCTGGCCGCGCTGAAGCACCTTATCGGGACGGACCTCGACGACCGGACGAAGAAACTGCTCGCGTTCATCGACAACCGGCAGGACGCAAGCCTGCAAGCCGGTCATTTCAACGACTTCATACAGATTCTGCTGCTTCGGGGCGCATTGCTGGCGGCAATCGAGGGCGCCCCGGACGGGTGTCTCGCGAACGAAACCCTTACCCAGGAAGTCTTCCGACATCTCCATCTGAAACCGTCGGACTATGCAAGCAACCCCTGGGCCAAAGGCGTCAAGGCCCAGAACACCGCCCGGACGCTGCGCGACGTGCTCGGGTATCGATTGTATTTCGATCTGCAACGCGGCTGGCGCATCACCAACCCGAATCTCGAACGACTGAATCTGCTGAAAATCGGGTATCGGGACCTTCTTGCTTGCTGCAAGGACGAAGAAGAATGGCGCCATCGGCATCCCCTCCTCGCCTCCATCGGGCCGGAACGCCGCCGCGAACTCGTACGCGAACTACTGGAGCACATGCGCCGGGGCCTGTGCATCAAAACAATCTACCTGAACCATGATTTTCAGGAGAAAATACGCACCCGAAGTTCCAACGACCTGAAAGACCCCTGGGGCCTCTCGGAAGAAGAACGCCTCTTCACGCACGCCTTCATGATTCCAAGGCCAAGCGCCCGAAAAAACAGGCGCGATTACCGGGTACTGCACATCTCGCACAGGTCCGCCTTTGGCCGCAAACTGAAATCCGAGGCGTTCTGGGGGAAAGGAAACGCCGCGTATCCCGCCAAATTCGACGAAAGCGCGTACAACGAAATCGTCGACGACATGCTGGGCGCGCTGCAAACGTACGGCTATGTCGAGCCTGCGGACCTGGGCGACGGCCGCACCGGCTACCGCATCGACGGTTCCATGCTCGAATGGCGCCTTGCCGACGGCAACGCCGAAAATCCGTCGTCAGCCAATGCGTTTTTCCGCGATTTGTACGAAAACGTAGCGCGCCTCCTGGGCAGCGAAGATCGCTTGCTCCACCAGCTGGAGGCGCGCGAGCATACGGCCCAGGTCGATAGCGACATACGCGAGGAGCGGGAAGCGCGGTTCCGCAAGGGACTCGCGGGCGAACGCATCGTGCAGGGCGACGTCGAGCGCGCCGGGCTGCCTGTCCTGTTCTGTTCGCCGACCATGGAACTCGGCGTCGATATATCCACGCTGAACGCGGTGTACATGCGCAATGTCCCCCCGACGCCGGCGAACTACGCGCAGCGCAGCGGACGGGCGGGGCGAAGCGGGCAACCCGCCCTGGTCGTCACCTATTGCGCCGCAAGGTCGCCGCACGACCAGTACTTTTTCTCGAATCCGGCGCGCATGGTGGCGGGCGCCGTCAATCCGCCGAACATCGATCTGGCCAACGAGGACCTGATCCGCAGCCATCTGCATGCCGTGTGGCTTGCGGAAACGGGCGTCAAACTGGGTTCGTCCGTGCCGGACGTACTGGACCGGGAGCAAGCCGACGCGCTCCCGCTGCGCGAAGAAATCGCGGAGCAGGTCGGTACGGCCCGCATCGTTAGCAAGGCAACGCAGCGCGGGCAATACCTCCTCGAAACGCTTGCCTCCGACCTGGACGAACAAACCGCCCCCTGGTACACGGATACCTGGCTCGAAAACGCCGTCCGCGCTGCGGGGCGGCGGTTTGACCAGGCATTCGACCGGTGGCGGTCGCTGTTTCGCGCAACGGACGAACAGATAAAACGGGCCAACAAAATCGTCCGAAGCGCCGCCGCCACCGAACGCGAACGACGGGAAGCGAAAGCGCGGTACGACGAAGCGTTCAAGCGGCAAAACCTGCTGCTGGGCAATCGGCCCACGATGAATTCGGACTTCTACACCTACCGCTATCTGGCGGCGGAGGGGTTTCTGCCGGGATACAACTTCCCGCGCCTGCCGCTGATGGCGTACGTGCCGGGACGCCGCGAAAAGGTTGGGCGCGAAACGTTCCTGAGCCGACCGCGCTTCCTTGGCCTCACCGAATTCGGTCCCCAATCCATCATCTATCACGAGGGGAGCACGTATCGGGTGCGGCGGGCCATCCTGTCCCCTCGCGACGAATCCGCCGTAAGAATATCCGCCGGGCTTCCCGTGGAGGCCGTCCGAACCTGTCCGGCCTGCGGCTATGGCCATTTTGGAGACGAGAAAACGTTCGAGCGCTGCGCGAGTTGCCGCGAACGCCTTGACGAAGGGCGGGCGATTCATAACCTGTACCGGATCGAACAGGTATCGACCGTGCGGGCAAACCGGATCACCTCGGACGAGGAAGAACGCCAGCGGCAGGGATACGAAATGATTACGACGCTTCGTTTCAGCGGAAAGGACGGCGAAGCGCGCGCGACGGGCAGGATGGTCGAAGAAAACGGCGAACCCTTGCTGGAACTCGACTACGGCCCGGCGGCCACCCTGTGGCGCGTCAATCTTGGCTGGCGACGGCGCAAGGAACCGTCCATTTACGGTTTCAGCATAGATACGAACACGGGGGAATGGACGCGGGACCCCCAGGCCCCGACCGATGCGGAAGACGACGCCGTGCGAGAAGGAAAAAACGTGGCGCGCATTACGCCCTTCGTCGAGGATACCCGAAACGCGCTCGTGCTTCGTCCCCGAATCGAACTGGACGAAAGGGCGATGATTTCGCTCCAGTACGCCCTCAAGCGCGGCATCGAACAGGAATTTCAGCTGGAAGAGGCGGAACTGGCCGCCGAGCCGCTCCCGGACCGCGACCGCCGCGCCGCGATACTGTTCTACGAAGCCGCCGAAGGAGGCGCGGGCGTACTTACGCGCCTCGTCAGCGATCCCGGAGCGCTTGGCCGCGTCGCCCGCAAGGCGCTTGAACTATGCCATTACGCATCGACGTCCGGCGCGTGGTCCGGCCCGGACGATCTGCGCGACCTGGAAGATCAATGCGAGGCGGGGTGCTACCGCTGCCTGCTGAGCTACTACAACCAGCCAGACCACCCGGACATCGACCGGAAAAACCAAGACGCGCTGGACCTGCTCTGCCGACTGACGCGGAGCGCGCACAAGCCGCTGGAGCGCGAAACCGCGGCGGGAGACCGCTTCGAGGAAATGTGGAACGCTTCCTCGTCCTCCCTTGAGAAGGAATGGCTCCGGTTCCTCCGCTCGAACGGCTACCGCTTGCCCGACAAGGCGCAACCGTATCTCCCCGTCTACGGAACGCGGCCCGACTTCGCCTATTCCGAAGCGCAAACCCTGGTCTATATCGACGGTCCGCACCACGAAACAATGGTTCGGGAAACTTCGGACGCCATCGTCGAACGGCACCTTGTCGACGCCGGATACACCGTGGTGCGCTTCGATACCGACCGGGCGTCCTGGCCAACCATCCTGGCGCGGTACGCCTGGGTGTTCGGCAACGGGACGGGGCCCAAAAGCAAGCAGGGAGGCCGCCCATGACGACCACCGGCACGGTTGCATTCAAGCCGGGCGACCTGGTCCGGGCGCGGGACAGGGAATGGGTTGTCCTCCCGGAAACCTGCGACGATCTGCTGCGGCTCCGACCGCTTGGGGGCGCGGAAAACGACGCCACGCTCATCTATCTGCCGCTGGAACCCCAGGCGCCGGAACCGGCGACATTCGACCTGCCCGACCCCGACAAGCCCGGCTCCCAGGAGCAAGCCTTGCTGCTGCGCGATGCCTTGCGCCTGAAACTGCGCGCCGGCGCCGGTCCTTTTCGGAGTTTCGGGAACCTGAACGTCGAACCAAGAGCCTACCAGCTCGTGCCCTTGCTCATGGCGATGAAACAGGACACGGTGCGCCTGCTCGTGGCCGACGACGTAGGCATCGGCAAAACCATCGAGGCGGGCCTGATTGCGCGAGAACTGTTCGACCGGGGAGAAATCGAACGGTTGGCCGTCATTTGCCCGCCGCACCTGTGCGAACAATGGCAACAGGAACTCGCCGAAAAGTTCGGTTTCGACGCCGAGGTGGTCCGCACGGGAACGGCTACCCGCCTGGAGCGGGGACTCCGACCGGACGAATCGGTGTTCGAGGTCTATCCCTTCACGATCGTGTCCCTCGATTACATCAAATCGGACCGGCGTCGCGACGATTTTCTGCGCGCCTGCCCGGATTTCGTCATCGTCGACGAGGCGCATACCTGCGTACGGGCCAACACGAACACGCGGCACCAGCGCTATCAACTGCTCAAGGGCCTTGCCGCAAAGCCCCGGCGCGGCATGGTGTTCCTCACCGCCACGCCCCATTCCGGCGACGACGCGGCCTTCCACAACCTGCTGGGCTTGCTGGAGCCGAAATTCGCGGCCCTGGCCGAACTGTCCGAAGGCGAATCGCGACGGGCCTTGCGCGAGGAACTTGCCCTCTATTTCGTGCAGCGGCGGCGCGGAGATATTGCCGAATGGAAGGACAACGCCCGCTTCCCCGTCCGCGAAAGCCGGGAAGCAACCTATCGACTAACCGGGGCCTGGGGTCGGCTGTTCGACGACGTGCTTGCCTATGCGCGAACCATGGTGCAGCGGGCGGAGGGCGGCACGAAACTCCAGCAACGCATGTCCTGGTGGGCCGCGCTGGCGCTGCTGCGATGCGTTTCCTCCAGCCCTGCCGCCGCGTCCCTGGCGCTCCGCACCCGTTTGGAGGCCACCAAAGGCGAACCCGAAGCGGTGCAGCTCCGGCTGCTGGACCGCGCCGCCGCCGAAACGGTAATGGACGAAGCAACCGACGATTCGCTATCGCTTGCCGAAGGCGTACCCGCCGGAACGGTCGAAGCCGTGGAAGACGCGACGGCCTTGCGCGAACTCATCGACCGGGCGGACGGGCTGCGCGGCCCGAAAAACGATCCCAAACTCCAAACCCTGATCGACGAGACGAAGAAACTTGTGCGGGACGGGTTTCGGCCTGTGGTGTTTTGCCGCTACATCGCCACCGCGCACTACGTCGGCGCGCAGTTGAAGCAGGCCTTGTCCGCCCGCAACGCGCATGTCGCCGTGATCACCGGGGAACTCACCTCCGAGCGGCGCGAGGAGCAGGTGGAAGCGCTGGGAGAACTCGACGAAGGCGTCGCGCCCGTACTCGTAGCCACCGATTGCCTTTCCGAAGGCGTCAACCTCCAGAACTATTTCAATGCGGTCATCCACTACGATCTGACCTGGAACCCGACCCGCCACGAACAGCGCGAGGGACGGGCGGACCGGTTCGGGCAGGCGGCCCCCATCGTGCGCGCGCTGATGCTGTACGGCGAAAACAACCCGGTCGACGGGGCGGTGCTGCGGGTTATTTTGCGAAAGGCCGAAAAAATTCGCAAGGAACTGGGGGTTTCCGTTCCCCTGCCTACCGACAATAACAAGGTCGTCGACGCCATTATGAAGGCCGTCCTCTTGCATGGCGGACGGGGCGTTCCGGCTGCGCAAGCCGCGCTTGCGTTCGAAGGCGCCGAAACCGATGTGGACCATGCCTGGCAAAGGGCGAAAAACAAGATCGCGAACACCGTTTTCGCGCAGCGGCGCCTCGCGCCGGACGACGTGCTTCCCGAATGGCGCAAGGCCGTATCCGCGCTGGGCGGACCGGAGGACGTAGCCCGCTTCGTTCGGCGGGCTGCGGCGCGCCTCGGCGCGCCGCTTGACGCGCGGAAGGCGTATTCCCGGTTGCCCGTCGCGCATTTCCCAAAGCCGCTTCAGAACCGCCTTGAAGCCATGGGCATTGCAAGCGCCGCAAAGATCGCCTTTGCGCAGCCCGTAGCGGCGGGCGCAACGTATGTCCACCGAGCGCATCCGCTGGTCGCCACGCTGACGGACCATGTGGCCGAACAAACGCTGGACGGCCACGAAGCGAGCGCCGGGGCGCGGTGCGGCGCCCTGTTCGCCGGGGATGTCGATACCCGCACCGTGCTGTATCTGTTGCGCCTGCGCAGCCAGATCCAGATAACGCGGCGCGAGCCGGATGGACGATATACCCCCTGCAAGTCGCTGCTGGCCGAGGAATGCCTCGCCCTTGCCGTTCGGGGCCATGGCGCCGCCGACCTGCTGACAGACGAACAGGCCCTGGAGCTCCTGTCCCTTGAACCGGGCCGCAACATGCCGGACGGACAGAAAACGCACGTCATACGACAGGCGCTTGAGGCGTTGCCTGCGCTGGAGGATACGTTCAACCGCATCGCCCGGGAACGCGCCGCGCAACTGCTTGCGGACCATCGGCGCATCCGGGACGCCAGCGACGCCCGGGGGGTCCTCTACCGCGTCGAACCGGCCCTTCCGGTCGACAAAATCGGGGTTTATGTGTTTCTGCCCATGGCGAGGATGTGACCATGGGCAGCATACGCACAAACCGGGGGTTTACGGCGCTTCGCGTCGAAGGCGGCATTCTGCCTCCCGAATTCCTGCAATCGGTGGCCGCGCTGGAAGCCCCGCGCCAGGCGGGTCCCGATTACGGACTCTCCAGATCGCTCGCTATCAAGGAGGAACTCGCCCGATACTGGCGCATCGGCAACGATCTCTACGGGCGCTACGCCGAACGACGTCCTTGCCGGGACCTGCAGGGGCGCCAGGTGGGCATCAAGGAATGGCTGGTCCCGTTCCTGCGCTTGCTCGGCTACGAGGACCTGACAGCCGCCGGAAGCATCGTCCTTGGCGACCGCGTCTTTCGCCTGAGCCATCGGGCGTACGACGGCGCCGTGCCCCTGCTGCTGGTTACGCGCGATTTCGAACTGGACAAGGCCGACGTTCGCCTGGGCCACGACGGTCGGCGCCAAGCGCCGCACGGCCTGATGCAGGAATATCTCAACGCCGAAGACGCCGCGCTGTGGGGGATGGTTTCGAACGGCTCGAAACTCCGCATCCTGCGCGACAACGCCAGCCTCACGCGCCCCTCCTATATCGAGGCGGACCTGGACCTCATCTTCGCGGAAGAACTCTACCCGGATTTTTCCGCGCTCTGGCTTACCGCCCACGCCAGCCGCCTGAAGCCCCTGGACGACAAGCCCTCCAGTTGCATCATTGAGACGTGGCGGGCCAAGGCGCACGAAACCGGCGAGCGCATCCGGGAAAATCTCCGCGACGGCGTAACCAACGCCTTGCGCCAGCTCGGCAACGGGTTCCTCGGCCATCCGGCGAATATCGAACTGCGGCAATCCCTCGAAAACGGCGCGCTATCGCCCGAACAGTACTTCCAGCAACTGCTGCGGCTCATCTACCGCCTGCTCTTCCTGTTTACCGCCGAAGAACGCGAACTGCTTCATAAGCCGGACGCGACGGAAAGCGAGCGCAGCGTATACAAGGAAGGCTATGCCCTGTCCCGGTTGCGCGAACGGGCCTTGCGGCGGCGCCATTACGACCGCAACAGCGACCTGTGGCGCGGCCTGCAAGTCACCTTTGGGGCCTTGGCGGAAGGCGGCGCGCCCGCCCTGGGCCTTCCTGCGCTGGGCGGCCTGTTTCAGAACGAGCAGTGCCCCAACCTGGACCCGGCCGCCCTCGACAACGAGCGCCTGCTGGAGGCGGTTCGCAGCCTGACTTTCTTCCGGTCGGGCAAGACGCTTGCGCGCGTCAATTACCGGGACATGGGCGCCGAGGAACTGGGCTCCGTCTACGAGAGCCTGCTGGAGTTGCAACCCGTCATAGACGTGGACGCTTCGCCGTGGACCTTTGCGTTTTCCGGGGACGAACACGGAGAGAAAACGCGCGGATCCGAACGCAAATTGACCGGATCCTACTACACGCCCACCACGCTCGTAACCGAACTTGTCAAGTCCACGCTCGACCCGGTCATTGCGCAGGCCGTGGCGGCCTCCCCGGAGGACCCGCGCGGCGCCGTGCTGGACCTGCGCGTAGTCGATCCGGCGTGCGGTTCGGGGCACTTCCTGCTGGCGGCGGCGCGGCGGCTGGCCGCCGAAATCGCCCGCATCGAGGCGGATGGCGACGGGCAGGACGAGGCCACCCGCCAACATGCCCTGCGCGAGGTGGTGCAACGCTGCATCTACGGGGTGGATCGCAATGCGTTCGCCGTGGAACTCTGCAAGGCGGCCCTGTGGATAGAAACCGTCGAGCCGGGCAAGCCCTTCGGCTTCCTCGATTCGCACATCCTGCACGGGGATAGCCTGATTGGCGTCCTCGACCCCGACATCATGGCGGACGGCATTCCCGCCGACGCCTACAAACCCCTGACGGGCGACGACAAGGCCGTGTGCCTGGACCTCAAAAAGCGCAATCGGCGGTCCGAACAGCATGACTTGTTCGATCAGGACGACGTGCTGGATATCGCCGTGGCGGGCCTGGACCTCGACGCCATGCCCGAAGATACGCTGGAGGACGTGGAGCGCAAGCGTTCAACCTGGGAAACCGGTTTGCAAGACCCGATTCGGGCCCGGGAGCGGCTCCGCGCCAACCTGTTCACGGGCGCGTACTTCGCCCCGAAAACGCGAGAAAATCTTGAGATCGTACCCCATACCCACGACCTTGACCGGCTGGATCGCAAACTCCCGGCACGTCATGGAGTCGAGGCCTTCGTGAAAGACATGGCCAAGCGTCACCATTTCTTCCACTGGCACCTGGCGTTCGCGGACATCATGCAGAACGGAGGGTTCGATGCGGTGCTGGGGAATCCGCCCTGGGAAGTTTCCCAACTCAATGAAGAAGAATTTTTCGCGACGCAAGCGCCGCATATCGCCAATTTGGCGGGTGCATCACGGAAACACGCTATTGCGGCGCTCAAAGAAAACGACCCTCCGCTCTGGTCCGAATATCAGCGCACAAGACGTGGATACGATGCGACGAACGGCTTCTGTCGCAAAAGCGGGCGATTTCCGCTCAGCGCCTACGGAAAACTGAACAGTTATGCCCTCTTCGCCGAGACCTTGCTGCATCTCACCCACCCGCACGGACGCGCCGGACTCATCGTACCCACCGGGATCGCCTCAGATCATTCCACCAAAGCATTCTTCGAGCATATCGTCAGCCAGCAACGAATCGTCAGCCTGTTCGATTTCGAAAATCGGGAAAAAGTCTTCCCTGGCATTGATAGCCGGATCAAGTTCTGCCTCCTGACACTGAGCGGAAAAGGCCATCCAATTCCCGAAGCGGAGTTCGCCTTTTTCCTGCATCAGACCGAGCAGCTGAAAGAAGCCGAGCGGCGGTTCGCGCTGTCCGCAGACGACTTTGCGCTCTTTAACCCCAATACCCGAACCTGTCCCATTTTCCGCACCCGTCGGGACATGGAAATTGCACGCAAATTATACCGGCGGGCAGGTGTGTTTTGGAAAGAAGGCGGCCGTTCGGAGATGGACGAAAATCCGTGGGGCGTCAAGTTCATGCAAATGTTCAATATGACGAGCGATTCGGCGCTTTTTCGCAAGCGCACGAAACTGGAGGAAGGCGGATGGGAACTACACGGCAACGCATTTGTGCGCGGCGAAGAACGCTATCTGCCCCTGTACGAGGCCAAGCTGTTTCATCAGTACGACCACCGCTTCGCCACCTTTGAAGGAGCCTCGGAGCGGGAACTCAAGAACGGCAAGGCCCGGCCCATGACGACCGCTGAGAAATCGGACCCGGAGGCCGTCGCCCTTCCGCGCTACTGGGTGCCAGAGGAGGAGGTGGCGAAAAGATTGAAATTAACGGGGAACAATTTGCGAATTGCGGATCAAGGACCCGACCCGACCCCACCCCACCCCCACCCCCCCCCCCCCCCCCCCACCCCCCCCCCCCCCCCCCCCCCCCCCCCCCCCCCCCCCCCCCCACCCCCCCCCCCCCCCCCCACCCCCCCCCCCCCCCCCCCCACCCCCCACCCAACCACAACAAACAAAAAAAACAAAACCACACAAAACACAAAAAAAA
>JAJDWX010000048.1 GCA_022825385.1 Rhodothermales bacterium
GCAGCCTCCCGAAGGGCGCGTCACGTCCCCAACGACCCGAATCTACGATTTTTTCTGCTGATTTCATCGATACAAGCATGACGACTTGTGCAGGCAAACGTGACGCGCTGAGCGAAGTGGATTTAATCAGAGTATCCTTAAGGCCGCCGCTGGTCAACAGCGCGAACGAAGAGGGTACCCTGCAACGACAAAACAGTTCAAAGGTTCTTTGGCGGGAGACGGCTTCGTTTCAAGGCGAACTTTCCGATAGTCCAGAGAATTTTTACGGAAGCCTTGACCGTTCCCGATACGGAACCGGTGACTTTGGAAACGCCGACCCGGCGGCGGTAGGATACGGGCGCTTCGAGGCACCGCAGCCCGGCCCGCGCGGCCTTGATCTGCATTTCGACCGTCCATCCGAACGTTTTGTCCTGCATGGCGAGGCGCTCCAGCGCAGCGAACCGGATGGCGCGGAACGGCCCGAGGTCGGTGAAGCGGACGCCCCATCGCCAGCGGATCAGGGCGCAGGCTACGTAGTTGCCGACGAGCGCCTGGGGCAACAGGGCTCCCGGCTCCCGGGAACCCCTCATGCGCGAGCCGACGACGAAGTCCGCCTCGCCGCGCGCGATCGGGGCGACGAGGCGGGGCATCTCTTCCGGATGGTCGCTGTGGTCTCCGTCGAGAAACACGATAATGTCCGGCTTGCGGGCGCGCGCATAGTCGATCCCCCGGAGACAAGCCCAGCCATAGCCCTTGCGGTCCTCCCGGAGCACGGTGGCCCCCGCCGCCCGCGCATGGCGCGCCGTTTCGTCCGTGGAGGCATTGTTCACCACCACGACCTCTTCCACCGCTCCGGGGGGAATGTCCCGTATGACGCGGCCAATGGCGCGCGCCTCGTTGAAGGCGGGAATGACGACGAGTACGCGCGCGCCTTGCGTTTCGGTCATCGGGCTTTGGTTATTCTTTTTGTCCTGTTCGCCCCGCCGCCGGCTTCCATCGGTACAGGCGAAGTTCCGGCCCGGGATTCGATACGGCGACCGCGATAACGTAGGTTCCGTCCGCCCGGCGCCGGACGTCCAGGTCCTGCGGGAAGAACGAAGCGTCCCAGGCGCGTTCGGGTTCTGTCAGGCGATGGACGAGGCGGCCCGCCCGGTCGAAAGCGTCGATGCGCAGCCAGCCGGCCCGCAGATTCAGCGCGAAAAGGAGGTTGTTTGCTGCGGCGGCCGAGGGGGTCAGCAGCGGGGCTTCGTGGACTTCTCCCTGCATCCAGGCATGGCTGCGGGCCAGCATGGGCGAATCGAAGCCGCGCAGCGCAAGCGTGTCCAGCGGTTCGCCCTGCGCAAGGACATCGACGACGGGCCGAAACCCGGACAAGCTCAGGAGCGAATCTCCCCAGAACCGGAGCATGCCTGCGTGGCGCCAGTGCGGTCCGGGCAGGGCGTGGCGGGCGGCGATGGCGCCGTCGTCGTCAATCTCGGCGACGAATGCGCCGGTTTGCGGGTCTACGCGCTTGTAGTATATGGCGCCGTTTCCGAATGCGCCGTACGTCAGCGCGGCGTTCGAGCGTTCCGGATCCCGGATCGGGACAGCGCCGACCGGCTCGCCCGCTACGAAAAAGTGCATGGCCGGCGTTTCCGGCTCGAATAGGGCGACCGTATCCGCTGCTACGCCTGCGATCCAGGGGATGTGCGCGGCGGCGAAGGCGCCAAGGGGCGCGCCGGAGAGGTCGAAAACGAACACGCGCGCCTGCGCCGCGTCGCTCAGGTAGACGGGGCCGTCGTCCCCCGGTCCGAAACGTACGGTTCGGGGGTACGCATCCCCGCGCTCGGCGAGGATGGGCCGCGTCCAGGCCAGCGCAAGCGTGTCCATCGGGATGGACAGGGCCAGCGTGCGGGAGAGGGAGTCGGCGGGCGCGAGCGCGGTGGATTCCTGGCGGCGGCAGGAATACGGAAGGCAGCCGGACACAAGCAGGAGGGCCGCCGCGGCGAAGGCGCTCAGGCGATGCGAATTCATCCGGACTGCCGACCGATGCGCAGCGTTACTTCCTGGAACGATCCGTTGCGCAGGACGCCGAAGCGCACCTCCTCTCCAGGTCGGTAATCCTGCATCTTGCCGCTCAAATCTTCGTGTCCTTCAATGGCTTCGCCCTCCATGGACACGATTACGTCGTAGGGTTCGAAACCGGCTTCGTCCGCCGGGGAATCCGGGTCGATGTCGCGCACGAGCACGCCCTCGTCGGAGGCCATGCCGAGGGCCTGCGCGACGCCGCGGCTGATTTCGGAGACGTACAATCCGGTGTAGAACGCCCTGTCAACCCGCCCGTGCTCGCGGAGTTCGTCGAGGATGCGCTGCGCCTTGCGGGCAGGCACGGCGAATCCGATGCCTATCGAGCCGCCGGTCCGGCTGTAGATGGCCGTGTTGACCCCGATAACCTTGCCGAGGGCGTTGACGAGCGGGCCGCCGGAGTTGCCCCGGTTGATGGCGGCGTCTGTCTGGATCATGTCGCGGTACACGCGCCCGTCGCTTGTCGATTCGAGATTTCGGTCCACGGCGCTGACGACGCCGACGGTGACGGTGGGCTGCGCCGCTTCGAACAGGCCGAAGGGATTGCCCAGCGCAATAACCCACTCTCCGGGGAAGGCGTCCTCTTCCGGTTCGAATGTCAGGTACGGCAACGGCTCCGGCGGCTCCACCTTGAGCAGGGCAATGTCGGAAACCGGATCGGAGCCGACGAGGGCGCCTTCCAGCGCTTGCCCGTCCGGGAAAGCGACCGTGATTCTCGAAGCGTTGCCCGCCACATGGTCGTTGGTGACGATGTAGCCGTCCGGCGATATGACGAATCCCGAACCAAGGTTTTCCACCTCCTGTTCGAGTTGCCGCCGGCCGAAAAAGTATTCGAACCAGGGGTCGGAGAAGAAGGGGTCCTGGTACTGGACCTGTTCAATGACGTTGATGCTGACGATGGCCGGGGAGGCGGTCTCTACGGCGCGCGTGATGGCGGTGCGCCGCGAGGCTTCGATGGCGGCCTGTACCGTTTCGCTGCGCGGCGGGATTTCCGACGCCTCGGCGACGGTTTGCTCCGCGGCGGCGCTGTTTTCCGGGATCGCCTGGGATAATGCATTGTGTTTGCATCCCAATGCAGTCAGCAGCAACAGGATGCAGCCCGGAAGGTTCGATATGCCGAAGAATGTGTTTTTCAGGCGCATTTCGCTGCCGTAACGGGGCCGGGCGTAAAGAGACTGCAACGCGGGTTGCGTTGTAAGGATACGCTGATTAAATCCGCGAAGATCAGAGTATCCTTTATTACGAGATCGCCGGGGGCTGGTTTCGGAAGTTTATCCTGTGGCTACGTCCCAAAGCAGTCGCAGCGCGACGACAGCGGCCAAGGCGGCGAACAGCAACTGCAACATGCGTTGATTCAGGCGATGCGCCACGCGGACGCCCAGCCGGGCGGTAAGCGCGGCGGGGGTCGCCAGAAAAAGCCCCCGTATGGCGTCCACGTAGCCGAGCGCGTGGTCCGGCGTGTTGGCTCCCTGTCCCAGCCAGGCGTAGATCAGCGTGCCGGCGAGGGAAATGAATACGATGGTGGCGCTGGAGGTGCCCGTGGCTACGTGCATGGGCAGGCGCAGGAAATGATGGTACGCCGGGACGAGCGCTACGCCGCCGCCCACGCCCGCCGCCGAGGCAATGGCCCCCGCCGCGGACCCCGTCCCCGCCAGTACCCCGGCCCGAAGCCGCCGGGGATTGAAGGCGTCGGGCTCCGGCGCGGATTCGAATCGCACCGCCATGCGCGCCGTCAGCGCAAGCAGGACCATGCTGAAAACGATCTGGAACGCCTCCCCGTCGTACCAGGGCTGCGTGGTGACCCAGCGGGTCATGACCAGGACGACGGCGGCGCTGAACACGCCCACGATGACGGCCACCCGGGTTATCACCGCCTTCTTCTCGTACTGCGCCCAGGCGGTGACGGCGGCGGCGATCATGGTGCAGAACAAACTCGACCCGATCGTGAGCGGCGCAAGCGCCTCCGGGGAAACGCCGGTGTGGTGGTAATAGAAGAAAAGCACCGGGGCGAAAATAATGCCTCCGCCGACGCCGAAAAGCCCCGCCACGAATCCCCCGCCGAGCCCGGCGGCGACCAGAAGCATCAGGTGCAGAATATCCATGACGGTTGGGCGAGCGGCGCCCGGCGCGGTTCGCGCGACAGGCTTTACCGGGGCGCCAGAATCCGGGTATAGGCGGGCGTATCTTCCAGCAGGCGCACCGCCGCCAGAATGTGTTCGTCGTGGTCGAGGGAGGCGGCGATTCGGGCGGACTGCCCGAAATACCGGGACAGAATTTCTTCGCGAAGCTGTTTTTTCAAGTGTTCGCGGCGCCGCTCGAAGACAGCGTGTTTTTCGGACAGCATGGCCTCGCGCAGCGTCGCTATCTCGTCTTGCATGGATTCGTATCCGTTGCGGTCAAGCTGCTCTTCCAGCGTGGCGAGCGCATGTTCGGCTTCGGTCCGGTAGCTGAATTCTTCCTCTTCGAGCCATGCCGCAAAATCGTCCAGGATCGCGTCGGATACGGCGAAGCCGGGCGGGATCGAGTCGTTGCGGGCTGCAAAACGGTTGGCGTAGAAGAAAAAGGCGGCTTCTCGCACCAGCGCCTTCTCCAGTTCGCTTTTGGGGTCGAGGGACGTCAGGGTGTCCGGTTCGACGCCGCGGCCGCTTCGGACCGGTCGTCCGTTGCGCGTGGCGAACCGTTGTCGCAACGAATCGGCGGGGGGCGCGTCGCCTGCGCGCCGCTGGTCGTAGTCGATTGCCTGAATGCTCCGTCCGCTCGGCGTGTAATACTTCGAGGTCGTCATTTTCAGGGACGTGTTGTACGGAAGCGGCTTGACGACTTGCACCAGGCCCTTTCCGAAGGTGGGCGCGCCCAGCACGACGGCCCGGTCCAGGTCCTGCATGGCGCCCGCCACGATTTCTGCGGCGGAGGCGGTGATGTTTCCGACCAGCAGCGCGAGCGGGAGGTCTGGCGCGACGGGCGGGTTCTCGCTGCGATACGCCCGCTCGTTCCGGAGCGTTCGGCCTCGCGTGGATACGATGACGGAGCCTTGCGGGACGAACAATTCCGCGGCTTCTACCGCTTCGTCGAGCAGGCCGCCCGGATTGTCCCGGAGGTCAAGCACCAGGCCCCGGAGCCGATCCGTTTTTTGCAGGGTTTGCACCGCTTCGCGGAGTTCCGCGGCGGCCCCGCGCGCAAACCGGTCGAACTTGATATACCCGATGCCCGCCGCCGAGTCGGCGAAGGCCGCGAACGACACATTTTTCAGGGTAACCTGCTGCCGGGACAGCCGAAACCGTATCGGTTCGGGCGCGCCCTCGCGTTCGACGGCGAGTTCGACGGCGGTTCCGGGTTCGCCCCGCATCAGATTCCGCAGGTCGCTGAGCGTCATGCCTTCCGTCGAGCGGCCTTCTATTTCTGTGATGACGTCTCCGGCGCGCACGCCCTGTTTGTACCCGCTCGTCCCCTCGATCGGCGCGACGACGATAATTTTTTCGTTGCGCACGTCGATGTTCAGCCCGACGCCTCCGTAACTGCCCCGCGTTATGATGTGAATCTGCGTATTGTCCGCCTCGTCCATGAATGTGGTGTACGGATCCAGGTCCTCCAGCATGGCGTGGATGCCCACCCGCATGAGCCGCTGCGGGTCCGGGCGATCCACATAGCCGGTGACCAGTTCCTCGTAGACCGATCCGAAGATTCGGAAATTTTTTCGCAGCGCGAAGAAATCGTCGTCTTTCGCGGAGAAAAAACCGGTCGCGAGGACGGCGACCGCAAGGACGATGAGCGTGGGGCGTTTTTTCGCCGCAAGAGGTATGCGCATGGGGTCGGGAAGGCTATTCGAGCGCTTTTTCCAGCCGTCGTTTTTCGCGGCGCTCCACATGCTTCGATATCCATATGGAAAGTTCGTAGAGCCCCGCCATGGGGACGGCCACAAGCAATTGCGAGACCGGATCCGGAGGCGTCAGAAACGCGCCGAGAATCAGGATGCCGATAAGCGCGTATTTGCGCCCTTTCTGCAGGACGCCGGCGTTGACAATGCCTATTTTCGCCAGAAAAAACATGACCACCGGCAATTCGAAAAGCAGGCCCACGCCGAATACCCATGTGGTCACCAGGCTGAAATACTTGGTGATGTCGAACTCGTTGACGATCTGTTCTGAAATGACGAAATTCGCAAAGAATTGCAAGGCCATCGGGGTGATGACGCAGTAGCCGAAGCCGACGCCCAGCACGAAAAATCCGGTGGCGAAGAAGGACGCGAAGCGCATCCCCCTTTTTTCTTCGGGATACAGGCCCGGCTCGATGAATTTCCAGAATTGATAGATGGTAATGGGCGCGCCGATAATGATGCCCACCACGAGCACCGATCCCCAATACGCGAAAAACTGGCCCGTCACGGTGCGGTTTTGCAAAATCAGCGCCTTCGCTTCGAAACCGAAGAGCTGATACATGAAGAAGTCCTCCTTCGTGGGGCCGAGAAGAATCTGGTCTATGACGAATTCGTCGTAGATGGCGCAGAAGACAGCGCCCAGGACGACGCCCCCGAGGCCTTTGAAAATGCGCCACCGGAGTTCTTCGAGGTGGTCGAGGAAAGACATTTCTTCCAGCGCATCGGCCAGATTGAATTCATTCGACGCGTCGCCTTCTGCGCCGTCCCGGATCGTATTCCCGGCGGGGGTCGGTTTTTTTCGAAAGCCGAAAAGGTTCATCGGTTACGCCGGGTCGGATGGGTCTCGTTTGTCTTCGCGCAGATTCAGTTCGAGCAGGGAATCCACCCAGACCCCTTCTTTTTCTACCTGCGCCTTGCCGTCGCTCCAGGCAAAGTGGAAGAGGGTCATCACCCCCGCTACCTCGAATCCCTCCTGTCGGAGCTGGGCGATGGCCCGCAGGGCGCTTTGGCCGCTGTTGAGAATATCGTCCAGGAGCACTACGGGCCGCCGCCGGTCGAGCGGTCCTTCGATGAGCCGCTGTCGCCCGTGCGGTTTGCGATTTTCCCGTACGAAACCTGCCGTAAACGGCGGGGATCCTTCTGCGGCGAGCGCCGAGCACACCATGGCGTACGCGCCGAATCCGCCCCCGGCCACCTGGCGCACGCCCTTGTTGCGGAGCCGGTCCGCCAGCGCCTGCCCGACTTCTCGGAACATGGCGGCCTCGAGCATGGGCATGCGTATGTCCAGCAGCCACCCGATAGGCCGTCCCCGCGGGTCGGTGATGTTTTCCTCGCTGCGGCGAACAAGCGCCCGCTCGTACAAGCGGCGACCCAGGTTGGCCAGATCCGCGCTGGCGGAGGGAGATGATACGCCGTTCGGCATGGTCTGTACAGGCCGGTTTGATCTCCGGGGCAGAGGAACTGGGGTATGCGGCTTCACGCGACGGCGAAATCGTATAGCGGGAACCGTTCGCACAACGAACGCACTTCTGCCTGTACGTGGCGCAGCGTGGTTTCGTTGCCTGGGTCGGCAAGAATGCGGTCCATCAATTCGACTACCCATTCGAACTCTGCTTCTCCCAGGCCGCGCGTGGTCATGGCGGGCGTCCCGATGCGCATGCCGCTGGTTACGAACGGACTCGTTTCGTCGAAGGGCACCATGTTTTTGTTTACCGTGATGTCCGCTGCTTGCAGCGCCGCCTCGGCGTCCTTGCCTGTGAGCCCCTTGCTGCGCAGGTCGATGAGCACCAGATGATTGTCCGTCCCCCCCGAAACCAGGTCGTATCCCCGATTCAGGAAGGCCCTGGCCATGGCCCGGGCGTTGGCGACGACCTGCTTGCCGTATTCGACGAAATCCGGTTGCAAGGCCTCTTTGAAGGCCACGCCCTTGGCGGCGATCACGTGCATGAGCGGCCCGCCCTGCATGCCTGGAAACACCGCCGAATCGAACAATTCGCTCATCTGCTTGACGCGCCCGGAGGCCGGCGCCTTCTTGCCGAAGGGATTTTCGTAATCCGAACCCATGAGGAGCATGCCGCCCCGGGGTCCGCGCAGCGTTTTGTGCGTGGTCGTGGAAACGATATGGCAATGCGGCATGGGGTCGTTCAGCAAGCCCGCCGCGATCAGCCCCGCCGTGTGCGCCATATCCATCCACAGGAAGGCTCCTGTCTCGTCGGCGATGTCGCGAAAGGCGGCGTAGTCGAAGTCGCGGGAGTAGGCGCTGGCCCCGATGGAGATCATGCGGGGTTTTTGTTTCCGCGCCAGATCGCGGACCTTGTTCATGTCGATGCGTCCGGCCAGCGGACCCTCCTTTTCGACGCCGTAATGGGTGGATTCGTACAGGATGCCCGAAAAGTTGACCGGGCTGCCATGCGTGAGGTGCCCGCCGTGCGACAGGTCCAGTCCAAGGAAGGCGTCGCCGGGTTTCAGGAGGGTCAGAAACACCGCCGCGTTTGCGTTGGCCCCGGAATGCGGCTGCACGTTGACCCAGTCGCAGCGGAACAATTCCTTTGCGCGTTCCCGCGCCAGGTTTTCCGCCGTGTCCACGTGCAGGCATCCGCCATAGTATCGCTTGCCGGGCAGCCCCTCCGCATATTTGTTGGTCAATGGCGTGCCCAGCGCTTGCAGCGTCGCCCGGCTGACGAAATTTTCGGACGCAATCAATTCAAGCCCTTCGTTCTGACGATACACCTCCTGCTGGATGGCTTCGTACATTCGAGGGTCGTTTTTCTGCAAATCGTTCATGGCGTTGCGGTTAATTGGTCATAGCGTAGACGAGAATGTTGGTCCCCATGCGGAACGCGGTTTCGCGCGTCTCGGGAGAATCGTTATGCACTTGCGGAGATTCCCACCCGTCGCTGATGTTTGTTTCGTAGGTGTAGAACGCGACGAGGCGCCCTTCGTGAAACAGGCCGTACCCCCTCGGCGGCGCGTTGTCGTGTTCGTGAATTTTCGGAAGTCCGTTCGGAAACACGTAATGGGCGCGGTAAATTTCATGGTCGAACGGGATTTCCACGAAGGATTTATCGGGAAAGACTTTTTTCATCTCCCGGCGGATGTATTCGTCGAGTCCGTAGTCGTCGTCCACGTACAGAAATCCCCCGTTTTGCAAATAACGCCGGAGCCGCGCCGCTTCGTCGTCCGACAATACGATGTTGCCATGGCCGGACAGGAACAGGAACGGAAACCCGAATATCCTGTCGCTGGAAAGCTCGACCGCGTCCGGGCGGGCGTCGACCTGCAGGAGCGTGTGGCGGCGGACGTATTGCAGGAAATTGGGCAGGGGCGTACTGGCCTGGTACCAGTCCCCTCCTCCGTTGTATTTTACGGCGGCGATGCGCAGGAGGCCGGGGTTCGAGATGGCGGCTTGCTCCTGCGCTTGTATATTTACGGCCTGTCCGTTCGCATGCCGCTCCAGGGCGAGATGCGCCAGCAGGCACAGCGCGAGCGCGCGCAACCCGGCGCCTGTTCGGGAAATATGCATCCGCATGGGGTCGCGTTACGGTGTGTTCGGAGGGGTTCCTATTAAAGAAGAAAACAGCGATGCGGTTTCATGTTCGAGCGTTCTGCGCATAGGGAATGTCCTTCTTGCGCGCTGTCCATCGACGCGCAGGCGGACGTGTGTCCGTATTGCGGGTACGACCTGCCCCGGACCGCCGCTTCGATCAAGGCGGCGGCGGTCGTTTTCGCCCTGTTGATGCTCTGGCCGCTCTTTGAACTTGCGCGGCTTATCTTTCGCTGAAATTTTTCCTCGACAACCCTGCGCGCCCACATGCCGCCGTCCAGTAATTCGCCCGATCTGCCCGAATGCTTGCCGGGAGGCATGCCTGTCGATACGTTTCTGCGCGACTGGTGGCGGAAAAAACCGCTCCTCGTTCGGAACGCGTTTCCGAATTTCGAATGCCCCCTCACGCCGGAGGAGCTGGCGGGCCTGGCGATGGAGGAAGAGGCTGTTTCGCGGCTCGTTCTGGAGCGCGGCGGGGACTACCCCTGGGAACTTCGCCATGGCCCGTTCGCGGAGGAGGATTTTGCGAATCTTCCCGAAACGCACTGGAGCTTGCTGGTGCAGGAGGTGGATCGCTGGGTTCCCGAGGCGGCGGCCCTTTTCGAGCGTTTTCGGTTTGCGCCGTCGTGGCGGTTCGACGACATTATGGCGAGTTACGCGCCGGACGGCGGGAACGTGGGGGCGCACGTGGACCGCTACGACGTGTTTCTGATTCAGGGGCTGGGGCGGCGCGAATGGCGGATCGGGTCCCGGCCGCTGTCCGCCGAAGAGGAAGTGTCCGTGCCGGATATAGATGTGGATATGCTGGCGGATTTCGAGCCGGACGAGAGGCTTGTGCTGGAGGAGGGGGACATGCTGTATCTTCCGCCCCGCGTGGCGCATCACGGCATTGCGCTGGGGCCGTGCATGACGTTTTCGGTCGGATTTCGCGCGCCGAGCCCTGCGGAATTCCTTGACGCGGCGTTGCGGCGGGCGGTCGTCGCCGCCGATCCGATGGGGAGTTTGTCCGGGTCCGAAGCGTCGGTTCCCGATCATCCGGGTCGCATCGGGGAAGATGTGCTGGATCAGTTGTACCGTTTGGTATGGGATTCGCTGACGGTCCCCGTTCTTGCGGAAGCCTTCGGCGCGCTTGTTACCGAATCAAGGCGCGGGGAGGAGGCGCCTGCGCCCGAACAGGAATGGACCGGGGAGGGGCTTGCCGCAGCGCTTCGGGCGGGCGGCGAACTGGCGCGGGTGGCGCCGAACCGCTTTGCGTTTATTGCGGAACGAGACGGGCGGGCCACGCTGTTTGCCCATGGCGAGGCGTATCCGCTGGCGCCGGACCTGGCGTACGCCGCGCCGCTGCTTGCGGGTCGGGAGGCGCTGGATGCGAAAACGCTCGGGCGGGCGCTGGAGGACGAGGATTTTCTGAAACTCCTGACGGCGCTGGCGAATGCGGGGGGTTTGGAGGTTTTGGGGTAGGGGGTAAGAATTCCCCGCGAAAATCGATGCAATATTGCTGTTAATGTGTGAAACAGGTTGCATTTTGTCAGAAATAACCTTATTTTTCTGACAAAACACAGAAAAGGTGATCATGCGTAGCCTGCCACATCGCATTCTGGAATACGCCGAGGCATTGCCTGAGGCAACCCCGATATGCCCCGGGGCCCTTCTTCACTTGGGAAGTCGGGGCGCCGTGGATCAGGCATTGTCGCGGTTTGCTCGCGAAGGAAAGCTTATGCGCATTTGTCAGGGCGTATACATGCGTCCGGTCGAAACGCCTTTCGGACGCCGGGCGCCGGGCCTGGATAAGGTTGCCGCCGAGCTTGCTATGCTATGGGGCGAAACGATCGTGCCTGGCGGCGCATCCGCAGCAAATGTTCTTGGGTTGACGACCCAGGTACCCGTTCAATTGGTTTACTTGACATCGGGGCCGAACCGACGCTTGCAACTGGGTGCGCACACGGTTCATCTTCGTCATGCTCCGCGCTGGCAGTTGGCCGCTCCGCATAGTGTGGCGGGGGTTGTTATTCGTGCTTTAGCCTGGATGGGACCGGAAGAGGTCGCGGATGGGCTCAAGTGCATTGTCCCGAGGCTTTCCTGCGAAGAGTTCGATAAACTGGCCAGGGCCCGCGCCATCATGCCCGCATGGATGGCCGAGCCTGTGAGTGCGTTGATGGTTCATGCCTGAAATGCTTTTCCATACTTTTTCGTCCAATGATCGGCGCCATTCGGCGCTCGAAGATGGTGCCGTTGGCGGGGTAAAGGGGGTTAGATGCGAAGAGTTACATTATTGGATAGACGCGGCGTCTGTCCCTCATTGCAAGGGTAATGGCCCGGCAGCCCATGATAAAGATTCATGATCGTGCCTGTCCCGGAAAATCCGAAAATATACCACATTGTCCACATTGATCGGCTGAAGCGGATCGTTGATGACGAGTGCCTCTGGTGCGATGCGGCAATGGCGCAGCGGGCGCCCGCTGGTACGGTTATTGGCATGGATGAGATCAAGCGACGGCGCCGCAGACTTGCACTGAGCAGCCACGATGGTCTTTGTGTTGGCGATTGCGTTCCATTCTATTTCTGCCGGCGCTCCGTAATGCTTTATGTGATTCACAAGGCAAACCATCAAGAGTTGTCATATCATGGCGGCCAAAATTCCATTCTTCATCTCGAAGCCGATCTGCACAAAACGGTTGTTTGGGCAGAACAGCAGGGCAAGCGTTGGGCTTTTACTTTGTCGAATGCCGGGGCCAACTATTTTGAAGACCGCTGTGATTTGGGGAAGTTGAACGAAATCGACTGGTATGCCGTCAAAGCCAAAGATTGGCAAGGGTGCAAGGAGAGAAAGCAGGCGGAGTTTTTGGTGGAAGGGTCGTTTCCCTGGACGCTCATAGAGCGGGTAGGGGTGTATTCCGAGAAGGAGCGTCAGCAGGTCGTGGAGGCTATGCGGTCATGCGCAGACAAACCGCTTGCAGAAGTCAAGAGGGTTTGGTATTATTAACCAAGAGGAGGCTACCATGATCGATTTCAAGACGGGAAACATCCTCGCCGAAGACGCGGAGGCCTTGGTCAACACGGTTAACTGTGTTGGGGTCATGGGGCGTGGCATAGCCCTTCAGTACAAGAAGGCCTACCCGGACAATTTCAAGGCCTATGCCTCTGCCTGCAAGCGGGAGGAAGTGCGCCCTGGCCGTATGTTTACCTTCGAGACGGGCCAACTGACGCACCCGCGTTATATCATCAACTTTCCCACCAAGCGTCACTGGCGCGCCAGGAGCCGGATAGAGGATATTGAGGCAGGTCTCGCCGATCTGGCCCGGGAAATCCATGAACGCAATATCCGATCCATAGCTATTCCTCCTCTGGGAAGCGGGTTAGGCAAGTTGGACTGGTCCGATGTTCGGGCGCGAATTGAGGAAGCGTTGGGGCAATGCCATCATGTGAAGGTCACTGTATTCGAGCCCAACCCCACATTTGAAGATGCGAGGCCCAACCGTTCAAGCAGACCGCCTCGAATGACCCCCGGGCGGGCGGCGCTGGTTGGATTGATGCATCGCTATCTCGGCGGATTTATGGACCCCTTCGTAACGCTGCTCGAAGTGCACAAATTGATGTATTTTATGCAGTATGCCGGGGAACCGCTTCGTCTTCGGTTTAAGGAAGGGCCTTATGGGCCATACGCCGAAAACCTTCGGCATGTCCTGAGGGCGATGGAGGGACATATGATATCCGGTTATGTCGATGACGGCGACCAACCCGACAAGACCTTGAATTTGCTGCCGGACGTTGCGGAAGAGGCGTTGACGTTTCTCGATAGACACCCTGAATCGCATCAGCGTTTCGCAAAGGTGGCGGACCTGATAGAGGGGTTCGAATCCTCGTTCGGCCTTGAATTGCTCGCCACGGTTCACTGGCTGGTTGACCGCGACGAATCCATCAAGAGCAGGCAGGACTTGGTAAATCGGGTGTACGACTGGAACGACGCGAAACGGCGGTTCACTCCCCGCCAGATTGGCATTGCGGCGGATATGCTTGCCCGGAAAGGGTGGATGCGGGAAGTGGTGGCGTGAGGCCGAGGGGTAGATTTGGACTTTGGGTGTGCAGGTGGTTCGGATTGATTGGACAGGATTTTGAGATTGACCGGGTGCCGTGTAACATCTTCAAGGCCCACCTGTGCGGGCGCAGCGCCCGTTTCGAACGCCATCCCGAGTGACGACCGCTGCCTGTGAGCAATTGCAGGCGTGATCAATGGCGCGATTTTGCAAGATTGTCAATGGCTTTCCGGTTATCCCGAATATCCTGCCGGATATCTGTCATTGCATCTCGCATTTCCTGCTTGTTATCTCGAATATCCTGACGGATTTCCGAGAACCTGTTTTCCATTGTTTGCTGGAGTTCTGCCCTGTCCGCCCGTTTTTCGCTTCGGCGGGTAAAAACAAAACTGGAGAGTAACGCTAAAGCCGCGATACCCAAACTCGAGAAGGTCGTTATGTCCTGCACGTCCACTGTACTGGGCAAGTTTTGAGCGTCTGAACGGATACGCCCGCCCGTTGCGAGCTGACCGGGTGTTTCGCGTTCTGATGCAGCGAGGGCGCACCCAGAACGCAACAATATTATACGGCAAGAAAACGAGAAAGTTATGGATTTTTCCCTTTTTTGCGGCGAACGTGAGGAAAAACCCATGCCCCAACACGCCTCTGGACGCTCCGGCAGAGCCCGCATTTTACCCCCTCAAAACCACCTCCTCCGCAGGTTGACGATCTCGTGCCAAGTTCCGTAGAGGGCCGGGCGGATGAGCGAGTTCATGCCGGTTTCGACGCCTACGTAGCCCGTCGCGCCTTTTCATAATCGCACGGATAGCGAAGGCCGCTGCCTGGCGGGCGAATCACTCTGCATCAAAGGGGAGCGGCGCAGGCGTATCGGCGGCTACAAACTCGACAAGTACGCCATGACAAGGGCAAGAATACCAGTTGCAAGGATTCCGCCCGCGATCATCGTCGTTATTAGCCAACCCTGCATATTCCTTGCCCGCGCTTCAAGCGTTTCGCCCATTTTCGCAATTTCCGTATTCTGTTTGCCGAATTGCTCGGCAAGGGCCACATCATGCTTGCTGAATCGCTCGGCAAGGGCCGCATCCTGCTTTCTGAATTGCTCGGCAATGGTCGCATCCTGCTTGCTGAATCGCTCGGCAAGGGCCATATCCTGCTTTCTGAATTGCTCGGCAATGGCTACATTCTGCTTGCCGAATTGCTCCGCAATGGCTACATCCTGCTTGCTGAATCGATCGGCAAGGGCCACATCATGCTTCCTGAATTGCTCGGCAATGGCTGCATCCTGCTTGTTGAATCGCTCCGCAAGCATTTCGTTAACTTTGCCGAACTGCTCCGCAAGTTCGATGCGAATCCCGTTCGTTTCGGCGCGGACTTCGGAGCGCACAAAGTCAGAAACGCTGATCGCCGAGGGGGCTGTATGTCCGGTCTCCTGTGCCATGTTTTCGACCTTTTCGGGAGATTGCTGTGCTTCGCCTACGTCGGGCGCGGCACCCGTGTTTCCCGTTTCATCGGGCTGTTCGCCGTTCTTTGCCAGCCTCGCTGTTTCCAGCGAGGCTGCATCCTGTTCCATCGCGCTCGCTTGCGCCTCTTCAGTTTCGGGCATTGCCGTTAGGATTTCGGGATTGGACGGAAAAGCCCGTCCGGTTCCCGAACAGGCGTTCCGCATGGCTTGTTTCGCGTTCTGGTGCAGCGAGGGCGCACCCGAAACGCAGCAATATTATACGGCAAGAAAACGAGAAAATCAAGGGTTTTTTAGGCTGAACAGGCGGGCGCAAGACATGGAAATAAAGATTCCGCTACTCTTTACCCTGTTCGCCCCCAGCTTCCGCTTCCCCAAACCCGCATTCTCTACCTTAGCCCTCCGACGGTACTTGCAGCTTATGGGCGTCTGGCAGGAAGTTTGTGATCAACCGGCTGTATTCGGCGTAAAAATGGTCCCAGTCGGCGTCTTCGTACTCTCCCGGATTGGCGCGTACATTGTCGCTGATAAGCCGGGCGCACACCGCGTCTGCGATGACTTCGGCCAGAACGACTCGAAAATGTTTGGCGTCCTGGCCTTCGAACTCCGGCGGAGGTCCGAGATACCGTTGTAGCGCCGGGTGGCGAGCCGCTATCTCAAGCACGTTTTGCCTCCACCGATAACGCTGGTTTCCGAATCTGATATCCTCAAGATTGATTTTGATGCCCGCTCCCAGTGGCTGGACGGCAAAAACTTCAGCCGTAGCTTCCTCGTTTTCGATTCTTGCGGTTATGATTCCACTGGTTTCTTCTGTCCCCGTTACCCCTATTCGCAGGTCGCACATCGCCACGCCGAGATTTTCCCTGGGGTGAAACATTGGATCGCCGGACAACCTGAAACGACTGTTGTCCACGGACACTTCGACGCGTCCGGGATCGCTGATCAGCGCGATTGGAGCCAGAATCTGCACTCGTTTCCTGCTCCCGCCCAACTTGAGGCGGTATCGCTGTTTCTGAAATTGGAGCGCGTCGATATCGCTATACCGGTCTGCCTCGGATTCCAGTACCTCAACCATACATTCCACCGAGACAGGCCCAATCCTGACAACCATGCCCGTCGCCGGCGTAGAACGAACTCCTGTGAGTTTCCATGTCGCCTGCAACACGTCTTCTTCAACAGCATGCGGCTGTAGCGGGGCAAAGCGTTTGTCGACGGCGACCTCATCGGTGAGGCAATCGACCTGGACCGCTGCCCTGCTCTCAATCTCCGGGAAGACGCTTTGTTTGATGCGAAGGCAACATCGGATGGAATGCCCCTGGACGATCTGAGCGAAAGGCGGGCTGAGATTGTAGCCTCGCTCCTGAAAGAGTCGCCCGCTTGCGCCTTCCGGGTCGCGCGACGACTCCTGCTCGGCCCCGAAGCGCTCCATGAATCGCGTCGCTGCCTGTTCAAGCGCATCCAGGCGTTTGCGCGTGGCCCTGCTTTCGATCGTGGCGCGCTCCTTTTCCGCCCTTTGTCTTTCTTCTTCAATCAGCGGTCTGAGGCGTTTGAGCGCCTCGGCGAACAATGCCTTCGCAAACGGATGCTCCCGGGTAAGCCCCGAACGCCTTGACGGATCAAGAATGGGGGTTGGATTACGAGGGTCGTCCCCCGCGCGTTCTTCGACGCGTTTATCGAAGTCGTTCCAAAGATGGTCTATGTAGTCGCAGGTGAGTCGTCCGAAGAATCTAAGGGCGTGCGGATCGGTTTCGAGGTCCTTGTCGAACAGCGTCGCTTCGTGAACGGCATGCCGGGACTTGACCAGAATGCCCCCGCGCCGAAAACGCTGTTGCTCCCGTTCGAGCGCCTCGCTGGTTCGTTTTATCGTGAGCTTTGCCCTGGCGTCGGGATATCCGGGTATTCCAAAGGACTCCTTAAGCCGGTCTTTGCCGCCAAGAGGAGGAGATTCAATACGGATTGAAGCCTTTCCGCCGTCCTTGAGGTAAACTTTTCGCCGCGAATCGTTCAGAATGTCTCGCAAGGCTACGAGGCGGTCGAGATTCTTCCGCAGGTTTTGGGCATTGGGAATTCTCCGGCTCGGGTCTATTTTGATTGTTACGAGCGTACCGGTTCCTTCGGTAATCCCCAGTCGTTTTCGTTCCCCAAACGTGATTTCAGCGGATTCGAAGAGTTCAAAATCGAAATTTTGCGTTATGCTGCATTTGTGCAGCCTGCCGTCCTGGGCTATCGACTCGAACGTAACCTTGCCAAGGGCGGCAATATCCTTCGCGCCGCGCGAGTTGGTCCCGCGTACCGCCAAACCCCGTTCCAGGCCACTCACTCTGCCGCCCGTTCGACCGATTTTTTGCATCATGACTTCCGACGTCATCCCATCGGCAAAGTCGCGTACCCGAAGCGTGGTTGGATCGCCCGTCGCGCGCCGCCTCAAAAGTTCGATTTCGATCCTGCCGGCAATATTGAGAATTTGATAGCGGTCGTCGGCATTCGTGACCAGCTCGACGATCGCATCGAAAAGGTCCCTGATCGCAAGCCTGGAATCCTGGATGAGGCGCCGGGTCCCATCCAGTTCCACCTTTCTTTTGATAATCGCCTTCGCCATGTCGTCTTTTTAACATCAGGTTATGCAAGCAGGAGTAACCTGAACTGTTTTTCACCCCCTTACCCCCTCAACACCACCTCCTCCGCAGGCGACCGCATGTTGTATGTATTGCTCATGACGCGCCCGTATGCCCCGGCGGTAGCGATCAGCATGACGTCCCCTTCCCGGGTGGTCGGCAGGCGGCGTCCGTATCCCAGCACGTCCCCCGTTTCGCAGATCGGCCCCACCACGTCGGCGGTGATTGTCGAGGGTTCGTCCAGCTGGGAGAGGTTCACGATTTCGTGCCAGGCTCCGTAGAGGGCCGGGCGGATGAGCGAGTTCATTCCGGTTTCGACGCCTACGTAGCCCGTCGCGCCTTTCCATTTGGTTTGCGTAACCCGCGCCAGCAGCACCCCTGCGCGGGCCACAAGAAAGCGCCCCGGCTCCATCCAGAGTTCCAGGTCGGGATGCGCCTCTTTGAAGGCGTCCAGCGTTTCCGCAATGTCGATCATGTCCGGCTCCGGCGCATTCCGCCGCTCCGAAACAGGCAGTCCCCCGCCCACGTCCAGGATGCGTACGTCCGGAAAACGATCCCGCAGCGAGGCCAGGAAAACGGCTGTTTCCGCCCAGGTATCCGGGGCCACGATGCCGCTGCCCACATGGGCGTGAAACCCGACGATCCGCACGTCCGCCGCGGAGGCAAGCTCGGCCAGGCGTTCCAGTTCCGCCGCCGCCACGCCGAACTTGCTTTGCGACCCGGCTGTCTGGACGTATTTGTGATGTCCCCGGCCTTGCCCCGGGTCCATGCGCACGAGGAGTTCCCGTCCGCGAAACACATCGGGCCACGCCTCCAGCGGATAGATGTTGTCCAGCGTAACGTACGCGCCCAGATCGTATCCCTCGACGTATTCTTCCCTCGGAGCGAAATTCGGGGTGAACAGGATGCGTTGCCGGTCGATGTCCGGGAAGAGGTCGATCAGGAACCGTATTTCGTCCGGCGATACGCACTCGAACCCGATGCCCCCGTCATGAAAAAGGCGCAGGATGTCCGGGTGCCCGTTCGCCTTTACGGAATAGAATATGCGGTCCAGCGCGCCTATCGAAAGGACCCGCGCCAACGATTCCCGCAGCGTGTTTTCGTCGTATACGTAGACCGGGCTTGTTTCGGACGCGATGGCCAGCAGGTCCTCCCGGCGGTCTTGCCACCAGGCGGCGCGGCTGGGCGGCTCTTCGCCCGACTTTTCCATCAATTCTCGCCAGTCGGGGCCGATCAGGGCGTCCGGCGCCCGTTTCCCGAAGAACTGCGCATGCAATTTGCGGGTGAGGCGGGCGGCCTGCTCTTCGTCCACCACGAAACTGAAATTCAGGTCGCCCGCCGCCTGGGACACCTGGTGCACCTGCTGTTCATGAAACACTTCGAACGCGGGTCCCATTTCGTGGAGAATCGACCGGATGTTGCGTCCGATGAGACTGACGATGGCGCAAGGACCGATCTGCCGGGCGTTGCAATAAGCATTCAGTGCTTCGAGCAGCGCGTCGATGCGGCCCGCTTCGAGGGCATTGGCGCTCTGGTCCAGCGAGACCGTTACGTTCGTTTCGGAGGTGGCCACGAGGTCGATGGAAAGACCGTGCTCCCTGAACGTAGCGAACACGTCGGCGAGGAACCCGACTTCTTGCCACATCCCCGTCGATTCCATGGAGATCAGCGTGACGGCGGCCTTCGTGGCGATCGCCTTGATTTGCGCCCCGACATCGGAAATATCATTGGAAATAACCGTTCCCGGCAGGTCGGGGGCGCTGGTGCATTTGATGTGAATGGGAATGCGCCGCCGCCAAGCCGGTTCGATGGAGCGGGGATGCAGCACCTTGGCCCCCATGGTCGCCAGTTCCTGCGCTTCGGCGTAGTCCAGTTGGCGGAGGAGGCGGGCCGAGGGAATGTCGCGCGGATTCGCGGTGAACATGCCCGGCACGTCCGTCCATATTTCGATGCGCTCGGCGCCCAGCGCGGCGCCGAGGCAGGATGCGGAGGTGTCGGAACCGCCTCGTCCCAGCAGCGCCGTTTCTCCGGCCTTGTTCGAAACGATAAAGCCTTGCGTAAGGACGAGGTCGCCGCCGAGGTGGGCCAAATCTTCCTGCAACTTCGTATCCGGGTCGAACAGGCAGGCGACCGACAGGTATTGCCGCCGCTCCGGGAGCAAGCGGTTTTCGTCTGCCCGCAGCATGTCGCGGGCGTCCCGCCAGACGGCCTCAAGGCCCCGGGACGAGAGGAAGGCCGCGCCCAGTTTCGTGGACATGAGTTCGCCCAGCGCGAGGACCCGGGCATGGAGCCGCGGCCCGGCTTCGCGCGTGAGCGAGGCCCCAAGGGCAAGGCGCTTCAACTCGGCGAAGTCCTCTTCAAGCAGGGCCGTTCCGTCTATGTCCAGATCGGCGGCGATTTCGAGATGGCGCGCCCGAATCGTCTGGAGAGTCTCATCGTACTTTTCTCCGACCGCATCCTCCAGCAACCGTTCGAGCAGGTTGGAAATTTCGCTCAGGGCGGAGCAGACCACGACGGGCGCGAAGCCGTCGTCGATGCGCGCCCGGACGATGCGTTCGATGATATTCCAGCGGGCGCGGCTCGAAACGCTCGTGCCGCCGAACTTGAGAATGACCCAGCGGGACATGGTACAGGGTTGGAGGATGAATCGGGATGCCCTCCAACGTTGGGATGCGCCGTAGAGGTTCCTTGCCTGGCGGGGGGCGGGGATGCATAGCGTCCGTCGCCGCCGGGCCTGAATCGGGACCGACCCAAAATCGGCTCGTCGCGCCGGAATGTCGCCGGCTCAGGCTTGCGCCAACCCGTTTTCAACAAGATACGCGAAACTTTGCGCGGCGGCCTCGAAGATGTCCGTCTCGCAATCGTCCATTTCCACGATCATCCATTCCGTGTGTCCGCGTCCCGCCGCTGCAATGGCGGGAAAATCCTGCAGGCCGCTTCCCGCCGCCACCATGGGACCTTCGGTCGAGAGCGTCTCCGCATCCTTGATGTGCAACAAGGGAGCGCGGGCGCCCCAGTCCCCCACCACTTTCGCCGGGTCGAGTCCCGCCACGTTGGCCCAGTACGTATCTATTTCGAAGAAAATGCCAGGCTCGACGAGGGGCATGATTTCATAGTACGGAAGCGCGCCGTCCGCATTTGGCTCGAATTCCCACCAGTGATTATGCAGCCCGAATTGCAGGCCATTCGCCTGGCAGAAAGCGTAGGCCTCGTTGTAGACGTCGGCCAGTTCCCTGATGCCGTCCATCGTCTGGTAGCGTTCGTCCTCGGGCCATCCATGCCACACCATGCGGTCGCAGTCGTAGGCCTCGGCGGCTTCCAGCATGGCAGCCCGGTGCGCTCCTTCGGGAATCTCTGCATGCACCGAGAACACGCTGAGCCCCGCATCCTTGAGGAGATTGCTCGCCTGCGTCAGGGTCATGCCCTCTGGCCAGAACGCTGTTTCCACGGCGGTATACCCCATTTCGGCGACGCGGGCGAGCGCGGCGGCGGCATCCGCCTCGATGGCGTCCCGAACCGTGTACAACTGGAATCCGATCCTGGGAAGCGGCGGTTCGGGCAGGGCGGGTTCCACTTGCGGCTCGGAAGTTTCCCGGCAGCCGCCCACCACGGCGCCGGCGGCGGCTACGCCCAGCGTTTTCAGGAAAGTTCGGCGCGTATTCCCCATGGATTTTTCCGTTCTGGTCGATAATACGTCGGCGTGTTTCGGACATCCTCTCTTAAGGATACTCTGATTAAGTCCACGAAGCTCAGAGGCTGCGAGGGGTGCGCTGGCAAGGAATGACGAAGCAGCATGGCAGGCCCCATGTAATGAGGAATGACACAGCCAGCGTGCCCATCGCAGCCTCCCGAAGGGCGCGTCACGTCCGCACCGCACTGAATCTACATATTTTCTGCTGATTTCAACAATGCAAGCATGACGGCCTGCACCGGCAAACGTGACGCGCTGAGCGAAGTGGTTTTGATCAGAGTATCCTTAAATAAACGAAAAAACCGGCTGCATTGACAATGAAATGCCCCGTTTTCGGGCGCTAATTCGGGCAAACCTTAATTTTTTAAGTCCAGATTTTCGCGCCTTACTTTTTTAGGTTGTGATTTTTGGAGAGGGATTTTCGGCGCTTTCCCTACCCCGCCGCCTCGACCAATGGAAGGAAATCTTCGTCCGCCATCGGTTCGTGCTCGCCGAGATTGCCGCGCAGTTCGATGAGGCAGCCTGCGGGCCGTAAATGGAAAAAATCGCAAAAATCCTTGACTTGAACATATATTATTGGACGTTAATCAACGCTTTTCCCATGCCCGATTTGTTCAAGGAAGCCGCCGACCGGTATATTTCGCGGAATGCGCCGCTGGCGGATCGCATGCGTCCTCGTACGCTGGACGAATTCGTCGGGCAGGAACACATCCTCGGGCCGGGCAGGCTTCTGCGCCGGGCCATCCAGGCGGATCGCATTACGTCCGTAATCTTCTACGGCCCGCCGGGCAGCGGCAAAACCACCCTCGCCCGCATTGTTGCAAACACCACCAAAGCGCATTTTACGTCGCTCAATGCGGTGCTGTCCGGGGTCAAGGACATCCGCGAGGCGATCAGAGACGCAAGAACCCGGCTGGAGCAGCATCAGCGGCGGACCATCCTGTTCATTGACGAGGTGCACCGGTTCAACAAGTCGCAGCAGGATGCGCTCCTGCCGCATGTCGAGAACGGGACGGTGGTGCTGATCGGGGCTACGACGGAGAATCCGTATTTCGAAGTGAACAAGGCGCTCGTGAGCCGGTCCCGCATTTTCGAATTGCGGACGCTCGACGAACCGGCGCTGCGGCAGATCGCGGTCTATGCGCTCGAAGATAAGGAGCGGGGGTACGGGAGCTACGACGTACAGATCGCCCCAGAGGCGCTGGATCATTTGATCGACACGGCGAACGGCGACGCGCGTTCGGCGCTGAATGCGCTGGAACTGGCCGTGGAGACAACCGCTCCGGACGAGGCGGGCGCCATTCGGATCGATCTGGCAGTGGCGGAAGAAAGCATCCAGCGGCGCGCCGTCCTGTACGACAAGGAAGGGGACGTGCACTACGACACGATCAGCGCGTTCATCAAGAGCCTTCGCGGGTCCGATCCCGACGCGGCCCTGTACTGGATGGCGAAAATGCTGTACGCCGGAGAGGACCCCCGTTTCATCATTCGCCGCATGTTCATCTTCGCGGCGGAGGACATCGGCCTGGCGGATCCCCGCGCGCTTCAGATCGCGTCGGCTACGGCGCACGGATTCGACTATGTGGGCATGCCCGAAGGGCAGTTCATGCTATCCGAGTGCTGCCTGTATCTGGCCACGGCGCCCAAAAGCAACTCCACCATGTCGTATTTCAGCGCGCTTTCCCATGTCCGGCAGGAGCGGTCCGACGACGTGCCGAATCATCTCAAGGACGCCAGTCGGGACAAGGAAGGATTTGGCCACGGGAAGGGCTACAAGTACCCCCATGCATTCCATGAACACTATGTGCCCCAGCAATATTTGCCCGACGAAATGCGGGGCACGTACTTTTACGAACCCGGCGAAATAGGCTACGAGGCGGAGGTGGTTCGCCGCATGGAGGCATTTCGCCGCCGCGACGCCGAAGAAGAATTCGACCGCCGCGTCCGAAAATACGCGGAAGGGGAGGAATAGGGCCCCGCGGATTTGCAGGAACGTTTACAAGGGGTTGCGGATATGGATAGCCTTCCGACCATGAAATAGTTACGCCATGTCTGAATTTTATCCCATCGTTACCGTAGAGCCGGAATGGGTGCTGGGAGGCGAGGACATGGGCAGCAAGGAAAAGTTCTGGTACCGCGATACCGCAGGGCGTAACAAGAATTGCCTGTTCAAATACTCAAGAAGGGATACGGGCGAGCATTGGGCTGAAAAGATCGCCGCAGAAGTAGCGGCATGCCTTGGGACATTGCATGCCAAGGTGGAATTGGCTGAATTTATGGGAGAGCAAGGGTCCGCAACGGAATCTTTCGCTGATGGCTTGGGCGTACTGGCGCATGGATCGGCGACGGAATCCTTCGATCATGATGACTGTGTCTTGATTCATGGCAATGAATTATTGGCCATTCTGATATCCGATTATAATCCCGGAAAAAAATTTCGCCAGTCGGCCCATACGCTTGACAATATCCTGGCGGCATTGGATTGCGTATTCACAAACAGCAAGGATGCCGTACGAGCGATACGGCTCTTGGCAGAGTACCTGGTGTTGGATGCGGTGATCGGCAATACGGATCGCCATCACGAAAACTGGGGCTTGCAACTACGCAAACAAGGCGAGAAAGATGGGTACATATCTCTGGCGCCCTCCTTCGATCATGCGTCTTCTCTGGGTCGAGAACTCAGAAGCGAGCGGCGTGATCGGCTGATGGCTGAAGATCGCGTAGGACGCTATGCGGAAAAGGGTCATGGCGGAATCTACTGGTCCCCGGACGAACGACGCGGCCCCAGTCCGCTTGAGCTGGTGCGAAGAGCCGCCAGCACGTATCTGGACCTTTTCCGACCGGCGCTGGCGAAACTGAACAGGCTGGATGAGGGTTCATTACGCAACATAATCGACCGCGTACCTTCCGACTGGATGTCTCCATCGGCCCGGAAGTTCGCATTGGCGTTGATGTGTTATAACCTGGAACAATTAAGACGACTTGAACCATGAACGAAAGGACCCTCTTTCTTGCCTGGCAGGACAAGGGCCGTCAATGGTTTCCGATCGGTCGGCTGGATGTGGGCCGCAACCTGTCGGGGTACCGTTTTCGTTATACCGGCGGCGCCCTGCGAGCGCAGAAGGAAGCCTATTTCCGCACCCTTCCGGAATTTCCAAAGATGGAGAAGGAGTATTTCTCGCCAGAATTGTTTTACCTGTTTCAAAACCGGGTTATGAAGCCAAACCGTCCGGATTTTCGCGAACACGTCAAGCGCTTGGGGCTTTCTGGGGATACCAACCCTGATCCTTTTCAGATTTTGTCGGTTAGCGGTGGTCAGCGAGCCACGGATTTTTACGAGGTTTTTCCGAAAATCGAGACGAATGCCGCTGGCGATTTTACCACCCGTTTTTTTCTTCACGGCTGGCGGTACGCCAATGAAGCCGCCCAAAACCGCCTTGCCCAATTGGAGGCCGGGGAAGAACTGTACGTGGCTCTGGAACTGAACAATCCGGTGACCAGGGTGGCCGTGCAGCTCCAGACAACAGATTATCACATGATTGGTTGGGCTCCGCGCTATCTTGTGTCGGACCTTGCGAAGTCAATCGCTGGTTCGCCCGGCGAGTATGAGGCGAAGGTTGTTCGGCTTAATCCTCCGCCAGCCCCCATGAAGCAGCGGGTGCTCATCGAACTGCGCGGCAATCTCGGCGAACACGAACCAATGATCGGCGAAGATTTCCTTCCGCTGGTCGAGGCGGCGGGGTAGGCAGGTCAAGCCTCTTAAATCTAACCCCTTTCTGATGGGCTGGCATAGCGGACTTTCATTACTGTACTACAACACACGGAGAAAAGCACGAAGTCAACATGGCAACGTTTGATAGCACCAAGGCGTCGCTAAGCGACCTACTGCGTGAGATTAAGAAAGGTAAAATCCAATTGCCCGACTTCCAGCGAGGCTGGATATGGGATGATGATCATATCCGCGACCTCCTTGTCAGCATTGCTCAGTCGTTCCCGATCGGTGCGGTCATGCTTCTGGAAGCTGGTGGAGAGATTCGGTTTGAAACCCGACCCGTCGAGGGGTTGGAAAACGAGGTGTCCAAGAGTCAGCTACCTGAGCAATTGATTCTTGATGGGCAGCAGCGTCTCACGACCCTGACCCAGGCCATTTCGCTCGACGGACCCGTTCGCACAAGGACTGCGAAGGGAAAGGAGATTAAGCGCTACTACTACTTCAACATCAGAGGAGCAATAGACTCACCTGAAGCGTTGGAAGAAGCCGTGGTTGCGGTGGATGAGAACCGGCAGTTACGTACGAACTTTGGGCGCGATGTGGAATTGGATTTGTCGACGACGGAATTGGAATGTCGTCAACTCTACTTTCCGTGCAGCCAAATCATGGAATCGGACGACTGGGAGAATACGCTGTTCCAGTGTTCGCCAGATGAGTATCCTGTTTACATGGAGTTTCGCAAAAAAGTACTCAATCCTTTCCGGACCTACCATCTACCCGTCATCCAGCTGAAGAAGGAGACTACGAAGGAAGCAGTGTGCCTGGTTTTCGAGAAGGTGAACACCGGTGGGGTGTCGCTGACCGTTTTTGAACTGGTGACAGCAAGCTTCGCTGCGGACGGATACAATCTACGAGATGATTGGTTCGGGCCACGGCAGCGAAAAATCGAGTCGCGCAGGGAACGATTGGAGGAGCACGGGCTCCTCAAAGAGATTAAGGCAACCGAGTTTCTTCAAGGAATCACTTTACTACATACGCACGAACTCAGAAAGGCAGACGTGGTAGACGGCAAAACCGGGAAGCGGGTACGACCGGTCAGCGCAAAGCGAGCCGATATCCTGAGGTTGCCACTCGAAGCTTGGCACCAATGGGCCAACGATTTAGAGAATGGGTTTCGCAATGTCGCACGGTTCTTGCGGCAGGAGTGCTTCTACCACCGGCGTGAATTGCCGTATAGCACCCAGCTCGTACCACTCGCGGCGGTGCTCACACGTCTGGGTGATCGATGGCGCGAGCCTCTCATCTATGACAAGTTAGCCCGCTGGTTCTGGTCTGGAGTATTGGGAGAACTCTACGGTGGCGCCGTTGAGACCCGCGTGGCCAACGACTATGAGGAACTACTTGGCTGGTTCGAGGACGACGCTGCCGTACCCCGGACAGTCCGTGATGCAAACTTCCAACCAGAGCGTTTCGACACACTTCGGTCACGTCTAAGTGCGGCTTATAAGGGCATCAATATTCTGGTGCTGCGAGAGGGTGCCAAGGACTGGTTTTGGAAGGCTGGTATCCAGGAGTTGGATGCCGACGAGGTCACGTTGGATATCCACCACATTTTTCCACGTAACTGGTGTAAGAAGGAAGGTATTGATCAAGGGCGTTATGACAGCATCCTTAACAAGACACAGATATCCTACAAGGCCAATCGTAAGATCGGCGGCGACGCACCTTCCAAGTATCTGCCAAGGATCCAAGCGGAGAAGCATGTACAGTTAGACAACATCGCCATGGATCAGTTGCTCGATAGCCACGCTCTCTCACCAGAGTTGCTGCGGAAAGATGCGTTTGATGAATTTCTCGAGGATCGCCGTCATCGATTGAGCCGATTGGTCGAAAGAGCGATGGGCAAGCCAGTCGTGTATTTCACAGGCTTGGCCTAAAAAACGGATGAACCAGAGGTGATCGTCGAGAACGCAGTTGTCAGGGCTCCCGTCTGAAGGGTCATGCGCCTGAGCAGGTGCTCAAAGCACCTTCGGAAGAAAAATATTGCTGCCCATCGTGCTCGACAATGAAAACGAACTCCCCAAACAAGCCGTCTGATCCACGACCCGAAGATACCGAGTGTCAAATAAATAATATCAAATGAACCCCCTCACGACATCCACGTAGCGATTCCAGGAAAAAGGATCACCAGAATGAGCCCGACCGCCTGGATGCCTATGAAAGGGATGGCGCCGCGGTAAATCTGGGTGGTGGCGATTTCAGGGGGCGCCACCCCGCGCAGGTAGAACAGCGCAAACCCGAACGGCGGCGTCAGGAAGGACATTTGCAGGTTCATGGCGATCATCACCCCGAACCATACGAGGTCCACGCCGAGGAACGCCGCCGCGGGCGCCAGCAGGGGCACGATAATGAACGCGATCTCGAAGAAATCGATAAAGAAGCCGAGCAGGAAAATGGTGAGGTTCGCCACCAGAATCAGCCCGATCACGCCGCCGGGCAAGCCGGTGAGCAATTCCTCGATCCACAGGTCGCCGTTCAGCCCGATGAATACGAGCGAAAAAGCCCGCGCGCCGACCAGAAGAATCAGGATCATGGCGGTCAACTTGGCCGTTTCCTTCATGGTTTCCCGGAGCGCCGTCAGGGTAAGCCGGCGGTTGGCGGCGGCGAGGATCAAGGCCCCCAGCGCCCCCAGCGCCCCGGCTTCCGTGGGCGTTGCGACGCCCGCGAAGATGCTGCCCAACACCACGACGATAAGCAGCAAGGGCGGCAGCATGACGAGCGCCACGCGGCGCATCAGTTCCCCGGAAGGCAGGCTGCGTTCCTCGGCGGGCAGGGCCGGCGCCGCGGACGGCTTGAAGAAGGCCACGCCCGCCGCGTAGAGCGCAAACAGCCCGGCCAGGAGCAAACCGGGAACGAACGCGCCCAGAAACAGGTCGCCGACAGAAATCCGTCCCGCCACGCTGAGTTGATCCGCCAGCACGATCAGCACGATGCTGGGGGGAATGATTTGCCCCAGCGTACCCGATGCGGAAATTACCCCGGCGGACAAGGCGTGCGAATAGCCGTAGCGCATCATAACGGGCAGGGAAATGACCCCCATGGCGACCACGGATGCCCCCACCACGCCCGTCGCCGCGGCCAGCAGCGCCCCCACGAACACCACTGCAATGGCCAACCCGCCGCGCATCCGCCCAAACAACAAGCCAATGGTCTGGAGCAGGTCTTCCGCCAGGCGAGATTTTTCCAGCATGGCCCCCATGAAGATGAAATACGGCACCGCCAGCAGCAGCGTATTCGACATGACGTCGAAGATGCGATCCGGCATGGCCAGCAGAAGATGCCAGCTGAAATAGCCCAGTTCAATGCCCACGAAGGCGAAAATCAGGGCGGCGCCTCCGAGGGCGAAAGCAACCGGAAACCCCGAAAAGATGAAGATCAACGCCGCAACGAACATGAGCGGCCCGAGCCAGTCGCCCATCATGCGTCTCCTTGCATTTTTTCAAGGATGCCTGGCCCGGTTTTCGGAGCATATTCCTCCGCCGCCCCGCGCAGAAAGGCGATTTGCTTGATCGCAAGGCTGACCCCCTGCAGGAACAGCAGGAAAAACGCGACGGGGATGACCGTCTTGATCGGATATCGGGGCAAGCCGCCCGGATCGGGCGAGACTTCCCAGACCGCCCACGAGTTATGCACGGTGGGCCAGGACGTCCAGATTACGAACAGGCAGAAAGGCAAAAGGAAAAGCGCCGCGCCGCCGAGGTTGACCCAGGCGCGTCCCCGGGGCGCGAGGCGGGCGAACAGCACGTCCACGCGCACATGGGCGTCGTGCTTCAGGGTCCAGGCGGCGCCCAGCAAAAAAATCAGGCTGTACATATACCACTGGAGCTCGATGTAGGTGTTCGAACTCAGGCCCAGCCCGGTGAAGCGGTCCAGATACCGCACGAGCGTATTGTAGGCGCCCACCCCCACCATGGCGAGCGTCAGCCAGTATGCGATCCGCCCGATCCACTCGTTGATTCGGTCGATGCGGTGAGCAATGCGAAGCAGCGCGCGCATGGAATATCCTGGATTACGAGCGAATCCTTACCGGTTTCCCGTACCGAAAACATAATCGCCGTACGCCAGTTCGGCGGTTCCGAACCACCGGTAGGCGTCGTCGCGCCATGCCTTGCAGGCTGCGTACACCTTGCGATACGCAGGATCGCTGGCGAATTCTTCAAGCACTTCTTCGGTAATCCTTCTCGCCGCCGTCATCACTTCTTCCGGGAACGGATGCAACTGCACTCCGCCCGCCACCAGTCGCCGCAAGGCCGGTCCGTTGCGGGCGTCGTAGAGCGCCAGCATATGTTCGTTGGCCTCGGCGGCGGCCGTCCGGAAGGCTTCCTGGTACGCGCTCGGCAAGGCGTCCCAGGCATCCCGATTCACGTAGAACGAAAGGCCGGGTCCGGGTTCCCACCATCCCGGGTAGTAATAATGTTTCGCAATCTCCTGAAACCCGAGTTTTTCGTCGTCGTACGGCCCTACCCATTCCGTGGCGTCGATGGCGCCGCGTTCGAGCGCCAGGTAAATTTCGCCCCCCGGAATGACCTGCACCGTCACGTCCAGACGATTCATGACTTCGCCGCCCAGTCCCGGAATGCGCATTTTCAGGCCGCGCAGGTCCTGGAGCGACCCGATTTCTCGCCGAAACCAGCCGCCCATCTGCGCGCCCGTATTGCCGCCGGGAAAATTGATCACATTGAAATCCGCAAACAGTTCTCGCGTAAGCGCAAGGCCTTCCCCATAGTAGAACCACGCGTTGAGTTGCCGCGCGGATAGCCCGAACGGGATCGTGCAATCGAACACGAGGGCGGGGTTCTTACCCTGAAAGTAGTAGCTTGCGCTGTGTCCCGCCTGGACCGTTCCGTTCTGCACGGCGCTTAGCACCTCCAGCGGCGGAATGAGTTCTCCGGCGGGATACGAGCGGATGCGAAAACGCCCTTCCGTAAGCGCCTCCACGCGGCGGGCCAGCGTTTCGGCGGCGCCGTAGATCGTGTCCAGACTGTTCGGGAAACTGGACGCCAGGCGCCACGCAACGCGGGGCCGGGTTTGTACGGCGGGCGCTTCCGAAAGGGGCGCCTCTTGCGAACCCGGCGCGGCGGCGCGAAGAAAATCTCGTCGTTTCATGAAATCGCGCGGGGATACGCAAAGGAAGCAAAGGCATGTTCTGACGCAGCGAACCAGGCGTACGCATCTTCCCGGAAGGCCCGGAACGAATCGTATACTTGCCGATAGGCGGGGTCTTGCGCCGCGTCGCTTTCTATCAGGTCCATGGTAATGCGTTCCGCTTCCTGCATCGTCTCTTGGGAAAAGGGCCTGATCCAGATGGCGTTTTCCTCGCGCATTTCCCGAAACGCTTCCTGATTGCGGGCGTCGTACCGCGCAAGCATGCGCAGGCCCGCCTCGGCCGTGGCGGCTGCGAGGGCTTCCTGGTATACGGAGGGCAGCGCGTCCCAGGCGTTCCGGTTGACCATAAAGGATACGCCGGGTCCGGGCTCCCACCACCCCGGATAGTAATAATACGGCGCGATTTCATGGAAGCCGAGGCGCATGTCGTCGTGCGGACCGCCCCACTCCGCCGCGTCGAGCGCGCCGCGCTCCAGCGCCTGGTACAGTTCGCCCCCCGCTATGAGCTGCACGGTTACGCCCAGTTCGTTCATGACCTGGCCTCCCAGCCCCGGAATGCGCATTTTGAGGCCCTGCAAGTCTTCGAGCGTATTTATTTCCCGTCGGAACCAGCCGCCCATCTGCGCGCCCGTATTGCCCCCGGGAAAATTAATTATGTTGAAATCCGCGTAGATCGATCGAATCAACTCCAGACCGCCGCCATGGCGGAGCCAGGCTGTTTGCTGGCGCGAGGAAAGGCCGAACGGCGTACCCGTATCGAAGACGAGCGCCGGATGGTGTCCCGTATAATAGTAGCTGGCCGAATGGCCCATTTCCACGGCCCCTTTTTGCACGGCGCCCAGCACTTCGGTCGCCGGGGCCAGTTCGCCCGGCGGGAAAACCTGAATCTGAAAGCGTCCTTCCGTCAAGGCGGCCACGCGCCGCGCCGCCTCTTCCGACACGCCGAAAATCGTGTCGAGGGCTCGGGGGTAACTGGATATGAGGCGCCAGCGGACCTGCGGGCGGGTTAGCGCGCCGGGGGCGTCGCCGGTTTCGTTGGCCCCTCCGCCGCATCCGGCGAGGAGGCTGCTTCCGGCTATTCCGGCGGCGGCCGTTTTGAGAAAAGCGCGGCGTTTCATGGGGTCTGATTTGCGTGATTCGGCGGGGGCGGCTGCGGCCATGCATCGCATGCCTGCGGCGCGCCAGGAAATTTCTTTGCCTGAATTCTACGCACGGGAACGCATGAAATGCCTACTTTGTTTGGCTATACGCACCATCCTGTACGCAAAAACCCGAATTCAAGCATGGCTCAACGACGACTTGGCGTAGGTTTCATCGGCAGCGGGTTCATTACCCGGTTTCATTTGTTGTCCTGGCAGGCGGTTCGCGATGCGGACGTGCTGGGGATATGGAGTCCGAATCGCGAGCGGGCGGCGAGCACGGTCGCCTATGCGCGCGAACTTCGCGTAGGCGAAGCGAAAGCCTACGGTTCGATCACCGAAATGGTGGCGGACCCCGCCATCGACGCGCTCTGGATATGCGGCCCGAACCACAAGCGCATCGAGAACATGGAAGAAATCGTGGCGGCGCTCAAGTCCGGCAAGGGCGAGCTGGTCGGCATCGCTTGCGAGAAACCGCTGGCCCGCAACGTGCGAGAGGCGAAGCGGGTCGTCGAACTGATCGAGGAGGCGGGCGTCCTGCACGGCTATCTTGAAGATCAACTTTTCGAGCCGGGCCTGGTGCGCGGCCACGAAATCGCGTGGCGGCGGGCGGCGGCCATTACGGGTCGTCCCTATCTGGCTCGCGCCGCCGAAGAGCATAGCGGTCCGCACGCGCCCTGGTTCTGGCAAGGGGAGATGCAGGGCGGCGGCGTACTGAACGACATGATGTGCCACAGCGTGGAGGTCGGTCGGTACTTGCTTACGGCGCCGGGCGCGCCCCGGGGCAGCATTCGCCTGAGGAAAGTCACGGCCAATATCGCCAGCCTCAAATGGTCGCGTCCGCAGTACGTGGAGGACCTCAAAAGGCGATTCGGGCCAGAGGTAGACTACGCCCATCGTCCCTCGGAGGATTTTGCGCGCGCCACCATCGAATACGAAGACGCGGAGGGGCGTCCGTTGATTGCGGAAGTGACCACGTCGTGGAGTTTCGTGGGCGCGGGGTTGCGGCTCAGTTCGGAATTGCTGGGCCCCGAGTATTCCATGTACCACAACACGCTGGACGCTGGTACGAAGCTGTTCTTCAGCCGGAAAGTGTCGGGGGGAGAGGGGGAAGACCTGGTCGAGAAGCAGAATGCCGAGCAGGGACTGATGCCGGTGGTGGGCAACGAGGCGTGCGAGTACGGCTACGAGAACGAGAATCGCTACTTCGTGCAGCAGTTTCTGGACGGGAAGCAGTCCGACGTGGACTTCCATGCCGGGCTTGAGGTGGTGGAACTCCTTATGACGGCGTATATGAGCGCCGAAATGGAGCGCACCCTGCCCTGGAAACCGGAAGGCCTGGATGATTTCGTCCCCGCCGTGGCCCAGGGAACCTGGAAGCCGTAGGACTCCCTTAAATCTCCCACGTATTTCCGCCGTTCAGCAAGGCGGCGAGGTCCCCTTCGCCGCGCCGGGCGGTGACGTCGTCGATTTGCCGCTGCACGAGTTCGTCGTAGGAAGGCCGATCTTCCCGGAAAAACACCCCGAACGGGCGCGGAAGGTCTTTCTGCCAGGACATCCGCGATACGATGTTCGCCAGTTCGATGCTGCCTTCGTCGTATACCAGGCAGTCGTCCACGGACCATTTCCCGCTGGATAGATCGATGGATTCGAGCGCGAAACTCTTCAGGCGCAGGCCGCGCTGTCCGTTGTCGTATACGAGCGGCTTGCCGTGCTCCAGGAAAATCGCGCTGTGCGCCTTCGTGTTCCGTTCCGTGAATTCGAAGAAGGCCCCGTCGTTGAAAATGTTGCAATTCTGGTAGATTTCCAGGAACGCGGCGCCCTGGTGGTCGTGCGCCCGCCGCATCATCGCCTGCATGTGTTTGGGATCGCGGTCCATGGTGCGCGCAACGAACGTGGCGTCTGCGCCGAGGGCGAGCGGTACGGGATAAAATGGGTGGTCCACAGACCCGTACGGCGTGCTTTTCGTGACTTTGCCCTGCTCCGACGTGGGGCTGTATTGCCCTTTCGTCAGCCCGTATATCTGGTTGTTGAACAGGAGCAGTTGCACGTTTACGTTCCGGCGCAACAGGTGGATGAGATGGTTTCCGCCTATGGAAAGCGCGTCGCCGTCGCCTGTGACGATCCAGACGTCCAGGTCCGGGCGGCTGGCCTTGAGTCCCGTGGCGATCGCCGGGGCGCGTCCATGGATGGAATGCAGTCCGTACGTATTCATGTAGTACGGGAAACGGCTCGAACAACCGATTCCGCTGACGAAGACGGTTTTTTCCCTGGGGACGCCCAGTTCGGGCATGAGCCGTTGCATGGTGGCGAGGATTGCGTAGTCTCCGCATCCCGGACACCAGCGCACGTCCTGATCGGTCGCAAAATCCTTTCTGGCGAGGCCGGCGGGCGCGCCGTCGCCGCCCGCGCCCATCGGGAGGGACGGTTTTTTTCCTCCGCCGGGCCCCGCGGGCTTGCGACCGGGCAGGCCTGCGGGCTTTTTGCCGCCGGGCGGCAGCGAGGGCTTTTTGCCTGCCGAAGGCAGCGTCGGTTTTTTGCCTGCGGGCGGCATGGCCGGCTTTTTGCCAGCCTTTTTACCTGAAGGCGAAACAGGATCGGGTTTTCCGTTGACGTCGTGCATAACGAACAGGGACCGCGTCGTCCCGGCGGATGGCAGGGTTTTATGCGATGGGAATTCCGAGCATGTCGCAAATCTCCTTTTCGATCTCGCGCGCCTTGAAAGGCAATCCTTTGATTTTTCGGAGCGAGGCGACGGGCAAGAGGAAGCGCTCGCGCAGCAGGCGGACCAGCTGGCCATTGTTCAACTCGGGCGCCAGCGCATATTCGTAGCGGCTGAGTATTTTGCCCAGGTCGTTCGGCAAGGGCGCAAGGTGTCGCAAGTGCACGGCGCCCACGCGAAGGCCCCGGGCTACGCAGGCGTCTACGGCGGTTTCGATGGCGCCTTGCGTCGATCCCCAGCCGACCACGAGCAAATCTCCTTCCTGCGCGCCGAACACTTCCAGCGGCGGAATGTCCTGCGCCACGCGCTCCACCTTCTCGGCGCGCAGTTTCACCATGTATTCGTGGTTTTCCGGCTCGTACGACACATTGCCCGTTTCGTGCTCTTTTTCCAGGCCGCCGAGTCGGTGTTCGAGGCCCGCCGTACCCGGTTTGGCCCAGGGCCGCGCCAGCGTTTCCTTGTCCCGAACGTAGGGCAGGAAAACGTCCTTGCCGTCCACGGTTCGGTTCGGCGCCGTGGCGAAAGAGGGCGCAAAATCCTCCAGGTCTTCTGCGTTTGGAATGAGCCAGGGTTCGGAACCCGTGCCCAGATATCCGTCCGAAAGCAGGATAACCGGCGTCATGTGCCGGATGGCGATGCGGCAGGCTTCGAAGGCGGCGTAAAAACAGTCCCCCGGCGTTCCCGGCGCAATGACCGGCAGGGGCGCTTCGCCGTTGCGTCCGAACAGGGCCTGCAACAGGTCGGCCTGTTCGGTTTTCGTGGGAAGGCCCGTGGAAGGCCCGCCGCGCTGCATGTTTACGATGACCAGCGGCAATTCCGCCATGACGGCGAGGGCGATCGTTTCGCTTTTCAGGGCCAGGCCGGGTCCGCTTGTCGCCGTAACGCCGAGATAGCCCCCGAAACTTGCGCCGAGCGCCGCGCCCGCCGCCGCGATTTCGTCCTCCGCCTGGAAGGTTTTCACCCCGAAGTTCTTGTGCCGGCTGAGTTCGTGCAGAATTTCCGAGGCCGGCGTAATCGGATACGATCCGTAGAAAATGGGCAGCCCGCATTTCCGGCTTGCGGCAATGAGCCCCATAGCCAGCGCCTCCGTGCCCAGAATCGCGCGGTATTTGCCCGGCTTGAGTTTGGCCGGGCGGACTTCGTAGCGGACGGCGAATTCCTCTACCGTTTCTCCGTAGTGGTTGCCCTTCTTCAGGACGCGCCGGTTTGCTTCCAGAATGTCCGGCTTGCGGGCGAATTTGCTGCTCAGCCATTCGAGCGCCGGTTCGATCGGCATCGAATACATCCACAGGGCCAGACCCAGCGCAAACATATTTTTGCACCGATCCATCGTCTTTTTGTCGAGATCGGCGTCGCTCAGCGTTTCGTGCGTCAGTTTGGCGAGCGGAATCCGCACCACGCGGTACGCCTTCAGCGAATCGTCCTCCAGCGGATTCTGGTTGTATCCGGCCAGGTCCAGGTCCCGCTTTCCGAAGGCGTCCGCATTGACGATGAGCGTCCCGCCCTTGCGCACCCTTTCCAGACTGACCTTGAGCGCCGCCGGATTCATGGCCACCAGCACATCCACTTCGTCGCCGGGCGTGCGCACGTTCACGGACCCGAAGTGCAGCTGGAAGCCGCTCACCCCGTAGGTCGTGCCCGCCGGGGCGCGAATTTCTGCGGGGAAATCCGGCAGCGTCGCCAGGTCGTTGCGGGCATACGCGCTGGCCAGCGTAAATTGTCCCCCGGCGAGCTGCATCCCGTCGCCGGAATCTCCCGCGAAAAGGATGGTGGCTTCGGGGATTTCCCGGACCGCTTTTTCCTGCGTGTTGACTGCCATGACGCCGGCGTCTTTACAAATAATTTCCGTGGGAAAGGGGCAACCTGATTGCGCTGATTACGGGCGAGGTCGAATCGTATCGAGGGGCGCTCCGGGCGATGGCGTCATCGGGCGGGCCGGTTGCGGGTGCAGATGGGTGGAAGGTATAATTAGACTTGCAACGCCGAATAAGGCGACAAGTTCGCGCCAGGCCCAAATCCTTCGCCGCCGATATAAGGATTTTTTGTGAAGTCGCGTGCGATCAGATCATTTCTACGTCGATCAGGCAGTCCTCTGTGTCGAGCTGGATGGTGCGGTAGTCGTTCGCGATGCGATATTTTCTGATCTTTTTCGGGATCATTTCCGCAGGGGTGTCCATCCTGAAGAGCGCGTCGGCCACCACATGCCAGTCCTCCTGCGTCAGGTGCACCGTAGCCTTGCCCTCCTCGGCGACGAACGGGGCGTAGTCCAGCACCTTGTTCAGGTGATTCATGGCCTGTTTCTGGTGCAGGTTCGGGTCCATTTGCTTTGCGATGCAGGGAAAGGGCTGTGTCGGGCGCGCCGGAAAATCTTCTGGCCCCGCCAAATATCCGCATGCGAGCCGTTCCGGTCAAGCGATTTCGCTGTTTTCCGCGCCGCCTTAAAATATTAGGCGCGAAAAATTGGCGCCTAAATAATTAAAGCTGGGCGGTTTTAGGGACCTGGGGTGCGCCTTTCACGAATACATAAGTGTAGGCAGGTTCATGGGTTGGCGTGTGTATTCGGGACCCGATGTTTCGTGAAAAGGCGCACCCCAGGCCCCGGCGTTCATCGTTGGACAAATCTGTGGCGCGCCTTTTCACGAATACATAAGTGTAGGCAGGTTCATGGGTTGGCGTGCGTATTCGGGACCCGATGTTTCGTGAAAAGGCGCGCCCCAGGCTCCGATGTCCAACCTTGGGCGAATCTGTGACGCGCCGCCGCCCGAGGCGCTTGACAAGATGTGGAAAACTATCGGTGCCGTCTGATGATAATGCGGTGCAGATTCCATAATTTGCACTTTCCGCAACCCATATTTCAGTCCGGCGCCCAAGCGCCAACGCCAACCCTGGTCCATCCCTTCCCGATGCGCCAGTATCTTGATTATCTCCAGCACATTCTGGACCGCGGCGTTCGCAAGAACGACCGTACGGGCACGGGTACGATCAGTGCCTTCGGGTATCAGATGCGCTTCGATCTGGCGGAGGGATTTCCCCTTTTGACCACCAAGAAACTGCACCTGCGGAGCATTTTCCACGAGTTGTTCTGGTTTCTGAACGGGGATACGAACGTTCGCTACCTGAACGACCACGGCGTGACGATCTGGGACGAGTGGGCGGACGAGGACGGCGACCTGGGCCCCGTGTACGGAAAGCAGTGGCGCCGCTGGGAAGGGGACAACGGGAGCATTCACGACCAGATCGACGCCGTGCTGCGAAGCCTTCGGGAGAATCCCGATTCCCGCCGCCATATCGTCAGCGCCTGGAAGGTGGACGAACTGGACCGGATGGCGCTTCCGCCCTGCCACGCGCTCTTTCAGTTCTATGTGGCCCAGGGGCGGTTATCCTGCCAGCTCTACCAGCGAAGCGTGGACAGTTTTCTGGGCTTGCCGTTCAATATTGCGTCCTATGCCATCCTGACGCACATGTTCGCCGAGCAGTGCGAACTGAAGCCGGGGGAATTCGTATGGACCGGCGGCGATTGCCATATTTATCTGAATCATCTGGACCAGGTCCGGGAGCAGCTCCGGCGCGAGCCGACGTCCTTGCCGCGTTTGATCATCCGTCGCAAGCCACCCTCCATCTACGACTATGCGTACGACGATTTCAAGATCGTGGATTACTACCCCCACGCGCACATCCGGGCCCCGATCGCGGTGTGAAAGGGGATGGGGCTCTTGAATTGCAACCTGGCGGCCCCTTCGTTAGTATATAGTCCCGGTTAAGGGCATTATAACTTCCAGCGTAAAGCATTGCAGGCGAACGACATATGACAGTCGAGCAAATTAATCCAAATCGTGCTTTATCGGAGCCTATCCAGGCTGCGCTGCAGCTTTCCGGCGGTGCGCGTTTTTATCGCTGCGCCTTGCAGATCAATCCTTTTGCCTATCTCGCAAGGCACAACAAGCAAACAACCTTCACGTCCGAGGCAGATTATAACGCGGCGATTATCAAAGCGTGCAAGGAAAAAGATATTGAGGTAATCGGCGTCACGGATCATTATCGGGTACAAGATTCCTGGACATTGGTGCGCGCTGCTCGTGACGCGGGCCTACGGGCGTTTAGTGGATTCGAGGCCGTCACGAAGGACGGTGTTCATTTTCTATGCCTTTTCGATCCCGACAAGGACGGAGTGCTGGAAAGATTTATTGGCGATTGTGGGGTACACGATATGAATGCACACTCGCCGACGGGAAATCTTGATTCTACCGAATTGCTGGAAAATTCAAAAAAATGGGGTGCTGTATGTATCGCTGCCCATGTTATATCCAATGGGGGGCTGCTCAAAAAACTCTCTGGAGAAACACGTATCAATGTTTGGAAATCGCCACATTTACTCGCTTGTGCGTTGCACGGATCTGTTGATGCAACTCCTCAAGAGTTTAAGCAAATTCTTCAGAACAAGAACAGTGACTACAGGCGTTCACGCGCCTTGGCGGTCATCAACTCGTCGGATGTAAATTCCCCGGAAGACCTGTGCGAAGACCGCTCTTCCTGTTTCATTAAGATGTCGCATGTTTCGGTAGAAGCTTTACGACAGGCATTTCTGGATCCGGCATCCCGGATTCGATTACACAGTGATCCGATGCCAGAGCCGCACGCCGAACTCCTTGCCATGACATGGGAAGGAGGATTCCTACGAGACACCTCCGTTCATTTCAATGGCAATCTCAACGCAGTGATTGGGGGACGTGGCACAGGTAAATCGACCATGATTGAGAGCATACGCTATGTGCTTGGCCTTGACCCGCTCGGAGAGGATGCACGGAAGGCACATGAAGGGGTTATCCGTCATGTGCTGAAATCTGGGACAAAAATCTCGTTGCTTGTGCAGTCGCATAAACCGTCCGAGCGTTGCTATATGATCGAACGTTCGGTACCGAATCCGCCAATCGTCAAGGATTCAGCCGGGGAAATATTGACCCTTTCACCACGAGACGTGATGCCCGGCGTGGAAGTATTCGGTCAGCATGAAATCTCTGAACTCACCAAAAGCCCGGAGAAACTCACCCTGTTACTGGAACGGTTCGTGGACCGCGACCCGTCCATGCCCGGACGCCAGGCAAAACTCCGTCTGGAACTCGAAAGATCGCGCAATCGAATCATTGATGTTCAGCGTGAGATGGAAATTCTTGAAGAGCGGCTTATCGCTCTGCCTGGTCTCGAAGAAACCGATAAACGCCTCCGGCAAGCCGGGTTAGAGGAGCGTTTCAAAGAAAAAAGTCTTCTTATTAAGGAGGAACGCCTGTTTTCCGATCTCCGCGAAAAGTTGGAGCCGTTTCGGGAGTTGCATCGTGAATTGGGTGAGGCTCTTCTGATCGATTTGGCGTTCGTCTCCAGTAAAGCACTTGACGGGTGGCCAAACGCAGAAACACTGGGCGAAATAGAACAAGTTCTTGAAACTCTGAATCTGCGTTTCAAGGCGATTGGCGAACAGTTTGACGAAGCCTTGTCTCAGGCCGATAACACGATTTCAAAAATCAGGTCACGATGGGAAGCGCAACGAAAAGATATCGATGAGCGTTACGAAAAACTGTTGCGTGATCTTCAGAAATCGAACATTGACGGGGCAGAATTTATTCAACTTCGTCAGCAGATTGAGGCATTGCGGCCACTGAGGGAGCGAATGGAAGGTCTGAAGCGCGATTTGGCAACGCATAAGGCGCATCGCCGCAAATTGGTCTCGGAGTGGGAAGACATCAAGGCTAGCGAATACCGCCAATTTGAAAAAGCAGCGAGAAGGGTTTCGCGCAAGCTTCGCGACAAAGTTCGGGTCGAAGTTATAATGGCCGGAAACCGCGATCCATTGGAGCAAATTTTGCGTGATAGGGTGGGCGGGAGATTATCTGATGCCCTTGAGCGTCTTCGTGAGCAAGATCAACTGTCTCTGTCCGCGTTTGCACAGCATTGTCGGGAAGGCAAGCCATCACTAATGGAACATTACCGTTTTCCCTCTGGTGCGGCAGAACGAATTGCGAGCACTAGCCCCGATGTGTTTATGCAAATCGAGGAATTGAACCTGTCTGCAACAACTCAGATCGAGTTGAATACGGCCACGGAAGGGGAATCGGTGGCATGGCAGACATTGGAAGCACTTTCCACCGGACAAAAAGCGACGGCCGTATTATTGCTTCTGTTGCTAGAATCCGAAGCCCCACTTGTGGTTGATCAGCCTGAAGACGATCTCGACAACCGTTTCATCACCGAAGGCGTTGTACCAATTATGCGGCAGGAAAAACGGCGGCGCCAGTTTGTTTTCTCGACCCACAATGCAAACATCCCGGTACTCGGCGATGCTGAGCAGATTCTTGGCCTTGATGCTTCCGGTGGTGCCAAGGAGGGTCAAGCGAGAATTGCATCTGAGCATATGGGTTCCATTGATTCTGAACCCGTGCGGGAACTGGTTGAGGAAATACTGGAAGGGGGGAAGGATGCTTTCGAGATGCGCCGCTCCAAGTACGGGTTCTGAATATGATTACGAAAACGGAACTTCTGGAAATCATCGCGCATGGCGAGAATTCCGAAATTGAGTTCAAACGCGATGTCGAGGAAAACCACCAAATTGCCAAAGAGCTTGTTGCATTCTCGAATTTCGAGGGCGGTATGGTACTGTTGGGGGTGGATGACGATGGGACAATCGCCGGACTAGCGCGGGACAAGTTAGAGGAGTGGGTGATGACCGCCTGCCGGGACAAGATTCGTCCGGCTATTATTCCGGCTTTTCAAACAATCAGGGATGTAGAACCTGGAAAAGACGTGGCCGTGATTCGGGTATCGCGTGGCGCTAATGTGCATAGTCAGTGGCACAACAACAGAAACACCTATTATATTCGGGTGGGTTCGCAAAGCCGGGAGCCGACCCCCGAGGAACTGAGCCGACTGTTCCAGCGACGGGGCACATTTCGTGCCGAATTGCGACCCATTTTGGGTACGTCGATCAAAAATCTGGATCGTCGCCGACTCAAGGATTATTTTGGGCGGGTTCGTCAGCAGGACGTACCGGAAGATGACGATGCTGGGAGATGGCAAACCCTTCTGGTGAACACAGAGATCATGGTCGAGGAGGGAGTGACCCTTTCGGGTATGCTACTCTTTGGAAATACACCAAATCGGTTTTTGCCACAGGCAGGTATCGACGCGGTAGTTTTTCCAGGGACGGAAAAGGACTATGCTGCCAAAGAGCGACTAACGTTGCGTGGTCCAATGACCCCGCTTATGGGCATGGACGGCGAGATTCTCGAAGCGGGGCTTGTCGAGCAGGCAGCCGCATTCGTCCAACGAAATATCTCTATGACGGCCAATCTTGAGGGTGATGTGCGGCGCCTAGAGCGGTTTACCTATCCGGCAGAGGTGGTGCGCGAGACCGTGGTCAACGCCTTGATTCACAGAGATTATCTTCTGGCGAATACCGACATTGAGTTGGCGATATACCAGGATCGGATGGAAGTTATCTCGCCGGGTAAACTCCCGAACGGCATAACGCCGGAACATATGCGCGCCGGCACGAGGGCTGCGCGAAATCAACTGCTGAAAGATGTGATGCGGGACTACGGCTACCTGGAGCACATGGGGATGGGCGTACCCCGCAAGATCGTTCAGGGCATGCGCAAACACAATCAGACCGAACCCGACCTGATCGAAGCGGGAGAACGATTCATCGTGCGGCTGTATGCCGGCGGGTGAATAGGCAGGTATTTAGCTTATTTATGGAACCTTTCAAAATGTTTGAATTCGACAGAACTGTTTTTTGACACACACGTACAAGGCAAGCTCATCTATATAAATCCCAAAATAGTCATGCAAAAACGCCGTCTTGTCTTTATTAGTCACGCCAATCCTGAAGACAACGAGTTTACTTCCTGGATAGGCACACGGTTGACTGCTGCTGGCTATGAAGCATGGGCAGACATCCTTAATCTGACCGGCGGTGAGACATTCTGGCGAGATGTTGGGGATGTGATCAGGAAAGAGGCCGCTGTCGTTATTGTTGCCGTAACCCGTGCGTCTTATCGGAAAGACGGTGTTCTTGATGAAATTGCTCTTGCCATAAACACAGGTCGGCAACTCAATAAACAACAATTTGTCATACCTATACGTCTTGATGATCTTCCGTTCTCGGACTTTCCTGAACAGTTGATTCGTTTAAATGTGATCGATTTCTCTCCTAGCTGGGCGGACGGATTCAGTACACTTCTGGAGGCTCTCGAGGACATCCATATTCCGCGATTAAGTAGTGCAGAGATAGAGCCTTTAGATGATTGGCGGAAGTTTAAATTGCAGCAAAGTGCTACTATCTCTGATATACCGGAAATTGTGTTGTCAAACTGGTTCACAATAAGGTCCCTACCGTCCTATATTTATTTTTCACGTTTCAACACACGGCAAGAGACCATACTCCGCGCTTTTAAGCAATTCCAGATTCCAGCCGCTCAGCACCTGCGACTGGCTGTTAGTTTTGCTGATGCAGATACACTTCAAAAGGATATACCCAATATTTCACTTGAACATGCTTATCGTGCTCAATTGACAGAATTTATGAATGGTCGCATTATAAATGGACCACACATATTACGGCGGGATGCTCGAAATATAATAACTGGAATTCTTCATAAAGCATGGAATCAATTTGCTAAAAGCCGGGGCCTCTTGCTTTGTGAATTTGCTCATGGCAGTGCTTGGTTTATTCCTCTTGATATGATCGAAAAGAACGTTGTCGTTTTTCATGACGAAAACGGTAGAAGGCGATGGCGAAAGTTAGTTGGCCGAAGCGAGACAAGGAGTGTGTATTGGCATTTTGCGGTATCAGGGAGGATAAGTATCTATGACCCAAAGCACCTTCTATTACGTCCTCACGTCGTCTTCACACAAGATGGCAGGACACCGCTCGATAGCAAATCTCGTGCTGCTCGCCTCCGAAAGAGTTTCTGCAGAAGTTGGTGGAATGATCGTTGGCGCGACCTGCTTCGGGCTTTCGTAGTTTTCCTATCGAACAGTGAAGAGGAGTTCTTCCTACCTCTTGGCGGTGATGCCGTGGTGAGAATAGCCGCCTCACCAATGTGTTTTGACACGCCTCTATCTATTATGGAGGATGACTCAGTGCTTATAGCCGAAGAAGATTATGCAGAAGATGAAACCGAGGCTGATGCCCTGGATGATTTCGACAATGACTTGAATGAAAAGGATTTTGAAGGGGATTATATAGGAAAGTAACCGCCGCGCCATCACCGGGTGCGCTCCACGCGCTGGCCATCGCGGTAGCCAGCGGAATACCCTTCGTCATAGCCATCAGCCTTACCATCACAATAGCCGAACCACAGAGCAAGGAAACCCGCAATGGCTGTAAAGAACACGTTTGTTTTCCATTCATCCTTCTCTTCCCAGTATCGTGCCCTCTGCTCGTACTCCATGGCCCGTTGACGGTACTGGAATGCTGCCTCCTTGTCATTGCAGTTATCCGCCTCTTGTGCCCGCTCCCACAGGCGCGTGGCTTCGCCTTGTGCGGCCTTGATTTCCAGACTATGAAAACCATACTTACGTCTCTTGCGCATCCTTCGCCCGCTGGATAAGTTTAGAAAGTAACCGCATTCGGGCTACTTGGGTTTCTTGATCGGCGTAACGAGGCATTTCGCCAGGTGCTCCGGCGTCGCGTCGATCTTTAGAACACGGGTCTCCGGGCGACCGCGCTTGCGCTTCTTCTGGGCTGGCTTGGGTTTCGGCATGGCGTTCATTTCGATTTGCAAGGTTGTCATTCTGCTTCCGCTAACGCCTCCTCCGCAACCGCTTCCCACGCCCGCGCTGCCGCTTCCCAGGCGCGGGGGCTCCCGCATCACATAGCACCACCTCTTTAACCCACGCTGTACGCGCTGCGCCCTGCGCCTTCGCCGCCCGCTCCCATAAAGCCGCATACCGTCCGTCCGCGTTCGCCTGCGCTTTCATCATACTCGCCTCCGCAACCGAAGCATTCTCCCGTGCATTCGAAGCACTCTCCCGCGCAAACGAAGCCATCTTCCGCGCAAACGAAGCCATCTTCCGCGCATCCGAAGCGTCCGCCCGCGCTTGCAAAGCATACTTCCGCGCATCCGAAGCGTATTCTCGCCTATTTGAAGCCTCCTCCCGCGAGTACGAAGCATATTCCCGCGCTTCCGAAGCATACTTCCTGTATTCCGAATATTTAGCTGATTCAGATGATTCCCCTACGGCCTGCCATGCCAACGATGCGAGTATTCTCTTATTGTTCGCTGCCGCCTGCGCCTCCAACGCCGCCGCATCCGCCTCCAACGCTGCTGCTTCCGCTTCCCACGCCGCCGTAACCTGCTTTTGTAGCGCAGTTTGGGCTTGCGCAGGACAGGCCGCCAGAACGCATAGTATCGCGCAGGCTGCCACAAGGCAAAGGATTCGGGGTCTCATGGGGTCGGGGGGCTGGGTGGAAAACGGAGTATACGGACACGGGCAGAAGGATGCAAACCGGGCGGCTACCAGAGGGGAATTGCCCGAATCCGGATCGGCATTATGTGAAAATTACGTGAAGAAATGAAGGTTTTTTTGGAAATCACGCCTTGGTGCGCGAAATTCATCACTCCCGCTAATGAGAACATGACTTGCCGAACCATGAGCCAAGACCAGATTAATAGTATCCTTGCGAGACTGGACAAAACCAATGAGACTCTTGGCAAGATCATAGCGATCATAGGTCAGCATCACAAGGATCTACAGGAACTCAAAAGGCAAGTGAAAGTCATGGACACCCGTATTGCCGTTGTTTTTGAGACCTTGCCAGTAGACGATCCCTTTGATGAAATCCCTTCCTGATCACGCGATCAGGTCTTCGTACTTGAGGCGTTTCTGGTCCATGCCCTTGGCGAGGGCGGCCATCTGGGACACAGTGCCCAGGTCCCGGTGGTTGTGCCTGCCCGTGAACTCGTCCAAGTAGCGATGCAGGTGCTTGTCGCTCATGTGGTGGTACGTCCCCACGATACCCCGCTTGAACATCGACCAGAACGATTCGATGGTGTTGATGTGCACCCGACCACGGACATACTCTTCCTCCGAGTGCTTCACCGTCTTGTGGTCGTAATGCCGCTTCAGCGCGTTGTAACTCTGGTGCTCGTCCGTGTAAACGGTCTGGCCCTCGGCCACCGTCTCCTGAACGAAAGCGGCGAACGTGTCGTCCAGTTCCCGTCCGAGGGGGCGAGCGACGACCTTGCCGTCCCGCTGCTTCGCGCCCATCACCGTCGTCTTGCCCTGCGTTCCACGATTGCCTGTGCGCTTCGACTTCGCCTTGTTCTTTTCCTTCCCGCCAACGTAGGTTTCGTCCACCTCGACCTCGCCTGACAGGATCGGGTCGTTCTCGGCATACGCTTCCCGGATGCGCGAGATAAGGAACCACGCAGTTTTCTGCGTAACGCCCAACTCCCTGTGGATTTTCATGCTACTGACCCCTTTCAGGCTGGTCGTAGCCATGTAGACAACGATTGCCCACGTCTGGTAGCCCAGCTTCGTGGCTTCCATGACGGTGCCTTTGCGTACAGAGAAGAACTTGCGGCAATCCTTGCATCGTAGGCTCATTGTGGGGTGCGTGGTGCGGGTGGCCCGCATACCGCCGCAGTTCGGGCAAACGGGGCCGTGAGGCCAGCGTTGCCGCTCGAACCAGCGTTCAGCAGTGTCGTCGTCGGGAAACATAGCGAACAGTTGGCGGATAGTCAAGCCTTTTCTGTGCGAGCGTCCGGGGGCGTGTTGGGGCATGGGTCTTTTCTCTGGTGGGTATCGTGCTTATGGTTATTAAGATACCACAAAATAACAATAAAGTCAAGGGGCTGGACGGAAAATAATTTCCTGAATTCACGGTTTCTTAACAATAAATTTAGTATACTACTGCCCGCGGGCGGTGTCTCTCCTTCGGCAAGGGGGGCGGCCCTGCCGAGATGGTAGCGAGATCCTCCCGAAAACGAGAACTTCCCCAAAAACCGGACAGCAACAATGAAACTCACGCAGAGGAAAGAGCGCCAGGGCCGGCTAAACCCAGAAACCCAACGTGATACACCTCTTGATCCCTTCAACGAGAACACATGGTCCCAAAAGGAAAAACTGTACTTTGAAAATGCAAAAGAGCTGCTCAGAAGCGGCGATGAAGGCTGGATTGCAAATGGCAGACCCGAACATGCTGTTTTCCTGATTGCTGGCTTTTTCGATCACGCTAAGGAGAAAGTGCGCCTTTTTAGTGGCTCGCTAACAAGGAAAGAGGAATTTCGTAATTTCGACATTTATGCCAATCAGGGTGTGATAAATGCCTTAATATGTTTTCTTAGAAAGGATGGAAAAGAATGCAATATAATCCTTGAGAAGGAACTTGATCTGGACGAAACAATGCAACACCCTCTGATAGAAGCAGTAAAGCAACTTGATAAGGGGGGACACATGAGAGGAAAGTTCAAAATTGCAAAAGCCAAAGAAAGTACATTAAAATTCATGAAGGAACGTAACATCGGTCAACACTTCATGTTAATGGACACAAGTGCTCTGCGACTTGAAACAAATCAGGAACGCGTGAAGGCTCATGTAACTTTTGGGGAATCTAATGGGTCGAAAGTAGTCGCAGAGCTATTTGATACGATTCTCGTACATGAAAGTAGCACATCTGAATATGTCAAGGAGTATCATTATGATGTATGATTTTGGCCAATTTGTCCCTTTCCTCGAAATATCTTTTGCATTGAATTTGGGCTTCACCCTATGGGATGAATTGCTCAAAGACCTGCAAACAAGGATACAAGAATCCAATGATAATCTGCAAGAAAAAATTAAATCTTCTGGCATTTTGTCAGATAATATGCTTAACTCAGATAATATGTTTAATAACGAATCGGAAAATGATGAAAAAACAACAATTGTGCGATTCGCACAGTGGTGTGGATTTTGTTTCTGTATACTCATAGTTCCTTGCATTTTGCTAATACCTCATCAAACAGATGTCGGTTGGCTGGCGTTTGTCCTTTTGACCCTTGCACCATTTCCTGCGCTTGTTACATGCTGGGCTAAATTATGGCACCCATTTCAAGAATGGAGAAGCAATAAAAAAATTATAAAAGATGTGGACAAAGTGATAAGGATAGAAAAAAAATATACCAGCCAAGGTAAAAAGGTGGTAGAGCAAGGAAAATCGAAATAATAACAACTCAAGAAAGGTGGCGGTTACTTTCCTATATAATCCCCATTTTGAAGGCCTGCTTGACGATGAAGGTGACAAGTACGGAGGGGCGGTATGAAAAACTTTCTACTTCAACACATTGAAGAACCGCGTTTAGGCTTCCGCTACGACCAGGAGTTAGAACATCCCAAGGATGGCCTTTTTCTATTTGGCCCCTTGGACGACAGAGCCAACCCTGCCGAAATGCGTATCGGTGTCATTGGGACACCGGATGGTATAAGCTGCTTTCGAGAATGGACAAGAAGCATTCAACGCTATATTCCTCCCAAGGATCAGAATAAGCCGCATCATTCTGGCTGGCCTGGTTTTCAGGCCGTTTTTGGCACCCGATGGCCGAAATGCCCTCTCGTCGAACTAACCGTTTCGGAAAACGCTATTCGCACGTCGATTCGGATCACTGATCGGCACGAAGCGATCTACAAAACGGTTAATCTATTTGAGGAACCTATACGCAAGCATTTGCGCCAGGATGAAGCACCGCCTTCCATGTGGTTCGTTATAATACCGGAAGAGGTATACCGTTATGGGAGGCCTGAATCGTCTGTGCCCAAGGAGGAGCATATTACGGGAAGCCAGCCTTTCTCACCTAGGACTGGGCGTCGGATTCTTCACCAGCGCCAAAGCTGGCTTTTCGCCGAAGAACAGAAAAATGCCGAAATTTATGGTTATGAGATTAATTTTCATCACCAAATAAAGGCCCGTCTATTGGATACAAGGGCTGTCTTGCAAATTGTGCGTGATACAACGCTTGAGCCCCATCGATTCACTAAAGACAACGGACGCCTTATTCGTGAACCAGAGGACTCCGCTACAGTTGCTTGGAATCTCTGTACGACCGCTTTCTTCAAAGCCAGTGGTAAGCCGTGGAAATTAGCTTCGGTCAGGCCGGGCGTCTGCTACGTAGGATTGGTTTACAAGATGTATAGTACTAATCCGGCTGCTGGTAATGCCTGTTGTGGCGCCCAAATGTTCTTAGACTCGGGAGATGGTGTTGTTTTTCGAGGCGCAGTTGGCCCTTGGTATTCGCAACATACACGCGAATTTCACCTCAGCAAAGAGAAGGCCTCTGAATTAATGAGCTTGGTGGTGGAGTCATATCTAGATATGCATGGGAGGTCACCCACCGAATTGTTTATTCATGGCAAGACACAATTTAATGACGACGAATGGGAGGGTTTCAAGTCTGTTGTTCCTGATGAAACCAACTTGGTCGGGGTGCGAATTCGCCCAACCAGTGAACTGAAATTATATAGAGTGGGTAAAAAACCCGTTTTGCGTGGCACGGCTTATATGTCAACGAAACGCAGGGGATATCTCTGGACCAAGGGATTTATACCTCGGCTCGATACTTATCCTGGCTGGGAGGTGCCCAATCCTCTGTTGATTGAAATTCACAGAGGCGATGCTGATCTGCTCAGAGTCATGACAGATGTGATGGGCCTAACCAAAATTAACTTCAACACTTGTCAGTTCGCAGATGGACAGCCCGTTACGCTTAGGTTCGCTGATGCTGTGGGCGAGATCCTTACCGCCGCACCTGTTCCTGATCTTCCTCCTTTACCGTTTAGACATTACATATAGTAGTTGTTCAATATTATTGTCTCAATCCTCCTCACCATCTCCGCAAAATACTGAACCTCCTCCGGTGACAACGCCCGCCCCAGCACATTTCTTTCCCGGTAGGACAGCCATTTCTTGAGCACCTGATAGCCGCCCAGTTTGTAGTTCCAAACGGTGGTGGGCACATTGCACCAGTAGGCCCGGTCGTTCAGGTAGATGTCGAACGTGTTTTCACCGAGGGTAGGTATGGCATTTCCCAAAGCTGTGCGTTCCTCTGGCGTATAAGGCCGTTCTACGACATGGCCCCGCCCGGGCATCACGGCGTTACCCTGTCCGAAATGGCCCCAGCCTGCTGTCATGGCAAAGTCGTCACCGGTCATGTTGTGACCGTCTTTGGTAGCGGGCACGGCAAGAGCGGCGATCTCTGGACGTAACTTGCCTTGGGTAACCCCCGACACCGGCGCTTCGGGATCAAGTAGTTGGGCCAGTTTGCGTCCTCGCGCCGCTGATGCAGCGAGTATTTCTGCAGCGTCAGCAGCGTTGCCATCGGGCCAGCCTAGTAACGGAATGCGCGGCCATTCCATTTTGAGCGCTCCGGCATTGGCTTTGCGGTAAGCAGGATCGTGGAGTACGGCAAGGACATAATGGAATAAGTCCTCTACTCCCGCATTGAGGCGTTGGAGATAGTGTTGCGCGATGTTGGACAAATTTGGGCGATACCCCCCGTTTCCCGAATCGTCATCGCGCAGATATGCAGAAAACCAAAGGGCACCCCGTTCAATCTTGTGATAAGAAGCGATATGCTGTGTAAAGCACGTTTGCGGTTCTTCCGCGCCCTTTCGCAAGTGCTGTGCAGCAGACAGCCATATATTACTCTCAAATATATGCGGTCGGTAGTCGGCGCGTTTCTCGTCCAGGAGTTTCGTCTCACCCTCCCAATAAAGCCATCGGATATCGAACGGTCGGTAAGCGTAACGGACGAAACCAGCATCAATCGGCCCGCCGCGTTCGAGCAGTGAATTGCGTACTGTGCGCGCATCGAAACGTGCCGTAGCTTTCATAACGCTGGGATAACGTCTTGCAATTTCCTCGTGCGTCAAGTTCGTGTCGAAATAATCGGAGACTCGCACCTTGAGTCGATCAAGATCAGTATCCACCAGAAAACCATCGCGGCTGGTAGTTACACCGGGAAAAGAGCTCAGAAACAGATCCGGAAGCGACGGCCAATCAAACCAATCTTCGCTTACCTCTATCCGTGCGAACGGCAACCCAAGCGGCAGAATCGGCTCAATGTTTTCGTAGAGATTTTCCGGTTCTGCCTCTGCCGTTGCTGTCAGTTCCTCGCGCTTGGCCTGTCCCCAAAGATGGCGAAACCCGACCGTCTTCGCGGGCCTGTGGTTATCCTTGCGCACCAACGTTGCAATGGCAGTGCCCACCTGAATCCCAGCCCGATTACCTTCTGTCGAAAAGATGCTTGGGTCCGGCGAGCCATCCGGTGCGACCTTGCCGGTCTCGTACTTGTCGCCATTCAAACAGTCGATCTGTATCGTATCGAACACATCCAGAAAACGCTCGCGCATTCCGGTGAAAGACAATCTATCCAGCCAGGAATAGTTTGAAATGAAGCAGACCACTCCCCGTCCTTTACGAATGCGGCGCTCCGCCATGCAGAAGAAGCGCACGTATGGATCATTCAATCCTTGTCCTTCGGGGGTCCGTACGCGCTTGGTTATCCGGTAGGCCTCGGATAGCATACGCTCTTCCTCCACGGCCATGCCCGCGAAACCGTTGTAGGGTGGATTTCCAAGAATCACCAGTATGGGGGTCTGCTGCTTCACATTTTCGGCTCTTTCGCGTTCCTGCTCCAGTTCTGGGAAAGCAATGGGTTTGGGCTCGGTTGCGTGTGATTCCCATCCTGTCAGCGCATTGGTCAGAAAAACGCCAGGGCGCTCCGTTCCGTCATCGGCGAGCGATGCATCCAGTTCCCGCATAGTCAGGCCTACTTGCAAATGCGCCACGACGAAAGGTGCAGGCATGATTTCGAAACCGAACACCCGTTTCGTTGCTGCCTGTTTTACCCGTGCGCCGACAAGAGCACCCAAGCCGCTTTCTTCAAGGTTTATGGCAATGCGCCGCAGCACTTCCGCCAGATAGGCCCCGGTGCCGCAGCACGGATCAAGCACGTAGACATTCTCCCCGGCCAGCCCGTCGGCAATGCCAAGATCGTCTTTGAGGGCCTTGTCCACGCGAGCGACCATATAACGAACCACTTCGGTGGGCGTGTACCAGACGCCCAACTGTTTGCGCAAGCCCGGATCGAAGGCCGCGAGGAACGGCTCGTAGAAGTAGGGTACAGCTTCGCCTTCGTTGAAACGGGAAAAGAAAACAGTCCGATCCACTCGGTTGAGCGCAGCGGATGTCCAATCCAGTACCTCGACCAGACCAAGCGGTTGCAGCCGGCCGGGGTCGGAAAGCTGCTGAAACAACGCTCGCAGCACCGGCGCACGCAGATGCCAAACCGCAGTGCGCCAGGCGAAGTCGCCGGTGGGCGATTGTCGCGCCCACAGTACCCAAGCGGAGAAAATGCCATAGAACAGTGTTTGCACCAGCGTCGAATGAAAAAAGCGAGCGCCTTTCCTGCCTTCAAAGCGAATGCCCAGTGCTTCTTCCAATGCCGAACGCACTACGTTGAGTGACTCCGAATCTCCAGTTACCTCGACTCGCGCAAGTCCGTCACGAGCATAGGATGCAAGCAGCCAGGCCAAGTCCTTCGGTTCGGCGATTGCGGCGCGATGAGAAAGTGCGCGCAACAGATACTCGCCCAACCCCGCACCGATTTCACGGGCGAAGGTACGGGGCTTCTCCAGTTTCCGGTGAAAATCGTCTGCGCTGTCGGCCAGACGGAACGACTCGAGTGTGGTTTCCCCAGCGTCAGGATTTGGACCGACGAGTGCGAATTCGCGCAGATTCGTCACCAGAACCAGACGATAGCGACCCCAGTAACGTGTCACCTGTTCACGAACGATGCTGGTTTGCGTGTCCTCGTCCGGGGACTTCACCTCCACCACGCCGCGTTCCGGAATCTGCCCCTTGCGCGGCTGGCCTTTTTGCACCTGCTTCGCCGTATAAAGACCGATGTCGGGGTGCCCGGACCCCTGGTCGGCCAACTCGATTACACAGAACACTTTCGGTTTGAGCGTGGCCCCGACAGCATTCAGCAGATTTGCGAGCGCCGGATAGTTTGAGCGTTCCCCGGTCCCTCCCCCTGATGCATAGATTCGTCTGAGGTCCTCAAAATAGGCCTCGACTGTCGCCGTCAGTTTTTTTGTTCTGGTCATCTGGAAGTGGTTCGGATTGTTTGGACAGTGTTTTTCGGGATTTAAAGGTGCGGGAGTGTAGCCTTGTTCCGAGTCAATCCAATGGAGGCTGTTCCATGTCCAGACGCATCTGCCGAAACTACAGCCTTGCCTGCAAGGCGACGGTAGCCTCGCGGTGACGGCACGACAGTCGGGCTTGCCTCTTGGATCCGCTACGTAAACGAAGAATATCCTCACCAGAGCCTTGACAACCTGCCCCCTACGACGTATTCTATAGACGAAAGATATTGTCGAAGACGCCCTAACCCGTCGCGGCCCCACGCTTAAAGCGACTCTCGAAACCTTCCCGGTTTTTGGGATCATTTTTGCCATATATACCGTTTTAATAATAAAACAATCCAAAATACAACAAAGATAAATAAGACCATGTCGCATAAAAAATCCACGAGGTTTAATTGGGATGAAGACCATGAGATGGTTTTCCAAGAAACATTATTCCATATGGATACGACAATCGATAGTCTTCTTCCACTCCTTTCGGATATACGAACTCAAGAAATTGTAAAAAATGAAAAATATGACAGCATTAAAGTTGTTCGTTTTTCGCGCAAAGATTCTCTACATATTGTTATCATGAAAACTGTTCAATTGATAAGCAATTTGCGTGCAGCAAAGATTTTGATAGATAATGGATTTGTATATGAATTTGGTGTTATGTGTAGATTATTACAAGAAGTTATAGAGGATATTT
>JAJDWX010000005.1 GCA_022825385.1 Rhodothermales bacterium
CGCGCCCTTCGGGAGGCTGCGAGGGGCACGCTGGCTGTGTCATTCCTCATTATGTGGGGCCTACCACATTGCTTCGTCATTCCTTGCCAGCGCACCCCTCGCAGCCTCTGAGCTTCGTGGACTTAATCAGAGTATCCTTAAAGGCACCCTGATTCATTCCTGCTCTGTACGCGCATGATTCCGCGGGAACTGTTCAGAAAAATTCGTCGGATCGAAATCCGCACGAAAGGACTCGTCAATAATTTCTTCGGGGGCGAATACCACTCGGCCTTCAAGGGGCTCGGCATCGAGTTGTCGGAAGTGCGCCCGTATCAGGTAGGGGACGATATTCGTTCGATCGACTGGAACGTCTCTGCGCGCACCGGAGAAACCTATGTGAAAGTGTTCGAGGAAGAGCGCGAGCAAACGCTCATGCTGGTGGTGGACGTATCCGGGTCGGAGAATTTCGGATCGCAGACGCAGTTCAAGCGAGAAGGCGCGGCGGAAATTTGCGCCATCGTCGGGTTCAGCGCCATTTCCAACAACGACAAGGTAGGCCTCCTGCTGATTTCGGACCAGGTCGAACTTTTCGTGCCGCCAAAGAAGGGACGACGGCATGTGCTGCGCTTGCTTCGGGACCTGTTCGCCCACGAGGCGGAGTCCCGAAAGACCGACCTGGCGGCGGCGCTGAATTACCTGCCCCGCATGTTGAATCGCCGCTCCATCGTACTGGTCATCAGCGATTTCATGGACGAGGGATTCGAAAAAGCGTTGCGCGTGGTGGCCCGACGGCACGACGCCATCGGAGTGCGGCTGGAGGATCCGCGCGAACGCGCGTTGCCCCGCATGGGACTTCTCGAACTGACCGATGCGGAAACCGGCGAAACGACGATCGTGGACACGAACGACCGCAGGGCGCGGGAAACGTTCGCGGCGGCGGCAAAGACGCGGCGGGCGGCGCTCGACGATCTGTTCCGGCGCATCGGCATGGATCATATGACCATCCGCATGGAAGAAGGGTATGTCGAACCCCTGATCCGCTTCTTCCGCCATCGAAACCGGACCAGGACATGACGCGGCGCATATCGGGTAACGCTTCCCCGGCGCGGAAAGCGTTTTCGTTCGTTCGAAAAAGCGTAAGCGGCGGTCAGAGGGCAGTCGCCGCCGCGCTGCTGACGGCTTTTGTCGCAACGGCAGGGCCTGCCGCCGCACAGGACGTATCCCCCGCAGATTCGACAAGAAGCGTTCGCCTGCATGCGCTGACCGACAGCGTATCGATCGGCGAACAATTCTTTCTGGCCATCGTCGCGCGGCGCGATACGTCCGAAACCGTCTCGTTCCGCCTCCCGGACAGCGAGGAAGAAGCGCTCGTTTTTGGCGACGTCGAGGCGCTGGACGCTACGCGGCATGAACGCTTGCTTCCTGGAGGCGCGCAGGTAGACAGCCTGGTCTACCTGGCCGCCACGTTTGCGCTCGATACGGCGTACGTGGCGCCCATTCCCGTCCTCTTTACGTCCGCCGAAGCAACCGTGCGCTTGCAGACGGACTCCACATGGATCCCCGTCCGCTCCCTCATCCCGGCGGGAACGGAGAATTCCCAGGGGATTCGGGACCTTGCGCCCCTCGCAACGTTTCCGCGGTCCGCATGGCGGATTGCGGCAGGGATCGTCCTGGCGCTCCTTGCGGCGGCAGGCGTTTTCTGGTGGATTCGCTGGCGCCGAGGCCGCAAGAACGAGATCGAAACAGAAAGCATTCCGCCCGTTCCGCCCGACCGGGAAGCCTTCGACAGGCTGGACGCTCTCGCAAAAACCGACTTGTCCGATCCTCGGAACACGCCGTTTTTCTACGACGAATTGTCGAATATCCTGAGAACGTACGCGGCCCGCCGCCTCAAGGCGCCTGCCCTGGAGATGACCACCAGCGAAACGGTTGCGCTGCTTGCGGCGCGGGACATGCCCGACGGGCCATCGGTGAGTCGGTTCAGGAACGTGCTCGTAACCTGCGATTATGTCAAATTCGCCGACGGGCGTCCCGCTGCAAGCCAGGGCGCAACGCTGATTGGTACGGCCCGAAGCATTATCGAAACCATGGAAACGCAGGCGCGCGCTGCGGACGAGGCCGCCGCAACGGCGGAAACGAACGGCGCGCCGGAAAATCCCCCCGCGACGCCCGCGGAACCGGACGTCGCCAGCCCGAACGCGCCCTGACCGTCCTGACGCAGGCCGACAAACCGCCCAGGTCCGCATAGCGCCCGCCGACAGGGCCGCCTATGGCAACAATTTTTCGCAAAAAAGGTACAGGATCGGCTTGCAACAGCAATCCGCGTTTCACGGCTTATCATGGGGATACTCTGATTAAAACCACTTCGCTCAGCGCGTCACTATCGCCCATAAAAATCGTCATGCTTGTATCGTTGAAATTAGCAGAAATTACTGCGGATTCCTGTCAGCAGGGACGTGACGCGCCCTTCGGGAGGTTGCGAGGGGCACGCTGGCTGCGTCATTCCTCATTACGTGGGGCCTACCACGCTGCTTCGTCATTCCTTGCCAGCGCACCCCTCGCAAGCCTCTGAACTTCGTGGACTTAATCAGAGTATCCCCATGCAGTTCGCGCAACCTGAGTGGTTATGGCTCCTCGCGCTCGTCCCCTTCTTCGCAGGATGGACGCAGTGGCGGGCGTTCCGTACGCGCAAAGGCATGCGCTTCAGCGACATCGCGCCGGCGCAGGGCGCCCCAAGATCGCTGTGGGTGCGGATGCGGGCGCTGCCGGTCGCGCTGCGGCTCGGCGTGGTAACGCTCGGCGTCCTGGCCCTTGCCCGCCCGCAGGAACGGGACACCGTCCGCGAACGATACGCCGAGGGCGTGGATATTGTGCTGGTGCTCGACACGTCCACCTCCATGCGGGCCGAAGATTTTTCGCCGAACCGGTTCGAGGCGGCCCGGGACGTAGCGGCGGAATTCATCGAATCGCGCACGTCGGACCGCGTCGGCCTCGTGGTATTCGCCGCGAAAGCCTACACGCAAACGCCGCTTACGCTTGATTATAATTTCCTGCTTCGGATGCTGGACGAAGTGGAAGTAGGCGTTATCGAAGACGGCACAGCCATCGGGACGGCCATCGCCATGGGCGTAAACCGCCTCAAGGACAGCGCCGCCGAAAGCAAGGTGCTGATACTGCTCACGGACGGACAAAACAACCGGGGCGTAATCGACCCCGTGACGGCCTCGGAGGTTGCGCAGGCCATGGACGTGCGGATCTATTCGATCGGCGTGGGCACGCATGGCGAAGCCCCGTTCCCCTTTGTCGACGCCTTCGGAGGGCAACGACGGCAAATGGTCAAGGTCGAAATCGACGAGGATATGCTCTCGTCCGTAGCGGAAAAAACGGGCGGACGCTATTTTCGCGCCACCAACCGGCAATCGCTCCAAAGCATCTACGAAGAAATCGGCGAACTCGAAAAAACAGAAATAGCCGAGCGGTTCTACACGGACTACACGGAGCGGTACGCCCTGTTCTTGTGGCCCGCCTTCGGCCTCCTGCTGCTGGAGCTCCTGCTTTCCGCTACGCGCCTTCGCCGCGCGCCCTGACCTGTATGGATTGGCTGCATCCCGCATATCTCTGGACGATAGCGGCAGGCCCTGCGCTGGCCGCCATGCTCTTCCTGTGGGCGGCGCGCAAACGACGCGAGGCCATGCGGCGGTTCGGCCTGCGGGATACCGTGGCCCGCCTCGCGCCAGGAATCAGCCCGCGGCGGCGACGCTGGAAAGCCGCCGTCGCAACCTGCGCAACGGCCTTGCTTGCCCTTGCGCTGGCCGGGCCGCGCTTTGGTACGCAACTCCGCGACGTGAAACGCGAAGGCGTCGATCTGATCGTCGCCCTGGACGTATCCGCTTCCATGCTGGCCGAAGACGTAGCGCCCAATCGCCTGGACCGCGCCAAAAACGAAATCCGAAAATTACTGAACGACCTGCGCGGCGACCGGGTAGGGCTGGTCGTTTTCGCCGGGGACGCTTTCCTGCAGTGCCCCCTGACCACAGATTATTCGGCGGTGCGTCTCTTCCTCGACATAGCCAGTCCCGACGCCATCGCAGTGCCGGGCACCGACTTCGGCGCCGCGCTCGAGATGGCTGCGCAGGCTTTCGACCTATCCGCCGCCTCCCCGGACGATGCGCGCAGCCGGGCGCTGCTCTTCGTATCGGATGGCGAAAACCACGTGGCGGACATAGAAGAACTGACGAGCCTGGCCCGCGATGAAAATATCGTTCTGTTTGCCGCAGGCGTGGGCGAAACGGACGGAAGCCCGATTCCCGTATACCGAAACGGACGACGCATCGGATTCCGGGAAAATGCAGCGGGAGACATCGTACGGACCCGCCTTGAGGAACAGGGCCTGCGGCAATTGTCCGAGGGCGGCGCCTATTTTCGCATTGCCCGCACTTCCAGTTCCCTGTCCAAAATAACAGCGGCGCTGGAACGTTTGGAAAGAAACGAGTTCGCCCAGGAAGAATTCGAGGAATACGACGAAAAGTTCCAATGGCCGCTGGCGCTGGCCCTGTTGCTGTTGCTCCTCGAACGATCTATTCCCGACCGACGTACAAACCGATCCGCAGATTCTCCCGGATACGCCTGAAAAACCCCCGCAGCCATGTCTTTTTTCGCCCTGCTGCTCCTGTTCCAGTCCGCAGCCGCCCCGCCCGCGCCGCAACATGCGCAAGAGGCAATCCCGGAAATGGAGATGCCTGAACAAACGACCGGCGGACTATTCGGTCCCAGCGGGAAACGGGACGGCCGGCGCGGCAACGACCTGTACCGCGAGGAAGCGTACGCCGACGCGGCGGCGGCCTATGCAGGCGGAATCGCTATCCTTTCCGACGACGCCGCGCCGCGCTTGCGTTACGGCCTGCATAACAACCTCGCGGCGGCGCTCCTGAAGTCGGGCAACGTCGAAGCCGCCCGGGAAACGTTCGAACAAGCCATGGCGGAGGCCCGGGAAAGCGGCGAGGAAATGTACCTTGCCCGAACGGCATACAACGCGGGCAACGCCGCCTTCGCCGACCAGGACCTGGAAGGCGCCCTTGCGCATTATCGCCGCAGCCTCCTCCGGAATCCGGATAACGAGGACGCCCGGTTTAACTATGAATTCGTAAAACGCCAAATGGAAGAGCAAGAGGAACAGGAACCACAAGATCAGCAGCAAGAACAGGAGCAGGACCCGCAGGAATCCGACGACGAAAACAGCGAAAACGGCCAGGACGAATCCCCGCAGGACGAAAACGAGGCGGAAGCGCCACAAAACGAGCAAAATCAAGCGAACGAACAACAGGAACAGTCCGGCGAAAACGAACCGCAACCCAGCGAATCCCCGCAGGAACAGGCGCAGGATGCGCAAGACCCGGCCTCCGGAGAACAACCGCTCAGCCAGGCGCAGGCCGAACGCATGCTCGAAGCCCTCGAACAGGAAGAAGGCAATCTGCTGCGAGAACTCCAGCGTACGCCGACCCGCGCGCAGCGCGTGGAAAAAGACTGGTAGAAAAAAGACATATAAAAGGTATAAAAAAGGTGTATAAAAGGTATAAAAATGTCATGCAAAAACGATTTGCGCATATCGGGCTGCTGCTCTTGTTTGCCATACCGGCGGCGTACGGACAGGATATCGAAATCCGCGCCACGGTGAACGAAACAACCATCGGGACGCAGGAGCAACTCGTGTTCAGCGTAGAAATAGCGGGCGCCGGATTCTCCGGCGTGGAAACCCCGGCCCCGCCGGAAGCCGAAGGGCTGGCCCTGCTGCAAAGTACGCCCAGCGTACACCGAAACATGACGTTGACGAACGGCGCGCTGGAGCAAAGCATAACCTTTCGATGGACCTATCGTCCGCTGCGAGAAGGTCCCGCGCGCCTCTTGTCCACGCGGATCTCCGTGGACGGACAAACCTGGGAAACGGACCCCCTTGATATCGTGGTGGTGAATCAGGCCCAGCGTCCGCAGCCGCAACAACCCCCGCAAGCGTCGAACTGGCCCTTCGGCAACGCGCCTTCCTGGCCGCAGGACCCTGGCGCAAACGCAGCGCCCGCAACGCTCGAACCAAGCGACTTGTTTATCCGCGTCGCGCCCAGCAAAACCTCGGCGCGCCAGAATGAACAAATCGTCGTCGAATACTTGCTGTATTTTCGGGACGGCGTACAGTTGCGCCACAGCCGCCTCTCGGGTTCCTGGGACGCGGAGGGATTCTGGCGGGAGGAATTCGATATCGACACGCAACCCGTGCCGGAAAGCGTCGTAGAAAATGGCCTGCTTTACCGCACCGTTCCGCTGAAACGGGTAGCCATCTTCCCGACCCGCCCCGGTACGCTCACGGTCGACGCCCTTGAAGTCGAGTCCGAGGTGCACCGGGCCTTCGGCGCGCGCACCAGCCCGTTCGACCGGCTTTTCTCTTTGCGGGGACAATTCCAGCCGGTAGCGATTGCTTCCGAGCCGCTTTCCCTCCAGATTGCGCCGCTCCCCGCAGACGCCCCGCCCGCCTTTTCGGGCGCGGTAGGCGACTGGAACATGACGGCCTCGGCCAGCAAGACGGACGTAGAAGTAGGCGAACCCTTGCATATCGAGGTTATGATCGAAGGGACCGGCAATGTGGCCACGCTAAGCGCGCCGGCGTTTACGCCTCCGGGGGCGTTCGAAGGGTACGACCCGAATATCGAAACCGCCATTAACCGGAGCGGACGACGCATACGAGGCCGCAAAACCTTCGAGTACGTCGTGATTCCTCGCGCCAATGGCTTGTTCGAGATGCCGCCGATTCCATTCGCCTGGTACGACCCGGACGCCGGGCGCTACGTAACGCAAGAAGCCGCCCTCCCCGCGATTCGCGTAACCGGCTCGGCGGAAGCGCTGGCGGCAGGCGCCACGGCCGAAGGATTTCCCATAGACGATATCGCAGACATTCTGACAATGCCCGACGACTGGCGCCCGGTCGAGGCAGCGCCCTTGCATCAACGCGCCTGGCCGTATGGCGCGTTGCTGGCGCCCCCGGGATTTTTGCTTTTTTTGTATGTTCGGCGGCGCCATGCCGACCGGCTATCCCGCGACGCGCGCTATGCCCGCGGGCGCATGGCGCATCCGCTGGCCCGCAAACATCTGCGCGAAGCCGGAAAATTACTGGAAAGCGACCGGCCCATCGCCTTTTACGAAGAAATCGAGCGCGCGCTGAGCGGTTTTATCGGCAACCGGCTGAACGTGCCCGAAACAGGATGGACGCGCGACCGGCTCGACGCTTGCCTGCGCGACGCCGGCATACGAAGCGAAGTCCGGGATCGGCTGCGGGATATCCTTGACGAATGCGACCAGGCCCGGTTTGCGCCCGTATTGCCCGACCGCGCGGCCATGGAAAGTGCGCAGGAACGCGCCGCCTCGCTCATCGTGGCGGTGGACGAAACCGCCAGATCGACCCGAAACGGGAAAGCGATCCGGGCCGGCAAAACGACCCTCCCGGGACTGCTTGCTCTGCTGGCATGGACCTGCGCGGGGCTTGCGCAAGCGCAGGATATTCCCGAAGCCGTGCGCCATTTCGACGAAGGCAACCGGCTTTTTCGAGACGGCGCCCACAGAGAGGCCATGGCAAGTTACCGGAACGCGCTCGACGCCGGATACGCAAACGGCGCCCTCTACTACAATATCGGCAACGCCTATTTTCGCCTGGACGAAACAGGACAAGCAATCCGGTTCTACGAAAAGGCCCGGCTGCGCATGCCGGACAACAAGGCGTTGACGCACAACCTCGCCCGCGCGCGCGAGCAGACCGCCGACCGCTTTTCGCAGCTGCCCGCCCCCTTTTGGCGCCCGGCGTGGAACCGCCTGGCGCAGACGCTGTCGCCCACGGGCCTCTTCCTGATCGGGTTGCTGGGATATGGATTGGCCTGCGGCGCCCTTGCGCTGCGCATCCGGGGCGCTCGCTCCCCCTGGCTGCGGCGCATGACGCTGGCGGGCGGCCTGCTGGCTATCCTTTTTGTTGCGTCCGGGTTCGCTGCATCCTGGGAAGAAACGCATGCGACGCGCGCCGTCATGCTGGCGGACGCCACCGACCTGACCGATCGCCCGAACGGCTCGTCCGCGGAACTGACCGTGCACGAAGGCACAGTCGTGGACGTAGTCAAGGTCCGGGCAGGCTGGAGCGAGATCCGCCTGCCGAATGGCGTCCAGGGCTGGGTTCCCGTCACCGCCTACGGGGACATTTGACAACGGCGCTCGTACAGCCTATACTGGTCCCATCGACTTTCCATGGGCTCGTTCGCCGCCTCCAGAACCGTTTCTCCGCCATGTCCGACAAGAGGTATCTCGTTACCGCGCGAAAGTACCGTCCGAAACGGTTCGACGAACTGGTGGCGCAGGAACACGTTACGGAAACCCTTCGCAACGCGATCCGCCTGAACCGGCTGGCCCACGCCTACCTGTTCAGCGGTCCGCGCGGCGTCGGCAAAACCACGGCGGCGCGCATTCTGGCGAAAGCCATCAACTGCACGACCCCGCTCAGCGAGCGCGCCAAAGAAGCAGAACCGTGCCGCGCCTGCGAACATTGCCGCACGTTCGAAGAAGGGCGCAGCCTGAACGTAATCGAGATCGACGCCGCCTCGAACAACCGCGTAGACGATATTCGCGACCTTCGGGAAACGGTGCGCATCCCTCCGCAGGGCGCCCGCCGCAAGGTGTACATCGTGGACGAGGTGCATATGCTCTCTACGGCGGCGTTCAACGCCTTGCTGAAAACCCTGGAAGAGCCGCCGCCCCACGTACTCTTCATCTTTGCGACGACCGAACCCCACAAAGTCCTCCCCACCATCCTGTCCCGGTGCCAGCGGTTCGATTTTCGACGAATCGCCGTGCCCGAAATCGTTACCCGGCTAAGCGCCATCTGCGAAGAGGAAAACATTCGCGCGGACGAGGCTTCCTTGCTGCTCATTGCCCGCAAGGGAGACGGCGCCTTGCGGGACGCGCTGTCGGTCTTCGATCAGGCGATCTCCCTGTGCGGCTCGGATATTGCGTACGGCGACCTCGTGCAAGCGCTGGGCGTGGTGGACATTGATCGGTATTTCGAAGTAACGGACCGAATTGCCGCGCGCGACATGGGAGGCATGCTGCAACTGGTCGAAAATGCAATCCGGGCCGGACACGACTTGCAGGAATTCATGGCCGGACTGACGGAGCACTTGCGCAATCTGCTGGTTGCGCGCACCATGGAGCATCCCGAACTGATCGAGGCGGCGGAAGCGACCCGGCGACGCTACGCCGAAGCGGTAGCGCCTTTTTCGGAAATGGACCTCTTGCGCCTCCTGACGCTGGGATCCCATGCGGAAAGTACGCTCCGGGACAGCATCCAGCCGCGCCTGAAAATAGAAACGATCCTGTTGAATATGGCCACGATCGCGCTGGGAGCGGACCTGCGCGAGGCGCTGGACAAAATAGACCGACTGGAACCTGGCCCAACCCCCGGCCCCGCGGAGCGCAACCCCCCGGCCCCGCCGCGCGCGCCCGCGAAAACGCCGCACCCGCCTGCCGCGGCGCCTCGCCGCAACGCAAGCCCCCCGGCACCCCCGCCCGCGCCCGCGAAGGATCCCGAACGCAAGCCGCCCCCGAAACCGCAGCGCGCGCCCTCTCTGGAATCAGCCGAGCCTCCCTCGCCCGCGCCTTCCGCATCGCCTGAACCTGATCCTGAACCTGCGCCGCCCGCCCCCCCCGCGTCGTCTGTGCAATCGTTCGATGCGGGCGGCAACATGATGGACGCCGTATTCGGCAAACCAACGCTGCAACGCAACGACGCCCCCTCCGGGGCAACCGACATCCAGGCCCCTGCCGCCGAGACGGACGTCGCTGCGCCGGATCCCCCCGAAACAAACGCCGCGGACGCGCCAAACGAAAATCCCGTCGCCGCCGCCTGGAACGAGCTGCTGGAGCATATCAAAAAGGACAGGATAAACCTGGGGGCCATGCTCCAGCACGCGCAGCCGGAAGGCTACGAGGAGGAGATGATTCGCCTTGCCGTCCCGGACGATTTGCACCGGAGCGTATTGACCGAAAACGGCGATTACATCGTAGCGCAGGCCCGGAGCCTAACGGCGCTGGCGAACACGCCGATCCGCGGAATACGATGTACGGTGCGCGAAAACCTGAGCGCCGCCGAGGCGGACGGGGCCCCTGAAACCGACAAGGATATCGCGTTGTACATAGAACGCAAGCGGAAAGACAACCCTGTCGTGCGCGAAATTTTCGAACGGTTCGACGTGGAACCTGCCTGGTAATTATCCGCGCATGCAGCGCCTGTCCGGCGCAAAAGGCCCCCTCGACATCCAGAAAACGGTACAGGACATGGCTGACGACGCAAATATGGCCGACATGTTCGGCATGGTCATGGAAATGCAGAAGAAGATGAAGGAGGCGCAGGAAAACCTTGCCGCCAAAACCGTTACCGCCGAATCCGGCGGCGGCATGGTCAAGGTGACGGCCAGGGGGAACCAGCGCATTGCGAATATCCGCATCGAACCGGAGGCGATCGATTCCGACGACCTCGAAATGCTGGAAGACCTTGTGGTCGCCGGCGTCAACAAGGCCCTCGAAAACGCCGAAGAAATGGCGAAAAGCGAAATGGGCAACGTAGCGGGAAGCATGCTCCCCCCGGGCGCGTTGCCCGGCTTTCCCGGCCTGAAGCTGTAAAGGATGCGCCAATCAAGGCAACCCGCGTAGCGTACCCGTCCGGCGACATTCGCTTTCCAAACCATACGAGCGCATGGGATTTACCTCCGAATCGGTGGAAGCGCTGGTCGAGCAGTTTGCCAAATTGCCCGGCGTAGGGCGCAAAACGGCGCAGCGACTGACGGCCCATGTGCTCAAAATGCCCCGCGCCGAAATCGCAGACCTGGCGGACACCCTGATCAAGGTCAAGGATACGGTGCGGCAATGCTCCGTGTGCTGCAACGTAACCGATGCAGATCCGTGCGCCATTTGCCGTTCTCCGCAGCGCGACCACGCCGTCATTTGCCTCGTGGAAGACGCCAACGACGTCCTGGCCATCGAACGGCTCAACGAATACCACGGCGTCTACCATGTACTGGGCGGAGCCATCTCTCCCCTGGACGGGGTAGGGCCGGAAGACCTCCGCATCCAGGAGCTGCTGCGACGCATCGATCCCGCACAGGACCGGGCCGCCCCGCCGCAAAACGGCCAGACGCCCGCAAGCGACGAGGCCGACCATGCCACGGGCCCTCCCAAAGAAATCATTTTTGCCCTGAACCCCACGGTAGAAGGGGACACCACGGTGTATTATCTCTCCCAATTGCTTAAAACGTCCGGCATACGGCTGACGCGCATCGCCCGCGGATTGCCCATCGGAGGGGACCTCGAATACGCCGACGAAGCCACGCTGGCGCGCGCGCTCCAGGGGCGCGACGCACTCTGATATGCTGACGCGACGAGGGTCTCTTCTCCTGGCGGTTCCCGTCCTGCTCGTGCTGGCCGCGTACGTACTCTATCCGAGCGCGCGCACGTTCGCGTCGGGCCTGACCGTCGAAAACTACGCCCGGCTGTTCTCTTCCTGGTCGTCCGCCAACGTACGGGCCCTGTTCAATTCCGTATTCATTTCCGTAGCGACCGTGCTCGGCGGCGGCGTACTGGGCACCGCGCTGGCCTGGTGTTTTCATCGTTTCCGGTTCCCGTTGCGCGGAACGCTGATGGCGGTCGCCGCCTTTCCGCTTGCCCTGCCTCCCCTCGTAGGCGTGCTGGCCTTCCTCTTCCTGTACGGCGAAAGCGGCATCCTGCCCCGGGTGCTTCAGGAACTGTTTCGCCTCGACGATACGCCGTTTGCCTTCGAGGGCCTCGCTGCGGTCTGGCTCGTGCACGTCTACGCCATGTACGTCTACTTTTACCTGTTCGCGCTGTCGGCGCTCGACAATGTGGACAAGAGCCTGCCCGAAGCCTCCGCGGACCTTGGGGCCTCCGGATTCACGACATTTCGTCGCATCCTCCTGCCGCAACTCCAGCCCGCGCTGACCGGGGCCGCCTTGCTCGTATTTATGATTTCGATGGCGTCCTTTACGGCGCCGCTCCTGTTCGCAGGCACCGAAAGTTTCCTGACGCTACAGATTTACAATTACAAAACGAACGGCAATCTGGACCTGTCGGCAGCCGTTTCCGTCCTCTTGACCGCCATCTGCCTGGTATTTCTGCTCGCGCTGGAAAGCCGGCGCAGGCAACGCATGCGGGGGGCGGCGAAAGGCGTAGCCGCCCCGCCCGCCCCCATCCGGAGCGGAGCCGGGCGCATCGCCGCCGCGGCGGCGGCCCTGCCCATGCTGGCGTTCCTCCTTTTGCCCATAGCGACCATCCTGCTGATCTCGTTTGCCCGGGAAGGAAGCTGGACCTGGCAAATTTTTCCCACGGCGTACACATTCGACAACTACGCCGCGCTTTTCCGGGACCCGGACGTATTCGATCCCGTCTGGAACAGCCTGCGGATGGCGCTGCTCGCCACCGCCGGCAACATCGTATTCGGCGTGGCCGCGGCCCTGTATATCGCCAAGGGCAACATTCCGGGACGCGGCCTGGCGCGCCTGCTCACGGCGCTGCCCTTCGCCATTCCGGGCACCGTCATCGCCGTGAACCTGATCGTCGCCTTCAACGAACCCGTCCTGCCTGCGCTGAACACGATACTCGTCGGCGGGTTCTGGATTCTGCCGCTGGCGTATTTCATTCGCCACATTCCCTTCGTCGTACGCTCGACCACGGCGGCGCTTGAACAGTTCGACGACCGCCTCGCAGAAGCTTCCGCGGACCTCGGCGCCCGATTCGCTACAACCTTTCGCCGCATCGTGCTCCCCTCCATCGCGCCCGGCATCCGGGCGGGCGCCCTGCTTACCTTCGTCGCGTCGGTGGGCGAATTCGTTTCGTCCATTATGCTCTACGTCTTCGACAACCGCCCTATCAGCGTGGAAATCCTGGCCCAGTTGCGGCTCTACGATTTCGGCGCGGCGGCCGCCTACAGCGTCTTCCTGATGCTGCTGATCGGGCTGGCTACCGTGGCTATCGGAAAATCGGGACCGTCCCTGGCGCAATAACGCGAACGAGCAGCCCCGCCGGAAAGGCCGGTTAAAATAATAAGGCGGGGATTTTTCGAGGTTAAATAATTAAGGCGAGGCGGTTTTTTTGGGCGACAGGGGGCGTTTCGGTCCGCATTCGAACGCAGCATCGGGCCTCGGAATACGCCCGCCAACCCGCAGCCGGACGCGCCCCTGTCTTTCGGCAAAGGGCGCGCTACAGGGCTGGGCGCCCGTCCGCAGGGAACTATTTTCCCCTGATTCGTACGAAGGGACGCCCGCCGAACCGGCAACGCTTCCCGTTCTGCATCGCGCTTTTCCGAACAAGCGGCCCGTTCGATTCGGCGCCTCGCCCGACCCTGCGATCCAACCCCATGCTCTCTGCGCGCTTCCGCTACCGTTTTCCATAAAGAAGGAGTCTGTCGACAAACGTCCCGCCGGATGCCGTAACGCCTGCGGCGGACCTGTGGCGCGCTCCATCGCGGCCCTGCATCCCTGCGGCGAAAAAAGCCGCCGCGGGACGGGGTTTCGGGTTGTCTATACATCGCAGTTATTCAGGATCATCGCGAAGAAGTCGGGTGAGTTCGTACGCCGTACGCATAACGGGACAAAAGCGTCCCGGCCGCATGAAAACGCCCTGTTTGCATGCGGCGGGCGCCATGGCGCTTGCGCTTTTGCTGCAAGGCCTGGCGACGCAGCACGGCCACGCGCAGGTTACGCCCCCGCCCCCGGAAGACGACGCGCCCGCCGATACGTCCGCCGCCGAACGCGACGCGAACCCCGTCACCTTCCAGACGATATTCGGCGGCGACCCATGGAGTCCCGTTACGTTCGATACGATTTTCGGCGACAAAATTCGGGGCGCCATCACCTTTGCAAGCATCTTCGGCGATAAAACCGGGGCCGACGACACCACCGACGCGGCCCGTTTTCGCAGGGCCGACTTCTACCTCCCGCCCCTAAAACCGGACCAGCGGATGGCCTCCCCGGTGCAGCGGGAACGCCGCCCCTTCTTCCCCGCGCTGGGCAACTACTGGCGACACGAGGTCGAACTGGATTCCACCCGACAGGAATTCATCGTCCGGGAATTCGTGGGCGAAAGCGAGGTGCGATACCCGCTCGTCATCGACTTCGACGCCTACCGGGAACGCCGCCTGAACGCCTGGCTCACCGACACCTGGCGCATCGTCAGCGATCAGCAGGCCCAGCAGCGGCGCCAGCGGTCCCGGGGCGGCCTTGGATTCAATATCGCCATACCCGGCGGGCGACGCAGCGCCTTCAGCACCATATTCGGCGCCTCCACGGTGAGTTTGCGCGTAAACGGGCAGGCCAGCATCCAGGCCGGCTTCGAATACCGGAAAAGCGATCAGCAGGTAGCCATTAGCGGCCGGACCGGGCGGCTTTCCCCGGAATTCACGCAAGACATTCGCCTTGGCATCACAGGTTCGATCGGGGACAAACTCGATATCGACATTGATTGGGATACGCAGAATCAATTCGACTTCCAGAATCAGCTCCGTCTGCAATACACGGGGTACGAGGACGAAATTATCCAGAATATCGAAGCCGGGAACGTCAATCTGTCCACCCCGTCCCGCCTGATTCGCGGCGGACAGAGCCTGTTCGGCATCAAAACCGAATTCCAGCTGGGCGGCTTGCGCCTGACGACGGTGGCCAGCCAGCAAGAAGGCCAGGCCAACACATTGTCGATCGAAGGCGGCGCCCAAACGACGGAATTCGACATAAAACCGACGGCGTACAGCGAGAATACGCACTATTTCCTGGCCTACTATTTTCGCAACCGCTGGGAGGACGCCTTGCAGAACCCGCCGCAAGTGTTCGTTGCGAACGGCTTCGAAAGCATTACGGACATCGAGATATGGAAACTGGAGCGCACCACGGCCGAAGAAGAGGACGTGCGGCAAGCCGTGGCGCTGGTCGATCTTGGAGAACCGCAGGACGTCGTGCGCCTGGCCAACGGCTATACGTCGCAAGTGCTTCCCGGCATCGACGCCTGGCGATATCCTCAGGCCACGCTGGAAGCGGAACTGCGCGACGGCGACGCCAAGCCGCAGGATTACCTCGCTTCGCTGGGCCTGGGCGACGATGATTTTCAGGTGGGCAAGTTCAAAAAACTCCGCCGGGGAATCGATTTTGATTTCGACAATGTGCTCGGGTACGTCTCGCTTCGGCAACGCATTCAGGAAAACGAAGCGCTGGCCGTAGCGTTTCGTTTCCGGGCGAACGGACAAACGTATCAGGTGGGGGATTTCTCGTCGGAAACCGGCGGCGCCTCCGGCGGACAGAATTCGGACCGCCTTGTGCTGAAGTTGCTCAAACCCGTCCAGCTTCGGCAACCCAACCCCGAAGGCAATTTCAACCCGGCGGCATGGTATCTCGAATTGCGCAACATTTACCGGATTCCCGGTCGGGGACTGAATCCGAACGAATTCGAGTTGCAAGTGGAATACCAGCCCCCGGGCAGCCCGGCGGCGACCGTCGTAACCGAACTGAACGGCAACCAGCGGCAAACGCTTCTCCAACTGCTCGGGCTAGACCGGCTCAACGCAGACGGCGCGGAACGCCCCGACGACCTTTTCGATTACCTGGTCAACTTCACGATCAAGCCGGGCAAGGGCGAACTCATTTTCCCCTCGCTCGAACCGTTCGGCAGCCATATAGAAAATATCATCGACGGGCTGAACATCCCCGAATCGCAAAAGGAGGCCCGCAAAAGAAAATATGCGTACGCCGGCCTCTATACGCAAAAGAAAGAACTGGCCGTGCGCCAGTCGCAATTCGACGTGTACCGTATTCGGGGATCCTACAAGGGCGCCTCGCAGGATTTCTACGACCTGCGGGCTTTTTCGGGACTCATCGAGGGGTCCGTCGTCGTCACGTCCGGCGGGAACAGACTGGAAGAAGGCACGGATTTCATCGTGGACTACCAGGGCGGCACCGTCACGATTATCAATGACGCCTACCTGATCGAAGGCCGCGATCTAAGCATCGATTACGAGCAGAACGCATATTTCAATATTCAAACCAAAACGTTGCTCGGCGCGCGGCTGGACTATGTCGCCAGCGACGAACTCGCCTTCGGCAGTACGCTGTTCAGTCTGAACCAGAAATCGCCTATAGACAAATACCGCATCGGGGAAGAACCGATCTCCAACACCATCTGGGGCCTGGATGGCCAGCTGAACATCGAACCCCTGTGGCTGACGCGGGCCGTAGACGCCCTGCCGCTCATCCAGACGCGGGCGCCCAGTCATATCCGCATATCCGGGGAATTCGCGCAACTCCGCCCCGGAGCGAACCCCACGAACGCGTTCGAAAAATCCCGGGACGCGCTCCGGGACATTGGGCAGGATTTCGAAGGGGACGAGTTGCGGGGCATTTCTTATCTCGACGATTTCGAGGGGTTCGAAAATACGTACTCGTTGCGGCAGGCCGGCGGGTGGCGCCTTGCTTCCGCCCCGGATTCGATCGGCGCGCTCCCCGCCGATTTCTCGGGCGCCGCCTCGGACTCCTTGCGCACGAACTGGCGGGCCGTGATGGGCTGGTACTCGCTGCACCAGAACACGCTGCAAGACCTGATCGGAAAAAACACGAACTGCGCTTCGATAGACCCGGCGATCTGCCCGGTCAGGATCAACGACGTATTGCCGAACAAGGATACCCAGGGAGAGCAAAATCAATTCCTGCAGCCTCTGGACGTCTACTTCACGCCCCATCAGCGCGGACCCTACAACTACACCAGAGACCTCCGGGGCTTTCTGAACGATCCGCGGAATACGTGGGGAGGCATGGTGCAACGGTTGCCGGAAGGCTACACCGACTTCTCCACCAAAAACATTGAATTCGTCGAATTTATCGTGAAGGTGCTTCCCGGAGAGGGAGGACGCGTTCGCCGGGACGCCAAGTTGTTCGTGGACCTGGGTTCTATTTCGGAAGACATCCTCCCCAATGGCCTGCTGAACACGGAAGACGGGCTTACCCTCGCCAGCGCCAGCCTGCGCGACCTGGATTCGTGGGGCCGCACCGCCAGCGGCACCCAGAATGTTACGATCGACGTGGAGGGACGACGCACGGAAGACCTGGGCCTGGACGGACTGGCTTCCTACGCGCCCGAGGATTACGACCCCCTGATAACCGAGCAAGCGCATTTTCGCGACTTTCTCGACGCGCTCGACGACGGAATATCCGATCCGCGCTACCGCGCCGAGGTCGCGAAAGCCCGCCTCGATCCGTCTGGCGACGACTTCTTCTATTTCGGCGCGAACGGATACTTCGAAAACCCGACGTACTACCCGAACGGAGCCAGCGTACAGGAGCGATTCTCCCGGTATTTCCCAGCCACAGAGATTAACTCGTTCGAAGCGCAGAAAGACCTCGCGCCCTCGCTATACGGCAAACGAGGCAATTCGCGGCTTCCCGACACCGAGGACCTGAACCTCAATTCGGCGGCGGACATCGACAATAGCTACTTCCAGTACGAATTGCCCCTGTCGCCCGTCGTGCTCGACTCGCTCGCCAGGCCAGAGCGCGTAAACGACTACGTCGTAACAGAGACCAACGACGGCTGGTATCAGATCCGCATCCCCATCCGGGATTTTTCGCGACGGGTGGGCAATATACAGGACTTCACCCTGATCGAATCGATCCGGGTATGGACTACGGGGCACGACAACCCGGTAACGCTCCGATTCCCGACGTTCGAACTGGTGGGGGCGCAATGGCAAAAATCCGAGGCGGTCTCGCGCGAACGGGACCTTCCGGGCGACACGCAGCGAGACCAGACCCGTCTCTCCGTTTCGAGCATCAACAACGAGGAAAACACCAGTACGTACGCCCCGCCCAACGGCACGATCATCAGCCAGATTCAAACCACCAGCGCGGTGCTTCAGAACGCGCGCGAACAGGCCATGGCCCTGCGGGTGGAAAACCTGATGCCCGGCAAGCAGCAAGCAATTTTCAAGACCTATCAGCAGGAAGTAGACCTGCTGAAATACTCGAACCTGCGCATGTTTCTGCACATGCACGGCGAACGGGGGGACGGCGCGCCCATCGAAGAGCGAGAAAACGTTCGCTTCTTCATGCGTATTGGCGCAAACGAAACGAATGACTACTACGAGTACGAAATGCCGCTGTCCCCCAGTTCGATCACGTCGAAGGACGCGGACGAAATCTGGCAAACCAATCGCATGGTAGGCGGCGAGTTCGTCGATCTGAACTCGGTAAATATCAAATTGGGCGCCCTGAACCAGCTCAAGGTATCGCGCGACGACCGGGCTTTTCCGACAGACAGCGTCTATTGGTCGGACATTCAAAATGTCCCGCTTAGCCCCGACATTCCCGAATTCGCGCCGCCGGGCACCCGCCTTGGGGTCAAGGGAACGCCCTCGCTGGGCGGCGTAAACACCATTGTGCTCGGCATTCGGAACGGCGCCGATTCGACCATTGCGGGCGTCCGAAATGTCCGTCCCGGGGACACCCTCAAAGATGTAACCGTCTGGGTGAACGAACTCCGGGTGTCCGGATACGACGAAACGAACGGCTGGGCCGCCGTGGGCAACGCGGACGTCAAACTGGCCGACTTCGCCACGGTCAAAGCCACCTGGCAACACCAGACCGACGGCTTCGGCGGACTCGAAAGTACGCTCGGCGATCGCGAGCAGGTCAACATCTCCAACTGGAGCGTTACGACCGATGTAAATCTCGACAAATTCATCCCGGAACGATACGGCTGGACGCTCCCCGCCTCGGCCCAGGTATCCAACCAGACGTCCACGCCTCGCTTCTCGCCCAATAGAGGAGATATTCGGCTGGAAGAACTCCTTGCGCAGGCCGACCGGAACGAAGAACTGAGCGAGGCGGAACGCGAACAGAAAAAAGACGAAATCGTCGAATCGGCCCAAACCCGATCCGTAACGCGGTCCTACAGCATCCGCATCGGCAAATCGGGATCCGACTCGCGGGCGCTGCGCAATACGGTGGACGGCCTTGCCCTGAGTTTTTCCGCTTCGAATGCAAGCGCCAGCAATCCGTCCCAGCGGCAACGGGACAGCGAACGGTGGAATTCTTCCCTCACCTACCGGTTGAACGTGCGGAGGCCGCGCACCGTGCGTCCGTTCTGGTTCCTCGAAAATATTCCCATCGTGGGCGGTCCCCTCGGCGGGCTGAATTTCAATTACGCGCCCCGGGTCATCTCGACCGGAGCCACCGCGTCGCGCAATTTCTCCGAGTCGCAAGACCGGCGAAGGGACCTTCCCGACGCCGATGCGCAATCCTTGCCGGAAGTGGTCGAATTTCCGATACGCCAGTCGCATGCGCTTTCGCACCGGCGCAACGGCAATTTCCAGTACGATCCGTTCCAGTTTCTGAACCTGTCGTACACCGCCAGCACCAGCCAAAGCCTGAACGCGGCGGGAGTAGACACCGTGTTTACCGTCATCCGCGTCGATAGTCTCGGCAACGAAAGCGTTTTCGCCAATACGACGGAAGAAGCCGCCCTCGCGGCGGGCCTGATCGACGAAGACGACACGCGGTTCGAAGTAAGCCAGCTCCGCGTGGTGGGCGCGGGGCAGGTTATCAACCGGATTTTCTCCGGGCACGAAGGGATTCGGACCGATCAGCACAGCGAAAGTTTTACGGCCACCTTCAATCCGAGAATGCCCGCCGCGCTGGAATGGTTCGACCTGCAGGATATCACCTGGAGTTCGCAATTCAGCTGGCGCAACGGTTCGGTTGGGCGCAATACCGGCGCATCGACAAGCAATCAGTCCGAAATACGCGCCGGCAACACGCTCCGCATACAAGACCTGTTCCGAAAAATACCGTTCTACGAAACGATGGAAGAGGCGGAAAAGCGGTACCGACAGGAGCAATCCGACGCGCGCGCGCAGCGTCAGCAACAGCGCGCCGCCGACAAGGAGGAACGCAGGCGTCTCCGGGAAGCGGCCCGGGAGGAAAAAGAACGTCTGAAACAGGAAGAGAAAGAGCGCAAGGCAAGAGAAAAAGCCGCCGAAGAAGCCGCAAGAGAAGCCGCGGACGAGGAAGAGGCGATACAGGAAGCCGCAGAGGAGGCATTGCCCGAACCCGAGGAAACGCCCGCCGAAACCGACGAAGAAATCGAAATCCCCGACGAAACCTTACCCCTGCCCGAAACCGAAACGCCCCCCGCGCAAGAAGAAAGCGAGACGGACGAAACGCCCGCCGCAACCGACGAAGAAATCGAAGTCCCTGCCGCAACCGACGAAGAAACCGAAGTCCCCGACGAAAGCGCGGACGAAGGCGAGGCGGAAATCGAAGAAGAAGAACGCGCACCAGGATTTTTCGCCGCCATGCTGCCCAGCCCGGTATCGCTGGCCCGCCGCACCCTGCTGGCCGCCACAGGCATCCGGGAACTCACGGTAACATACAGTTCCAGCCAAAGCAGCAATTCCAGCAACGTAGGGCAACTCATACTGGACGATAATGGCGATATCCTGGATGTGAATACGCCCTACAGCCTGATAGACGCCCTTTTCCATAACGCCGGACCGCCGCTCGGATACCGGTTCGGGTTCGACAGGGAACTGCCCCTCGAACAGCGCATCGTCAGCGAGCGGCTACAAGTGCAAGACGCCTTGTCGGACCGGAAACAAATACAAGGCCGCACCACGCTGAATCCAACCCGGTCCCTCCAGATCAACCTTACCTGGAACGCCAACTGGAGCAGCAGCGCCAACCGGACGTACCGACCGGACCCCATCACGATCACCGAAACGCTCACCGGATCGAACCGGGCTTCGGTCTGGGTGTTCGGGCCGGGCTATCTGGACCTGTTCGAAAGGCAATTGGAAACGTACCAGCAGGACGACGCCCGCGCCGAAGACCCCCGGCGCATCGGCGACGAAAACGGGGACGGGCGCATCGTACTCACCAACGAATCCATTGTCGACGATTTTCAGGACGCCTTCCTGTCCGGGCCAGGCGCCATAGATTCCCGAGGATTTCTTCCCTTCCCCATGCCCGGATGGCAAATCACCTGGTCGGGCATCGGGCAATGGCCCATACTTCGCAGCCTGGTTACGAACGCCAGTCTCCGGCATGGCTACACGTCGGACTACGCCACGGATTACCGCCGAAACGTAATCTCGGACGAATCGACCCGCTCTTTCGACCTCAGCGGACAGCAAATCGTATTCGCCATCCCCACAGACGAGGTCGGAAGCATTCGGGTCAACGAACGGTTCCAGCCCCTCCTCGGACTGGACCTGTCTTTCAAGGGCAACTTGCAAACAACCGTAACCTGGGAGAAGAGCACTTCGTATATGCTGAGCACCACCAACTTCGAAGTGTCGGAAAACAACAACAGCCAGGTCACCGTTACGGCCAATTATTCGAGGTCCGGCATGAAGCTGCCTTTCCTGAAAAAGATAAACAACCGGATCAGCTTCAGTTTAAGCATGTCGGTGGCCAACCTGAGCGACCGGCGCCTTTTGCTGCGGCGCGCGCTGACGGATTATATCGACCGCCGCGAAACGTTTGCGGTCGAGGATGCAGTGAAGGGAGACAACGTGTCCGTCATTTCCGCCTCGAAACGCTATACGGTCGCGCCCCGTATTTCCTACCAGATCAGCAATCGCGTCAGCACGGATTTCACGCTTCGCTACGAGAATTTTATCAGCGAAGACAGCCGAACGCCGTCCTCTACAAGCATCAACGGCGGATTCAATTTCCGGTTAAGCATCGCCAACTGACATGAGCGCATCCAGATTCGTCATGGCCTGCGACCTGGGGCAGCTGGAGTATCGGGCCGCCTGGGCGTTGCAGCAGCGTATCCAGCAGCGCCTTATTGCGGCGAAGCGGCGTACGCCCCCGGAAATGCTTCCGCACGTATTGCTGTTCGTCGAACACCCGCCCGTGTTCACGATCGGAAAAAGCGGGAACAGGCAAAACCTGCTCGTTTCCGAGGCCCTGCTTCGACAGCGCGGCGCCGAATGCATCGAAATAGATCGCGGCGGAGACATTACCTGGCATGGACCGGGGCAAATCGTAGGCTACCCGATTCTGGACCTGGACCGGTTCGCCCCCGACATACACCGGTACTTGCGCCTGATCGAACAAACCATCATGAACGTTTGCGCGGCGTACGGCGTACGATGCGGGCGCATTGCAGGACGCACCGGCGTCTGGGTCGACGCCGATGCGACGACGCCGGGAAGCGCGGCGGCCCGCAAGATATGCGCCATGGGCATACGATGCAGCCGATGGGTAACCATGCACGGATTTGCGCTGAACGTACATCCCGACCTGAACTGGTTTTCGCACATCGTCCCCTGCGGGATTGCGGACGCCAACGTAACATCCCTTGAAAAAGAAACGGGAGGCCCCGTCGCCCCGCAAGACGCGAAGAAAAAGATCGTCCATCACTTCGCCAGCCTGTTCGAAGCCGAAGTCCGCCATGTCGGCGGCGGCGTCGCGGGCGAATTTCTCGCCGATTTTCTTGACGAATAAGCCCCCGCGGCGCGCCATGGGATCCTCTTTGCCCGATCCGGGTACCCCGCATCCTGAAAAAACATCACGCAACACGCTCGAAACGATGGCTGCAAACAAACCGCTCGACCTCGAACAATTTATCCGAATACTGATTGGGGAAACGCTCTTCTACGACGACGAATACGGCGCCATCGGTTGCCTCAGCCTGGTCGATCCCCGTAAAAAACGGGAGCGCTTTATCGCTTCGTTCATGCCCGAGGACGGCGCGTTCGCAATCGAGGAAGCCACCGCCTGGGCGCGAGACGGAGAAGGCGAGGAGGCCATTGGCTACGAACTGGCCGCGGACAGCAAGGAGAACGCTACCTTTCAGTCGCCGGAGGAAATCGCAGGCGCCCTGCTCAAACTGGCCAAGCGGCACAACCTCCTGCCCAGCCTTACGATCCTCTTCGAAGAGGACGAAATCGCCTGACTCTGGCGAAACCCGGGTTGGTTTCCGGGAAATCTTCCGGGGCAGGTTATGCTGCGCCTCCCGACGCCTGCGGACGGTTTTCCCGAGGCAATCCGCCCGAATCCACCTGTTGTTTCGGCGCGTCGCCCCACAACCTCTCCAGGTCGTAAAATGCGCGCTTGTCCGGGCTGAACACATGCGCCACCACGTCTACGTAATCCAGCAGCACCCATTGCCACGCATCGGCGCCTTCCATATGCCACGGTTTCTCGTCGCATTGCGTACGCACCCGCTCCCTGATGGCCTCGGCGATCGCTTTGATTTGCAATTCTGAATCGCCCGTGCCTATCACGAAATAATCGACGAAGCCGGCCACCTCTCGCATGTCCAGCACGGTAACGTCCCGGGCCTTCTTGTCCAGCATGGCCTCGACGACATGCGCCACCATGGCAGGCGAACTATCCAACGCGTTATTCATTTGCCGAAAGGGTGCAACGTTTCGTAATCCAGGCCGATCACCACGGAAGCATCCAGAAAATACTCCGGGCGAATATCCTGTTCGACCTGTCGGATACCCAATGCTTCCGCCACCTTGCGGGCCGCCTCCATGTCGCCAACCCGGTCGATCACCATGGATCGGGCAACGCCGAACGATTCGTAATCTCCCGTCGCCACCACGTCATAGCCGCGCTCGCGCAGGAACGCCGCCATGGCGCCCGCCAGGCCGTCGACGCCGCATCCGTTGCGGACTTCGACCTGTACGATGTCCCGGACGGTTTTGTTTTGCCCGTCAGGCAACGTAACCACGCGCGTCACAAGACCGTAGGCAAGCACAAAAGCCAGACAACCAAACGCCGCAATGGCCGCGCCCATGAAACGATGCTTCCATCGAGCCGTCATCGGCAAGGAGAATTCGAGAACGCAGCAGCCTTGCCTACCGAAGCGTATCGTTCCAGAAAAGATCGTCGGCGGACCCCACGCGCATATGCATCATGCTGCCGCCGTAATACGGCCGGTACCCGAAGGCCGAGCCATACCTTCCGTATCCGCCATACCCATACGGACTCATGTATCCTCCATACGGGCTTTGCCGCACCGAAAAATGCAATTGCACCTTGTCGGAAGGACGATAGGCGATCTCCGCGTTGCGCAGCAGGAACCGGCCCTGCATCCCCTCTGAGGCACCCAGCATGTTCGCTCCGCCAAAGGGCGAAAAGGCGTACGCCAGATCCACCCGGCCCGCCAGTTTGCTGTTGAACTGGAATCGCATGGTGTTCGTGTACATGCCGAGCGAAGCGCTCGCGCCGCCGAACGAACCAAAGGACATTTCGTACGAATGTCCCATCCGAAAATGCTGCGGGCTAAAAAGCCGGTTCAGCGAAAACGTCGCGCCGGACGAAGTATCGTAGAGGCGGGACTGCGCCTGCTGATTGCGTACGTCTTGCCGATACTGGGCCTGGGCAGGGACGGTCAGGCCAAAGAACACGACCAGCCAGAGAAGAAACAGCCTGTTTCGCATCATATAAGGAATACGTTTTGGGGCGCGAAATCGGGCGCCGCTTGGCGAATACGACGGAAATACCGGGAGGATAAAATACGGAAACCCCCATTATATTCCCATAATAGGCTTTGCGAAACTGTTTGTCAAGACGAATCGACATTCTTGCGCAGGAAATACGGGATTGCTGACGTCCGCAAAGCGCAGCGGTTGCCGGGGATGCCCCGGGCAAAATGGTTTTGATCAGCGTATCCTGTATTTAAGGATACTCTGATTAAATCCACTTCGCTCAGCGCGTCACGTTTGCCTGCACAAGTCGTCATGCTTGTATCGATGAAATCAGCAGAAAAAATCGTAGATTCGGGTCGTTGGGGACGTGACGCGCCCTTCGGGAGGCTGC
>JAJDWX010000012.1:0-100000 GCA_022825385.1 Rhodothermales bacterium
AAGCTCTCGACCTTTCGGCGTCAATCGGGAATTTTTGTGTATTTTCATGCGGACCTACCCATGGATTGCGATTGGATGTGCCTAATAAATTCGGAAATCCGGAGATAATGAGCAACCTATTGAGAGGTCACAGCTAACCACTGGTTGCTGCATTCAGTGATTCCGACCACTCCTTGCTTCATTAATGCCGACACGTCGATCCACAAAGGATCGTCCTTCATTCTCGTAGGCTGATAAAAATTAAATGTCTCCTCGCCCACATGGAAATAAAGCCCATTGAAAGCCTGTGGGTTACCGTCGAAAAATTCCGGTGGACAGCCCCTTGCAACGCCATATAAAGACGTTATGCGCTGTTGTCCGTCGAGAAGTAGCTTGACCACCCCGGCAGTCAACGGTCGCCCGCCGCGGTGCACGGCATCGCTGGATTGCGTTGCCCAAACCAATAAACCGCCTACGGGATGACGACGGTACAGGGAATCGAACAGTTCGCGCACCTGTTTGCGATTCCAGACATACCCCCGCTGAAATTCAGGCAGGGCCATATGCCCACTGTCGATGTGATCAAGTATCGTCGAAATCTTCATCCAATCCAGGGTGTTTTCAAAAAAGCGTATAGATGGTTCGATTATCCGTATAATCCCAGAAATTTACGCTATTGAGTAAAATCACTCAATGGTGTAATGTGTAAGATTCGCACCGAGCGCATAAACTCGTCCCTCCCCCCTACTCCATCCGTATAGCGATAGCATCCGCGTAGATGGCGGACCCCGATTCCAAACCCACCACGGCCGGGTCTACTACCATCCGCACTCTTTCGGTGTCGTTAACCACCCACACCCCATCGCCCATATCCTTCACCCCGGCCACGAGAATGCCGTTGGCCCCCAAAGCGCCTGCCCTGTCGCGTAGCATGGCGACCAATTTGCCCGGATTCCTGCGAGCAGCCTCTTTCAGGTCCAGACCGCGGTGAAGCAACGCAATGCGCGTATGCTCCGGCAATTCGTCCTCTTCCGTAAACACCTGCACCTCGGATTCCGGCACCGGAGGATGGCCATAGCCGGGCCCAATCAGCGTGTAATTTACGGTGGTGCAGCCGGAGGCCAACACAGCGAGTAGCAGGAACAGGGAAATGCTTGCGTAGGCTTTCATGTCGTTTTATCGGAAGCGCTCCAAAAACTGGACAGTTTCCGAAGCCGTTTTAAGTGCAGGTTTGCGACGGATTGGCCGCCTTTGTCAGCGGCTTTCGTCTATAAGTATACATCGGCCGGCGTCAGGTTGTCAAGGCTGACGCGGGCTGTCTTCGTTGAAGCAGCGGACGTAGGCGGCGATGCGCTCTTTCGCCTTGCGAGCGGTCTCGTGCGCATGCCCGTGCACTCCTTCCTGTTTGAGGCTCCGTCGGAAGCACTCCACGTACGCGCTGTCCAGCCAAGCCGAATCAACGTTAATCTGTATACAGCGTATGCGCGGTTAAGGTCCACCGGCATTCCGTCGCGGCAGCGTATGAACGCGCGCCTCGGGGAACATCGCCTCCAACGCCTCCGCGAGGCCCTTGAGGCCGTCCACGCAAACGATATCGAAGAAGGCCCAGCAGAGTTTACGTCCCCGTCGAAATCCTCAAGCAACTCGTCGAGCAGATTCTCTTGCTTTCCAGCATGGCGTGTCCTCCTTGGCGTAGTGGAAGCGTGTCTGAAGGTAAGGTAACACGGCTTGGGAGACGCCTGTAAAACCTCTGGAACGCACACTCCGCCTGCGTGTCCTATGACTTGGAACAGATTATTTTCCTGAAACCTTGCAATATATGTACAATACACATATATTGTTATATCCATCGAAATCGGATACAATCGCCTACCTCCCCACTGATTCCGACCCAAACCGCAATGTCCCTGAAAAGCGCCATCGAGTGGACGAACAGCACCTGGAACCCGGTTACGGGCTGCACGAAGGTCAGCGCCGGATGTGATCGGTGCTACGCCGAACGGTTTTCCGAGCGTTTTCGCGGAGTCAAGGGCCATCCCTTCGAACCCGGTTTCGACCTGACCCTGCGCCCAAAGCGTCTGGAGCAGCCACTGCACTGGCGGCGTCCGCAGCTCATTTTTGTCAATTCGATGAGCGACCTTTTCCATAAGGAGATACCCGACGAGTACATCCGACGGGTATTCGATACGATGGAACGGGCCGACTGGCACATTTACCAGATTCTCACCAAGCGCAGTTCGCTGATGCGCGATTTCGTCGGGAAGCATTATGAGGACAAACCCGTGCCCCCTCATATATGGCTGGGCGTATCCATTGAAAATTCCGCAGCGATGACGCGGCTGCGGCACCTGAAGCAGACAAATGCCTCCATGCGCTTCGTTTCCTTCGAGCCGTTGCTGGGTCCGATAGGCGATGTCGGCTTGGAGGGGATTCACTGGGTTATCGTCGGGGGCGAAAGCGGGCCGGGCGCCCGCCCCATGCAGGCGGAATGGGCACGTTCCTTGCGCGATCAGTGCCTGGCGCAGCAGGTTGCTTTCTTCTTCAAGCAATGGGGAGGCCGCACCCCCAAGGCGGGCGGCAATACGCTGGACGGATGCCAGTGGCAGGAGTATCCAGATATGGTGTACGACCGGGTATTAGAGACACCGTTACAAGCTGCCGGGGCACCGGTTGGCATCTCCAAAGATTTACTGTAGGTCGAGTAAATACTAAACTTGTACCAGGAAATATGGAAAACACGCATGCAACACCACCCCGATTCGGGGGAGATTGGACTTCAACAAAGCTGAAGGTACTTGCCGGGTACCTGGAAAGTTATACGACCGCACTCCAAGCCCGTCCCTTCAAGACAGCGTACATTGATGCATTTGCCGGAAGTGGTTACCGGGATGCACGTCGTAAGGATTCGAATGAAACCTTATCTCAAGGCCTCCTTTTTCCCGATCTCGCCAAAGAAGAGCCTCAGGCCCTTTTGGAAGGCTCGGCTCGTCTCGCACTGAGGGCGCGGCCACGCTTCAACAAGTACATTTTCATTGAGCAAAATGCCGAACGATGTGCTGCGCTTGAAGCAATCAAACAGGATTTTCCAGATATGGCCGATGATATTTTGATCCACCAGGGAGATGCGAACGAAGAGATTCAAAACTTGTGTAGCAAAAAATGGGACTCCCGCCGAGCCGTTCTATTTCTTGATCCATACGGGATGCAGGTTGAATGGACAACCATTGAAGCAATTGCCCAAACAAAAGCCATTGATCTCTGGCTCCTCTTTCCTCTCGGTATAGGCGTCAACCGCCTTCTCACGAGATCAGGCGAAATACCAGAATCATGGCAACGGAGGCTCAATCTTCTCCTTGGAACTGAAGATTGGTACGATGAATTATACAATACGCAAACCAACTTGGATATATTTGGCGATGAGCGAGAGCGCGTAGTCAAAGCAAAAACAGAAACCATTGGTCGCTATTTTAATGATCGACTCAAGAACATTTTCGCTGGCGTAGCAGATAAGCCAGGTGTTTTGCGAAATTCGGTAAATAATCCGCTTTATCTCTTATGTTTCGCAGTGGCCAACGAGCGAGGGAAAGAAATCGCTCTACGTATTGCCGAGCACTTGCTAAGAGATGTTCGATAATAGCGAAGGAATTTGGCGTCAAATGGATGAAGAGCACCTGTAATCCAAGTATGAGCTAAACTGGCTCCACCAGCAGATTGGCAATAAGGCAGATCATCAGGTCCTTGCTGGAGGCGCTTTCGGCGATGAGCAGCGTGAGCGCGGTCAAGGCCTGCGGGTTGAGCCGATGCGTTACGCCTTCTTGCTGCAGGTACATGAGGAAGAGGAGCGCGCCGATCCGCTTGTTTCCTTCGATAAAGGGCCGATCCTTCACAATGCAGTAAAGCAGGTGCGCCGCTTTTTCTTCGCGGGAGCGATAGAGCGATTCGCCGAACGTGGTTTGCTCGATGCTGCCAAGAATTCCTTCCAGCGCTTCGCCGCGAAGATTGCCGAAAAGAGGCGACGCTTCGTTGCGCGACATCAATTCCTCTTTGAATTTCATGATCGCCCACATAGCGCTTTCATAATCCAGTACGCCAGCGGATGGCTTGGCGCCGGGCGGCGTCGCCAATCGATCCTCGTCGTACTCAAGGAGCAGGCGCCATGTGTCGGCGTAGCCCGTAATAAGTTCGAGGGGCGCCATCTCGCCGTCGGGCGTTTCGCGCTCTACAACCTTTTCTTCCTGCGGCGTTACGGAATTTTCTGTGTTCATTGCGCCCGCCTCGGGATAACACGGAAAGGATGGATGCGGCAAAGGGAAAGATCGGAAAGAAAAGCGAAAGGAGCGTTAACGTTCCCTGTTCGGGCTTGAGAACGGGACTTTTTTCAATCCCTTCCGCCTGAACCACCAGGAAATCCTTAGCCGTTGCCGGTTCGGCGGCGGCCTGGAGGGGGAACTACCGAGGAATCCTCGGCAGTTGCCCGACCAATTGAAAGTCAACTTCCGACCAATTGAAAGCGACGCATCGGCTAATTGAAAGAGAAACTGTCTGGTTTAAGGAGGCTCCGGGCAGAAAATTTGCCTTTGAAGCCGCCGCGGCCCCGCTCAAGCCTTAACCCCCTCCCACGCCGGCAGGGCGCAAAGGGCATTCACCAGGCGCATGTGCTCCACGGTGGCGCAGTGCGTATTCAAGAGGCGCGGCGAGGCGAACACCAGGCTCAGGGCCTTGCCCCGGCTCACGGCGACATTGAGCCGCTCCCGGGACAGAAGAAAATCTATCCCCCGCGAAGTCTCCTCGGAAGACGAGGTGGTCATGGAAACAAGCGCAATGGGCGCCTCTTGCCCCTGGAACTTGTCCACGGTGCCTACGCGAATGCCGGGCAGTTCGTCGGCAAGCGCATTGACCTGCGCGTTGTACGGAGCCACCACAATAATGTCGTCCTCGCCAACCGGGCGGCTTCCGTCGCCGTCCGTCCACGCGCCCTCCAGCAGTCTGTCGATGGTCTCGCGAATCGCTGCGATCTCCTCGGGGCAATGTTGTACGCGGCCTTCGTGCGCGACCGGAATCCGCCATGCGCCACAGGGGGGCAGGCTCCGGGCCTGGACAGACCGCCGCGCCGTCGAAGGATGGCTCGCCAAGCGACCTTCGTAGAACTGCGACGAAATATACGCGCAGAGATCGGGGTGCATCCGCCAGGTTTGGGGCAGAAAAATGCCGCGCGCGGGATCGACGTTCTGACCTTCCCCCAGCATCCAGTCGAGACAGGACAGATTCGCCGGATGGGGATGCGAACCCTGCACGACTTGCGGGAGTTGGCGCGGGTCCCCAATCAGAATCAGGCTATGGGCCGCATTGGACATGGCAACCAGATTCGCCAGCGAAACCTGCCCCGCCTCGTCCACAAAGAGGTAGTCGAACGCCTTGCCAAGTTCAGGCCTCGAAAACAGCCACGCCGTTCCGCCCACGATATCGGCGGAGCGAATGGCCCCATGGTCGTTGCTGGTTACGCAAGAGATGGCCTGCCGAACTTTGTCCGGGAAATCGACCGCTTGAGAAATCTTGTGCGCGATATGCACGTCGTCCGGCCCGAGGCCGACGCTGTCCGTACCCAGCGCATCTACGCACCCCATCAGCACGTTGCTTATGGCCGCGTGGCTGTTCGAGGACACCGCAACGCGCTTGCCGTCCCGGACGAGCGCAAGAATCGCCCGCGCCGCCGCATAGGTTTTACCCGTGCCGGGCGGCCCCTGCACCGGAAGAACCGATCTGTCCAGGGCGCGCGCCGCCGCAATCAGGCCGTCGAGCGTCTCGACGCCTTCGCCGAGGGGCAGCGGAGACGGGCCATGGAAACGGGGCGGATTGCGCGAAAGGAGGTCTTCGACCGCATGGTTCGCCCGAGGCCCGCATTGATCCGCTATGACCCTCCGTATGGCGCCGCGAATCGGCTCCGTATCCAGAGCAAAGTTTGGGAGCAGGTCCAACTGGTCCGGCAATGCAGCGCCCCGGCTATGCCCTATTTTCAAGGTTACCCTGCGCCGGCTCCGGTCTATTTGAAATATCTCGACCTCGACAAAACCGTCGTCCCTTGCGAACATGGCCGAGTTTCCCTTTCGCAATTTCGTTTCCTGCGGCGGATAGCGGTAATCGCGCCCGGTGGAGCGTTTTACGGGGTACGGAGCGCTGACCGCGACAAGTCCCGCAAGACATTCCATGTCGTCGCATAACTCCTCGAACTCCTTGGCGGCGGAATCAAATACGGACCATGCTTGCGGCTTGCGTTCCCGCCAATGAAACACGCCGAGATCATACAGCATGCGCCGCCGCGCTTCCGGCAATTGAGAAGCACTCAATAAATTCAGGAGCGCCTGGTGCTCGGATTGCTGCACCGCCGATCTTTCCGTTTCGCCTTCGCCGATTTCGAGCCAGGGCATCTCAGGCCGTATAGCAAGCAGCCAGTCCCGCAACTTCTCCGTGGAAATGCAATCGATGCGGTTGTATTCTTCTATTTCGGCGAGTATTTCGGGGTCGCCCGTTTCCCGCCATTTTTCGTACGCGACAATCGAACCGCCCGCGGTTTTCACCTCCCCCGTGCGAGGCAGATCGTAGAACGCTTCCATGTCCTTGAGGGAATAGGACGATTCGGAAGCAAAAACGCCCCCGCGCACGACGGCGAAAAGATCCGCGAACCGCCGCTCGCGCAGCCATTGGTCCAGCCGCTCCTCTCCTATCCCGTGGCGCATGACAAGCTTGCGCAACGCCGTGATTTCGTAGGGAGCGTAGTGATAGATATGCGCGTCGGGGTGTTTTTTGAGACGTTCTTGGAACAATTCGAATAATGCAGCGAGCGCGTTCTTTTCCTGGGCAAGATCGTGCGACCACAGCGCAGTGAATTCCTCGCCGTCCCATACCCCATGAAGATATTCGAGGCCCTCGGCATTCGCCTCGGAATAGAAGGGGTCCCCTTCGATGTCGTAGAACAAATCGCCGGGGTCGGGACGCGGCATCAGATCGAAACCCTTCGCAGGGACATGGGGCCGCAATTCGTACTTCGGCGCTCCTGTCTTTCGGGCATGTTGAAGCCGCGCCTGAATGCGCAATTTTTCCAGCGTAAGATCAGCAAGATTTTTCACCCGACCCGCGCGCTCGGCAAGCGCGGCCATGGTATCCACGCCCGCCGCTTCAAGTTTGCCAACCTGACTCTTCGTAATGTTCGCCGTCAGATACAAACTGTCTGTTTTTCGCCATGCATCGTTGCAATGGTCTCGCCACCGACAAAGATCGCAAAGCGAACACGGAACAGGCCGCGTTTGCGGGGGATTGCGGACGAAACGCGCCAGGCGATGGCGCACGAAACGAGCGTATTCTTCGTACTCCGACAGCCGAAAACTGACCCGCTCGCCCGTGCCAAGATGAATGTGGGCCTGCTCTGGCGCATATCCCTGAATGTCGGCGAGCAAATCCGAATAAAGCGCCAGTTGAAGCACATGGCCGGGCGCGGGCTTGCGCTTCAGTTTGGCGTCCAGCACCTCATAGGAAAACGCCCCCAGCTTCGACGGCGCCGGGACGCGCTCCAGAAAATCCGCGTACCCGCCCCACACACCATCGCCAAGCGCGGCTTGAAAAATACTATCCGGCCCGGCCTTCAAAGCAGCGCGGGTGGCTTTTAGCGACGCTTTGAAGGACGCATTTTCCGGTTCGATGCGTACAACCGTCTTGCCTTCCTCCTCCAGTTGCCGGAGATACCGGGTTTCGTGCTCGTCGCCGTGCCGCCGGAGCAATAGGGCGTCCTCGCTGTCTTCAACCGGCGCAAGGTCTTCGCCCTGGAGGTAGGCGAGATCAAGGCGAACGGCGTGCTCGCAAGCCGTAAACCGCGTGAGATCGGAAGCCGACAGCCGAATTTGATCGCCGTATTTCTGCATCTTGCGCTATCTGGACTGTTATATCCGGGATACTATATCTGAATAGGGGCTACTGCCGTCGGGATTCGGCTGCCGCCGCATGAGCTCGTCCATGTGGGCTTGTGCGGCCCCTTCCAGGCGGGCTGCGGTCGATATTGGGCTGCGCCGCCGCATGAACCGGGGATGGGCGCCGGATCGAAGCAACCGGGTGCCTGGATTTTGGGATTTGAAATCTACGGCTTACGTATGCCGATGTTCGCCCAAAACGAGGGCGTACGACGGGATCTGAGAAAATTCTGCGCAATTGGACAACATTTTTTCGATTTTAAGGCACAGAATTGCGATCTTCTCCCGATCCAACCAAGTCAATGGAGGCATTCCATGTCCAAACGCACACGCAGAACCCACAGTCCCGAATTCAAGGCGAAGGTAGCCTTTGCCGCGCTTAGCGGCAAGGGCACGACAGCCGAAATCGCCGCCCGCTTCGACGTGCATCCGAACCTGGTGCATGCCTGGAAGAAGCGGGTCGCCGCCAACATGGAGGAGTCGTTCAGGCGGGAAAGCCATGACCGCGATCAGAAGAAAAAAATCAAGGCGCTCAAGGCCCAGATAGCGCAGATTGAACTGGAGACGGATTTTTTAGCACAGGCGCTCGGTCACGACCTGTAGCCGAGCGCAGGTCTCAGATAAATCGTACACACCCCTTGTCCATCGTCCGGCAGTGCGCCCTCCTCGCGCTCAGCCGTTCCACGGCGTATTATCGGCCCAAGGGGAGGCGGGGGAAAAAGTCGTAATCGAAGTGCCCTCGCCGCGGCCGCTCTGCGCAGCATGGAGCGAACCGTCTCGAACCGGAGCGGGCAGCGGGTTATTCGGAACAAATGGATAACCCCAAAATGCCCCGCCTTAAAATATTAGGCGGCGGATTAGGGTGCCTAAGAAAATAAGGTTTGGGGTTTTTTCGCTTCAACGGCCCGGCTCCAGCCCCGCAGGCGGATGTTTCCAATCTCCCGCACTATCCCCCGACGCGTCATGGCGTTGCAAAAAATCGGCGACGTTGTCGATTTCGAAAAACGAAACCGAGGCCTGCGGCTGCCCATGCACATGGAATATCTGCCTGATATAATCCTCTTTTTTAGGCCAATACGCACTGCTCCCGCCGTATTTTCCATTGTTGGCGACAACCACGAGCTGAAACATATGGTAATGCAGTGCCAACGCCATGTTGTCGAACGTCTTTACATCTTTATTGAGCGCCGGAATCGCCAGAATATCGGACCTGTTTCTAAGATCCGCAGCAAGACCTATGTCCGTCGCATCATAGCAAACAGCCGCCGTCAGCCAAACAGATCGGCCATTGCACTGATCGGACGTATTTCCCGCGCCAGACCAAGGATAGCCTATCAACCACTGGCAGGGGCGAAATCCCTGCAAGACCGGCGCGCCGTTTTTGTTGAACTTCTCCTCCTCCGGGGCAAGATACTTCTTTCCCTGACGGCGCATCTTGATCTGAAGCCCATACGCATCCGACCATTCGGGAATGATCCACAGGGCCGAGTTGACAAGCGGCTGCCCCGGTAAAACTTCCTCGTAGGTCAGCCCGGCAAGGATGATCGTTTTATAAGCCCGCGCAAAGGGAATGAGATGCCTGCGCACATCGTCTGGATGGACGGCGAGTTCGGGCAAAATCAGCCAATCGAGCCGTCCTTCCCTCGCCTTGTAAGACTCGTCCATGTGCGTCGCTCGCAATGTCAGCATACGTTCCACGGCGGCGAGTGCGGCGGACAGGTGCGCTCGGTGTTTTCGCCGGATTTCATTACCATCCAATTTCAGATCAGATGTGTTCTCGCAAATATCTTTTGCATTGGGAATCACGGTCTGAACTACGCAGGCGTGCAACGGCCTTTTCTCGTTCATCGCAGTCGGCCAGTTGGCCTTCAAACGCAACATCAGGGTACCGGTAGCGTTGCCGCGATGCTTTTCGAGGCGGGCGATCATGTTGCGAATCTGCGTCCTTGCCTCTTTGATGTCTCCCTGCTCAACCCAATCGAACCCATCTGAGTTGCGACACCCCGGCCACCGCAGGAGGGCCAGCAGAAATCTTTCTGTCCAGTCCGTGATTGGAAGCCAGTCGTCTCCGAAGGCTTGCTGCCCATTGTAGAAGCCGTACAAACGTTGATACCAATGACTCGCGGCGGGGCGATAGCAAGATTCGGTCTCTTCTTTTTCTTTCCAACTCGGCGGACGTACGAACCGCGTGAAGTCCTCCCGCCCAGATAGAATGAACCGCAGCAAAAAACCGAGATGGAAACGCCACCGCTCATCGGCTTCACACCATGCCGGCGCCTTGTACATGGACCCTGACGCTTGGGCCTGACTTTTCAGTATGCGCAGGTCCCCGATAGTGGCGATCCCGGTCTCCTCAATGAGCTCAAGTTCGATCTGAGCCGGGGTAATCGCCTCAGGTGGAGATTCCTGCGCCTGCCACTGTTCAAGAAACGATTCCGCGAAATGTAGAAGGGAGAGTTCGTTGCGCAAAGGGCTGCGCGGGCCCCTATCCAGAACCACCTTGGCCAATGTTTCGCGATCCCCACCGGAATGCTCCAAATGCAGACAGAGGTCCTCGCAGATGCGCGGCGAAAGGTCATTGACGTCAAAGAGGGCGGCACCTGCTTCTGCACTGATGATCTCAAGAAAAAACGACGGATCTCTTTGGGCAATTTGTTGCGCCCGCTCGGCATTGAGGCCGGAGGTCGTCAACGCAATGGCTTGATTGGGCTTCGCGAACGTTCGCCTGGCGAGCACCGCAAGCGTCGCAAACTCCTCTGAACTCTCGAGATGATCTCTTTCGCCGCGCAGAAACCGGATCAGTTCCATGTAGCGGTGGGTTTCTGGCGCGGTTCCCCTACGTACGACGCCATGGTGGTCTTTATCCTGTGCGAGGTAGCGGGCTTCTCGCTCTGTTACCGTACGTAGGGCGTACGCCCATGAGGGGGGACAGGCAGCGATAAAAAATAGCGCCTGCTGCCGGAGGTACCAAGGAACCGTCTGGCGGGGTAAAGCCACCAATCGTGCAGCCTCATCATAGAGTTCTTTCCGATAGGATTCAATGCTGATCTCCAATGGAAGCGATTCGGCATCCGGCACGAGACCCGTTTCCACAGCTCCCGTACGCAAAACTTCAGCAAGGCAGTACCAAGCAACTCGCCTTGGTCCCTTTTTCCGCCCACCTTGCTTTATGAACTGACGGAAAAGCGCAAGGATTTTGCGTAACAACTTCACATCCGGCCAAAGGTCGAGGCCGATTCGAAGCAGGCGAACGTTCGATGGGTCGTCGATCCACCGCTTGATCAGGCTCAACGCAAAATCTCGAACATCTTGGTCGAGCGCACGTCGCGTACCCACCAATCGCAAGCGCTCGCCGGGCCAGATATCGCGTCCTGCAACACCAGATTCGCCCAACATGTCGTCACCCTGAAGCAACGGCCTGATAGATCGAAATGTGGTTCGATATCGGGCCGCGCTGAACCTGGCTACCGTATCGACTCGCACGTCCGGGATCGGAGAAAATCGCCAATCACTATCCTCCCCTGCGCTCAAGTCTTCCTGAGAACGCATAAGACCCCGAATCGCATCAAGTATATCCTGACCGCCGAGGGCATCAAATCCCCCGGATACCGCCGACTGAATACGGTCCATCTTCGCACTTTGTCGTACCAGTGGCTGTTCGTCTCCCTGGAGCGATGCGACCCGGGTTTTATCAGAGGCAAGCTCAAGACCCGCTGTCTCTTTTCTCAGCACCGGGTTTAGCCACTCACAAACGATCCTCTCCACATCCTTCGTCAAGACATCCGAGTTCGAGGTAACCGTAATACGCAAGTCGTCAACATATCGGTAAGCATCCGTCAACCGAAGTCCCTGATCGAGCTCATTCCCGATTGCACCACGCAACGCCTCGTCAAAGGAAAGAAGCGCAACATTCGCGAAGAACCCAGAGGCAACCAGGCCCTGTGGCAACGCTATTCGCGTGAAATCTTCCAGATTCGCCTGCTTGGCGTACATCTGGACTTCCCCCTTATCATGCCGATGCCAATCCCAATTAAGCACAGACTTCACCAAAGAGAAGAATGCAGGATCGTCATTGGGTTTGCGAACCTGCGCAATGGCGTTGAAAAGCGTCTCCGGGCGGACGCGGTCATAGAACTGCCGAATATCCGTGTGGACGACATACGCCCGCTGGCCCGAATCCAAGGATTTGGACACAACTTCGGGGCGAGACACAAAAGTCCGGTAGTCCTCATAGTATCCACGGTAGAGTTTGGCGGCCCCCCACCGATGATGCAGTTCACCATTGCTATCGGCATAGCAAAAAAGGCGGTTGCCGTAGGAAATGACCCCCTTTCGAGACTCCTCGTCAGTTATCCGTTGGCGCGTATCCCCCTGTAGCGTCTCAACCCGGTCGGCGAGGCAAAGCATAATCGCTGTCGCTATCACCTGCTCAGCCAGATCGACATGGGCGAGCGGTCGAAGCTTTGCTTTTGTCCCTCTCTTGGGCGCCCACCTGCCGTTTTGCACTTCCCAGTCCTGGTGCTTCGGTGCCAGAACGATACGTAGGGGCTCGTTTCGCCAACTATCCGCAGACTGCAAGCGCTCGCGGAGTTCGCCGATAAACCTCGGCAAATTCACGGATGCGCGGTCAAGAGCAAGCGTGTCCGAGAACCAGTTGTGGTAGCGAATGTGCGACGCGGCCTTCTTCCAGGCCTGAACGAGGACGTACTCCTCACGGAGCAGGTCCAAACGCGGTTCGAGATATAATTTGATAGAGCTGGACAGTTTTCGAAAATTTTTTAAGTATAGAATAGCAATGGGCTACGCTGCCTTCGGCAACGGCTTGCGTCAATAGAATACGTCATCGGACATCAGATTGTCAAGACCCTGATGCAGATATTATGCGGTGGGGTGGCAGATACTGGGGGCGCACTCGGCTATCGCCCTCCCGGCAAAGACTGCCGCGCCTTGGAGACATGAGAAAATATCCCGCATTGAAATCTACTCCGAAAAATTCATTTCTTCTTATCCTTTGTATCCACGTAAACAAAATCAAACCATATATTATTTAATGGCTTGAAGTCTTTATCTGTAGATAGTAACGTGGCTTGCATTACATGAGCAGTTGCGGCAAGCCACAAATCATTTTTTTGCATTTTTCGGGCAGGCTTAAGAGGCGGAGCACCGTCAGGCGCGTTATTCCCTTTTCCTTGTGTCCAATTATCAATATCGGCATAGGCATTTAGAATTTTTTCATTATTAATATCGATTACAGGGATATTGGACAATATATCTTGTAATAAATCGCGTTTTTTATCCTTCCAATTCCGTCCTTTTTGCAAGGATAATATTTCACCTTTGCACACAATTGAAGTAACAACTGTTATTTGCGGATCGCCAAGATGATATTCCTCATGCGCCTTGAGTGCAAATGGAGATTTGCGGCAGAATCCCAATAACAGGCCCGTGTCCAAAATAAAATACTTCATGGCTTCCCGGGTCAATCAAGTTCGGCCAAGAGATCTTCGATGGGTTCGTCGTCAGGCCAAGTTCCTGCAAGCTCCAATGGATCGAATGAACCCGCTTGACGAGCACGATTTTTAACCATTTTGGATAAATCTGCATCCGATGCGGTTGGCAAAGTATCAAAAATACTATCGCCAACGGTGTAGGCTTGTATTTTGTTTGCCTTGATTAAACGTGGTTGCCCATTGATTTTAAAATGAACGATACCCTGCACAGTGGCATGGTTGCCCCATAACGGTCTTAATTCTTCTATATCAATTTTTTCCTTTTGTACTTTTCCTATTATTTGTCTACCATTGTCCAGTTTCAATTGAAACCGGCCATCGCTATGCGCAATTTCGTTAAGCAAACCGCTTATAATGCATGACTGATAAGATGGAATTTGACGTTTGTTCTTTTCAAAATTAGGAAAAGCGTCTTTATCCAAAGTAAATTTCATGTCCGCAAAATCATCGGAAGCACATTCAAATTTTCCGTCATTGTCACGAAAAATAGATTCCAAGCCAAGAAGAGAATCAAGCACCGAATTGTCGAAAAGGTTACCAGGGGTATCCAATTCTTTTGCCTCATTGATTGCTCGCGTAGCCAAGTCGAGCGTCGTCTCATTGCCGCTCCACCTTGTTTGTTCCGGCGACATGTCTATTTGTGCAAATATATCCGGTGCTGCGTGACGAAGGGGCAAGGCCTCTACTTCGCAAATGGTTGAACCGGACTTTATGCCAACTACCGTGAAATCGGTAGACGCCGCGAGCCACTTTGGCTTGGGGCCTTTGCGGCTACCCTCGCCTGTCACGAGAAGCGACGTGGCGCGTTCGGAAGTGGCCATAAGCGTTTCGAGGAAGGAGCAGAGCATCCTGGCGCTAACTTTGCCAGGCGCACTCTCCATCCCGCTTATGCGTAACTGATAGCGTTTCTTGTCCAGGATATTTTCCATGTGCGTTGTCAAGCGCCAAATTAGAACCAGGATGACTGTCGTTCACTACCGCTCGGCCATTGTGTTAACGGTTTACATGTCCATTGCTGGCAATGGTTCCTACAGTGCATAAAACGAAATGATCCGAAAAACTGGACAGTTTTAAGGTTTTTCTTAAGTGTATATCTGTGTATGGGTTACGTCGCCTGCACCAGTGCCTTACGTCTGTAGAATACGGCTAAGAGACCTGCTTGTCAAGGATTTGGCGCGCCCGAACCTGCAACGGCGCCTCCAGCGCACGGTCGTACGCCATACCCGGGTACTCCTGCCACTGGTGTCCGTCCAACGCATTGCCGCCCGCCTTTGGGGTGCGGCCTCCCCATTGCTTGAAGAAGAAGGGGACTCGTTGTTCTTGGCATTGGTCGCGCAAGGAACGCGCCCAGTCCGCTTGCATCGTGCGGGCGCCCGGCCCGCTTTCGCCCCCGACGATAACCCATTGAATCCCTTCCAGATCAACATCGCCTATCGGACCCAGCAACGGCTCGAAGGAAACGAAGCGCATGGAGGCATTCGTCTGCTTCAGGTGCCGCAGCCGCGTCATCGCAGCGGAATCTTCAATGGATACGCCCAGCCATATATGAGGCGGCACGGGCCTCGCTGCATAATGCTTCCCGACGAAATCGCGCATCAGCGAACTGCGCTTGGTGAGAATCTGGTAGATGTGCCAGTCGGCTCGTTCCATCGTATCGAATACCCTCCGGATGTACGCGTCGGGTATCTCCTTGTGGAAAAGGTCGCTCATCGAGTTCACGAAGATGAGTTGTGGGCGCCGCCAGCGCAGCGGCTGCTCTATGCGCTCAGGCCGCAGCGTCAGGTCGAAACCGGATTCGAAGGGATGGCTCTCAACCCCGCGAAAACGCTCGGACAACCGTTCGGCGTAGCACCGATCGCATCCGGCGCTGACCTTCGTGCAGCCCGTAACCGGGTTCCAGGTACTGTTCGTCCATTCGATGGCGCTTTTCAGAGACATGGCGGTTTGGGTCGGAGTCGGTCGATAAGTAGGCGATATAGGGTTGCCTCACATGCAGGTTTTGCAATATATGTACAATGCACATATACTGCAAGGCTCCAGAGAAATAATTCTGTCTGGATAGATGCGCGCACCGGAGGCTGAGATGTGGGTATGGCGGGTGCATCCCGGACGGGCAAGGGGCGTTGACCGGGCAACATGCCTCTTGCCAAAGCCACGAGCAGGAAAATATCTCGAGAATGCGCCCGAGACGGTCGCCGAGGTCTTGACAAACTGATAACGAACGACGTATACTATTCCGCAAACTGCTCCGAAGGTGGCGTAATCACTGCAATCATACACTTAAAACATTCCCGGAAACTGTCCAGTTTTTCGGATCATTTTTGTTGACGCTGACCCCTCATCAAGCCAAGTACTTCGCCTACGACCTGACACGGCGAGCAACCAGCGGAATGGATCGCTTGTCGATGGCTCTGTTTGATGCGGCGGTCGATTTGAATCCGCACCAAATCGAAGCAGCTCTCTTCGCCCTGCAGTCGCCACTTTCAAAGGGTGTTATACTTGCCGACGAGGTCGGGCTGGGAAAAACGATTGAGGCGGGAATCGTATTATGTCAGTTCTGGGCGGAACGCAAGCGCCGCCTGCTTGTGATCTGCCCGGCTTCGCTGAGGAAGCAATGGGCACTGGAACTACAAGAAAAGTTCCACTTGCCCGCCCGGGTGCTTGATGCAAAGACTTGGCGCGATGTCAAACGCGACGGCCGGAGCCCACTTGAGGGAAATGCCGTTTTTATCATGTCGCACCACTACGCGAATCGCTTGCGTGAGGAACTCAAAACGACTGCCTGGGACCTCGTTGTGATAGACGAAGCCCACAAACTGCGCAACGCTTATCGCCCAAGCAACAAAGTAGGCCAAGGGATTCGCTGGGCCACAGAAGACTGTCGCAAACTACTCCTCACTGCAACACCGCTACAAAACTCGCTCCTTGAGCTCTACGGCCTATCTACGCTGATTGACGAGCGGCTTTTCGGCGATGTCGGCTCGTTCCGGTCACAGTATATGGGTGCGGGCAACAATATCAATGCCCTGCGGCAGCGGCTTGCGCCCTTCTGCAAGCGTACGCTCCGCAAAGAGGTAATGGAGTATATCCGGTATACGGAACGGCGCCCGATTACGCAACCATTCAAACCAACGGACGAGGAACACGCACTCTACGAGGCAATTTCGGACTTCCTTCGGCGACAAGATAGTTATGCCCTTCCGCGCAGACAGCGGCATCTGACAGCACTGATCCTGCGGAAGTTACTCGCATCGTCGTCTCAAGCCATTGCTGTCACACTCGACAAGTTGAGGGAGCGTCTTGAAACAATGAAAGATGAATTGGCGGGTAGCGACCCCGATTTTACAGAACACCTCATTGAAGAAGAGGAACTTGAGGAAGAACTACTCGACGAGATTCTTGCGGAGAGTGAAGATGCCGATCAATCCGAGATGCCTATCGTTAGTGTCGATCCGCAGAAATTGCGCGAAGAGATCGACATCCTCCAACGGCTTGCCACAGCGGCGCGCGCCATCGATATCGACACCAAGACGCAAGCGTTAGTCGAAGCATTGGAAACCGGTTTCGATGGTATGGCAACGACTGGAGCTGCCCAAAAGGCATTGATTTTCACCGAGTCACGTCGGACCCAAGAGTATCTGAAAGTCTTTCTCGAATCAAATGGCTATTCCGGGCAGATTGTCCTTTTTAATGGTACGAATCGTGGTCCCGAAGCCACCGCAATCTACGAACACTGGCTTGCGAAGAACCAAAACACTGGGCGAATCTCAGGCTCGCGGGCAGTGGATGTGCGCACAGCGCTCATTGAGCATTTTCGGGATGAAGCAACAATACTTCTCGCCACGGAGGCCGCGGCGGAAGGAATGAATCTTCAGTTCTGTTCCCTCGTCGTGAACTACGACCTGCCGTGGAACCCGCAACGTATCGAACAACGCATCGGTCGCTGCCATCGATACGGCCAGAAGCATGATGTGGTTGTCATCAATTTCCTCAACGAGCGCAACGCGGCCGACCGCCGCGTCCTGGAACTTCTGACTGAGAAATTCAGCCTGTTCAATGGTGTATTCGGTGCCTCAGACGAGGTGCTCGGCAGCCTTGACTCGGGCCTTGACTTCGAAAAGCGAATATTGGATATTTATCAGCTGTGCCGTACGCCAGGCGAAATAGACGATGCTTTCCGCAAGCTGCAAGCCGAAATGGATGAGCAAATCCAAACGCGGCTCGACGATACGCGCCGCGTACTCTTCGAACATTTTGACGAAGACGTCCACCAGCGACTGCGACTCCAACTTGCCGATGCCCAAGCCCGACTTGACCGATTCGGAAAACGGTTCTGGTTGCTCACGCGATTCATGCTTGACGAGCGGGCCCGGTTCGAAGATAAAACGCTTACCTTCGAACTGAAATATCCACCTCGCACCGATATCCTCAAAGGGCGATACCACCTGATCTCCAAGACACGCCCTGGGACAGGCGCGAATGCCGAGAAACATGAAATCCGCAGCCATTTTCTATATCGCCTGTCGCACCCTCTGGGCGAGTATGTCGTGGACAGCGCCAAAGCACTTCCCGCCCAGCCTCAACGAATCGTTTTCAACGTAACGAACCACCCGACACGTATCCGCGTGATCGAGGCGTTGCGTGGAAAAACGGGTTATCTCACGCTGGCTCGCCTAACCATTGATTCCTACGAGCGCGAGGAGTATCTGCTCTTCTCCGGCTTCGATAAGGCCGGTGTGTCACTTGACCACGAAACAATGGAGAAGCTCTTCGGTTGCGCAAGTCGTATCATCCATGATGAACAGAGTGAAGATGCGATTCCAGCCGGAGTTAAGCAACGTCTCGGCGAAGAATCCCGACGCTATGTGGATGCCACAGTTAGCCATTCTCTGGAACAGAACAATGTTCATTTCAAGGAAGCGCGCGAAAAACTCGACAGATGGGCCGACGACATGGTGCTCTCGGCGGAGAAAGCGCTTCGGGACACGAAGGAGCAAATCAAAGCCTTGCGACGTGAGGCACGGCAAGCGGTCACGCTTACTGAACAGCACCAGATTCAAGGGAAGATACAAAATCTCGAGTGCCAGCAGCGCCGCCAGCGCAAAGAGATATTCAAGGTAGAGGACGACATCAACGAAAAACGAGACCAACTCATCGACTCGCTGGAACGCCGCATGGCTCAGCGGACCGAAACAGAGACACTCTTCACTATCCGCTGGGCGGTCGAGTAACGACGGAACCAGTTAAGGGCAACCAGAAACGCTGATCAGATGAGCAAAAAATACGAAAAGCTAAAAAACCTGCTGAAGGAGCTGTTCCAGCTTGATAAGCCCGACCTGGACTTCGGCTTATACCGCGTGATGCATGCGAAGAGCGACGAAGTGTCGCAGTTTCTTGATGAGGACCTGCTGCCGCAGGTGCAAGATGCATTAACACTTTACCAAAGTGCCGGTAAGGCGCAAATCAAAGAAAACCTGCGCAAGGCCATTGAGCAAGCGCAAGACCTTGGTGTGGACCCGGAAACAACGGACAAGGTCAAGAAATTACGTGATCAACTTAAGAATGATGCCGTGGATATGTCCACGTTGGAGAGCGAGGTATACGACCACCTATACAGTTTCTTCCGCCGCTACTATTCAGAGGGCGACTTTCTCGCTAAGCGCGTCTACAAGCCAGGCGTGTACGCCATTCCCTACGAGGGTGAGGAAGTCACGCTCCATTGGGCCAACAAAGACCAGTACTATATCAAAACGAGCGAGTATCTAAAAGACTACGCATTCCGCCTGCGACCGGAAAACAAAAAGAACCCTATGCGGGTGCATTTTCGGCTCACGGATGCCGCCGAGGGAAAACACGGCAACGTCAAAGCCGCCGAGGGCAAAAATCGCGTATTTGTTCTGGCAGCGGCGGGAAACACAGGCCATGACTTGATTTATGAGGAAAACAACGAGGAAGGAAAGGAATTCGTCGTTTGTTTCGAATACCGCCCTGCAACGCTTACTGATTGGCCTGAGAACAGACGTGCGAACAAGAAGAAGCCCCCGACCCAGAAAGACCTGACCACACTCGCCATTGAACGCATTCTGGGTCTGACCGACCCGGCATTAGCGGAATGGATCGACGAATTGGCTAAGCCGCACATCCTGTCGAGTGGCGAACAGGCCGAGTACAACCGACTGAAGGCACACCTGAATCGTTACAGTGCGCGCAATATCTTCGATTATTTTATCCATAAGGACCTTGGAGCCTTTCTCCGCCGAGAACTCGACTTCTACATCAAGAACGAAGTCATGCATCTGGACGATGTGGAGAACGAATCCGTGTCGCGTGTCGAGCAATATCTCTCCAAGATCAAGGTCATTCGAAAGATCGCGGGCAAAATTATCGATTTTCTCGCACAGCTGGAGGACTTTCAGAAAAAATTATGGCTAAAGAAGAAGTTCGTAGTCGAAACACGATACTGCATCACGGTCGGGAACATTCCAGAAGAGTTCTATGGTGAAATTGCCGCAAATGAGGCGCAATGGGAAGAGTGGATGAATTTCTTTGCAATTGACGAGATCGAAAGTGACCTGACCACCCGTGCTTACAGTGAGGCGCGCAAGAAAGAGTTTTTAGAAACCCACCCAACATTAGTAGTGGATACACGCCATTTTGACTCGTCCTTTGCCGAGCGCCTACTTGACGAAATCGATGAGATTGATGAACTAACGGATGGCGTGTTATTTCATAGCGAAAACTTCCAGGCACTGTCCATTATGCAGGCTCGGTACCATGATCAGGCAAGTGTTATCTATATTGATCCACCATATAACACGTCTGCCTCTGAAATTGCATATAAAAACAACTACAAACATTCGTCTTGGGCTTGTCTTATGGCAAATAGGTTAAGTATTGGGAAATATCTACTATCACCTACTGGTGTACAGATTACTGCCATTGATGATACAGAGTTTGTGTTATTGAATCAGATTATTGACATACTCCTGCCGGCCTATGATAGGATACCTATTGTTGTCAATCACCATCCTGCTGGAGCAGGTTTAGAAGGCACAAATGTATCTGCCACTCACGAATATGCGATTTTTTCAACACCATTGGGTCAAAAAGTTTTACTCGGATCGGAAACAACTATGGAAGGTCATTCTGAAATTGCGTTTACACGAACGGGTACGGCAACCAGCAATCTTAGAATAGGCAGACCCAATAGCTTCTACGCAGTTTTGGTTGACCCCAGTACCAATCAAGTTCATGGAGCCGAACCACCACCAAAAAGTGACGATTACCCTATTGAGGACACAGTGGATGGCTTCAGGCGCATCTATCCGGTAGGTAGAGATGGCACCGAGCGAGTGTGGCGACGATCCTACGAATCCTGTCTCAAAGAAATAGAAAACGGAAATTTACGTTTGCGCAATGGAAAAACTCTATACATAAGGTCTAACTCCACAGGAAAACACAAGCCGGTATTCAGCAACTGGACTGACAGTCGATACAATGCCGGTGTGCATGGAACTAACGTACTTAAATCTATATTAGGTGGTAATACTTTTGGCTTTAGTTACCCAAAATCGATCCATACTGTGTATGATTGTATCAGTGCAGTGACACGCTCAATATCTAAATCGCGATTATATTCTAACGATAGTATTCTCGTCCTTGATTACTTCGCCGGCTCCGGAACCACTGGTCATGCTGTAATCAAACTCAATCGCGTTGACGGTGGACGACGCAAATTCATTCTTGTCGAGATCGGCGACTACTTTGACACAGTCCTGCTTCCACGTATTAAGAAGGTCACTTTCACGCCGGATTGGAAGGACGGCAAACCCAAACGCCCCGCCACAAAAGAAGAGGCCGAGCGTAGCCCGCGCATTGTCAAGATCGTCCGCCTGGAATCCTACGAGGACACGCTCAACAACCTTGAGACCCGTCGAACCGACAGGCAGCAACTGCTTCTCGATACTCCCGAAGCAAAAGCAGCGGACAGCCTTAGGGAGCAATACATCCTACGCTACATGCTTGATGTCGAAACGCGCGAAGCCAGCCAGTCACTGCTCAATATCAAGGCCTTTGCCGATCCTACGGCCTACAAACTGAAGGTAAAACGTCCGGGATCGGACGAAAGCCGGGAAGTCAATGTCGATCTGTTGGAGACCTTCAATTGGCTCATCGGCCTCACAGTTCGTAATATCGCTGCGCCACAGACTTTCAGCACTGAATTCGAGAGAGAGAGAGAGAGAGAGAGAGAGAGAGAGAGAGAGAGAGGGCGCCTCCAGATCAAAGGCCGCCTCAAGCAAGATGCGCACGGTCCGTACTGGTTTCGTACGGTCACGGGAACTACGCCCGACGGTCGCAGAACCCTTGTTATCTGGCGCAAGCTCACCGGCGAACCAGAGGAAGATAACCTTGTACTCGACGAGTGGTTCACGAGACAAGGCTACTCGGCAAAGGACAGTGAGTTCGATCTCATCTACGTCAACGGCGGCAACAACCTTGAGAACCTCAAGACCCCTGACGATTTGTGGAAAGTGCGACTCATTGAAGAGGACTTTCACCGCCTGATGTTCGAGATGGGGGAAGCCTGATGCCGCGCCGTAGCACAAACCGACCGCAGGTGCCCTTCGCCTACAAACTGGTGCTCAATCAGTGGGTCCTGTCACTCTTCAACGCGAAGGGTTTCGAAGAACTGGCCGAGCACCTGCGCGACGAGGAACTGGAAGGACTCGACGAGAACAATACCCACCGCTTCTACCATACGCTTCTTGCACACCATTTCGATCTAAAGGAGCTGCCCAAAAAATTGCTGCTGGAGTACGACCAGAATATCGTTAAGCATACTCAAAGACTGAACGAACGACGCATTACCCGTGGTGACGATCCAATCGTCTGGAAGTACTTCCAGTACCTAAGTCTGCTTTTTACCGAGATATATCTGGACCGCTATTTCCGCGATCCCGAGGCGCTTCTCGCCGCATTGAACAGGCAGGTGACAACCTACAATGAAGATAAGCCGGGCGCTGACCGGATCGCCTCATTCGACAAATCGGCAGATGCCTGGCCGCAACTCAACAAGCTGGCCTTCTGGATGGCTACCGGCAGCGGCAAGACGTTGCTGATGCACGCCAACATCCTGCAGTATCAACACGCCCTGACCAAACATGGCCGACAACGCGAACTGAACCGTATTCTCCTGCTCACGCCGAACGAAGGACTCTCCCGGCAGCATCTGCGCGAGTTCGAAGCAGCAGGTATCGACGCCGAGTTATTCAATAAAGAAGGCCGCGGGCTATTCAGCGGAAAAGCCGTCGAAATCATTGAAGTGACCCGGCTGCGCGAAGAGATGGGTGACAAGACCGTTGCCATAGATGCTTTCGAGGGAAACAATCTGGTGCTTGTGGATGAAGGACACCGTGGCGCAAGTTCAGGAAAAGAAGGCACCTGGATGCGCTTTCGCAATGCATTGTGCGAAAAGGGGTTTTCTTTCGAGTATTCGGCAACCTTCGGGCAAGCCGTGAAAGGCAACCCCAAACTCACCGAGCAATACGCCAAAAGCACACTGTACGACTACTCATACCGCTATTTCTATGGGGACGGCTACGGCAAGGATTACCAGATACTCAATCTCGACGAGGGAACGCAAAGGAATTATCTCGAACTGTATCTGGTGGCGTCTCTCCTTTGGTTCTTCCAGCAGCAGCGTCTCTATCGTAAGCAGGGCAACAGCTTTCGACCGTTCAAGATCGAAAATCCTCTCTGGGTCTTCGTCGGAGGACGCGTAACGGCAACACTCTCTAAAAAAGACGCTTCGGATATCGTAGAGATATTGCAGTTCCTGGCCTCCTATGTGGCAAACCGTTCCATCAGCATCCAGCGGATTGAGCGTGTACTCAATCGGGGCATCCTCACAGCAACAGGCAGAAATCTGTTCGCCGGACGTTTGAAATATCTGAATACTTGCGGACTCTCTCCAGAGCAGATATTCGAAGAAACCCTTGCAATGCTTTTCAACGCCCCGGGTGGCGGTCACCTCTATGTCGAGAACTTGAAAGGCGCAACCGGCGAAGTGGCCCTGCGACTTGGCGCCGAGAATGAAGCCTTTGGCGTCATCAATGTAGGCGACGACACCAAACTGGTAAAACTGTGCGCGCAGCAGGGTATCGACACGGGCGAGCGCGAATTTTCCGGATCGCTCTTTGACGAAATTAACGAGCCAGACTCCACAGTAAACCTGCTTATCGGTTCAAAGAAATTCACCGAAGGCTGGAGTAGTTGGCGCGTCTCCACAATGGGTCTGCTGAATGTAGGCAAGGGGGAAGGCGCACAGATCATCCAGCTATTCGGACGCGGTGTGCGGCTTAAGGGCTACGATCTGAGTCTCAAACGCAGCGGAAAAACAAGACTTCCTGAGGGCCTCAATCGCCCGAAACACATCGGCATACTTGAAACACTGGGTATTTTCGGCATCCATGCCAATTATATGGCCCAGTTCCGGGACTTCCTCGAAGATGAAGGTCTTCCCACAAACGACGACCGCCTCGAATTCCTGCTGCCGGTTATCAATAATCTCGGAAAGCAAAAACTCAAAACGATCCGGCTCAAGAAAACGATCAATGGGGTCAGTACGGAATTTGGCCAGGCATTCCGTAAACTCGCGCCCATCCCGACCCTTGCCCCGCCTGATCAGAATACCGAATATCTCCAGAAAAATCAGGTAGTGCTCAACTGGTACCCGAAGATACAAGCAATGAAATCCGGTGGCTTGGCCGGAGGCGAGCTGGATACTTTGCCGAACGAAACCTATCTCACATCCAAGCATATAGCGTTCTGCGATCTTGACCGGCTCTACTTCGAATTGGAGCGATTCAAGGCCGAACGAGGCTGGTATAACCTGAATCTGTCACGGCAAGGAATCGAGGAATTGCTCAATGACCGTACTTGGTATCGCTTGCAAATCCCCGAAGAAGAATTGGTTGGCGATTCTTACGATAAGGTTCGCCTATGGGAAGAAATTGCCCTTGCGCTGCTCAAAAAATACACAGAGCGGTACTACTCTTTCCGAAAGCGCGAGTGGGAGCTTCCCCATCTCGAATACCGCTACTTGCAAAACGACGATTCGAATTTTCTCTATGTGAAGGATTCCGGCGACCCGGGGTATCGTATCTTGATCGATAAATCCCGGGAAGATGTCGTAAAGAAACTGGAGGAGCTCAAGGCCATTATCCAGCGCGGCGATCTGAAAAATTGGGAATTTGGTGGCATGAAGGCCATCTGGTTCGCGAAGCACCTGTATTATCCGTTACTGTACCTCGACACAAACATCGTCGAGATAAGCCCTACCCCGCTCAATCAGGGAGAATATCGTTTTGTAGAGGACCTGAAAACATTCCACGATAGTAACCAGGATTTTTTCGAATATCGCGAACTCTATCTCCTGCGCAATCTCAGCAAGGGGCGTGGTGTGGGTTTCTTTGAGGCCGGCAACTTTCACCCCGACTTCATCCTGTGGCTACTCGAAAACGGTCGGCAACAAGTTATCTTCGTAGATCCCAAAGGAATCCGCAATCTTGGACCAGAAGATCCCAAAATTCGATTTTACGAGACCGTCAAGGAAATCGAACAGAGACTTGGCGACCCAAATGTGAGCCTGCAATCCTTCATCGTCTCAAACACCCCGTCTCACGAGATGCAGAGACAATGGAACATGGATAAAATCGAAATGCAGAAGTGCAATATTCTCTTCCAGAAAGAGGATATAGACAGTTACATAAGTACGATACTGAAGAGGCTGGACTAAGAATTTATAATCGTGCTAAGCGTATCAGAATTTTTTTATATTTTGTAATAAAATAGTCTGGGTCATATTGACCACCGGAATAAAATTGTTTGGCATCAATTCCATTTTCATTATCAAGTTTTAATTCCTTTCTAATTCTTTTAATAGCATCGTAAGATGCGTCAGTTCCTTCATTGCGATATCCAACTTGTGTGTATAAAGGTTTACTTTTCACATTTCCAACAAATCGTTTTTTAGTAGGAGCTATAGTTCTATAAATATCCATTTTATTTCCTGGTTTAACTTCGAAAGTACAGTCGTAATTAGAAAGAATTTTTCTTAGCTTTCTCCAAGGGATGGGTCTATCTCCTCTTTCCACTATTCTAGAATTTTTTACGATCCAGTCTGTTATTTTACATATTTCCATATCAGCTTTATGTTTACTGTGGAAAATAACTATACGATGTTTTGCAACTTTTAGAACAAAATCAAATAATTCATCCCCACTACATTGCATAATGATACCATTTTTATCCAAAAAAGCAAGCATAGATACCAATGCTGTTCTTTTGTTTCCATTATGAAAAGGATGATTATGTACTAATGCATAAAGCAAAGCAGCAGCAACACTTTCTATCGTACAATATTTATATATGCCATTAAGTGAAGTTTCAGGATGAAAACATGCAGATTCCAATAATTCAATACTTTTTACTCCTGGTGGACTAATCGGATCTTTTTTATTAGCAAAATCTTTAACAAGTTCCTTGTGTATTTTTAAAACTTCCTCTGTTTTAATCCAACGCATATCTTGTGGATTATATGAATGCCCTTTAAGTTTAAATTCAAATTTTTCTTGTGATCTATTTGATTCTTTGCTTGATTCTTTGCTTGATTTTATTTTGTTTGATTTATGTTTTTTAATTTCTTTTTTTAGATGATTAATCAAATTGGGTGGTAATTGTTTTTTGTTTTTAGATATTGAAATTCCTTGTTCTTGCATAAAATCAAAAAAGTCGTCTGCATCTAAATCGAATCTTCTTTGCCAATAAATAATACTTGTAAGTTCTCTTCGAGTTGGCAGATCAAGTATCTGGCGTGCACGCCTCAGTTTAGATCCTACCAAATGATGATTTTCCTCAAGATAACCCAAACCACCCTCCACAAGATGTAGAATAACTTCTTCAACATCTATCTCTGCTTCTTTCGATAGTTGTTTAATCGTGATTCGATTTTTGGCCATGATATCTATCGTGGTCAGGTTGTTTAAATGTAATTTACGGCAGGCGATGCCGTCTCCGGCAACAGCCGACACCCGCAAAATACATCATCCGCCATCACGTGTCAAGACCCCAGAGCAGGCGTTCTCCATTCAACGCACCACCGCTCACACAATTTCCCCAAGCGCGTCCTGCGGAACTGTGCCGTGTGCCTCGAACGCCGCCTGGAGCCGCTCGCCAAGCCAAAAAATCCCTTGCGGAGCAAGTTCGACGGCTGATTCCTGCCTGTATGCAAGCCGAGGGTTTGTGCCTCCTGTGCCGCGGGCCGCATTACGCTGAGTCCTCTCAAACAAATCGCTCCCAAGCGCCTCCATCAACTCGTTCAGCGAAACGCCGTTCGCCAGCGTCCCGGCCACAAACTCGGCGTGATGTACGCGGATATACCTCGAATACTTTTCCCTCCATGAGCGTCGCTCAATGTCTTCAGCTGACGCGACATCCCGGGCTGGACGATGCTTCATGCCCACAGCCCGACCGAAAATACGTATGTCGTTGGGCTTGCCTGTGAATCGCCCCATAAACATAAGCGCATCGTCTTTGACGTTCTTGGGGCATTTTTCCTCGGAATAAGCAAGAACCCGATGGCAGCCCTCGTGTTGGATTACCTCGGTAACAGGATGAGAAACCGGTTTGCGCTCCTGACTGCTGCCGAGAAACTTGATAAAGGCTTGGCCTGCATCCGCTACGGCAACAGGGAGGACGGGTTGGGGAGGCTCAAGCCCCGCGTGTGCGCCAAAATCGCTGAGGCCCTTCGCGAAACGGGACCGCTCGCCATCCAGACGATGGAAACGGGTAACTTGTTCTGCCCAAGAATCAAGCATGTCGCGAGACAAATTGGCCGCGGACCCACATTGCCAAAGCGCATCGAAATAATTCCGGCAGGCCGCTATGACGGCTGCGTCATCGGCGACCACGCCGAACTCCTGATTCCGGGTCAGCGCAGCCATTGTGAGATTGGCCGACGTTATAATCGCCCGGCTTGCCCCGAAGATATACAACTTGGCATGGAGATTCTGAATGCCTCGGACACTGGCGCCTGCGTCAAGAAGCATTCGCAGGGCCTCAATATCGCTAACGCCTTCGGCAAAATCATTCAGATTGAACCGGGTAATCACCTGAATGTCGCCCGCCGGAGGCAACAGAAGACATTCAAGCGCGCCTTTCTTGATGAACGGACAGACTATGCGGACCTCGCTGGGATCCGCACGGATAGCCGCCGCCAATTCCCGGTCCCATCCCCCGTCAACAAGCCGTATATGCTCTTGGCTCATGGTGCCGCTCATGCAATTTTACACCTTAAAATTCGAAAAAATCTGTCCAATAAATCCGAACCATCACCACATGTTTTACCCGCCAAGCACCGCAACAAATGCCTCCAGCGCATCTTTTTCCTCGGCAGTAAGCGCTGCCGTTGGCTCTGACCGCGCGGCAAAGCGAATCGCCTCGTCGGACAGCTTCGCATCCTTTCGCGCGGCCAGCCCCGCTACCTGCATAAGGCCAGATCGCGACACGCCAAAATAATTGGCCAACTGATAGGTTGTGCGCAATTCCGGCTTGTGGTGCGGATCGTTTTCAATTTCGACAAGAATGGCCACATCCACATCGGCATCCGTGGCAAGTTGCTCAAGAGAAAGCCCGCGTTGCCGCCGCATTAGACGCACAAAGCGCCCAAACGCGATATACGGCTCATCCTCATCGCTCGAAATGGCAGGAATGCTTTCGCCAGTGAACACAGGATCAACGGCCAGCGGGCCGGCGCCAATCTCGGCATCCCCTTCAAGTTCTGCCATGTGACGGCACCATTCCTTGGTGATTTCGATTTTCATAGCGTGTTTTCTTCAATGGTGTCCAGCCATTCCGTCGCTTCCAGTCCGCCACGCTCCACATTCAGCAGGCAAACCGGACTGATCGTGCCCGTCATAGCAGCATAACCTCCGCCTTCGCCTTGGTTCGCTCGTCCTCAAAGAAGAGCTTTTCGCCATTCTCAAGGCGCGCCTCGATTACCTGGTACATGCGCAAGGCCTGCCGCAGCAGTGCCGTTTTGCTCATGTCTTTCCGCTTGCTCAACTCCTCAAGAACCCGCATCTCGTGCTCTCGAAGGTTGAGGGTCATGGTCTTTTTTCCGCTCATGTGCTTTTCTGGGCTGATTTTCATGGGCTTCACTCCTCCGCCGCCGCCAACCAATCCTGCCTCCAAGATACGGATTTAGAACCAAAAAAGCCAAAAAATATTTATTTTATGGCCATTTTTTAACCTTAATCGCCTCTCTCAGCACCCTCCACTCGCAGCGGACGCTGCCAGCGCAACCCCCCGAACCAGGCGAAGCCCCGATCCAGCGTGATCCATTCGCAGCAGAGCCTGATCACCAGGGTGACCATGCAGCAGGCCTCCATTGGGCTGGCTGGATTGGAACACGGTGGCGGAACGATTAGCCGAGAGAAAAGGGATTTATACGGGAATATGGAAGAACGATTGCAGGAAATATCAAAAAGCCATATTTTGATGTGCACAAGACACCATGAAAATGGTCTTAACATACAATAAAACAAAAAGGTTACGTACATGAAAGCTATCCGTTTTCGAGTCCAGAACTTCCGCAATGTCGATGACAGCGATTGGATATCATTAGGCCGTGTTACCGCCTTTGTTGGCCGCAACGAATCGGGCAAGACATCCCTTCTAAAAGCATTGCACAAATTCAATCCGGGTACGCCGGAACCATATGACGCGCAGCGAGAATTTCCGCGTGACCGATATACGCGCGACTATGTTGCCAAGGGATCGCAGGATCAAGGCTGGCCCGTTTGCTCGGTCGAATTTGCGATTCCACCTGAGCTTCAAGCGGACATTGCCCAACTGGTGGGGGAAAACCAAAAACATCCCAAGCGTGTGACCGCGACACGCTATTATGATGGATCCATCAAGTTTGAGTATGAACCGGCTGTAGAGAACAAGCCGCTTGTTCCTCAGCCAGTGCTCGACGCGCTCACAGCCTTCGCATCAGGTGCCCGCCGACTTCCTGCAGCGCCTCCTGATCAGGAAGGATCTACATCTGAACAAAGAACTGCATTGGCGACATGGGCTACGGATTGGAAAAGTAAACTGAAGGACATAGACGATCTTCGCGGTGAAGACGGGGTAGATATTTTGTCCAATCTGCATCATGAATCTGAGGACAAGAGTAACCCTCAAACCGCCAATATGGTCGAAAATCTTCAGAATAGTATTGATCCAATATTAGAAGCAGCGCAAAGAGATTCGCCTCTCAAACAAATCAACGATATTATCAAAGAAAATCTTCCGATTCTGATCTATTTCGAGAATTATGGAATTCTCGATAGCGCCATTTGGCTTCCACGCTTTCTTGAAGATTTGGAACGTGATGCGACTCATCCTCCCGTACGCACTGTCAACGCGATGTTTAGACATGTGGGTCTTGATCCATTCATGATTAAACAGCTTGGAAATGAAGAGGCAAGGGCGATTCAACAACAAGGCAACCAGCCTACGCAAGAGCAGATTGCCGACGACCAGAAAAATAAGGAAAATCGTGCAATTCAGCTAAATGCCGCTTCCGTCGATATCAGTAAGCGGTTTTCAGACTGGTGGTCGCAACGTCGCCACAAGATTCGGTATCAAGCTGATGGAGACTACTTCCGCATCTGGATTGCAGATGACCGACGAACTGACGTAGAAATCGAACTCGAATCGCGAAGTAAGGGATTTCAGTGGTTTTTTTCTTTCTACCTTGTCTTTCTTGCCGAGTCCGATTTAGAACACAAGCATGCGATTCTTTTACTCGATGAACCGGGACTTCACCTCCATGCGACGGCACAACAGGAGCTGATAGCATTCTTTGAAAAACTTTCAGAAACAAATCAACTCGTCTACACTACGCACTCGCCTTTTTTAATTGATGGTGAAAACTTACATCGTGTCAGGCCTGTCACTGAGAATGAGACTGGTCACTCGCGGATCAGTACAGGGATATGGCCATCGGATCGGGAAACAATTTTTCCGCTTCAAGCTGCAGCAGGCTACGCAATGATTCGCGGGCTGTTTCAAAACCGAAAGAATGTGCTGGTTGAAGGAATGAGTGACTTCTACTACCTACATGCCCTGTCCCAGCAATGTGCGCAATCCGGTCGCTCAGCACTACCGGACGATATCTACATTACTCCCTGTGGAGGCACTAAACACGTGGGGCACCTTGCTTCTCTGTTTCTCGGAAATAATGTTCGACCGCTGGTTATTCTTGATGGCGACGATGCCGGACGAGCCCGACGAAACGCGCTGATAAAGGAACTATATGCCGGACATGACACTGGTATCTTAATGCTGGATGAAGTGTTGAGTCAAACAGGTCAGGAAATCGCAATTGAGGATATTCTGGGTGAGAAGCTTTTCCTGGCGGGGCTCAAGACGGTTCTCGGTAAAACCTTACAACTCAATCAAACGGATCGCTCAGCCGGAAGCTTACCAAGTCAGGTTAAGGCTGCGGCCAATCGCCGAAATTTCACTCTACCAATGGGGTGGAAAGCATCCGTAGCCTTACATCTTGTAGCATCTTGGGCGAAAAACGGAACTACTTTTGACGACGAGATTATCGATAAAGCAGCGGCACTATTTTCCGCGATAATAGAAGCTTTCCATAATATAGAAAATTAAAACGGTACGGACTTAGCGAAAGATGTGTGATATTTAGAAAGATGATAGACGATCTTTCAAGCATAGAACACGAATGCAGCACAAAGAACACAGGTCACCGCCAAAAACCGCATCTTCCGTTCGTCCGAGCAGCTCAGTATCTGTTTCTTTAGCCAATCACCGCCGGATGTACAGCTTGTACACATTCAGCAATCATATCTCCAATCAATTCTGCCTCCGGAGAATTGGCTGGAGGTAAGTTGATGATTTCGCTGTGCGATGGATCGGCCTCATGCTCATTTGTAGCACAAAGAGGCATGTGAATAAAACGAAGATCATCAAGTTCATTATGAACACGTTGTTTTGTTATCCCGACATTCAATTCAGCGAAGCAAGCACTTTTTTTCTTTTGCAATCGTAACAAGCGCCTGACCTCATCTAACTGCTGATCTTTAGTATCGCTGTCAAAATATTCGAGCCAATTAACAGAAAGACCTGTCTCGTCAGGCCTACCTTTGCGCAAGGAAAATGCAGCGCCGGTCGGACTTCCATCTGATTTTTGGCTTCTATGGTTTACATACCGAACAACATGGTGTTCATTTGGTAGATCATCACCTTTCATGACCCTAAGAAAGCATCAAGTTTGAAATTTCGCACTTGCTTTTTGATACCTTCAATGGTATCACGTCCGGCTACGCGAGAGATATGAATGCTTCCCTTGCGTCGGCGAAATATGACATACTGTGCCATGCTGTCACCGAGAAACTGGAGTCCAAAATGGTTATTGTTTTCGTCACTCCATATAGCACGTAAATTGCCGTTTTCCAAGAGCACTAATTCTGCCATATCAGCGAAGGGAATTGACTCAAAAAATGACCAAAAATCCTGCTCGGATGCAACGTTCACATCGAAACCGTCAAGCATGGCATCATTACGAAGAGTGGCAATTCGGATATGATATTTTTGATGTATTTCCGAAGATTTTTTTGTTTTATTGGCAAGATCGGCATTGAAGTGATCCAGCAGGTCAATTAGCCTATTCTGATGATCGGCAAGTGTTTTCAAGTGCTCAAAGGATATATCTCCAAGATAATCGTGAGAAGCATTGTTTCTACGAGAAAAAATGAGATACAGCCTTGATTTATTATAGTAATATTTTAATTCATGATGATCATAACCACGATCTGGATCGAAAGTCGAAGTTGGATCATATTCTACCGACCTGTTGGTTGGGGGATATTCTAATGAAAGGATGCTCATTGTGTCACCTCCATTGGATTCCAAAAACGATCCTGAATATCCTTGCTTGTCGCATTCAAAAAGCATTCGATAATGGCATCATGCGCCCGTTCAAACCATTCATCCGCTTCCGATTTTAGAATCTGCCCAAGGCGGCCACTGGCCTTGATCTCGAATATTAGCGCCGGTACATCCTGTTGCTGGGTTCTAAAACCACTGCGCACACTGATGTTGAGCTGCAAATCGTTTGATAACCTGTAAGCAAAATTACTATTAAATCCCAAAGATTCCAGAGCGTCGATGCCGGAACTCAGCATCGCAAACGAGGGGATGATTTTTGCCGTATCTTGCGTGCCTGTCCAATACTCACACTGGTCTATGGTATTGATGTATGTCAATTCGCACAGGTCAACGACGATCTCTGATGTATTGGTCTCTGTTCGGATAAATTCACTGAAAAGGCCATAGTATTTATCAAAAGCGGGTTTAATATTTTCATGAAATCTTGGATATTTTTCATCTTTACGACTCCAGTTGAACATAAAGGCGTTTTTTTGCACTTGGATAAGACTAATTTCATTGTCCGCAATGAACCAATATCTGGGCATCGGGAAGAACTCGCTACCAAGAGTATCTGGCCCCATTCCTATCGGTGGTTGCTGATTCACAACAGGAAAATCCTGCTTTATTCTTTCCCAAAACAGACCAATGTGTTCGCTCCGAAGATCTATTAGCGGCGGGTTGAAGTATGTGGATACCACAACCTCATTGATTGGCGGATTCCTGAAGGCTACGGACGATGAGTTCATGTCAGGTTCTGACTCTTTTTGCCAGTGTCTGCCAAGGGAATTTGTAGAAAAAGTTGGCTTTTTTGTCCATTTCCGGGGCTACGAGCATGTGCGGAGAGCGCCTCCCCGCCATTTTACCACCATAAAGCACCAAACCCGCTCGTTCCATATCCTTTTTGTATACGACCCGACCCACGCTATGTTTCAGGGCTCGTAATAAAAAATACGCAATCTCCCCAAATTCTCCCTAAATCACCTGGCCCTCACAAGGGCTCCGCGCTCCCGCCGTGGATCCGTAGCAAATGTCTCCAGCACCTTGCTTTCCTCTTTCAGGATTAAGCACACTGCCATTACCGCCTCTCTCAGCACCCCTCCACCCGCGGCGGACACCACCAGCGCACCCCCTCGAACCGGGTGAATCCCGGTCCAGCGTGATCCATTCGCCGCCGGGCCTGCTCGCCAGGGCGACCATGCCGAAGGCCTCTACGCGGCTGGCTGGGTTGGAACACGGGCGCAATCCTGTACCCTAAAATCCTAAAAAATGCTGTCCAATCAATCCGAGCCACTTCCCACTACTCAAGCACGGCCCCGATTTCATCAGCTGCCTTCTCGACTTCGTCAGCAATCTGGTGAAGGAATTGATTGTGACCAGGGGAGGGCGTAACAGTTGGGACAGGCGCGGCAGGCTCATATATCTGGTCGCCGATGATCTCGGCGCGCACAAATGTCGAACCGGCCCCGCGCTTGTAGTATGCGTCTTGCCACTGTACGATACGATCATCCCACAACCGGCGCGTACATATCTCGAGCAGGCGGCCGCTTAAGTTCTTCGTGAAAGCATCGAAACAGGCCTGTTTTTGGTCTTCTGCAGGCTCGGGTCCTCCTTTCCAACCCACCGGATTGCGTACGAACACGTATATCTGCTCCGTCAATTCTTTGTGCAGTTCGGCGACCGGCTTTAAGGTATCGTATTCATCCTCCCATCTCATCGCGAGTCGACGGCTCAAGGCCTTTACCCGTGTCCAATGCTCTTTCACCGAACCACCTTTGAACTTGAGGCCGAGACGCGGTCGCCATGCCTCATGGAAGGCCTCTGTTGCGCTGTGCACTGCAAGCACGAGATTCATACGGTCATATACTGGACGTATCTCGGTAGGCTCAGGCCGCTCAATCACTACATCAATGCAATTGAGGAGTTTACATAACTGCGAAATTGTGCGCCTTTGTGGATCAGTGTCTTTGCTCAGTGGCTCGTGGATGTCTGCGAGGAAAAAGCAGGCTTTTTGCAAGCGTCCACGCAACCCTCGCTCAGCGTAGGATCCGAGCTCTTCTCCGAATGCCGCAAGCACATTCTCCGCAGAGGCCAAGACGTGTTGTTTCTTCGCCGAAGCACCCGGCAGGTTATCGCCCTTGACCATATCAAAGTGTGTAAAGGCGATAATAAGTTTGCGGGCATTCCCCGTTGCCACGACGGCCCGCATGGCCGCAAGGGGCGCCGCCTGCATTGGCTGAGCAGCGTTATCCACAAGGAGTACCGCATCCGCGGTCTCAATGCGACGGCTCACCGCCGTCGAAACTACTGAAGACGATCCGGGCGTGTGGCCGAGACCCTCGCCATCAAGAAGAACGAGCTTGGGAATTTCGCTTTCACTCCAGGTCGGCGCGAAGGGACCAGCGATCCGTACGCCGTTCACAAGGGGGGTAAGCAATTGCCCAAAAAAAGGCGCGTAATTGCTGGAAAATCGAGAGATTGCGCGAAAAAATTCGGTACGCTTCTCCACCGGCCATTCTCCGCTCCACGTCAGGGGCCAACCCTGTCGTGTTTTTTTGACTTTGCCGGAAGGCAGCAGATCAAATCGCTTGTCGATCTCGTCCAGCAAGGCATCGGTCACTTCGTGGAACTCCTCGTCATCTCGCAAAAGGTTATCGAGTTCCTCCTCAAAGAGTTCCTCGAAGACGCGCTCGTCGTCAGTCTCGTTGACTTCGAGTTCGGCGCGCAGCCTATCTCTATGGCGACCGGCAATACCGACCAGCGTTTTTACCGTCTCGGCGAGCAATTTCTCCGTTCTCTCCATATCAATAGCGATACTTTCCGCTTTGGATAAAAGAACGTCCTCGGTATCCAATTCCTCTTCATCATCGTCGAAGTCCCAACTGTGCGAAGCAAGATTTGGACCGTTTCCGAGCACATAGTTGAAACGAAAACGCTGATCGACATGGTTGAGAAGGCGACGAAGCACCTCGGCAGCGTCCGCGTTGTTAGCCGCTGCCAGAACCGCGCCCGAGATACATTCGCTCAGATGGGCGTGCACCTCGTCGCTTGAAGCGAAAGTAACTACCGCGCGCCAGTCCCCCTCTGCGAGAACGATCTCGGTGTCGTGGATGGTCGTCTTGGCCGTTGAGGTTGAGGGAAAACGCTCCGTCTCGGGATCTGTCCCGATCAACTGGCGGACGAGCGTCGTCTTGCCCGCACCGGTAGTCCCGAGAAAAAGCACCCGACGATACCCACCCGGTCCTGATTCAGGCAGGGGAATAACGGCCTCGCGCAGTCCCGCAAAGTCCATCTCTTCGGGGGCCATCTTGTCGAAAAAAATGTCGACGACGCGGGGATCGAATCGTCGCTCCGCCTCGGCACGAGCAGCGACATGATGATATTTAGGGTCATCCAGAAGAACGTTCAACTCGTCCCGCAACCGTGCGGCTTCCGCCTCGTCCCGTGTGCCGAGGCCGCGCCGAACCCGAATGCCCGGCTTGCCAGTCGCATCGTCCCGCCTGACCGGGTGCCGGAAGATTACCGAAAAGCCCAAACGGCCTTGAGTCTGGCTCAAGCTCGCAGAATATCTATGGTCAGTCATGGTGGTTTTTTCGTTGTTCCAAGGTTGTACCAAACCGAATAATACGAAACGCTGGCGAACTTGTCAAATATTTTTGGAACAACGTTGGAACAACGTTTTGGAGGGACTTCGGGAAAGGCTGGACTAAAGGCAGCTGGCCCAAGCTCTATACGGAGAATCAAGGGCTCGATCCTCCTGACAGGCAGTGTCCAATGCGAACCGGGCGGTGAGCGTGGCTATCGCGCCGTCGCCGCGCATGGCGGCAAGGGTTGCCGTCTCCTTAAGATTAGGGCTGTGGATTCTGCGGGGGCACTTGGGCATGGGACGCCCCTTGGGTTGGTCAGGCCGAAAAAATCGAAAATCTCGCGTCTTAAATCCCGAAATAATGTCCAATCAGCCCGAACCCCCTTGCAAAACGAATTCCAATCCCGTATCTTTAGGAAGAGTGGTTGCGGCCCCGCAAGATGTCACGGAGCTTGCGGTTCGCCACAATGTGCGTCCGCCCGGTAGCATTGGTCCATGCGGTAACTTGCAGCCAGCATGCAAGACAAGCACCTTAATGTACCAGGCACCGATTTCCGGCAGTGGACTGCCGTTGGAGTAGGTGGTGCGCAGTAAGTAGCGGCGCTATATGATACCGGAACTGATCGCCATCAAGGACTCGCCATGGCCCGTCCTGCCTATCGGGATTCACAAGGCAGATTTAGCTGCTATCGAAAATCGATTTGCGTCAAACAAGTGGCGGCGGGATCTGTTCGCTGGCTTGGTGGCGGCCTGCAAGTGTTTGTCTCAGGCAGGGTGTCGGCATCTATATCTCGACGGGAGTTTCGTAACGGGGAAACCGCAACCGGGCGACTACGATGTTTGTTGGGACCTTCACGGAGTAGACTCCCGATTGCTGGACCCCGTTTTTTCGGACTTAAACAACCATCGTGTGGCTCAGAAAACCAAGTACGGCGGAGAGTTCTTTCCCTCCAGATACAAAGCTGATGCAGTTGGTCGGAATTTTCTTGAATTCTTCCAACTCGACAGATTCTCTGGAGAGCAAAAGGGAATCGTTCTCGTAAGCCTTGCTGACGACTCCATGCTTCAAAACCCATAACGCCATGATCTACAGCGACAAACAGTATGGCATATCAACCGATCAACTGGGCAAATTCAAAGAGGCGCTGCTTGTCGCGACAGAGCAAGAAATAGAAGACGAGTGGGCGCGAAAAATTGAAATTGACGCCCTGAAAAACCAGATCGCTGAACTGGAGGCCGAGCTCGTCCACTACGATCTGCTGAAATCCGGAGAGATCACTTTGGCGAAGTCTCACTCCTTGGAGACCCTGCCATCTACCCTGATCCAGGCACGGATTGCACGGGGCTTGAGCCAGTCTGACTTGGCCGAAGCACTGGACATTGAACCGCAACAAGTACAACGCTATGAAGCATCTGAATACATGGGAGCCAACCTGGCAGAGATTATTGAGGCTGCCAATATACTCAATGTTCACACGGCCGGATTATTTGAGACCGAAGCAACTCATAGAGGCATGGTTATTTCATGGGAGAACGCCGACAACGTATGCTGGCAAAAGTTTCCAGCCAAAGAAATGGTCAGCCGCGGATGGTATGATATTCCACGAGATGCCGATCCTATAGAAGCCATCAAAAAATACTTTTTTCGGGCTGCCGGCTCACATTTTGCTTCGGCTCTTCACCGGAAAAAAATGCGAGGGGAGAACCCCCCCAACGAATATGCTCTCCTTGCCTGGCAGGTTCGCGTACTTGAGCGCGCGAGAGCGCAGATCAAAGAGTCCGATCTGCCGCCGTTCGAATTAGATGATCGCTGGTTGCCAGACCTTGTCGCGCTGACTCGGCGGAAAGACGGGCCAAAACGGGCCCGTAACCTGCTTGCCCGCAAGGGCATTGCTCTTGTGACGGAAGAGCATCTGCAAGGAACCTACCTTGACGGCGCAGCGATGCTCGCTCATGGCGGACGGCCTGTGATCGGTCTAACGTTGCGCTATGATCGCACGGATAACTTCTGGTTCGTTCTGTTTCATGAACTGGGCCATGTTTTTCTGCACCTTTTCGACGGTGTTCGCTATGATTTCTTCGATGATGACACAAGTAAAGCCCACGATACAATCGAAGGACAGGCAGACGAATTTGCACTAAATACATTAATACCTGAAGAAAAGTGGGAGCAATGTCTTTCTCGGTTCGCTCTATCCGAAGAGGCGGTTCGGATCGACGCAAAGAGGCTAAACATTGACGAGAGCATAATTGCCGGACGGATTCGAAAAGAACAAGGCAACTATGTGATCCTGAATGATCTTATCCGATCAGGTGTACGAGAACAGCTTCGAGAGGTGTATCATGATTCTGAATAAAGACATGTACGTACCAGTCTTGGGTTGGCGACAAGGGGAATATCAAGCACTATGGCGTCTTGACACTCAAGTCCAGGATAAGATAGTTCCTTTAATCTGTATACCAGACGTCGAATTTGATTTCGCTGATAGGAAACCTCGAAGAACATTGGACGAACATGTAAAACCGTTTGTCCGTCGATTTAATATTAAATGGGGAAACCGGCCTGCTTGGATAGCTTTGCATGACAATATTGCGATGGGTAGAATGCATAATGGAAATCATGTTTTTGATTACATTTTCGACGGCCTCCGTTCACATCATGCGTATGTTGCGCCTGCCCTATCGCTTACAAGTGATTCAGATATGATAACCGCAGCCGCCAGAGCTATTAGCCGAGATAAATATGGTGTTGCAATCCGCCTCCGCCTTGAAAACCTGATGACTTATAAACCGATAAATAAAATAAAAAAAATAGTTAATGATCTTTCATTACCTTTCGAAGAAGTCGACCTGATTATTGATCTAAGGGCACCTAATTTTGAACCCTACCAGATATTTATTAAGACCCTATTAGCTACCCTGAATCGACTCGGTGATCTATCATCTTTTCGGAACTTTGTGATAGCCTCCACAGCCATTCCAGAAAGCTTTAGTAAAATCGCAAGGGGAATAGATAAAATTGCACGAGATGATTGGTTGTTCTACAAAGCCCTACTTGCCTCTTTGCCATCTGGGATGCAACATCCGATTTATAGTGACTACACAGTCATTCACCCTGAGTTTACACCTATGGATATGCGCATGGTTAAGCCTGCAGCAAAAATTGTCTATACGAATAACGATTTCTGGACTACATGTAAAGGTCGTTCTTTTCGTGACAATCCAAAACAAATGCACGACCACTGTAAAACAATCATGAACAATCATGAATTTCAATTTCGTGGAGCCAGTTTCTCCTTTGGCGACGACTACATTGCCAAGTGCGCCGATCAAAAAGAAGGTCCGAGTAATCTAAGCATGTGGAAGTGTATCACGATTAACCACCACATCACGACCGTAGTGGACGATCTCGCCAAAATGTACGCTCGGCCATAGCAGTCTTGATCATTTCGGTCAGCTGAGATTCAGGCGTTTTTTGCACAAGTAATTTATAGAGTTCGGCGCGTGGCGCCCGAAGAACCGCAGGCTGGGTACCGCACTTCGATAAAATATCCTGGACTTCGTTGCGCCAGAGAAGATGCGCCACAATGTATAAATCTACAGACGGATTCTTTCTGGCCCGTCGCACTGATTCAAAACCGATTCCGCCACGAGTGCCTGCAAGAACCTTGAGTACGCCGCACCATGGCGGAATAATTTCAAGGACGCGCTTCACGTGCCTGGCTGCTACGACTAATGTCAACCTGTGAAGCGACCGGGTGTAAACCTCAAGCTGGCTCGGCAAACGATCAAGGCGGTCCTGCGCGCTCTTGATTTCAAAACCATGGATATCGCCATTGATCACCGCTATGTCCACTCGCCTCCTGGCATGCGCCAACCCAAGTTCATGAACGACCAACGCATCGCTCTGGCGGATACGCGGCTTCAAGCGCTTCGCCACCAAAGCCGCTCGAATATCCGGGTCAAGAATGCTTGAAGCCACGGGCATATCTGCTGCTGGCTGTTTGGTAAAAAATCAATTTCTCTTATTCCCGCTTACCTGCAATCTTTCCGCTCCATGACCACCACGATTTCGCCGCGGTTAGCCTCCACGTCATGAACGTAAAACGAGGCCTGACCGAATCTGTTTACGCTATTTTCAAGGCTATGGAGAGACGTTTCGTATTCTATATCCCCCGCTAATAATACGTATTCGTACGCGCATCCCTCGAACAATTTACTTAACACGTTTTCTATGTGCGCTTCGCGTGTCGATTCCAATCTCTTTGCTTCCCTGGAATCGTGAATAAAGGCCATAACAATAAGCGCCGTGAATACTATGAAAAACATCGGCCCTATTAAGTACAAAAAGGGATTGGATTTGATCTTCGATATGATGTTTTTGGAGTTTTCCATGACGCGGCTTGGGTTTGGGTTATCGAGGACTATGCTGGCGACAGGATTATAAGCTGGTCACAAAGCCTCGTACCCATTGTACTCCCCGTCTGCCGATCAACTACGATAGACAATATACGGCGGAAAATCCAGGAAATCAAGTGCCCTCCTAAAAATATTAGGGATCGGTTTTCGCCGCCTTAAAAATTAAGGTTGCCTCTGGGGAAACCAAGAATATCCCATACCCCGCTACCCCAAACCTCCCCCCTAAACCACCTGCCCGCCACAAGAACTCCCCGCCCCCGCCGTGCAGCCGTAGCAGTGCCGGGCGGTCCGCACCACATGCCGCCGCCACGCTTTCAGGTCGAAATCCCGCACGTGGGGGCGCAGCCCGCCGGGCAGGTCCAGCCGCATATCCAGTTGCTGGTTGAAATCGCAATCGTATAAATAGCCGTCCCAGGACACCGACAGCGTATTTCGGCACATCAGCCCCGGTATGGCCGCCGGGTTGAATGCCTGCGCGAGCCGCCGCATATATTCCTCCACAAGCCCCCGCTCCGCCAGCCATTCGAGATACCGGGACATCGGCATATTGTTCAGCGCAATCAGGCGGTCGAACGCAATGCCGTGGTTGCGGGCCAGCGCCTCCTTCCATTCCCTTTCCAGCGACGCCTGCCCCGGCGCAAGAAACGCCCCCACCGGATTCGTAACCAGCGTCAATATCCGCTCGGGATCGCCCTGCCCGTACCCCGCCGCATTCAGTTTCCGAATCGCTGCGACGCTGAGGTCGTACGTCCCCTCCCCCCGCTGCGCATCCGTCCCGGACCGCCGGTAATGCGGCAGCGAACACACCACTTCCACCCCCCGCTCGGCCATCCACTGCGGCAAATCGGCGAAGCGGCGCGTCATCAGAATAGTCAGGTTGCACCGGTCGATGACATGCTTGCCCCGCCGAACGCAAGCGTCCACGAGGTATTTAAAATGGGGATTCAGTTCCGGGGCGCCCCCCGTCAGATCGACCGTGTGCGCGCCGGACGCGTCGATGGCCCGCAGGCAAGCGTCCACCGTCTCCCGATCCATGTTCTCCTCCGTCCGGTCCGGCCCCGAATCGACGTGGCAATGCCGACACGTCATGTTGCAGAGTTTGCCCACATTGATCTGAAACACGTCCAGTTGCGCGGGCGCCAGCCGTTCCCACCCCGAAACCGCGAGGTCCTGGTGGAAATCCCCCGTCCCGGAGGGGCCCTCCTTCAGGGGGACCGCATTCAGCGCGCGCAACTGCTCCTCCGGGCGGGAAAGCGGATCGCGCCGGTAGCGCAGACTGCTGGTACCCCGCGGCCCCTCCACGTCCAGCATACTGCCGTCCCCGCCGGCAAGCTGCTCCAGCGCAATGAATTCAGCAGAAACTTCCATGGGCGAGCGCGGCGGACGAAACGAATAGAAACGCGATGGATTCCGGGAACGGATGCGCGAAATGCACAGGATGCACAGGGCTTACATGGTTTGCGCTTCGACCTGCTCTAGCATTTGCACCCCGTGGACCAGCGAAGCCCCGCCCCGAATGGCCGAAGCCACATGCACGGCCTCGGTCATTTGCTCGAGGTCCGCCCCCTTCCCAAGGCATTCCTGCGCGTAGGCGTCGATGCAATACGGACACTGTACGGCGTGCGCCACGGCCAGCGCAATGAGCGCCTTTTCGCGCGCCGTCAGCGCCCCCTCCTCGAACACTTTGCCGTACCAGGCGAAGAACAGGTCGGCCAGTTCCTTGTTTCCCTTCCCGATATCCCCGAAGCGGGCGAGGTGACGCGGTTCGTAGTAGGCAGCCATAGCGTATAATATATATCGAGTGAATGGGCGAAAATCGTCCAGCGAACAGCGCGGCGAATGCGCGCTCAGGCGGCCTGCTGTCCCTCCTGTTCCGCGTACTGCAATTCGTACAGCCGACGGTACAAGCCGTCCATCGCAAGCAATTCCTGATGGGCGCCCTGTTCCCGGATGCAGCCCTTGTGCATGACCAGAATGCGATCCGAATGCCGGATCGTGGACAAGCGGTGCGCGACCACGAGCGACGTCCGGCCCGCCATCAACTTCTTCAGCGCCTGCTCGATGAGCCGTTCGGTTTCGGTGTCCACGCTGGAGGTCGCCTCGTCCAGCACAAGAAACGCGGGGTCGTACGCCAGGACCCGCACGAACGAAAGCAATTGCCGCTGTCCGTGCGAAAGCGAAGCCCCCCGCTCGCGCACGTCCTGTTCGTACCCCTCCGGCAGTTTGCGAATGAACGCGTCCGCCCCCACCAGTTCGGCGGCCCGGCGCATGTCCGCCTCGCTGATGTCAGGATCGTCCAGCGTCAGATTCCGGGCAATGGAGCCGGAAAAAAGAAATACGTCCTGCAGCACCAGCCCGATGCGGCGGCGCAATTCGGCAAGCCGCAGGTCCCGAATATCGACCCCGTCCACGAAAATGCCCCCGCGCTGGATATCGTAGAATCGCAAGAGCGCGTTGATAATTGTCGTCTTCCCGGCGCCCGTCGCCCCCACGATAGCCACCTGCTGTCCCGGCTCCACCGAGAACGACACGTCGCGCAGAATCCAGTCCGGCTCCGCCTCGCCGTCCCCCGCTCCCCCGTACGCGAACCATACATTCCGAAACTCGATGCGGCCTTCTGCGCGATCCAGCCGGGCGGGCGTCGCTTTCTCGACAAGCGACTGATCCTGGTCCAGCAGCCCGAAAATGCGTTCGGCCCCCGCCATGGCGCTCTGCAACGTGTTGTACTGGTCCGAAAGATTCCGAATGGGTTCGAAAAACTGCCGGGAGAACTGGATAAACGCAATGAGCACCCCAATGGTGAGCGTCCCGGCCATGGCCTGCAAGCCGCCGAACCAGATGACCAGGCCCAGCGCCGTGGACGCGACGATGTCCACCATCGGCCAGAAGAGCGCGAAATAAAAAATGGTCTTGATCTGCGCGGCGCGGTGCTCGTGGTTGATGCCGCTGAACCGTTTCATCTCTTCCCGCTCCCGATTGAACGCCTGCACGATGTGCATCCCGGAAATATGCTCCTGCAGGAACGAATTGAGCCGCGCCACCTGCTTGCGGGTTTCCCGATACTGCACCCGCACCTTGCTCCGAAAAAGGAACACCCCGTACGCCATAACGGGCATCACGCCCAGCACGACCAGCGCCAGCGTCCAGTTCAGGGAGAACATGAAGTACAGAATGAAGGCAAGGCGAAACAGGTTGCCCAGAATAACGACCAGCCCCGCCGACAAGACGTCGCTAAGCGCCTCCACGTCGCTCGTGGTCCGCGTAATCAGCCGCCCGACGGGCGTACGGTCGAAAAAGCGAAGCGGCTGCCGCTGAATATGCCGAAAAACCGCCGTGCGCAGGTCGTAGATGGCGTGTTGCCCGATCCACTGCGTCAGATACCCTTGCAGGAGCGAAAAGACCCCTTCGCCGACGAGGGCAGCCACCAGAAGCAGAATGATGCCCTGCAACCCCTCCAGGTCGCCCGGCACGATATACCCGTCGATGGCCTCCTGCACCAGCCTGGGGCGCAGCGGGCCAAGAAAAGAAGCGCCTGCCGTCAGCGCGAACGCGATCAGCACCCACCACTTGTAGGGAGCCAGGTAGCGCACGATGCGGCGCAGCAGGCGGCCGTCGAAACCTTGAGTATCCTCGTTGGGCATGGCGATGAGCCGGACGGGGTCGCCGGAGCGAACCGGAACGCAAAACAGTCCTCTTTTAATCCCCGAATCCGTCCCGTGTTCTTGAAAGCGCAATAGAATATCGCGCCATGAATATGCAATTTAATGTGAATAACAATACAAAATAGCGCGGGCCCTTGAAATTTAGCCTTGTCTAAAATTATATTTAGCCTTGTAACATGCCTTATTTCGGCCTTTGCGGAACCAGACCGGGCCGATCCGGGCCATTCGCAAACGATCCTTCTTCTTTTTCCGGTGCGCGCCATGCGAGGGTACGCTCTTTGTTTCTCCATCCTGTTCGCCGCAGGCGCCCTGGCCGGATGCGGGCAAACGCGCGGCGACGACGCAGCCCCGCCGGACCGGCTTGGCGTGGTGGCCACCACCAGCATCGTGGCGGACCTGGCCGCGCAGATAGGCGGCGAGCGCGTACGGGCGCAGAGCCTCATGGGGCCGGGGGTGGACCCGCACCTGTACAAGGCCAGCGCCGGAGACGTGACGCGCCTCTCCGGGGCGGACGTCATTTTGTACAACGGGCTGCATCTGGAAGGCAAAATGGGGGATGTTTTCGAACGGATGCGGCAACGCGGCGTCCTCGTATTCGCGGTGGCGGAAGCAAGCGTCTCCCCGGAGGACCTGATCGATTCGGAGCGGTTCCAGGGCAACTACGACCCGCATGTCTGGTTCGACGTGTCCCTGTGGAAAAAGGCGGCCCGGCGCGTACAGGAAACGCTGGCCGAAGCCGATCCGCGCCATGCGGAAGCCTACCGGCAGCGGCTGGAGGGCTACCTTGCAGAACTGGACCGCACCCATGCGTACGTCCTGGAGCAGGCCGCCGCGATCCCGGCGGAGCGGCGGGTCCTCGTTACGTCGCACGACGCGTTTGGCTATTTCGGGCGGGCGTACGGATTCGAAGTGCATGGCTTGCAGGGCATCAGTACGGCGGCGGAGGCGGGCACGGCGGACGTGCAGCGCCTGGCCGACCTCGTGGCCGACCGCCGGATTCCGGCCCTGTTCGTCGAAACCTCCATTTCTCCCCGAGGCATACAAGCCGTGCAGGAGGCCGTGCGGGCCCGCGGATTCGAAGTAGGCATCGGGGGAACGCTCTACGGCGACGCGCTGGGCGACCCCGACGCGGGGGCGGGAACCTATCCGGGCATGATGCGGGAGAATATCGACGCCATCGTGGCGGCCCTCGCCCCGGACCCCGCTTGAAAGGCGCGGCGGCCATAGAAGTGCGCGACCTGACCGTCGCCTATCGAGACAAGCCCGTCCTGTGGGATATTGACCTGACCGTGCCCCCCGGGGTGCTCATGGCCGTCGTGGGACCGAATGGCGCCGGGAAAACCACCTTCGTCAAGGCCCTGCTGGGCTTGTTGCCGGTTTCTGCGGGCCGCATCCGGTTCTTCGACGCGCCGTACGAGGCGTCCCGGCAACAGATTGCCTATGTCCCGCAACGGGGCAGCGTGGACTGGGATTTCCCGACGAGCGTGCTGGACGTGGTGATGATGGGGCGCTACGGGCGCCTTGGATGGATACGCCGGCCGGGCAAACGCGAACGCGAACAGGCGCGGGAAGCGCTGGCGCGCGTGGGCATGGAAGATTTCGCGGGTCGGCAGATTCGGCAACTGTCCGGGGGGCAGCAACAGCGCGTTTTTCTGGCGCGCGCCCTGGTGCAGGACGCCCGGGTCTACCTGATGGACGAACCGTTTCAGGGGGTAGACGCCGTCACGGAGCGGGCCATCATCGACCTGCTGCGGGCGTTGCGGTCCGAGGGGCGCACCTTGCTCGTGGTGCACCACGATCTGCAAACGGTCGAGGAATATTTTGATCGCGTCATGCTGCTGAACGTCCGGCGCATCGCTTCCGGGCCGGTCGAACAAGCCTTTACGACGGAAAATCTGCGGCTGACGTACGGCGGACGCATCGCTTTTCTGCGCAGCGCGAACGCCGCCGACGCAGCCGATCCCGCGGCCCCGTAGCCTTGCCGGAGGATGCCATGGAACACCTGTTCAGCGACTATACGCTACGGATGGTGGCGCTGGGTTCCGCCGTGCTGGGCTTGGTGAGCGGCGGCCTGGGGACGTACGCCGTATTGCGCGGGCAAAGCCTCCTCGGCGACGCCATTTCGCACGCCGCGCTGCCCGGCGTCGCGCTCGCCTTCCTGCTGACGGGCAGCAAGACGCCGCTGGCGCTCATGATCGGGGCTGCGCTGGCGGGGTGGCTTGCGACGCTCTGGATACTGTCCGTCACCGAAACCACCCGGATCAAGTACGACAGCATGCTGGCCCTGACGCTATCCGTGTTCTTTGGCGCGGGGCTCGTGCTCTTGACGTGGATTCGGCAACGGGCCGGGGCGTCCCAGGCCGGGCTGGATACGTTCTTGTTCGGACAGGCCTCTTCGCTCGTCTGGCGCGACGTGGTCGCCATGGCGATTCCGGGCGGCGGCGCGCTCGCCCTCATGCTGCTTTTCTGGAAAGAATTGAAATTGCTGGCCTTCGACCCGGAATACGGGCGGACGATGGGCTTGCCCATGCGGCGCGTGGACCTTTTGCTGACGGCGCTGCTGGTGGTGGCCATTGTGATCGGATTGCAGACGGTCGGCGTCGTGCTGATGAGCGCCATGATCGTGGCGCCCGCCGCCGCCGGGAGGCAATGGACGGACGCCTTGTGGAAAATGGTGCTGCTCTCCGCGGGGTTCGGCGCGGCGGGCGGCGTAACCGGGGCCGTGCTCAGCAGCCTCGAAACCGGCTTGCCCACCGGTCCGCTGATCGTACTTTGCATGGGCGCGATCGTGGCGGCGTCGCTCTTTTTCGCGCCGAACCGGGGCCTGCTGGGGCAGCGCCTGCGAAGACGCCGGAACGCGGGACGCTTCCAGCGCGAAACCGTGCTGCTGGACCTGTACGCGCTGGGCATGCAGCACGCCGATCCGCTGCGCCCCCACCCGCAGGGAGCCGTGCAAGCCATGCGGGCAAAAGACATTCCCGTAGACCGCCTGCTCATGCGCCTGAACAAGGAGGGGCTGGTCCGCCGCGCGGCGGGCGGGTGGGGCCTCACCGACGCGGGCCTGCGCCATGCGGAAACGCTGCAAAAAGAACGCCGATGACCCAGGCAGAGATCGAAATTCAGATGCTCGCCGTGGTCGTGGCGGCGGCGTGCGCGCTCCCGGGCGCGTTCCTTGTGCTGCGCAAGATGGCCATGATGAGCGACGCCATAAGCCACGCTATCTTGCCGGGCATCGTGGCGGCGTTCTTTTTAACCCACAACCTGAATTCCCCTCTGCTGATTCTGGCCGCGGCGGCCACAGGGGTGTTCGCCGTCCTGCTGGTGGAATTGCTCATGTCCACGCAGCGGGTTCGGGAAGACGCGGCCATCGGGCTGGTGTTTCCCGTATTGTTCAGCATAGGCGTCCTCCTCATCGCCCGCTACGCCGGGGACGTGCACCTTGACGCGGATGCAGTGCTCCTCGGCGAACCGGCCTTCGCTCCGTTCGACCGGCTCGTCGCGCTGGGCCGGGATATCGGGCCGCGCGCGCTGTATGCGATGGGGGCCGTGGGCCTGGCGAATGTCGCGTTCGTCGCGCTCTTCTACAAGGAATTGAAGATCGCCGCGTTCGACGCCGGTTTGGCGGCGACGCTGGGCTTCGCCCCGACGCTGATTCATTACGGGCTAATGACCTCCGTGTCGATCACGGCGGTGGCGGCTTTCGACGCCGTAGGTTCGATCCTTGTCGTGGCCCTGATGGTCGCTCCGCCCACGGCGGCCTACCTGCTGACCGACCGGCTCCGCGACATGATCCTCCTGAGCGCGGGGCTTGGCGTGGTCGCCGCGGTGGCCGGATTCCAGGCGGCCCGCCTGCTCGACGTATCCATCGCCGGCGCCATGGCCAGCGCGGCGGGCGTAGTGTTTGCGATCGTCTGGCTGGCGGCGCCCCGATACGGCGTGCTGGCGGGCCGACGGCGGCGCATCCGGCAAAAATGGGAATTCGCCGAAAAAATGCTGGCCATTCACCTGTTCAACCACGAAGGACTGCCCGAAGCGGACACAGAACACCGGATCGGACACCTCGAAGAACATCTCTCCTGGGAACAGGATTTTGCGCGACGGGTGGTCCGCAGGGCGCAATCGAACGGACTGGTGCGGCGGGCCGACGACGACCTGCTGGCCCTGACGCCAAAAGGGCGCGCCGCCGCCTCCGAAGCCATTACGAATCTGTAGACTGCGCGTTGGGATCGGCGGGGCTGGCAGGGCGTTGCGCCCGCCGCGCGCTGTGGCGATTGTCCGCATAGCGGCGCCAGACCGCAACCCCGAACCCCCCGGTAAGCAGTAAAAACCCGAACCACAGAAAATTGATGAACGGCTTTTCCCAGGCCTGCACCACGATCCATTCGTCCGGCGAGACGGCGACGCCCTCCAGAAACAGGCGAATGGAGCCGTTATCCACGTTCATGCCCGTAAACGTGACCGTCAACCCCCAATCGTTCACGCGATTCTGAATGTATTGCTGCGAACGGTCCTGCATGATCAGGTAGGCCGGACTCAGGCGGCGGGTTTCGCGGGTCTCCAGATTCGTGACGTCCAGCAAGGCCGCCACGCCAATTTCCGTGGAATCGGGCAGGTCGGAAATATTCGTCTGGTAATCGACGAACCGGATGGCGAAGGCGTCGTCTCCCACCACGGTGGAATCTCCCCGAGAGATCGTCAGTTCGCCCTGTTGCGCGGACGGGTCTTCGGATTCGTCGGCGGCCTCGTACATGGCGCTCGGCGACACCGCCACGAAGACATCCTTGTCCGGGTACATTTCATGGTCGGGATGCTGGATCCACTGCGCCTGATCGCTCTTGTACACGACGGGCCGGACGGTGAAGGCGCGTCCGTTCGGATCGACGAAATCCAGGACGTACACCGGACGGTTGCGGGCCGTCCGTTCGCGCCCGGACCAGGTAACAAGGTATCCCCCCACCGAGCGCGTCTGGCCTCGCTCCAGCACGAACGTATCCGACCGATCCGCGAGCGGCGCGCCGCGCAGGACGCCAATGGGTTTGCTGAACCCGCTGGACGCCACGATGGCCAGCGCCATAATGGCGAACCCCACATGCGCCGTCGCGCCTCCCGCCATGCGCGGATTGCCGCGCCCGATCCTCCAGAGCACCATGCCGTTCCCGTAGAGCGCGAAGAACGCCATGAACACGAGGAGCAGCAGCAGAATGCCCGTCCCGTAGACCGCCCCGAACCCCTGGATGCTTTCCAGCAACCCGAACCCCGCCTGCGCGGCCTCCGGCGCTGCGCCCGCCGCCGAAACATCCGGACGCTGAATGGTTTCCGCCGCGAACGGCGTGAAAACAAGCACCGCGACCGTGCTGACGACCGCCCCGACAATGGGTTTTAGCAGCACCCGGTTCGCCTGTTCGATATTCATCCGGTTCCACCAGAACAACTGCCCGAGGCCGGCCAGAAACACGATCAGCACGGAAAGCGGAAGCGACCACTTGTTGTAGAAATCTATCGGCACGGTGGAAGGCGCCTCCCTGAACAATTTCCCCAGAATAGGCGAACTGGTGCCGACCGTAACCACTGCGGCCAGACAGGCCAGCAGCATCGCGCCGCAAAACGTCATGAATTCGCGCGAGAGCACGTTGGGCTCCCGCTCGGGCGCGGGCAACTCCCGGTAGCGATACGCAAAAAGGCCAAACCCGACCGCGCCCATGCCCAGTATCCACACAAGCAGCTGGTTCATCATCCCCAGATCGACGAAGGAATGCACCGACACGTCGCCCAGTATGCCGCTCCGGGTCAGAAACGTCGAATAAATGACCAGCATGTAGGAAAAAATGCAGAACAGGAAGGTGGATTTGTGTCCCCGCCCGCTTTTCTTCCGGATAATCATGGCGTGCACCGCACCGATGCCCGTAAGCCAGGGCACCAGGGAAGAATTCTCCACAGGATCCCACGCCCAGTAGCCGCCAAACGAAAGCGTTTCGTACGCCCAGTAGCCCCCCATCGCAATGCCGACGCCCAGCACGGCCGTAGCCCCAAGCGCCCACGGCAACGCTTGCGGAATCCACTCGGTATACCGGCGTTTCCAGAGTCCCGCAAGCGCGAACGCAAAGGGAACCGCCATCAGCGTGAAGCCCGCGAAAAGCGTGGGGGGATGAATCACCATCCAGTAATTCTGGAGCAGGTCGTTCAGGCCCGACCCGTCCGCCGGTATGAAACCCGGTATCTGCAGCATGGGCGCGTCCGGGAACTTGTCGGCCAGCGTGGCAAAGGGGGACGCGCCCACCTGCAACGGTCCCAGTTGCAACCCCGCAATCATGGAAACGAGGAACCACTGCGACCCCGCCAGAATGGTCATCACGGGGGCTTCCCAGTCGCGGCCAACGCGCGTCAGCGCCAGGCCAAGCGCGCTCATCAGAAGAATCCAAAGGAGAAACGACCCTTCCTGTCCGGCCCAGAAAGACGAAACCAGGAAATGGGTCGGCAGCGAGCGGGACGTTTGCTGATAAACGTAGGCGTACTGAAACTGATGCGTGAGGAGCAGGACCATCAGGATCGCCGCCGCGCCTGCAAGGCTCGCGGTCATAACGACCCAGGCGATGCGGCCGATCTGCTTCCATTCGGCATGGCCGGTGCGCGCAGCCCGAAAATAGGCGTAGCCCGCAAGCGCGCAGACCACGAAGGCGAACAGGATCAGAATGTGTCCGATGACGCCGGACATAGGCTCAGGGTATCCTTGATTTTTCTGCGCGAGCCAGCGCCAAACGCAACGTTAGAAGGATCAGGATACGCAGGACAGATCGTCGAACGCCGTCCCCATGCGCCCCGCCGTTCGCGAAAAAGCGGAGCGCCCCGGCCCGTCCAGGCGCGGCAAGCGCCCGAAACCGGCGCCGGGGCGTCTCCCGAAAAGGACGCGCTCCCGAGCGGTGGATAGAAGAACCTCTACCTTGAACAATGCGGGAATCACTCGCATTCTTTCGATCGTCCCTGCCTTTCCGAAGAAAAGACCTCGCTTGCGAAGAAGGAGGCTGGGCCTGCCGTCCGAATCCGAAGACCGACTCCCTGAATATCTTCTTGTCAGGTTCTTATATGCATCCGCAACAGGCGCGCGCTATTCGCATCCGTTTACGGACAGGAATAGCCCTTTTAACGGCAAGGCCGCGACGGGTTCCCCGCCTGGTCACCACGCCAGGCGAACCCGGAGATTGAACGTGCGCGGCGTCAGGCGCGTGGGAATGCGCTCCCAGATTCCGTCGCGGTTGGGCGTCCAGGCATAGGCCACCGTGTTCGTCATATTGAACGCATTGAGCAATTCCATGGTCAATGCCAGGCGCAAGCCCGGCGCGACGTTCACCGTCTTCGTTGCGCCAATATCGACGCGGCGGTACGCGGGGTACCGGGCCGAATTGCGTTCGCCGGGCGCCTGAACCACGAATTGCCCGACTTGCCGGTCGGGGATGGGCGGGGTGTAGGGAAATCCGCTCCCGAAAAGCCCGCGCAGATGGGCCTGCCAGGTGGAATCCCGCGGCACATAGTCCTGCACGAAAAACGAGAGGGTGTGCCGCTGGTCCGACGGACGCGCAATGGTTCCGCTGCGATGCTCGGTCCGGTATTCCGGCAAAAACGTCTCGACGGCGCGCAGATACCCGTAATTCAGGCGGCTTTCGAGGCCGGGCACGAGTTCGCCGTACAGATGCACGTCCAGCCCCAGCGCCTGCCCCTCTGTATCGTTCCGCCCGGAATACAGGAGGCGCACGTTCCGCACGTCGTAGGATATGAGCCGGTCCATATCCCGGTAAAAGGCGGCGGCGCGGACATGCAGGCGCCGGGCAGGCAAAAAATATTCGCCCCCCAATACGTATTGTATGACCTGCTGGGACCGGATATCCCTGTTCAGCGCGTCGGAGATGGCTTCGCCCGGCGCAGGCGTTCCCCGAAATTCGCGATAGGTGGGCGTCTGGTGATAGTAGCCCCACGAACTGGTCGCCGTAAAGCGTTCGCTGACCGCGTACCGGGCCGAGATTCTCGGAGAGACGGTCCAGGCGCCGTTGAAAGAAAAACGGTCCGCCCGCGCCCCGGCGGTAAGGAGCAGCCCGCCGCGCCGTATGGTATCCTGCGCGTACGCGGCGGTTTGCCACGCCGAAAGCGCGGCTTCGCCGGAGAAGCGGTTCGCCTCGATACGCACGGATTCCCCGTTCGTGTCCCTGCCGTACAGGTTGGCGTACTCGTCGATCCGGTCGGAAAAAGAATAGGCCCGGACGCGCCAGCCCGCTTCCGCCGCATGCCGCCCCGCCCGCCATCGGTACCGCCCCTGCCCGGTCCATGCGGCGCTTTCTATGGCGTTGTCGGCGAACTCCTCTTCGGTCACGTTGCCTATGGGGACATGGCCCGCGCCGGTCGCCGGATCGCCCCCGGGATCGACGCGAAACACGACAGAAGACCCCTCGATATCGAAACGTTCCGTCTCGGAAACGGCAAACCAGGCCACATCGTGCTCCGCATGGACCGAAGGAGCAAGCCGGTTCAGCAAACGAACCCCTGCGAACCGCGTTCGGTACCCGTCGTTTTCCTCGCCCTCGTACCGGGTCCAGAAAGAACGCAGGTCCGACGGCACGTCGGGGTCGAGGCTCACCACGCCGAACCAGGTCTTGCGGCTCTCCGGGCTGAATCGGAACGCATGGTTGGCGTACATGCCCAGCGCTTCGATTTCGTGCCCCGACCCGAAGCGCCAGGTAGCGAGCGCCTGTACGTCCGTGTAGTCGGGACGATAATCCCCCTTCCGCTCCTGCGTACGGAAAAAATGCTGCGCGCGCGCTTTCCGAAAACCGGCGTTCCACCCAAAACGCCCGTCCGCCACGGCCCCCCGGTGCGCAACGCTGGCGTCGAGCAACGACGCGGAAGCGGACCCGGCCATGGATTCGACATACGGGCGGCGATAGCGCGTTTCCAGCACCGAGGACAATTTCCCGCCGTATTTCGCCGGAAATCCCCCCGTGTACAGCACCACCCGGTCGGTCAGGTCGGGATTCAGCAAACCAAGCCCTTCCTGCTCCCCTTGTCTCGGGCGCAACGGCATGTACGTCTCGAACCCGTGGATCAGGACAAGATTCTCGTGAAATCCGCCGCCATGCACCGAATACTGATTGGAAAGTTCGTTGTTGGCCGCGACGCCCGGCAGGACGCTGAGCGCCTGGAACCCCTTGAACGGAGAAGGCACGTTGCGAATGGTCTCCGATTCCAGTTCGTATGCCCCGGGGTCCGTAAAAAACACATCCCCTTCCACCACAATATCCTCCATTTCGACCAGGGATGGCCTCAGGCGAACGTCGAGGGCCGTCGTTTCGCCCGGCCGGATCTGTACGGGCCGCCGGGCGGTCTCGTACCCCACCGCCGAGAAGCGCAGCGCGTGGGTTCCCGGCGGCAGCCGGAGTACGTAGGTCCCGTCCTGCCTGCTTGCGGTGCCGAAGTTGGTTCCGCTTACCAGAATGCTGACGTCGGGGAGGGGGGCGTCCTCCGCAGCCGTCAGGACGCGCCCGGACGCCGCCCCCCATTCCTGGGCAAGGGCGCCGAAGGGCCAAAAGGCGGCGAAAGCGAAAAAGGCGAATGCAGCGCGCACGAGACGGTACGCTCCCGGTTTGAGATCAGGGCCGGACGGCCTTCGGTCGATGCGCAGTCCGATGTACGGGTTCTCTTGTGAATGCGTGCTTGCGTCAATAGGCGCGGGCGAACAGAACGCGGCGGTTCGACGGCTTGCCGGTCAGCATATCCCGACCTGCTTCTTGCGCGCCATCCATGGGGATACAGCGGATGGTCGCTTTCGTTTCCTGTTTGATGCGCGCCTCCGTCGCCGGATCGCCGTCCCAGTGGGCCAGCACGAACCCGCCGCGCCGGTCCAGCGTGTCCTTGAACGTCTCGTAGTCGTCGACGCGCCGGGTGGAATCTTCGCGCAGGGCCAACGCCCGATCAAACAGGCCTTGCTGAATATGGTCGAGGGCCGCCCGGATTCGGTCGGGAAGCCCTTCCTGCGAAACGATTTCCTTGCCGGGCTGATCCCGGCGGGCCATTTCCACCTTGCCGTTCTGGACGTCCCGGGGGCCGATAGCGAGGCGGACGGGTACGCCCTGCACTTCGTATTCGTTGAATTTCCAGCCGGGACGATGCGACGTCCGCGCATCCAGTTTGACGCGAACGCCCGCCGCGCGCAGGGCCGCCTGGATGCGCTCGGCCGCTTCGAGCACAACCGTCCGCTCGGCGTCTTTCCGAAAAATAGGCACGATCACCGCCTGCACGGGCGCAAGGCGCGGAGGCAAAATCAATCCCTCGTCGTCCGAATGCGTCATAATGAGCGCGCCGATCAGACGGGTAGAGACGCCCCAGGACGTCGCCCACACATATTCGAGCTGGTTTTCCCGATTCTGGAATTGGCAGTCGAACGCCCTGGCGAAGTTCTGGCCCAGAAAATGGCTGGTGCCTGCCTGCAACGCCTTGCCGTCCTGCATCATGGCCTCGATGCAATACGTATCCACCGCGCCCGCAAAACGCTCGCTGGCCGTTTTTACGCCCCGAATCACCGGCATGGCCATCCATTCCTCGGCGAACGTAGCGTATACTTCCAGCATGCGGCGGGCTTCCTCGATGGCTTCCTCTTTCGTTTCGTGGGCCGTGTGCCCCTCCTGCCACAGGAATTCCATCGTGCGCAAGAACAGCCTGGTGCGCATTTCCCAGCGCACGACGTTCGCCCATTGATTCACGAGAATGGGCAGGTCCCGCCAGGATTGGATCCAGCTCCGGTACGCGTCCCAGATAATCGTTTCGCTGGTGGGACGGACGATAAGATTTTCTTCCAGTTTCGAAGCGGGATCGGGCAGGAGGCCCTCGCCGGACGGATCTTCCGCAAGGCGCGAGTGGGTAACCACGGCGCACTCCTTGGCGAATCCCTCCACGTGTTCGGCTTCCCGCGCCAGGAAGGACTGCGGTATGAACAAGGGAAAATAGGCGTTCTCATGACCGGTTTCCCGGAACATGTCGTCGAGCGCCCGGCGCATATTCTCCCAAAGCGCGCAGCCGTTCGGGCGAATCACCATGCACCCGCGCACCGCCGAATAGTCGGCCAGCTTCGCATGTTGCACAATGTCGAGATACCATTGGGCGTAATCTTCCTGCCGGCTTGTAATCGCATCGGCCATAATATTGCACAGTCGGCGTCGTTTGGTAAAGGGCGCTATCGCGGGCGCACTGGACGAAAAATCGCAGGCCTACCGGAGCGAATTCGCCTGGAATGCGAAAAAAACGGTCCCGAATTTTTCGGGATCTCCGGGAATGGCCCGATGTTTGCTTTATTCCGGGGCAAAGCCGCTGGAATCGAACGAACGTCGTTCTTTCTTCAGGGAAAGCAATAAGTTCCGTCGTTTGTTTGCAACCAGCCGGCACCTTATGCATCCTTATCCGTACATTCCTTTAACGGAAGCGCTGCCCTCAAGTTTTCACCAAACCGGTTGCCACCATGAAACGATCGACATTACATGAGCGGGAAACCGCTCGCCCCGCATTACGCGCGGCGCCCTTCGCCGCAGCGCTGCTTGTGGCGTTGCTGTCCGGTTGTTACACGCAATTGAGCACCGTTCAGCAATACGAACGGTACCCGGATTACGTGGAAGTGGTGGAAAGCGCCGAGGACACGGTCGTAACGGAACGCTACTACAGCGACCGGTACATCTACAGCGGTCCCTACGGATATCGCCGGTATTTCGACCGGTTCGACTACGGCTGGAGCCCGCAATGGTCCTACAGTCCGTTCTTCGGATCGTCCTGGCACGACCCGTTTTGGTACGATCCCTGGAGCTACGGATACGGATACAGCGGCATTAGCGTGGGCGTCTCCTTCGGATCCCACTGGGGCTGGGGCGGAAATCGCTGGGGGCACAGCCCGTGGCATTATAGCCCCTACCATTACAGTCCCTGGAACTATAATCCCTACTACCACCGTCCCTACGGCTATTATCCGGGCTACGCGCATACCTGGAATCCGTATTACGGAGGGTGGCGGTACGATTATCCGGGATCGATTCGCCCGAGAGACGGGGAATGGGGACGGCGCGGCGCGACCATGGGACGGGGTGCGAGAACCGATGGATACGCCGGGGACGTCGGAAGGAACGGCGTCCGCGAGATAGGCAACGCGGGCGGCGCTTCCGCCGGCAAGACGCGCAGCGGCTCGGCTGTTTCCGGCGGGCGTTCGGCGCGCAGCGCACCAGGCGCCACGACCAGCAGGGACCGCGATACGCGCCGCAGCGCCGCGACAAGGAGCGGATCCAGCGGGCGCACCGTACGCTCGACGCCAGGGTCCCGGTCTTCGGCTCCCAGTGGCAGCCGGAGCACGGCGCGCGCGTCCGGCTCCTCGCGCAGCGGCGATAGCGGTTCGAGCGGACGCACCGTAGAGCGCACGCCCTCCTCGCGCAGCAGTGGAAGCAGCGCAAGCGGACGCACCGTACGGCAGACGCCCGGGTCCCGGTCTTCGTCGTCCACCGGCAACCGGAACACCGTGCGGCGGACGCCCTCCTCCCGCAGTAGCGGAAGCAGCTCGAGCGGACGCACCGTACAGCGGACGCCTTCCTCACGCAGTAGCGGAAGCAGCTCAAGCGGGCGCACCGTACAGCGGACGCCCTCCTCTCGCAGCAGCGGAAGCAGCTCGAGCGGGCGCACCGTACGGCGGACGCCTTCCTCTCGCAGCAGCGGAAGCAGCTCGAGCGGACGCACCGTGCGTTCTTCCCCGCCGCCCAGGTCCTCCTCGGGCAGCAGCGGACGGTCTTCTTCGGGAGGGTCTTCCTCGTCTTCAGGTCGTTCCCGCGGGCGATAAGCATACCGCATCGGCCGGTATAGCGACGGCTCGGCCGCCTACCCCGGAAGTATGGTCAGGATCGCGCTTTTTCAGCGATCCCTAACCCGTCCTGTGCCCTTGCGAACCCCCAAACCTGGTCTATCCAATACGCTAATTCAGAACCAAACCAGACAGGTATTCCCATGAAAAGGCGCCTTCTATCCGTGTTTTTCCTTGTCCTGTTCGCGGCGTCTCCCGCGTATGCGCAGACCCTCGACAACATGTACGTTTACACCTCCAGGTCCCCGGCGACCGGCCCGCGCATGGCGGGCATGGCCGGCGCAGGCATGGCCGGCGTGGCGGACTACGGCGCATTGCGAACGAATCCCGCCGGGCTGGGCTATTTCAAAAATTCGGAGGCCGGCGGCTCCCTGCATGCGTTCTCCGCTACGGACGCCTCGAATTACCTGACCGGCATTCGCATTTCGTCCGAGTCGGAAACCGACGTGCGCACGACGCGCCTTGGCAATCTGGCCTGGATCCAGAAGTTTCCGACGTCGCAGGGTTCGTTCGTGCTGGGCGCCGCGCTCAACGAACTGGGCACGTTCGACCGCAATCTTGTTTTTAGCGGAACGAATTCCTCCAGTTCCATCAGCGCTTCGTGGCTGCCTTATAACGACGAGTTTACGATAGAAGAGGACGACGACGGGTATTATCCGGTTTTCTCCAGCGACATTCTGGAACTGGCCTACGAAGGCGGCGCCATTGAGTTTCTCGGCGAAAACGTGGAGACGGACGACGCGCTTTTCTATGAGGCCGTTGCGCCGGGCACGCGCATCGGGCAAACGGGAGACGTGCTCGAAAAAGGACGCATGCACGAATTGAGCCTCGGCGGCGCCTGGGAGGCAAGCCGGAACGTGATGGTTGGTTTGTCCGCCAACTTCGCATTCGGTTCGTACCGGATAGACAACGCATACGAGGAAGAGGACGCCTACGGCGAAAACACAGCAGAAGACTACGAGGTCATCCTGCCCGCCGGTTCCCTGTTCGGTTTTCAGCGCTTGCGCTACGAAGAAGGTTTCGATTCGGACCTGAGCGGATTCAATGTGCGCGGCGGGGTATCGACGACGTTTTCGACCGGGTTGCGCGCGGGCCTTTCGATAGAAACGCCGACGTTCTACGAAATAAGCGAAACCCATTACCGGGAACTTGCAACCTGGTTCGACGAAGGCGGCTCGCTGGACGCCGAGATCGACTACCAGTACGAATACGAATTGCGTACGCCCTGGCGCATCGGGGGCGGCGTGTCATGGGAACTCGGAAACCTGCTTCTGGCGGCGGATATGGAATACGTGGACTGGTCCCAGACGGAGTTCGACGGGCATGAGGCGGACAGCGACTCGTACAGAGACTTGAACCGGGAAATACGGGATACCATGGAACCGGTCTGGAATATGCGGCTCGGCGCGTCGTACGCATTGGGAAATATTACTTTGCGCGGCGGCATAGCCAACTATCCCGATTCGTTCGACCTGAAGGTCTCGGAGGGCAGCGGCGAATCGGATCGCGACCGGGGCTTCCTGTCCCTCGGCGCGTCGTATAGTTTCTCGGACCAGTTTCATGTGGATGCGGCATGGACGGGCGTGGAATACCGAGACCAGTACAGCCCGTACTTGCATGTCGAGGATCCGCCGCTCGTCGAAGAGAACGTAACGAAGCACCGCTTCCTGCTGGGCGTACGGGTGGGGTTCTGAGGAAACAGGGAAGTTTGCAGGGTTTGAAACAAGGGTTTTGGTTAGATTACAGACGCTAACCCTTCCGAAAACCCTCTGCGACACGCTCCGATGATTCGTCGCATCCAGGCCCTGAATTACCGTTGCCTTCGCCATGTGGATGTGGCGATGGATTCTTTCCATGTGCTGGTTGGCCCTAACGCCAGCGGGAAGAGCACGTTATTCGACGTGGTCGCCTTCCTCGGCGACATGGTGCAGAATGGACTTGAGGCGGCTGTGGAAAAACGCACCCGAAACTTTCAGGATCTTGTCTGGGGAAGGCCCAAAGACAACCCTGGTTTCGAACTGGCGGTGGAGTTCGATATTTCCGACGCAATCAAAAACAGGTTGCCCCCTGACAAAAACTTTGAAATATTTCGTTATGAAGTAGCCATAAAGGCAAAAGCAAACGAAGCGGCCATTATCGAATCGGAAAGAGGCCTGCTTATGCCTCGCCGTAACCGGAAAGAACGACAACTGTCCATATTTCCTTCCCCTCGGAACCCGGTCCCTCGCATCTTGCTGGGCGGCAGGCGCCATGGCGAAAGAACCATACTCAGTAAATCCCCCGAAGGCAAAGACAACTTCAACATTGAGATTTCGCCTTCGGCGGGAAAAGGCTGGGCTACCAGTATCTCCTTCGGTCCATACCGTTCAGCGCTTGGCAGTTTGCCCGAATCTCCTGAGGCCTTTCCCGTCGCCACCAGCGTCAAACGCATGCTGTCGACACAGGTCAAACTTCTGGCGCTGGACAGCGCGAAGATGCGCGAGGCCAGTCCCCCCGCGCTGCGACGCAACGGCTTCTCCAGCGACGGCGCAAACCTTCCCTGGACGATCAGGAACTTGCAAGAAAATGACCGGGAAAATTACGCGGACTGGCTGGAGCATATTCGCACCGCTTTGAAAGACGTCACGGAAATTCGAGTACGAGAACGCGACGACGATCGGCACGCCTACCTTGAGATTGAGTACCACACGGGCATTTGCGTACCGTCCTGGGGAGTTTCCGACGGTACGCTCCGGTTTCTGGCGCTCACGCTCATTCCGTATCTGTCCGAAAAAGGGTATCTCTATTTGCTGGAAGAACCCGAAAACGGCATTCACCCGCTTGCAATCCAGGCTGTGTACGATTCATTGGCGTCGGCCTATGATTCGCAGGCGCTGGCGGCTACCCATTCATCCGCCTTCCTGCGAATGGCCCGCCCTGAGGAGGTGTTATGCTTCGATAAGAAAAACGGAGCTACGGACATCGTGCGCGGCGCAGATCACCCCATCTTGCGGGATTGGCAAGGAACCGTGGACACAGACGTTTTATTTGCGCGAGGAATCATGGGATGAGCGGCTATGCCAAAGACTTGTTCGTTCTTGTTGCGGACAGCGATATGGAACAGGCCTTCAAGGGACTGCTGGCGCGGCACAGACGGCCGGGGAGCCGGCAAATAGGGTATGATATCGAGGCGCATCCACAACGCGACCCGGGATGCCGAACGCATGCTGTTTCCCTGTTGAGGCCCCGCCTTAAAAGTCATGAATACGCCTTGGTGGTTTTTGACTGCCAGGGTTCCGGCGGAGAATCTTTGGGCAGAGAGAAATTACAACAAAACGTTCAGAAGGGCCTTGAACGGAACGGCTGGCAAGATCGGTGCAAGGCTATCGTCATTGAGCCGGAACTCGAAAACTGGGTATGGGCGCCGTCTGGAAAAATCGCGGAAGTCCTGGGCTGGGGAAATGACTTTGGCGCACTCAGGCAATGGTTGCGGGCTTGTGGACTTTGGGCAGATGGCGACCTCAAACCTTCCGATCCGAAGCGCGCGATGCAAGAAGCGCTACGGCGCAAAAGGGTAAAGCGTTCTTCCGCGCTATTCAAGAAAATTGCCTGTATTTCGCAGCCAGAAGCCTGCAAGGACCCCGCTTTCGTCGAACTCCGGGAAACATTACAGGCGTGGTTCCCCCCGAAAAACCACCTTTGGGACTGACTACATTGGCGCTCGCCGCGCCGAGCAAATGCCCTGCGCTTGACAAATTTGCAATAAACCGCATACCTTTCCCTTTGCGCGAAAGCGGAACCCGCAGGCGTATGCAGCGAAAACCATGACGTCTCCCCCGGAAACAGTGTCGGTCAGCGACCTCGCATACCAGGAACATATCCTGCAAGGCGTTTCCCGGACCTTTGCCCTCACGATCCCGCAGTTGCCGACCGGGCTACGCGACGTAGTAGGCAACGCCTACCTGCTGTGCCGGATCACGGACACCATTGAAGACGATCCGGCCCTCTCCGCCGGACAAAAACGGGCGTTCGCGGAACGTTTCGCCGAAATCGTCGCCGGGCGAGAAGAAGCCGAGCCGTTTGCGAACGAACTCGGCGCCTTGCTGTCGTCCGCCGCCACCGAGGACGAGCGCGACCTCGTCGCCAACGCCGACCGCGTCATCCGCGTCGCCAGCGGATTCAACGCCGCGCAGCGCGCCGCGCTTGAACGCTGCGTCCGCATCATGGCGGGCGGCATGGCGGAATTTCAGCAAAACGCCACGCCGGACGGCCTGAACGACGTCCCCCATCTTGATCGATACTGCTATTACGTCGCCGGGGTGGTGGGCGAAATGCTCACCGAACTGTTCTGCGACTATTCCGGCAAGATCAACGAACGTCGCGAGGAATTGCTGCCGCTGTCCGTCTCGTTCGGGCAGGGCCTGCAAATGACCAACATCCTCAAGGACCTATGGGACGACCGGGAGCGCGGCGCATGCTGGCTTCCCCGGGACGTTTTTCTCGCCGCCGGGTTCGACCTGCGCTCCTTGTCCGAGGGCCAGGCCCACCCCGGATTCGTCCAGGGCTTGTCCAGACTCGTCGGGATTGCCCGGGGACACCTCGCAAACGCGCTCCGGTACGCCCTGATCATCCCCGCGCGCGAAACGGGCATTCGGCGGCACTGCCTGTGGGCCCTCGGGATGGCCGTGCTAACCCTGCGCCGTATTCACGCAACCCCCGCGTTCCGCAGCGGACAGGAAGTAAAAATATCGCGGCGAAGCGTATGGGCAGTGGTTATATTCACCAGCATCCTGGCGCGCTCGAATCGGGCGCTGACGTTCCTCTTCAGAATATTGACGAAGCGATTGCCTTCTCCCTGAAGCCTGCCCTGAGCGAAATGATCCCCCCCCCCTCGAACTGGCGAGATATCAAGTCTGGCAAGCGCGCAAGCGAGCCAGGCATGCTGGAAGAACCGACGAAAATCCCTTCGTGTTATCTTCCCGGCTATGCCAAAGCGCAGACGCGGGACCCCAAAACGGCCGCCCATTACGTGGCCCACTCGCTTATAGGAGATCCGGAAGCCGATGAAGTAATCGAACAAATGGCGTCGCTGAAGCCCGGCGACGCGGCGCGATGGTACAAAATCGGGATGAATGCCGCGGACCCCGCGGAAAGAGACAAGGCGCTGCGCGACGCGCCGCCCGCGCTTTGCAAATTCCTGAACAAACTGGATACGCCGCCCGACTGGGTTGATTTTTCGGCCTATGCCCCGGGCATCCGCATGTTCCACAGGAATTCGCAACTGGTGCTCGGAGCGTTCGTAGGAGGTACGCTGATAGAAGGGTTTTCCACGAATATAAGCAAGTCGTTTTTTATAACCGGGCGGGTTCGGGAATACGGCGTCAGACGCTTAAAGCAAAATAACCGCCACATGGTCGAAATATTCATGCCGGGCGGCCTGGAACGAGGCGGGGACGGTTGGAAATTATCCGTCCGCATTCGACTGGTCCACGCGCAAATAAGATATCTCCTGAACAACGCGGAGGACTGGGACGCGGAAGCATGGGGCGTCCCGATCAGTTCCGCGCATATGGGATTCTCCATCGCCGCCTTTTCCGCAAGGCTGCTAAAACACATGAAAAGCCTGGGCGCCGAATACAGTCTTGAAGAGCGCCAAAGTTTTATGCAGGTATGGCGCTATTCGGGGTTTTTAATGGGCGTTCCCGAAACGATTTTGTATCGCGACGAGGAAGAAGCGTTAAAAATATTTTACGTAGGCCGCATGTGCGAGCCTGCAAACGAACTGGAGTCCATTGCGATGGCGAATGCACTGATCAATTCGGCTCCGTTGGTGATAGGCGTTACGAAACCGCAAGCCCGGTACGCGCTGGCGCGATACGTATACCGGGTGTCCCGGGCGCTCATCGGAAACAATCTGGCGGACGAACTGAAATACCCTGCGGATCGGACCTTCGGCGTATTGCCATTGTTTCGGCTTCAGTCCCGGTACCACAGCGTCATGGAACGCTTGTTTCGAAGCAAAAAAACAGAGGGCCGCTTCTCCCGATTCACGGCCCTCATCGAAGCCTCCGCATTCGATATCGCGGGCATAAATTATCAATTGCCAGCCGAATTGTACGCGGAGGAGGAGGATACGGAATGGTAGGGCAAGGCCAGCGATAACGCTACGCCTGGCGCGTAAACAGAAGCTACCGTCCCGGCAGCAAACGATAATGCACGGCGACCAGCGCCGGCGCCACAGGAATCAATAATATCGTCGCGAAAAGTACGCCGAAGCCGACGGACGTAGCAAGCGGCACAAGATGTTGCGCATAGGTGCTCGTCTCCAGAATAAGGGGCGTCACGCCCGCGAACGTAGTAACCGACGTTAAAAGAATAGCGCGGAAACGGTTCCTGGCGCCCGTAATAATGGCCTCCTCGGGCGCCATGCCGGATTTCCTGAGGTCGTTGATGCGTTTGATCATCATCAGGGCGTCGTTGACGACCACGCCGCTCACGCCTACCAACCCATACATCGACCAGATGCCTATGCTGATCCCTAATGCCATGTGCCCCGCCACCACGCCGACCAGGCCCAACGGAACCGCCGCCATAATGATAAGCGGCTGCATGTAGGAACCGAAGGAAATCGCCATCAGCACGTACATGACGAGCAGGGCGAACGACATCAATCTGCCCAGCGCGTTATTGGCCTCTGCCTGCTGCTTTCGCTCCCCCCCGAACGCATAGTCGAAGGCGGGGTATCGCGCCGCCATGCGCGCCAGGACGCCTTGCTCCAGAAGCGCGTTGACCTGCGGACCCGAGGCGACGCGCACGTCAACGTCGGCCGTGACCGTAACGGCGCGGCGACCATCCACCCGGCGAATGGCGGAAGGCGACCGGGCAAACCGCGCGTTGGCGACCTGCCCCAACGGAACGCCGCCCCCAGGCGTCCTCATGATATACCGGTCAATATCGGCTTCGGAATCCCGTTCTTCCTCCGGAAGCCGTACGTACACGCGCATATCTTCCCGACCTCGCTGCACCCGCAACGCCTCCACGCCAAAAAAAGCGGCGCGCGCCTGCGACGCAAACCGATCAAGCGTCAGAGCCAGCGTTCGGGCTTCCGGCTTGAGTTCCAGCTGAATCTCCCCAAAACCCTCGTCCAGGTTGCTGCGCACATCGAAAACGCCGTCGATGGCGCGTAATTCCCCGGCGAATTCCTCTGCAATCACGGTCAATTGTTCCGGATCCGGGTGCGAAAGCTCGAAATGCACCGGCAAACCCAACGCGACGATGTTCGACGAAATCGAGAGCGACTGGGCTTCCGGGATCGTTCCGGCTTCTTCTCGCCATGCTTGCTGAAACGCAGACGCCGCGACGCCATGCCGCTCCCAATCGATGAGTTTGAATTGAACGGACGCGAGGTGGCTCCGCGCCGCGTCCACCGCATCCCCGCCCAACGGATCGTACAGACTCGTCGCTTCGCCCATCGTAACCAGGACGCCGACGTTCAGAATCTCGCCGTCCCGAGACGCATCCGCCGATATGCGCGCCGCCGCCCGATGTCCCGCCGCCTCGAGTTCCGCGACAACTTGCGCCGTGCGGTCGCTGGAGGTCCCCACGGGCATCTCCAGCGTGGCGGAAACTACATTGCCTTCAATGGGGGTAACAAACTGATTCGGGACAATGCCCGACGCAACGACGCTTATCGACAGGATGATCAGCCCCAGGGCGCCGGCGATCACAATCCAGGGCTGGGCTACGCCGAACCGCAGCACCCGCTCCAGCGGGCCATCCGCAATCCGCTTCAGCAAGGCGTCCACGCCGCCGCGCGCCCTGTCCAGCATACGGGTCCACCAGCGCCCCTGCCCCGGCTCGGAATCCGGCAAATGAGCAAGGTGATTCGGCAGCACCAGCAGCGATTCCACCAGCGAAAGCATCAACACGGCGATCACGACCATCGGGATGGCCAGGCCCAGCTGCGCCTGCGTGCCGGGTACGAACAACAAGGCCGCAAACGCTGCCACCGTCGTGAATACAGAGAAAATGACCGGGCTGCTGACCCGCCTCGTCCCCCGGATTGCGGCGGTCAAGCCTCGAACGCCCCGTTCCCGTTCCGAATAGATGCTTTCCCCGACCACGATCGCATCGTCCACCACAATGCCCAGCGCAAGCACAAGGCCCACCAGCGAGAACATATTAATCGAGACCCCCAGCCATTCCATCGCCAGAAAGGTGCCCGCAAAGGAAACCACCAGGCCAATCGCGACCCACAGGGCCAGACGAATATGCAGGAATAGCGCCAGCGCGATGAACACGAGGAAGAGGCCAAGCAGGGCGTTCTCGACCATCAGCGCGAGGCGACCCCCGACATCCTTCGAATCGTCTGCCCAGACCGCTACGCCAACCCCATTCGGCAGCGCAGGCATGACCTCGCGGGCCAGATAATCGTTCACCGCCTCGGCGATAGCCAGCACTTGCTCGTCCGACGTACGGTACACATCCACCCGGACGGCGGGCTGCCCGTCGTAACGCACGCTCAGATCGGTATCCGCGAAGCCGTCCCGCACCGTGGCGACGTCGCCCAGCCGAACCGACGTCCCGTCCGGGCGAACCAGTACGATAATATCCTCGAAATCCCCCTGTTCGTAATTCTGGCCCAGGGTACGAACAAGTATCTCCTCCTCGCCCGCGGATATCTTGCCGGCGGAAAGGTCCAGCGACCCTTGCCGAACCGCAAGCGCGACGTCCTCCAGCGAAAGCCCCAACGCGCGCAACCGGCTCTGCGGTATTTCTATGGAAATTTCATAGGGGCGGGCGCCGCTGGTTTCGGCAAGGGATACTTCGGGAAGCAACGAAATCCCTTCTTCGAGCGCAACCGCCAATTCCTTCAGGGTGCGTTCCGGCGCGTCGCCGTAAACCAGCAGCCGGATAATTCTTGTTCTGCTCGTGATTTCCCGCACTTCGGGGCGCTCCGAACCCGCAGGAAACGTTGCAATGCGATCCACCTCTGCCTTGACCGCGTTCAGCGCGCGATCCATGTTCGCGCCCCACTTGAATTCGGCCACGACGGACCCAAGCCCTTCGGAAGCCGTGGCCTCGACGCGCTCGACCCCTTCCACCAACCGGATCTGCTCCTCTATCTTGCGAACGACAGATTCTTCCACTTCCTCCGGCGAAGCGCCCGGATACGGCACGATCGCCTGAATGCGATTCAGGGAAATGTCGGGCAGCACCTCCTGCGTCAGGTTTCCGGCGGCGATCAGCCCGGCGATCAGCAAAAACAGCATGAGCACGTTCGCCGCAACGCTGTTCCTGGCCATCCAGACGATGGGGCCGCGTTGCTCCCGGTCGGAACGCTCGTCCCCATTCATGGATTTCCTCGCGAAGCGGTTCGCACGGCCATGCCTTCCGTGGCGAACGAAATTCCGCCTACGACCACTTCCTGATCGGCTTCAAGCCCCCCCACGACAAACACCTCGTCGTCCGTACGCTGCAAAACGCGCACCGGGAGCAGGGTCAGCAACGTATCGGCGCGCACGGCCCAAACCTCGTTTCCAGGCCGCAGCGCCGAGCGTCGCACAATGAAATATTCGTCCGGAACGACCCCCTCGATCTGCACTTCCACGAATTTCCCGACAAGCAGCGGCGGCGCACTGGAATAATCCGCCGCATCGCTCAGGGCGTCCACCCGGGCGCCCCCCGCCAACGGATTGGAAACGCGCACAATCACATCGATGGTTCGGGTCTGCTCGTCGAGGGAGGCTTCCGCCCGATCCACATAGCCGCTCCAGGCATAGCGCCCGTCCCCGTATTCGGCCAGAATGCGCGCCGCGACCCGCGCATTCCCGTCGCCCGCCTGCAATCGCCAAAGGTCAGGAATCAGCGCCGCATCCGCGTCAGAGAGCGGAACCGCGACCTCAACCGCATCGGAAGCGTAAAGGCGCCCCACGCCCTGCCCCGCCGCCACGAACTGGCCTGGATCCACAGATTCCTCCAGCACGACGCCGTGGAAGGGGGCAAGCACTTCGGTCCGGGACAAAGCCAGCTCGGCGTCGGCCAGGATCGTGCTGTCTCGGGCCAACGCCGCTTCCGCCGCCCGCAGCTGGGGTTCCCGCAAAACAAGCGCGTTGGCTTCTTCCGGGGAAGCGGCGTCCGCCTCGCGGCGCTGAAATTGCGCATACTCGGAACGCGCGATGCGGGCTTCTTCCTGCGCCTGCATCAACGCTACCTGCCCGGCCGCTACGCTTGCGCGGGCCTGCCGGACGCGGTTGCGGTAGTCGGCGTCGTCGATGCGAAAGAGCGCCTGTCCTTCCCGGACCCGCCCCCCGCTCTGAAAAACAGGATTCACCCAGGACACCTTGCCATGGACTTCGGGCGTGACATGGACCTCGGCGACAGGCCGAACCGTGCCGGCGCCGTGCACGGGAATGGGGCCCACGCCGGCGATGGCGGGCGCCGTAGCAACCACCGGCGTTCCGTCGGGAAGCGGGCGGGCTTCCGGCGCGGGCCTGAGTTGCATCATCAAAGTCGCCAGAATCAGGCAGGCAAGCAAAATGCCGCCCGCCACCAATAAGCCTTTGCGTCGAGTCATGGATTGTTTGGGTGTATCCTGAAAAATGGGCGCCTATTCCATGGCGGGGCGGGCAAGGGTCATGCCGCGCGCTTCAGGAGAATCCGGCGCAACCCAGACTCCGCCAAGCGCGCGGTGCACCGCCAGACGGGCCAGGGCCCTGTCCCGTTCCGCAACGGCAAGCGCAGACGCTACCTGCAAACGCGCAAGCACCGCGTTCAGGTAATCGGGATAACTCCCGACGCCCGCCGCGTATCGCTGCGACGCAAGCGCCGCCGAAGCCCGGGCCTGCTCCAGTCGGGAAACAAGAAAAGCATGGCGCTGCCGTTCGTTTTCCAATCCGGCCAGGGCGGCCTCGACCTCGTTGACCGCCGTAACCACGCTACGTCCGTAGGCGGCGGCCATTTCGTCGAAACGGGCTTGCGCCAGCGCCACATTGTTTCGGAGGCGCCCGCCCTGCACGAGGGGCGCCGTCAGGTTCGCGATCAGGTTTCGGAACCACTGATCCACATGGAACAGTTCGTCCGCATCCGCGCTTTGCAGCCCGATCGATCCCGACAAGGAAAGGGCGGGCAAAAGTTGGGCGCGGCGGGCCCCGACGGCGTAGCGGGCAGCGTCCAGTCGCTGCGCGGCGGCGCGCACATCCGGCCGCTGGAGCAAAAGATCGACGGGAACGCCCGGCGGCACAGGATTCGTATTCGGCGACGGGGCAAGCGTATCCGGCAGCATGGCTTCCATATCCGCTCGATACCCCCCCAACAAGACGGAGAGGCGCCCTTCGGCGTCGGCCAGCGCGCGCGCCAGCTGCGACGCCCCCGCCTGCGCGTTTCGCACTTCCTGACGCACCCGATAGATATGCGAAGAACCGGCAAGTCCGTCGCGGTACCGGGTCAGGGCCAACTGTTCCTGCTCCAGAAGCGCCTCCACGATCTCGTTCGACAGCGCGGTCTGCCTGCGCAACGCGGTCATGTCGAACCAGGCCGCGATGGTTTCGGAAAGAATCCCGATGCGGGCGGCATGGAAATCCGATTCCGAAGCAAGGTATTCGGCCCCGGCCGAACGGGCGTCGTTCCGTACGCGGCCCCAGAAATCCAGTTCGTAGGCAAAGCCCGCGCTCAGTTCGTACGTGGTGAGCGACAGCCGATCCGGCAGCGCGAAAAGCGCCGGCGCGCCGTCCGCGCCTCCGCCCAGTCCCAATTCCTGAATTTGCGCGCCCACGCCGGCATTGGTGGGCGAGTTGACGTCGTTGACCCCGCCCTGAACCTGAACAGCCGGGAAAAACGCGGCCCGTGCGATGCGGGCCCGCGCCCGGGCTTGCCGGACCCGCGCAATGCCCGCAGCAAGATCGAAATTACGGACAAGCACCGAATCGACGACGGCGTCCAGCGCCGGATCGCCAAAAGCGCGCCACCATTCCGCAGGCTCGTGCGGCCCTTCGGCAAGGCCCTCCGCGAAATCGTCCGGCAATTCGGCCACAGGATCGGGCAGCGCCGTTTTCGGCGCAAGCGAGCAACCGGAAAGCAGAAAACCGACCACAAGCAAGCACAGCATGGTCCGCATTGCAACCACAGGTATCGCCATATGCGCCTTGTATTCGATGATCAGGAACTGAAACCCGCCGGGTACGCACTGCGCGGATACAGACAAAATATCCAGATTTACGGAAAGATGCTACAGATTGCCGGGTTTTGCCGCAAGCGGACGTAACAAACCGGCTATGTTTTTCGTATAAAGGGTACGCCTTATTTATGCTTTTTCGCCAGGGAAAGGCCGTATTTGCCTGGAATACGGCAGCGCGGACCGAACGTCCGGCGGATCCACGAAAAGCGCCCGCGGCGAGCGGCGCCATAATCCTATCCCCCGAAAAAGGGTTCCCAGCGGGCGCGATCAGGAGGAGGCGTAGCAAGGCTTGCGCCCACCAGCGCCAGAACGGACAAAACGACGGCAGGATAGGTTACCTCCTGTAAAAACGGGTGCAAATCGCCGAACCAGGCTTGTTCGGGCATCCAGAACGTCCACGAAAGCGTAACGACGGTTCCCGTCAAAATGGAAGCGACGGCGCCCGCCGCCGTAGCCCGCTTCCACAAAAACGCCGCAAGCAAGGCGGGCGTGATGGACGTGCCGTACACCAGGTAGGCGGTATAGGCCGCCGTCAAAATGGTCGGAAACTGGTCCACAAGCAAATAGGCGACGATCCCCAGGAGGAGCACCCATCCCCGGCTCATCAGCACGATGGCGCGGGAACCCATATTCGGCGCGATAAAGCGCTGCGCCACATCCCGCGTCAGGTTCGTCGCAGGCACCAGCAGGAACGAGTCGGCCGTGGAAACGATAATCGCCATCATGGTGGCTACCAGCGTCATGCCCAGCACAAGCGGCATGGCGTCGGAAATGGCAAGCGCGGGAATAATGTATTCGGACCGGTTGGTCGCCACATCCGCGGCGCCCCCGGCGAACAGCTCGGGAATAAGCCCCTGATTCGCCGCCGCGGCGCCGGTCAATCCCAGGAAATACACGGCGGATTCGAGCGCCACCACGCCGATCACCCAGAAAAACACCGCCTTCTGCGCCGCATTGCCATCCTTTGCGCTGAATATGCGCTGGTACATATTGGCGTCCCCCATCAGGAGGAGCATGGTGGGAATCAGAAAGGATATGGCCACGACCGGCCCGGACGTAGCCCCGCTGCGCTCGTTCGCCCAGTTTCCGAACCATTCCCATTTCCCCGCCGCTTCCGCGTACAGGACAATCTCGTCCATGCCGCCCACCGCATGCACCATGAAGAGTACGGTGGCGAGCACCCCCAGCACCATAAGCGCGCCATTCACGACATCCGTGTATACGACCGACAACATCCCCGCCAGCGCCGTATAGGCAATGGCGAAAACCGCCGTGATCACAATGCCCCCCTGCACGGAAATCGCGCCGTCCGTAATATAATGCAGTACGTTGCCGCCCCCCCGAAACTGGTACGAAACGATGGTGAGGTAGGCAATGACGGTGGCGATGGTCGCCAGTACGCTGGAAACCCGTCCGTACCGCGCCTCGAAAATGTCGGGCACGGTTACCTTCCCGAAATGACGAATGCGCCGCGCAATAAAATAAATGAGCGCGATGCCGGCCCACGCGCCCGCGCTGGTCCACAGCCCCGCCATGCCGTTGCGATACCCCAGGCCCGCGTTGGCGAACAGGGAGCCGCTGCCCATCCAGGTGGCGAGCAGCGTACCCACCAGCACCCACCAGGGCAACGTACGGCCCGCCACCATGAAATCCTCGCCCGTCTTTACGACCCGGCTTTTGTAATATCCGACCCCGACCAGGGCAAGCAAATAGCCGAGTATGGCGAGGATGTAGGGATTTTCAAAAAGGGCCAGCATGAAAATTTTCGGAAAATGCCGTCAAAAATCCGGGGCGTATCGCCCGGCTGCGAGGGCGAGCCGCGTTTCCAGCAGCGTATCCCATCGCCCTGATGCGTAATTTACGTCCGATCTTGCTCTTGCGCCGCCCGATCTGCGAACGCATGCGTCGCTGCGTCGTCCAAGGGCGCCGCACCGAATCGTTTATCTTGCATCCATTCCGTAACCACCCGACATTTCCCCATGCCGGCGAACGACAAAGACCTGCACCCGATCCGTACGCACACTTGCGGCGAACTTCGCTCCGAACATGTCGGCACGGAAGTCGTGCTCAAGGGATGGGTGGACACCCGTCGCGACCTGGGCGGCGTGATCTTCCTGGACCTGCGGGATCGGTACGGGCTGACCCAGGTCGTGTGTTCCCCCCAGGACGCAAAAGCGGCGTACGAACGCGCCGATCTGGTGCGCAACGAATATGTGGTTTCCGTGCGGGGCGTCGTAGGCGAACGAACGCAGGAAACCGTCAACCCGAAGCTTCCGACCGGAGAAATCGAGGTGCGGGTGCAGGACCTCGTCGTGCTCAACAGCGCCGAACCGGTCCCTTTCGCCGTATCGGCGCACGAAGAAAAACGGCGCACGGCGAACGAAGACCTGCGCCTGCGCTACCGGTACCTGGACCTGCGGCGGCCCGAACTCCAGGACATCCTCGTCCTGCGCCATAAAGCCTGCCGGGCCATACGCGAATACTTTGACCGGAACGGCTTCGTGGAAGTGGAAACGCCCGTGCTCATGAAATCGACGCCAGAGGGCGCGCGGGATTATCTGGTGCCGAGCCGCGTGCATCCGGGACAATTTTACGCGCTCCCGCAATCGCCCCAGACCTACAAGCAGATTCTGATGATCTCCGGGCTGGATCGGTATTTCCAGATCGTCAAGTGCTTCCGGGACGAAGACTTGCGGGCGGACCGGCAACCCGAATTCACGCAGATCGACGTAGAGATGAGTTTCCCCGACGAGGAGCAAATCTACGCCACGTTCGAAGGGCTCATGCAGGCCATCTGGAAAGACGTAAAGGGCGTCGATTTGCCCGCGCCGTTCCCGCGTCTGACCTGGCGCGAGGCCATCGAGCGATACGGTTCGGACAAGCCCGACCTGCGTTTCGGCATGGAAATACAGGATGTAAGCAAGGCGTTCGAAGGTTCCGGGTTCCGGGTTTTCGACCGCATTCTGGCGGGGGGCGGGCGCATCGTGGCGATCGTGGCGAGGGGGCAGGGAGACTGGACGCGCAGCCAGATGGACCGCCTCGACAAAGACATCGTCCGGCGCAAAATCGGCGTGGGCGGGCTGATTTACTTCAAACTGCCATCGGACGGCTCGGAAAGATATTCCTCGGTGAAGGAACATGTGATCGCCCGGGAATACGTGGACGCGTGCATAGCCGCTGTGGACGCCCGCCCCGGGGACCTTGTGCTCGCGCTGGCGGGGCCGGACCCGGAGATTTTTACGCACATGGGCAAGTTGCGCCTGCACATGGCGAACGAAACCGGCCTGATTCCGCCGCAGGGCGAAGCGTGGCGATTCGTATGGGTCACGGAATTTCCGCTCCTGGAACGGGAGGCGGACGGCGGGCGATTTACGGCCATGCACCACCCGTTCACGGCCCCCCACCCCGACGATGCGGCGGCGCTGGACAGGAATCCGGGCGGGGTACGGGCGCGGGCGTACGACATGACGCTCAACGGCGTGGAACTGGGGGGCGGGTCGATCCGGATTCATTCGAGCGATATGCAGCGCCGCATGTTTCGCTTGCTGGGCATCGACGAGGAAGAGGCCGAGCGGCGATTCGGTTTCCTGCTGGACGCGTTCCGCTACGGCGCGCCCCCTCATGGCGGCATTGCCTTCGGCCTGGACCGGATCGTCATGGCGCTGGCGGGCACGCACAACATCCGGGACGTCATCGCCTTCCCGAAAACGCAGAGCGCGCAGGAGTTGATGGTGCAGTCCCCGGACACGGTCGATGCGAAGCAACTGGAAGCGCTGCACATCGAGATCGTGTCGGACGAAACGCCCGAATAGCGACCGGCGGCGCCCCGAAACCCCCATTCCCCGCCCAAAGACGGATATACCGCCAGCGTTCATGGAAACGACGGATCGGCTTACGGAACTGGCCCGGCGCAAAATCGACTGGGCGCGCTGGGAGCAGCTGATTCGCCGCCGCGGCGTCACGATAGACCGCCCGTACGGAACGCGGCACCCGGCGCATCCCTCCATTATCTATCCGATGGACTACGGATACGTGAACGGCGCCCGCGGCACGGACAGGGAAAACCTTGACCTTTTTCGCGGCACGGCCCGCACCGGACTGGCAGGCGCGATCATGAGCGCGGATCGGCGAAAGGGAGACCGGGAATGCAAACTGCTGTACGACTGTTCGCCCGAAGAAATTTATTTGGCCCACGGATTCATTAACTTTGACCGCCGCCTGATGGAGGGCGTCCTGTTGCTGCGCAAACCGATGGCCGATCTGTGGCGAGACGTCGGGCGCGCCGATTAAGGATCAGGATGCCCCTTGCATCTTTTTGCAGCGGATAGCGTATATCGGACGCGTTATACACGGCGGAAAAGACGGCGGAAAAGTTTGTATATTTCGAGGTTGTCGCAATCGGAGTACGCAGGTTGACGCGGCATGGCATGGTCCCGTAGCTCAGTTGGTAGAGCAACTGACTTTTAATCAGTGGGTCGCAGGTTCGATTCCTGCCGGGATCACGCATACATACACGCAATAACATAACGGATAGCGCGCATGGCGCGGCGCCGGACCCGTTCCTCAAGGGCGGCGGGCGTCCATGCGCATCTCCATAAAGGATTACGAAAGGATACGCCGATCAGGTTCATGCCCGGGTGGCGGAATTGGTAGACGCACTGTCTTGAGGGGGCAGCGTTCGAAAGGACGTGCTGGTTCGAATCCAGTCCCGGGCACATTACATTCCCGCCATGCAAACGCGAGCGGACGTACTCGCCCATATTCGCCGACACGGCGAAGCGACGTATCCGGAGGAATGCTGCGGCTTTCTGATCGGACGGCCCGGCGCGGACGGAAACGACGTGGCGTATGCCCGCCGCGCCGTAAACCGCAACCCGAACCGGCGAGAAGACCGGTATGTCATCGCGCCCGAGGACTACCTCGCGGCGGAGCGGGCCGCCCGAAGGGATAATATGGACATTGTGGGCGTCTACCACTCGCACCCGGACCATCCTGCGATTCCCTCGCAAACGGACCTGGAACTGGCGACCTTCCCCGGATACGCTTACGTGATCGCGTCGGTGGAAAACGGAAAAGCCGCCGACCTGTCCGCATGGTCGCTCGCCGAAGACCGATCGCGGTTTCTGCCGGAGGAAATAATCGTACAACCCGCCTCGGAAACATCCTGACCCGGAATGGCCCGCATTTATATTCCCGCCCCGCTGCGCGCGTACGCAAACGATGAGCGCGCCGTAGATATCGAAGGCGCAACCGTAGAGGAAGCGCTGGCGGGCCTGGTGCGCAAACACCCGGCCATAGAGAAACACCTTTTTGGAGAAACCGGCAAGCTCCGGCAATTCGTCAATATCTATCGCAACGAAGAGGATATCCGGTATCTGGATCGCGAAAAAACCGCGCTGGACCCGGCGGACGAAATCTCCATCGTGCCGTCCGTAGCCGGCGGAACCGGCGGCGACGCCTGCCTGCCAAGCGCCCTGAGCCCGAAAGAAATCACGCGATACGGCCGCCACCTCACCCTGCCTGAGTTCGGGATGGCGGGCCAGCGAAAACTCAAGGCGTCTTCCGTGCTCGTCGTGGGCGCGGGCGGCCTGGGTTCGCCGCTGGCCCTGTACCTTGCCGCCGCCGGGGTGGGCAAAATCGGCCTCGCAGACTACGACGTGGTGGACGAAAGCAACCTGCAACGGCAGATTCTGTACGGAACGAAGGATGTGGGGCGAAAAAAACTGGAGGCGGCCCGCGAAACGATCCGCGACGCGAATCCGTTCGTCGAAGTGGAAACCTTCGACGCCGCGTTGACCAGCGAAAATGCGCTGGACATTTTTTCGGGATTCGACCTTGTGGCGGACGGAACGGATAACTTCCCTACGCGCTACCTGGTCAACGACGCATGCGTGATGCTGGGCATCCCGAACGCCTACGCCTCTGTTTTTCGGTTCGAAGGGCAAGCGTCGGTGTTCGGCGCGCCGGATGGGCCGTGCTATCGGTGCCTGTACGAAGAACCGCCGCCGCCCGGACTGGTCCCCTCCTGCGCGGAAGGGGGCGTGCTTGGCGTCCTGCCGGGACTGGCGGGCGTGGTGCAGGCCGCGGAAGCAATCAAAATGCTTACCGGCGTGGGCGAGCCGCTCGTCGGGCGCCTGCTGCTCATCGACGCGCTGGGCATGCGCTTCCGGGAACTGCGCGTCCGGCGCAACCCGGCTTGCCCGGTATGCGGCGACCATCCTTCCCAGACCGAACTCATCGATTATCAAGCCTTCTGCGGCATTCCAACCCAACCAAACGGCCACGCCATGACGCAACAAGCATCCCTCCCCGAAATCACGGTGCGCGAACTGAAAGACAGAATCGACCAGGGGAACCGCCCCTTTATTCTGGACGTGCGCAAGCCGCAGGAATACGATATCGCCAACCTCGGCGGCACGCTTATTCCGCTGGACGAACTCCCGGACCGGCTGGACGAACTGGCGGACCGCAAGCAGGAGGACATCGTGGTGCACTGCCGCTCGGGCGGACGCTCTTCGCAAGCGGTGCAGCTGATGCGCGCGCACGGATTCGAACATGCCTCGAACCTGAAGGGCGGCGTGCTGGCCTGGAGCGACGAAATCGACCCCTCCCTGCCAAAGTATTAAGCCGACGGAAACGGCGCGCGCCTCGCAAGCCGCTCTTTGAGGACTTGATCAACGTATCCTTCAGCCGCGCAAGCGTACCCTTGTAACCATGATTCTGAAAACCATTCAGGGCGCGGACGTGCCCGCCCTGGGCCTGGGCACCTACCTGCTTACGGGGAAAGCCTGCCGGCGCGGCGTGGCCGAAGCCCTCGAAATCGGATACCGGCACATCGACACGGCGGTCGCCTACGGCAACGAAAAGGAAACCGGAGAAGGACTGCGCGACGCAGGCGTAGCGCGCGAGGACATTTTCCTGACCACGAAAATCTGGATGGACGCGCTCGCGCCGGGCCAAATCGCCCCGGCCGCAAGGGAAAGCCTGTCGAAACTGGATACCCCCTACGTCGATCTGTTGCTCATTCACTGGCCAACGCCCGACCTGCAACTGGAAGCATGCCTGGACGAGATGCAAGGCTTGCAGGAGGCGGGCGCGGCGCGGCATATCGGCGTCAGCAATTTCCCGCCCGACCTGATGCGGCGGGCCGCCGCGCACGCGCCCATTTTCTGCAATCAGGTGGAATTCCATCCCTACCTGAATCAAAATGCGTTGCGCGCCCTGTCGCAAGAATGCGACGCCTTGCTTACGGCCTACAGCCCGCTTGCCCGCGGGGACGTACTGCGGGACAAAACGCTGCAAGACATTGGCGCGGCGCACGACAAGACGCCTGCGCAAGTGGCGTTGCGCTGGCTAATTCAGCTCGACCGCGTAGCGGCCATCCCGAAGGCGGCCCGTTCCAAATACCGCCGGCAAAATTTCGATGTGTTCGATTTTTCGCTGGACGCCGGGGAAATGCAGCGAATCGAGGCCCTCGCCTGCGGAAAACGCATGGTAGATCCCTCCTGGGCGCCCGCATGGTAATCGGCGAGACGCAAACACAGTGGCAACAATCCCGCCCAAACGCTATTATGGAAACCATTGGCGATACGCTAATCCGAAACTGTCCACCCCAACCGAAAGCATCATGAATACCCGCCGTCTGACAAAACTATTGCTGCCCGCCGCGCTTCCCCTGCTCGTTATCGCGGGCTGGAGCCTGTCCGAAGGAAACGATCCCCCCCTGCCGAGCAAGGCCGTCGATGCCTCCGCATGCGACGAAGACAACGGCGGCCTGGTCCTCCCCGAAGGCTTCTGCGCAGGGGTCGTGGCGGACAATGTAGGACGCATCCGGCATATCGTCGTGGATGCGGACGAGGACATCTACGTCATACACCGGCAACTTCCGGACGATGGCGGCGGCATTACGGCGCTCCGCGATACGGACCAGGACGGCAAGGCAGATTCCATGCACAGTTTCGGCGCCATTGCCGGCACCGGTCTCGAACTGTATGACGGGCACCTGTACGCTACCACAGATTCTTCGGTACACCGGTTTGCGTTCGAAGGCGACGGGTTGGCGCCCATGAGCGACTCCGAACTCATCGTGGGGGGCTTCCTGGCAGGACGGGAACAGCAACAGCACGCCTCCAAGGCGATCGCTTTCGACGATGCAGGACATCTGTATGTGAACGTGGGCGCGCCGTCGAACGCATGCCAGGAATCCATGCGCACGCCCGGCTCGCCGGGAGCGGATCCCTGCCCTCAACTTGAACGCCAGAGCGGCGTATGGCAATTCGACGCGACGGCGACCGGCCAGACCCAGGAGGCGGACGGACATCATTTCTCGACGGGCATCCGCAATGGCCTGGCGATGGCGTGGCATCCCGGCGCCGGCGACCTATACGTCGTGCAGCATGGCCGCGACCAGTTGAACACGCTGTGGCCGGATCACTATACGGACGAGCAAAACGCCGAACTGCCCGCCGAGGAAATGTTTCGCCTCTACGACGGGTCGGATTTTGGCTGGCCGTATTGCTACTACGATCACCAGCAGGAGGCCAAGGTCCTCTCGCCCGAATACGGCGGCGACGGCATGGAAGTCGGGCGGTGCGCCGAGACGGGCGACCCGGTGGCGGCTTTCCCCGGCCATTACGCCCCCAACGACCTGGTCTTCAACACGCAGGACCACTTCCCGGCGCAGTACGGAAACGGCGCCTTTATTGCGTTTCACGGTTCCTGGAACCGGGCGCCGCTTCCCCAGCAGGGATATATGGTGGCCTTCGTCCCCATGGACGCCTCCGGCGAGCCGACCGGCGACTGGGAACCCTTCGCCGACGGATTCAAGGGAGCGGATACGCTCGCCTCGCCCGGCGACGCCGCATACCGCCCGATGGGCCTGGCTTTCGGCCCGCACGGCGCCCTGTACGTAGCGGATTCTATGAAAGGCCGCATCTGGCGCATCGTCTACAAGGGCATGGAATAACGCCTTTTTCCTCGCTTGTTGCGCTGTTTCCCTTTCCCTGTCGGCGGCGGGCCGTACCCCGGCGCGCCGCCGACAGGTTTTTTTTATGCCCTTGCGCCGCGCCAAACCCGGCGCCAGGCCATGCGCCAGGCCCGCCGCCAGCCCAAAAGCGCGGCCTTCCTGTCCCGGACTTTCCCTTCCGCGGACCGCCGCAATGCGACCGAAACGCGAAGAATCCGCCCGATCCAGGCCAAAAAACCCCGGAATTGGATGAATATTTAACAAAAATAGCCCTACCGGCCTAAAAAATCTTAAAAAAGTTGATAAAAAAGATAATTTATATTATTTTTTTCTGTGTTAGCAGTAAAAAACCTAATTTTTTAACAAAAACGACCTTCGTCATGCGCTTTCTCCTTTGCCTCCTTGCGCTTCCCGCCCTTGCCCTGGCCGAACCCGCGTTTGCCCAGGACGCCGCTGCGGAATCCGCGCTCTCCGGCGCCGATACGGCGTGGATGCTCATCTCCACCGCCCTTGTTCTGTTGATGACGCCGGCCCTCGCCTTCTTCTACGGCGGGCTTGTTCGCTCCAAAAACACGCTCAACACCATGATGATGAGCTTTATTTCCCTTGGGGTGGCCGGCGTGCTCTGGGCCATGTTCGGCTATTCGCTGGCCTTCGGGGACGGCAACAAATGGATCGGGGACTTCTCGATGGCTTTCCTGAGCGGCGTGGGCCTGGACACCGACGGCGGCAGCATCCCCTCGCTGCTTTTTATGGCGTTCCAGGGCACCTTTTTCATCATTACCGCCGCGCTGATTTCCGGCGCCGTGGTGGAACGGATGCGCTTCAAGGCGTACCTGATCTTCATCTCGCTATGGGCCCTGCTCGTCTACGCGCCGGTATGTCACTGGGTATGGAGCGGAAACGCCTGGTTGGGGGATTTGGGCGCGCTCGACTTCGCAGGCGGCGCCGTGGTGCACATCAACGCAGGCGTAGCGGCCGTGGTGGCGGCGCTCGTGCTGGGCGCGCGCAAGGATTACGGCAGACAAGCCATCATACCGCATAACGTGCCTTTCGTCCTGCTGGGGGCGGGACTCCTCTGGTTCGGCTGGTTCGGGTTCAACGGGGGCAGCGCCCTGGCCGCAGACGGCATCGCGGCGCTCGCGCTGGTAAACACCATGCTGGCGCCCGCAGCCACGCTCACCATGTGGACCATTCTTGACATAGGCCGGACCGGCAAGGTTACGGCCGTAGGCGCCGCAACCGCCATCGTGGTGGGCCTGGTGGCCGTCACGCCCGCCGCCGGATTCGTTTCGCCGATCTCCTCGGTGCTGATCGGCGCCATTACGGCCTTGCCGTGCTATTTCGCCATTCAATGGCGGGCGCGCACGCGGCTGGACGATTCCCTCGACGTATTCGCCGCCCACGGGCTTGGCGGCATTATGGGCGCCCTGCTGACGGGCGTATTCGCGGAAAGCGCATGGAACGGCGGATCAGACGGGCTCCTGTTCGGCAATCCGGGCCAGTTGGGCATCCAGGCCCTCTCCGTGGTGGCCGTCATGGCGTACAGCGGCCTGGTTACGTTCGTTATCCTCAAGGTAATAGGCCTCGTCACCTCGCTGCGTCCCGGCATTCCGCACGAAGGCATGGGCCTGGATATCGTGAGCCACGGCGAAGAAGCCTACTCCGACGGCGAAGGCATCGTGCTGCTGCTCGACGAGGACGCGCGGTCTTCCGCGGCATAGCCAAACCCCCTCCTTATCATTCATCATCTACCCTTTGAGGTACTTGCCATGAAATTAGTCAGAGCAATCATTCGGCCCGAAAAACTCACCGACGTGCTCACCGCGTTGTTCCAGGCGGAAATCACCGGCCTTACGGTTACGCGCGTTCGCGGCCACGGCGGCGAAACGGAAATCGTGGAAACCTACCGGGGCACCACGGCCAAAAAAGAGCTCACCGAGAAAATCATGCTGGACATCGGCGTCTCGGATCCGGTGCTCGACACAGCCATCGAAACCCTGCTCGCCGCGGCGCGGACGGGCGAAGTGGGCGACGGAAAAGTCTTCGTGCTTCCGGTAGAAAAAATCTACCGCATCCGCACGGGCGAAGAAGACGTATCCGCCGTTACGCCCATAGCGGCCGAGGCAAGCGCATAAGCCCGGCGCGCGTCTTTCCTCCCCTGTCGCAAGGCCGTACGCCCCTGTACCGGGAAGTCTCTCCAGAGCAACCCGGCGCAGGGGCGTACTTATGTGAAAAAACTGGATTTAACGGCTGCGCAAGCCGTTTCTTTCGAGCAAGCGGCCCCTGTGGACGGCAAAAAGCCCTGGTCCGGCGGCCCGCGCGCGCTGGAGAGGAAGCGATATTTTGTTTTATTACATAAACATTTATTTTTTAGTTATTTATACGAAAAAATAAATGTACGGACAAGGGCAAGCGAACGGCCATGGAACGTCCGGCGCGCAAAGCGCTTCGGCCAAGCCGAACGAAAACAGGCGCCTGCGAACAGCCTCACAGGTAAATGTGGATAACTCGTGGACAAGTCTTTTTGGCCGTGTATTCTTTGTTAGAAAATTGTAACGAATTGTACTTGCAATCCGTGGCGGGCAAGCATAAAATGTCTGGTAACGAAATGGGCCTCCATGTTCTGCCTTACCCCCACCGGTTCTTGCCTCGAACCGCCACCCTCTTGATATAGTACATGCCTTCCGCCACCGCCGAAAAAACGTGGGAAACCTGTCTCACTCAAATTTCCAACCAAATATCCAAGCAGTCCTTTCGCACCTGGTTTGCTCCGATCCGCTTGATCAATCTGGAGGAAAACCAGGAGACTGCGCGGCTTCGTTTGGCTGTCCCCAACGCCTTCCACACCGAATGGCTGGAATCTCATTACGCGACGGTCGTCAGGAAAACCGCCGCAGAAGTCATCGGGCGGCAGACCAACGTCGCCTACGAGGTCGCCCCGGACGTCGCGGCGGAGGAGAACCAGGACGAACCGGCCGTCTTGCCGCTCGAACCGGTGCGTCAGAACAGAGAATACCTGCCCCGCGCCTGGCCCGCCGCGCCCGCGCCGTCAGGACGCCCCGCGCCGCCCATAGCGCCCATCCGGAATACTTCGCTCAAGCCGGAGTACACTTTCGATTCGTTCATTGAGGGCCATTCCAACCGGTTCGCCCGCGGGGGCGCGGTCGCCATCGCCGAGGACCCGAAAGGCACCGGGTACAATCCGTTCACGATCTACGGAGACACCGGGCTCGGAAAAACCCACCTCGTACAGGCGATCGGGAACTACGCCCTGCAAAAAAACAGGAACCTGCGCGTCCATTACGTATCCGGCGAGCAGTTCACGTCCCAGTTCATCCACTCGATTCAGGAGAACCGGGTGCACTGTTTCTCCAACTTCTACCGGCAAATAGACTTGCTGATCGTGGACGACGTACAGTTCCTCGGCGGCAAGGAGAAAACGCAGGAGGAATTCTTCCACATTTTCAACGAACTCCATCAACGGGGGAAGAAAATCATCCTGTGCGCCGACCGTCCGCCGTCCGCCATCACCGGAATCCAGGAGCGCCTCCTGTCGCGCTTTCAATGGGGACTTTCCGCGGATATTCAGCCGCCCGAACTGGAAACGCGCATCGCGATTCTGCAGCACAAGGCGGTCAAGATGGGCGTATCCCTGCGGACAGAGGTGCTGGAATTCGTGGCGGAGCGGATCCGCGCCAACATCCGGCAACTCGAAGGCGCGCTGAACAAGTTGTGCGCCTACGTTGCGCATCACCGCCAGGACATTGACGTCAACACGGCGAAGGGCATCCTCCGGGACTTGATGGAGGATTGCCGGGTACGCCTCGAAATCGAGGACATCCAGCGCTGCGTGGCGCAGTTTTACGGGATCGAACCCGACCTGCTCTCCGCGAAGACGCGCAAGCGCGAAGCCGTAACCGCCCGCCATCTCGCCATGTACTTTTGCAAGGAACTCACCTCGCATTCCCTGAAAAGCATCGGCAACCGTTTCGGCGGACGCGACCACTCGACGGTCATACACGCCTGCCGGGCGGTCCGGGACCGCATGGAACTGGAAGATGCGTTTCGGGACGACATGGCTGGCGCCCGGGAACGACTGGAACGCTACACGCCCGGCCGCGCAGTAAGACAGGGATAAAATAATCCAGCAGGGAGCACGGATCGCCGCGCTCCCTGCCATGGATTGACGCTAACCGGCGGGACGGCGCACCTTACTTCTTTTTCTTCAGGACGGGCAAGCCGTTGGACGTCTCCGCGACCTCGCGATCTGCGGGAACGGCGTCGAGGGCGCCCTCTTTCACCTGCTTGCCGAAGTAGTAAATGGTCTGTTCGCGACCGTTCTTCAGCGTGGTCTGCTTGCTGTGGAGGTAATAGGTCGTTCCCTTGGAATTTGTGTGTGCGTAGGCCATGTGCGTAGAGGTATGACTTTAGGCTAAGTACGTGTGGAAGGTGTTTCGAAACAGGCGCCGTCCCCTGAAAAGCGGTGGCTTCTCAAAGGCGGCCCGCCCGTAATAAACGAAACATACTTCCAAAAAGGCAATTGCGCAAGCGCGAAACGCGAATAAGGGCGCGCATTAACGAAAAACGGTCGTTTTTTACGCTTCTTTTTACTCTCCGGGGGGCGCTACTTGCTCGCTGGCGCGCAAATACGACACGATATCCAGCACTTCCTCGTCGCTCAGGGCGCGAAAGAGGCCTTCCGGCATGAGCGAATTGGCGGACACTTCCCGCGACTGGATCCCGGACTTCTCAAGCGCCACGTCTCCCCGTCCGACAATGCGCAACGTCAATTGCCGATCCGTTTCGTTGGAAACGTTGCCGATCAGGGTCTGGCCGTCGCGCATGGTCACGATCGTCATGCGATAGTCGTCCTGGATGTCCGCGCTGGGGGTCAGCACATTCGAAAGAATGTATTCGATGTCGGTCCGGTTCGACCCGGTGAGGTCGGGGCCTATCAGTCCGCCGGCGTCGTACATCACATGGCATGCGGAGCAAACCCGGTCGTACAGCAAACGTCCCCGGGACGGGTCCGCGGCGGCGATCGCTTCCGGGGTAAGCAACGCGCGATAGGCCGCGAACGCTTCGTCGTCGTCCGAGGGGCCGTCGTCGATGGGACCCCATACTTCCACGAATCCGCTCCCCACCACGCGGCGCAATTGCCGGGCGACGTACGCAGGCACTTCCTCCCGCGCAATGTCGCCGGACTGGATGGCCTCGGTAAGCATCCAGCCATACGTGGGACGCGACGCCAGCGTTTCCAGCGTCGCGCGTTGCTCCATCGAATTGAACGCCGGATAGGCTGCCATCAAAACAGCCCCAAGGCTTTCCTCGTCGAACGCCGCCACCGCCCGAATCGCATCGACCCGAAAGTCAGGCTCTTTCATCAGGGCGGGAAGCTCGGCGACAAGCCCGGCGTGCTGCGTCTCGATCAGGCTGTTCAGGGCGCCGCGGCGAACGTCCATATCCATGGTTTCGTCCCGGAGCGCGGCAAGCAGCGCGTCGCCAGCGTCCGAATCCCCGAAAATCTGCGCAATCTCCAGGGCCAGCGACGCCATTTCCTCCTCTTCCCGGAGCATGTCGTAGAGCGCATCCCAGCCGGGCGGCGCGGCGAGGTCGCCATACCCTTCCAGTCCATCCCGCATGCCTTGCAGCAACGCCTGGCGTACGTCGCCATAGCGGGCAAGCGCTTCGACCAACGATTCGAGCATCTCCGCGTCCACGGCGCGGCGGGCAATGAAGGCGCTCACGAGGGGCAGGCTGCTTTCGGCGGCAAGCGCAAGCGCGCGATCCGGATCTTCCGGAACCAGCGGCTCCACCCCGAACCAGATCATTTTGGGAATGTTGTGGTCGTCGGCGTCTTCCGCCCGCCCCACCAGGGCCTCGGCAATAGCCCACCGGTTTGCATGAGGCATTCGCTGCAAGGCGGAGGCCAGATACTTGCGCGCCACGGGAGACGGATCGGTCTCCGCCATATGAGCGAATTGCTCCAGCGCAGCTTCGCTGGGATCCATATCCTCCACAAGCAACTGTATGGCCCACGCGCGCACGTATTCGTCCTCGTCCCCAAGCGCTTCCAGCAGGCGTTCCCCGGCGAGCAACCCGGCGACATGCAAGGACCACATCCCCCGCAGGCGATAGTCCGCATTCTCGTGGGCCTCGAACTGCGCGCGAAGCGCCTCCTGCGCCTCGGCGTCGATGGGACGTTGCGCGGCGCGGTGCTGCAAAATGACCCGCGCGCGGCGGGCATGCCAGTCGCTGGCGCTCGTTTGCAGCGCCGCCAACTGCGCATCGGACAAAGTTCGGAGATCGTCGTAGCGTCCTTCCCATTCCTCCGCGAGCGAGGTTTCGGGCGCGATACGGAAAATGCGGCCCGTATCCTTGTCCAGCACGTCGTTGCCGCAAATGTCGCCGTCGTGCCAGTCCAGCACATACAGCGCCCCCTCGGGACCCACTTCCATGCTGAAGCCGATCCATTGCGCATTGTTGGCCATCAGGAAATCTTCCCCGTGGCTGGCCACGTAGCCCGATCCCTCAGGAGTGAGAATGTCCGACAGCACGGCATGTTCGTGAATGTTCGCCATGAACAACCGGCCCTGATGCTCCGCCGGGAAAGCGTCCGACTGGTATACCCGGGCGCCTCCGTGGGCCGAGCGATGGCGGTGATCCACGATGGTCTGGATGTCGCTGTAGACGTACGGATTGAAATGCTGCCCGCCCTGGCGATGATAAATGCCGCCCTGGATGACATGGAATACATGCGGAATCACGCAGGCCGTAATGAAAAACTCGCCCTTGGCGTCGTAATCGATGCCCCAGGGATTGCTGAAACCGTGCGCCACCACCTCGAAACGATCCTTCGTAGGGTGGTATCGCCATACGCCCCCGTCTATGTCGATGCCCTCTCCTTCCAGAATATCTTCGGGGAAGGGCTGCCGATGGACATAGACCTGCTCGCCGGGCTCCGGTTTGTGGATTTTGGACGGCGTCGCGAAGCCTTCGAGGCCATAGAGCCAACCGTCCGGCCCCCAATGAAAACTGTTGAGGGTTTCGTGGCGATCCCGGATGCCCCATCCCGTAAGGAGAATTTCAATGTCGCCCTGGTCGGCCACGTCGTCTCCGTCTCGATCCGGAATGAACATAAGATGGGGCGGCGCGCCCAGATACACGCCCCCGAACCCGACCGCGATCGCCGACGGAAACGGAATCCCCTCCAGAAACACCTTGCGGCTATCCGCCACGCCGTCCCGATCCGTATCCTCCAGAATAAGAATGCGGCTGTCCCCGAAGTTCGAGAACCCGGTCTGGCGGCTTTCGTAGTCGCGATTTTCGGCAATCCATAGCCGCCCGCGATCATCCCAGGCAAAAGCCATCGGCTGCGTCATCATCGGTTCGTTGGCCCAGGCATTCGCCTTGAAGCCATCTGGAAGCGTCATGATGTCCACCGCCCGATTCGGCGTCAGAAATTCCGCCTGCCGGCCTTCGCGCTGCGCAAGCGCCCAGAGCGACGTGACCGAATACTGCTCCCCTTCCTGCCCGATGTACCGCTCCCACTGATTCCGAATCTCGATATCGCTCATGGGGCCCGTGTAAAACAGAAGCCGATGGCGTATGACTTCGGTTTCTCCTTCCGGGATCGTCCAGCCGCCAAGGCGGGCCCGCACGGGACCTACGCCGAGCTGCCCGTCCACGCGCCAGGGATGCGGAAAGCCTTTGTTGTCGGGATGATCGAATATCGCCACATGCGCCCTGTCGTCCCGCCCTTCGACCTGCATCCCCACGTCCAGCCACATGGCGCGCTGGCCTTCGGCGGCCTGGTTTCGCTGCCGCGCCGCATTCACCGCCAAGCCTTCTATGCCCCGGGTCCACGGCATCCGCAGAAACAGGCCGCCGTAGTCGAATTCCCCGATCATGACGTCCGTCTTCGCTTCCCCGCTCCATTCGAGGTCTAAAAAATATCGACCGTCTTCCTCGATCATGGACCAGACCTGCGTCTCGGTGAGCACGGTTTCTCCTTCTTCATCGAGCAAATCGTAGACGGTTCTCCAGCGGACCGCGGCACCCTGCTCCGTCAACATATCCACGGAAACCCGCCGCCAGTAATCTCCCTCGGGATGATGAAAATAATCCCGCCCGTTGACGCGGGTAAATCCCCAGTACAGGCCCGTCTGGTGCGGATGGTGGCCGGGGCTGTACTCGGTAAACATGCCGCGTCCGTCCGGCGCGCGGACAGGGTGGATAAACGGGCGGTGGTCCGGGCGGGCCTGCACGGTCAGCAAGGTGTCCCCGGTCTCCGCCCGGAGCACGAAAAGGCGCTCGCCCGCCGCGTCCTGCCGGATAACGAGCGCCGTCTCGTCGCGGCGCGCAGGCGGAGACGATGGCGTGGCGTCGGAACGCAAGAAAGCGGCTACCTGGCCAATAGCGCGGTTCCTGGCCGCCTCGGTCGATGGCGGAACGGCGACGGCGGGCAAGGGAAACGGGCTGCGCAGGATCTCCTCGGCGGCGGGCGCCGGCGAATCTGCGCCGGCGCCGGATTCCGACGGGCCCTGCAAGACCACGAAGCCCGCCAAAAAGGCAAGGCCTGCGCAAAACGAAATCGTCCAGAGGACGGACTGCGGCGAACGTTGGAGATAGCGTAAACGAGGGAGCATGGGTTTGGGCGTTCGTCTCGGCGGAACGGGCATTCCGGGTTTTGGCGCGCTCCTTTATAATATTATGCGGCGGTTTGCTTCGCGGCGGGATGGGCGCCGCTTTCTGCTGGCGGCGATAAACCCGACCGGGTCCGTTTAAGGCCACATTGCTTCGTCACTCCTTGCCAGCGCGCCCATCGCAGCCTCTGCGCTTCGTGGACTTAATCAGATATCCTTGATAATTACGTAATTATTCGGACAATTTGCCCAAAACAACGGTTTACAGGCGCGCTACGCCCCGTCGAACAGGCTCCGCTGCCCATGCGCCAGGCGGCGAAAATGCCGCGTGGAGAGCGCGTTGCGCGGCGCGTTCAGGCCCCACCGCTTGCGCTCCATGCGGAAAAGGCGGGCGATCAGTTCCGCCCAATCCCCCTCTCCGCGCATCCGTTTTCCGAAACGGTTGTCCGTGAGTTCGCCGCCGCGCAGCGCCGCCAGCCGCCGGATGATTTTGTTTGCGCGGTCCGGGAATTCGCGGCGCGCCCAGTCTATAAAAATGTCCTCCACGGCGCCGGGCAGCCGCAGAATCGTGTATCCGGCGCCCGACGCCCCCCGACTTGCCGCTTCTTTCAGGATGGCGGGCATTTCCTCGTCCGTCAGGCCGGGTACGATGGGCGCGACGTTCACGGAAACCGGGACGCCGCGCGCCGCCAGCATTTCGATGGCCTTGAACCGGCGAGCGGGCCGGGACGTGCGCGGCTCCATGGTGGTCACCAGGTCGTCCCGCAAGGTCGTGATCGACAGGACCACATGGACCAGATTGTATTGCGCCATCTCCTCCAGCAAGTCGAGGTCCCGGGTCACGAGATAGTTCTTGGTGATGATGCCCACCGGGTTGCGGTGCCGCAAGAACACTTCGAGGCACCCCCGCGTCAGCGCCAGGCGGCGTTCGAGCGGCTGGTACGGGTCCGTATTGCCAGACAGGGCCACCACCTGCGGCTTCCAGGATTTCTTCTGGAAGGTCTCCGCCAGCAATTCGGGCGCGCGCTCCTTGACAAGGATGCGGGTTTCAAAGTCGAGGCCCGCCGAAAAGCCGAGGTATTCGTGGGAAGGGCGGGCGTAACAATACACGCATCCGTGTTCGCAGCCCCGGTATGGATTCAGGCTATACGTGAAGCCGATATCCGGGCTGTCGTTGCGGGACAGCAAGGTTTTGGTGGCGTCCACGTAATACGTCGTGGGCGTCTGGCGCAATTCCTCTTCGTCCAGCGCAGCGGGGTCCTCCTCTATGCGCAGGGGTTCGAAGCGGTTCGGGGGGTTGATGCGGGCGCCCCGGCCCTGCCGAACGGGTAATTCCATGAAGCCCGGATCGCCGTCGGGCGGGCGACTCGGGAGCGGGCGGGGAGGCGCATTGGGAGACAAATCGGGAGGCGGCTTCGGGGGCGAAGCGCGCGGCGGGCGTTTGCGCATGGACATGGAGGCAGGAATGGGGGTGGCGGGTGGTGGATACTGGGCCAACGGCGGAGCGGGGTCGCCAGGCAGCGGATGGCAATGGGCACAGGGTGGAAAGCGGCGGAAGGCGACGGAAGGCGGACGATGGAAAACGGGGCGGGGTGCAGGGACGGCGGCAGACGGCGGGCGCAAAATCAGCGAATACATGTGCAATATATGTGTAATCGGGATAAAAAGCAAGAAAAATATTGGGTTGGGGCGGCGGCAGGCGTTTACCCGGAGGCGGGCGAAGCGCGGGCAGTTCCGGCGGCGGGCTTTTTCGGGGGTCAGCGTGCCGCGCCTGTTTGGCGGGCGGCGAAGTGCGGGCGCTTACCCGGCGGCGGGACAACGCGTGGACTACCCGGCGGCGGGCGTATCGATTCCAAAGAGCCGCCCTTCGATGCGGCCCAGCCGCGCATTGATTCTGCTGATGTCCTGATGCATGTCCTGCCGGAGGCTTTGCATGTCCTCGTTCATGTCTTTGCGCAGGCTTTGCATATCCTGGTGCATGTCCTGCCGGAAGCCTTGCATGTCCTCGTTCATGTCTTTGCGGAGGCTTTGGATTTCCCGGTTCAGATCCTTGCGGATGTGCAGGGTGCTGTAAAGCAGGAATCCAAGGATTACGGGCAAGGACAACGAGGCCATCGCCACGATAGCGGATGTGATGGTTTCGGCCAAAGTCATGGTCTTTACGGGCGAAAAAGGTGAGAAAAACGGCGTATGAAGCCGCTCGACCGCTATTGGAATATACGGCGCGAGGGCGGCGGACGCAATCCCAAAAGATCGCGAACAGCCCTTAAGACACGCCGTCGGCCCGGATATAACCTCGCCAGCCTTAAAAAATTATGCGTAACGGCGGCCTGGCGACGAATGGGCTACCCGGCGGCGGGCTTTCTTGTCGGTCAGAGCGCCGGGCTTGTTTGGCGGGCGGAGTGCCGCGCATACGCTGCATTTGCTCTGGGAGAGGGGGAAATGTTTTGTGGGGTGGACAGGCGAACCTTAATTTTTTAGGCGCTGATTTTTGGACTTAAAAAATTAAGGTTGCAAGTGACAGGCAAGGGCAGCACTTGTAGCGATAGCCCCGCTGGATACCGTAACCCCGAATCAAAACGGCGGGCTGAACCCGTCTTTGCCCCTGCCTAGAGTCAGACCAGCGTCGATGGATATGCGCTTTCGCAGCGTACGGCGCCATCCTTCGTAGCGCTCCAGATATTTTCCGCGAAACTCAGACAGGTTACAGTCGAGCTTCTCCGCCATCAGCTGGAAGGCGCCTTCGCAGCTTCAATTGCTCTTTGAACAGGGATTCTTCCGATCTATGAGATGTTCTTAAGAAAACCTCTCAATCGAGCAGCCATTTAATAAGGTCTGAGAAATTTTGCCGGTTTAAATCTTCTAGTTCAGTACTTGGAAAACGGAGGCGAGCAGCCTTATCAAGCGTTAAACCATTTTTACGCGCTAAAAGCGTGGCAAAATCTTTTTGTTTTTTCGTCGGATCAGATTTTTTGTGAACCACGTATTTCGGTCTGTTATCGTTGGATTTTCGATAATAGGAAGTGTCATCATAATAATGATCGTCATCTTCAGAATCATTCTCAATGTAAATATTGTTTTCCTCGGTATCATCATTCCACCACTTTCTGATTTTAAAAATTACATAAATCACCAGAATGATAAATATTATTTCCATAGTAAATCACCACTATATTGATCAGTGCTTGTCAAGAATTTTCTATATTTCGCTTGGATTTTTTGCGAACGAAATCACATCGCTCATTCCTCTCCTTTAATCCCCACCCCATACTTCCACAACCGCTTTCCACGCCGCTGCCTCTGCTTCGAATGCCGCCGCCACTGCCTCATGCGCCCGCGCTTCCGATTCGTACGCCCGCGTCCCCCAGGCATCCTTCGCATTCAAGGCATTTTCTCGCGCATCCGAAGCGTTGTCCCGTGCATCCGCAGCGTCCTCATGGAGGGTTTCCGCCTGCTCCTGCGCCCCCGAAACCCACTCCCTCGCTTTCAAGGTCCGCTCCCTCGCCTGAGAAGCCCACTCCTGATTCTCCAAAGCGTTCTCACGATACTGCGCGGCATTCGCCCGCGCCTGCGAAGCCATCCCCCGCCAGTCCGAAGCACTGTGACCAGACCACTTTCTGTAGTCCGAAGAAAACCCGTCCTGGCCCATCTTCTCCCAGTTCGCGGCGTACGCTTCCCACGTTTGCGCACTCGCCTCCCAGGTGCGCGCACTCGCTTCCAGCGCTTCCGCCACTGTCAGCCTTTGTCGTTCGGTGGGACCGCAGCTCGCAAGGGTACAAACTGCCAAAACGCACAAAACCCCCCAAAATACGCCGCAGCGCAAAAGACGGATTTTCATGGATTCGGGGGGCTTGCAATGGTGAACGCGGCACGATACGCCAATCTCTTCAGCAAAAAAACAAACGAAATACCACGGCGCAAGCAGTAATAATGCCGGTAACTACGCCGAAAATGCCCAAGCCGTCTTTGAAACGTTGTCGGCGCGCTTCAATGACGAGATCGTCGTGGCTACCTTCAAGGCGGTCAACGAGATCCCGTAATGCTCTGAAGACTTCCATATATCGCGCTGTCTCCTCTGAAGCCGGCAAATTGTCGGAACGAGGGGCTGAAATCATGCTTTGCGCTTCGCGGATTAGTCGAGGAGCATCACGAATTTCGGGGACAATTTTCCCGATAGCAATGCGCTGGTGATCTTTCTTGAAGGTCTCAATCCGGTTGATCGCCGCACCAATACCCGCCTCTGCGGCCTCATACATTGCGCGTTCACAGTGAGATATGGCTTCGCGGAGTTTTTCGATATCCGTGATCGTTCCGTCGGGCCCGAGCGACTTTAGGAGATGATGGCCGGCATATCGCAGTTGATTGTGAGCGGGAAGCGCCACCGTACGGCGGAACTGCCAGACCTCACGGGCAAAAGAGTCCGCCTTATCGTAGAGGTCGCGATATTCCTCGGGTGTGGGATCGACGTTTTTAGGCATCGTCCCACCGGAAAGCCAAGGCGCGTTCACGCTCCGCGTCGAGTTCTTCCCGGGTGGCATATTTTCCTTGCTGCAAGAGAACGTTGCCCGAAGAATGCCTGGCGACGATCTGCCTGTCGGATTCCTGTCGGGTTTTTTCCCGCTTGGTCGGGCCAGGAGGCAAGGGCGTTACGGTAAAGACGTTTTTCAGAATAGCGAGGGGAGAGCGCATCGTGTCGTCTGGTTTCATTGCAGGGATAGTCCCTGAGGCATAGCATCGGGACACGTTTTGGGCGGAAACATCCGATGCTTACGCCATATTACGCAAATCCACGTAAAAAATTCCGAAATTGTGTTTGCTACCCTTGTCAACACCTAAAAACCGGGGTAACGCTGTCCAACCAACCCGAACCACTTCTCTACCTCCCTGCCATCTCCCCCCAGCCAAAATCCGCCCGCCGATTCGGCTACTTAAAAAATTTAGGCGCGAAAAATCGGAAGTTAAATAATTAAGGATGCCTTTGCAGGCGGCGCAATTGCACGACCCGCCCGGCCTGTTCGCAAACCCCAACCTACGCAACCCCTTCCCGCAACAACCGGTACGCCGCCTCGCTGTCCAGGTCGCGCAGCAGGGAGCGCAGATAGGCTTCGCGCTCCCCCTCCGATTCGAATGTCCGGGCAAAAGCGTCGGGCGGAATCAGATCGCTCAGGTTTTCGCGGCCCTCCCGTATCCCGTCCAGCAGGTCCAGTACGCTCCCCAGCAAGTGCGGCTCGCCCCGGTGCTTCTCCACATCGACCACGGGAGCCACCTGGTCCGCCTTGATCTCCACTTCCAGCACATCGTCCAGCGCGGAGCAAAGCTCGCCTTCAAGTTCCTGCCGCTGCGCAGGATCGCGCAACTCCTGCGCCAACGGCGTACGCCCCGCTAACCGAACCCGCAACATCCACGCCTCGGCGACATCTGTATCTTTGCCCGCCTCGGCGGAAAAATCGGCGGCGACCCGGCGGCGCACATCGTCTACGGTGTGCGCGTCTTCCAAATCGTCCAGCACGATTTCGGCCCACTGAATAGGCGCAAAGGCTCGAAACTCCGTTTCAACGCGCCCCCCATCGCGAATCGTAACCAGCAAACCGCCCTTGGCGCCCGTTTCTCCCGGATGCCGCCCCTGTATGTTGCCGGCATACCACGCTTCCGGGTCGTCGGCAACGCGCTGCCGCTTGTGCACATGTCCAAGCGCCCAGTAGGCATACCCCTTCCCTTGCAAATCCTCGACAGCGCAGTGCGCATACCGATCATGGTCAGCCGCCTCCTTCGCAGACGTCACTTGCGTATGCAAAAGGCCCACATGCGGCACATCCGATTTCGCTTCCGGAAAAGAAGCCGCCAGATTCTCCGACTCCTTTGACGTCTTGTGTCCAGCCCCCACAATGCAGGCAAGCGGTTCGCCGGAAGCACCCCGAATCATGTGCGAAGACCTGGACTTGCCGAAAAGCTCGAGCGAGCCAGGCCAGGCCATATTGCCGCTGCGGGGAGGCCGCCCGGACGGATCGTGATTGCCGGTGCAATAGAAACAGGGAATGCCCGCCGCGTCCAGGCGACGCAATTGTTCGAGTAAAAACTCTTCCGTTACGAAACTTAGCCGTTCGTTATCGAACAGATCGCCTGCGATCAGCACCGCATGAACCTTTTCCGCAATGGCCGTACCGACGGCGCGCTCGAAGGCGCGGCGCAGCGCATCCCGCAATCTCGCCCGCAAGGACTCGCTGCGACACAGAAACGTCGTGTCGAGGTGAATATCCGCCAGATGAAGAAACCTGAACATGGAACCGGGTGCTTTTACAAGAGAATGCGTTTCGCGGACAGCGCCTGCTCCATTTCCTCGGCCAGCCAGGGATGGCACGTAAAAACGAACATCTGCCGCCGGGCCGCCGCCTCCGAAAAAATATCGTAGCACCGGGCGCGGCGGTCCCGGTCCCAGTTCACGAACACCTCGTCCAGAAACACCGGCAAGGACTCCTGGCCCTCGTCCAAATGATCTATCAGTGCAAATCGGATCGCCAGATACATCTGATCCAGCGTACCCTGACTGAGCGGCGCTTCGACAGGCCAGGGCCGAACGTGCGAAGAATGCTGCGAATCCCGAGCGGGATACACGCGAAGGCGTTCGTCCTCGTCGTAGTCGAATCGCTCGTACCGGCCCCCGGTGACAGTCTGCACGTATTCGCTGGCCCGCTGCAACACATCTGGCTGATGTTCCTCCCGAAAACGCCTGTCCGCCTCCCGGACGAGATGCTGCAACAAACGCAGCCGGTCATGGCGCGCTTCAACAGATTCCAATTCCGATTCGAGCTGCTCCTGCTCGCTTTCGAGCGCGGCGCGCGTGGGCTGCTTGAGAAGATTTTCAATGTCTTTCTCCGCTGCCGTGCGCCTTTCCGTCAAGGCATTGATTTCCTCGTCCAACGCCGCCAGTCGTTCGTTGACGGCAATTGCTTCTTCGTCCGCCGCATCCCATGCAACCCCCTGGCGGTCAAGCGTTTCGATCTCCCGGCGGGCTTTCGCCATATCCTCCCCCGCATAATCAGTCGCCAATTTTTCCTCCAGCGTTTCGGCCAGTTGCCGCGCCCTTTTACGCGCCGATACAAGACGAATGCCCTCTTCGAGATCGCCGCCGCCAAGTTCGCGCAAACGCTCCTTCAATGCATCCTGCTCCGTTTCAAGCGAAGCGCGTTCCTGCGCAAGACCTCGACTCGCGTCCGCAATGCGACCCTCTTCCCGCCGGGCCATGGCTTGCAATTCGTCCATACGCTGCGCCAAGCGTTCCTGCGCCGTCCGCCGCGCTCCCACCGCATCCTGAAGCGATCTCACTTCGCTAACCAGCGTCATATCCAGGCGGTCGAAACGACTGTCCGGGACAGGCAGCCCCGCCATCAGTTCGCGGACGTCAGCGCGTCGGGCGACCACATCCGCCTCAATCTCTTCCAGAGACGGCCCCGCCGCAAAAGGCGCCGCCAGAGACGCCGGCGCAGGCCGGGCCTGCATACGCGCCTTCCAGGCCATATACCCGAAGCCTGCCCCGGCGACCCCCAGCCCAATAGCCAATTCCATGCGACCCAACGCTCCGGCCACGCAAGCCGCCACCAAAAACAACCCTGCCAGCATGGCCTGGTTTCGGAACGTCTTGCGCACGGCGACCGGATCGGGTTCGCGCGCCCGCTGCATGGCGGCTGCTTGCTTTTGGGCTTCCTCGGCCTGTTGGCGGATATCCGCCGCCCGCTGCGCATCCTCGAATCGGTTTATGCGCTCCCGCAATGCGGCGGGCGCAATACGTTCAAGCGCGTCCGCAAAACCGTCGTCCCATGCCGCCGTCAGCATATTACGCGCCTGCTCGATCAATGCCCGCTCGGCTCCTTGTAACTCATTTTCGGCGCGCTTTCGGTCGCGCAACAGTCCCTCGTACGGATTTTCGGAGGGCATATTCAAGTCGAATCCCGCACCCGCCTCCACGGCGGCAAGAACGCGCCCGGCAACCTCTCGCTCGGATTCAAGCTGCTGCCGCTCGTTGTCCAGCTCCCCGATCTTTCTTGCAATCTCTTCCAGAGTAGCCCCCGGATCGTCCTGTAAGTCGACAAGTTCCTCTTGATCTCCAGCCTCTCGCCACGCATCGGCGATCCCCTGTAAATGGTTCCGAATCAGCCTGAGCCGCTCAATCCGATGTTTGTCTGCGAGCAGTTGTGTCCGTTCGTCGCGCAGCTTCCGATCCTCCTGCTTGCATTGCTCCACTTCGCCGGTCAGGTCGCGCAATTCCTGGTCGCGCGCTTCCGCCTCGCGCATTTCCTGATTCAATATTTTCTGCCGGGCGGCGATTTGCTTCGATTCCGAATTGCCGCGCAGGTCTCGCCGCCACAACGCAGACGCTTCTGCGTCAATCTGCCGGACTACCTCCCGAATCGGACGAATAAAATCCACGCCAAGACCGCCCACCAGCCGATCCTGGACCCTTTGCCACGCCTTCTCCTTATCCTGCAAGGCGACAAGATCGTACAGCGACAGGGCATAGATTGCCTGGTACACGTCCCTCGAAATGTGCATGAAGCGCACGTCCCGGTTGCCCAACTTTTCCGAGCGTCCGTCGGGACCTGCCAAATCGCCTGTGACAGTACTGCGCAGCAGGCGAGATACGGTGTATGGTCCGCCGTCGCCCGCCTCCAGACTCAAACGCCCGCCCAGGCGCGCCCCGTCTCGCGGCGCATAGGGATGGTTCTCTTCCCTCGCGGGATACACCCCGTAAAGCATCGTCTGCAGGAAGTGAAAAAACGTGCTTTTGCCCGCCTCGTTGCTTCCCTCGACCACCACCACCGGCGCATTCAGGTCCGGAAACGAGCGATCCCGCATCGCCCCGAACGCGTCGATATGGCAGGAAAGTATCTTCATTCGTGCTTTGGCGATAAAAATCCGGAGGAAGGCGGCAAAATTTGTTCAATCTACGGAATGAACCGATTATTGGGGGCTATCTGTCTGTTCTTCGCGGCTGTCCCCAGGCCCATGCGCCAGCCACAACGCGGTATCCGCCACGGACGCGCCCGTCAGGCGGCGCCAGTACCTTGCATAAATGTCCAGTTGGGGCTGGTACTTTTGCCGAACGGCGGCGGCCTGCTCCTCCGTATCGGCGGGATCCGTCTTGTAATCGACAATGTGCCACCCGGCGTCGTCCCGGTACGCAAGGTCGATGAACCCGCGCACGAGCGTCGCGCCTTCCCCCTCGACGTCCTCCGAGACAGCCAGCGGAACCTCCGTATAAACTTCATGGGCGGCCTGCAAGGTTTCCCACAACGCCGATTTTCTGAACCGCTCCAGCGCCTGCATGGCCATTTCCTCGTCCTGCCGGGTCAGCGGGTCTTCGGTCCAGGGGCGTTCCTCGTCCGCATCGCCGCAGTCGATCGTTTCGGCCAGCCGCCGCACCCGGGCCTGCGCGTCTTCGGGAAGATCGCCCCGAACCGCTTCCTCGAACAACCGATGCACGAGCAGACCGTACTTCACGCCCCGCCCCTGTTTGCGGGATCGCTGCGGCGCCAGCGTCGGCTCCGCCAGTTCGCCCGCCGCCAAATCCACCGTATAACTTTTTTCCTTGGCAAGGCGCAGCCGCTCCTGGGCCTGCGCAAGCAGTTCGGCGTGCCCCGGCCCTTCGGCGGACGCAACGCGCTCCTCCTCTTCGTCGGAAGGCGGCGAATATTCCAGCTCGGGCACATCGGCAAGCGCGGGCGACAACGGCGACCAGGGTCCTTTTTTGCCTTCAGAATAGACGGAAACCACCAGCAGATTTCTCGCCCGCGTGGCGGCTACGTACAACATCCGCGTCTCCTCCGCCTCGGCAAACAACACCTCCTCTTCCTCGTCGGCTGCCCACCCGACAGGTTGCGCCACAATCGGCCGCGCATACGATCCCACCTGCTTCCTGATCGGCATGGAGAGATACGCGTCCTCGTCGCTCCGGGAAACATGATGCGACGGTTTTTTTTGCCTGGTTGCGGCAGACGTATCGTACGGATCCGCCAGGAAAACCACCGGCGCCTCCAGGCCTTTCGCCTGATGCACGTTCATCACCCGCACCACGCCCGGGCTCCCCAGGTTGACAGACATCTGCGACGCCCCCTGATCCTCCTGAACCAGCGCCCGCAATTCTTCCGTAACGCGCCCCCACGGATAGCCCTCCGCCGCCCATTCCTGCACCAGCGCCAGCAAACGAATCAGATTGCCCGCCCGAAACGACGCATTTCCGTCGGGGTGCGCCGTAGCCAACGCCAGATACCCGCTTTTCGCAAGCACCGACTGCAAGGCCGCGGCAGGCGGCAACGTGGTAAAGACGTCCTCGGCGTGGCGAAGCAGGCCCTGCGCATCGAAAAACCGGCGCGCCACCTCCTCGGGCAGCCCCGACGGGATGCCCGCATTCCAGTGGAAAATGCCCCCGGCTTGCCGGTACGCATACAACATATCGTCCGACAACCCGGCAAGCGGGCCGCGCAGAAAAGCAAGGAACGGAACCGGGTTGGCGGGGTCCAGCACAGCCTCCAGCAACGTCGCGACGGCCTGCACCTCCTCGCTCTGGCCAAGGCCGTCCCCGCCCACGCCGTCGTAGGGAATGCCCGCCTCCTCAAGCGCCCGCATGTACGTAGCGAGGTGGCCTTTCGTGCGCGTCAGGATAAGAAAATCGCCATAAGAAGCCGGGCGCTTGAGAAGCGCGTCGTCCCCGGCGCCCAGGCCCTGCAAGGTCGTCTCGCCGCGCACCGCCTGCGCAATAAAAGCAGCGATGCGGCGGGCGTCTTCCCTTGCGATCTCAGCGCGGCTTTTTCGGGGCCATTGCTCAATAGAAATCGTGCGAACGCAATGCGCGTCGGCTCCGTCCGGGCGGAACGCCCAAAGCGGCGCAAACTCCGCCTGCCGGGGCGGGGATTCTTTCGCGAAAACCGGGGCGAAGGCGCGGTTAAGCCAGTCGCAAAGCGCCCCCAGCGAACGAAAACTGGTGTTGAGTTGCACCACTTCGCCGCCCGTCTCCCGCATCCGTTCCCGAACAAAGCGGCCAATGGCTATGTCCGCGCGGCGAAACCGGTAAATCGACTGCTTGTCGTCCCCCACCAGAAACAGGCTGCCGGGACGCGGCGTCAGTTTGCGCCAGTTCTTCTCGCGGGTTTCCTGTCCGGTCAGATAAAAAATAATCTCTGCCTGTACGGGGTCGGTGTCCTGAAATTCGTCCACGAACAGTACGCGATAGCGGCTCTGCAAATGTTCGCGGACGGAAGGATTGTCCCGAAGCAGGGCCGCCGCCCGAAGCAACAGGTCCTGAAACGTCAATTTTCCTTGCTTCAGGCGCTGGTCGTCGGACCACGTGATCGCATCTTCCACAAACTCCGACGCAAGCTGGTACAAATATTCGCGCCATTCGCGCAACACCGGCGCCGCTGCCCGGTCCCGAAACGACGGAAACAGTTCGTCCCGAATCGATTTGGCCGTTTCCCGGTCGGGCCAGTGTTTCAGGGTGAGAAAATTCGAATGCAGCCCCTCGAAAATGGAGAGCGCCTCCGCCTTGTCCGCATCGTCGGTCACTTTGGTGTTCTCGATAAAATTACGCCCCAGCGCCACCGCCTTCATCAATTTGTCTCGCTCCCTTGGATTGGAGGACATGCCCTCCGATATTTCCTCGCAATAAAGAAACGCCTCCAGTTCGCGCACATACGGATCGAAATCCGGTTTCGGCGTACGGGTCTCCTTGAGCGGCACGTCCGAATACCGGCAACGATCCACGAAAAAACCATAGAGATCGTCTGGAGTCAGCCCGGCCTGGCGCAATGCTTTCAGCCGCGGATCCGGGTCGGTCTCCCCGTCTCCGTACTGCCGCTCAACGAAACGGTCCCATGTTTCTCTCAGCAACAGGGCTTCTTCGCGGCCTTCCACTTCCTGGAATCCCGGGGCCAGGCCCGCTTCTATGGGACGCGTCCGAATCAGGCGCCCGCAAAAGGAATGAATGGTCCCCATGAAGCACTGGTCGATCCGATCCAGCGCGGCGAAAATACGGCGGCGCTCCTCCTCCGGGACAGACGGATCGGCCTCCGCCTGCCGGAGCGCAAGAAAGAAACGAACGCGCATTTCCCCGGCGGCCTTGCGCGTAAAGGTAATGGCGGCCATGCGGTCCACCTCGCACGCCCCCGTCCGCACCAGGGCCGCCATCCGCTGAACCAGCGCATAGGTCTTGCCCGCGCCCGCCCCGGCGAACACCATCACGTTGCGATCCAGCTGCTCGGCGATCACATCCCGCTCCGCCTGATCCTTCAAGGCGCCTTGCTCGTTCGAAACAGACGACATATTACGCCTCCATCCAGTTTTCCAGCGTAGCAACAAGCGACAGAGGCCAAGCGTCCGCAGACGAGTCAGGCCACGTTTTCAGCGCCTCTGCAACATCCTTTTTCAACTTTCCTTCCGATTCGCACACGGACTTGTAATCGCAAAACCTGCAAACGCCCCCCTTTTTGTGCACATGCAGAAAAGCCCCCTGCTCCGCCAGATCGAAAAAGGGTTGCAGCATGGCCGCGACGACCTCCTTTCCGGGCTTGGGGTTCGCAACGCGCAGCCCGTGCTCGCGTTCGTTCGGGAAAAAATATCCGCCGCGCCCGGTCCGGCCCGGCGCCCCTTGCGCGGCCAGCAATTCGTCCAGCGCAAAGGCGTACAACGCCCATTGCAAGCGTTGGCCGTCCGCCAGCAAATTTCCCGCGTTATAACTGCTCGCCGAGCCGCTCTTGTAATCCCATACTTCGTATCCTTCCGGCGTTTCGTCCACGCGATCTATCGCGCCGCGCAAAAAGAACCGCACTTCGTCGGAAAGACGTATCTCCACCGGATCGGGACTGTCCAGCGGCCCGTCTTCGCTTGCTCCGTCCGAGGCGCCGTGGCCGAAACGCACCTCGAACCCCGCCGGACGCACGCCACGCCGCCCCGATTCCTCGTTCAGGAAAATCCGCAGCGCGCGCCACAGGCGGCGAACGTCCGTTTCGTAGCCGGTTTGCTCCCGAACCGGAATGCGCGCACTGCGCGACGAAAGGCCTTCGTGCATCAGTTCCCGCAGCCAGTCGGTATGTTTGTCGGGATCCGGCGATTCCCCGCGCTGCGAGAGGGCCGTCATAAACTTGTGGAGTATGCCGTGCAGCAACCCGCCGAACTCGGCCGCCGTCAGCCAGTGTCCCGGCCGGGCGTCCCGAATGTCCGGCGGCTGCGCGCGCAATACGTATCGCAGAAAATAGCGGTA
>JAJDWX010000012.1:107500-212003 GCA_022825385.1 Rhodothermales bacterium
TTGCATGATCTGCTTGACTCGTATGTATGTCTGTCTCATCGTGCGCGCCGTGGGTCCGGCGCACAGGAATCAACGGGACTCGCTATGCTTCCATTCTCATCAAAGAACACGGCTTTGCGCCCGCAGCCCGCCCGAAAGCAGGCGAACCGACCGCGCCGCCGCCGCGCAAAACCAGGCCGGAGAACCGGCTGGAAAAAAGCGCGGACAGATAAAATACGCCAACAAATCCATAATGTCAAGGGCTTGCGGCGTAAATTTCGGCGGCCTTAGACCGGAATCCCAAGGAGTAGTTCCGCATCTGAATTATGAAATGTGCGTTGAGACGGTTTTCGCGGCGCCTCGATTCGCCGACGAGCGCGCAAAACGTCCATCCTTGAGAACCGGGAAAACCGCATTGCGTACCTTGTTGCAATTCCATCTGTAACACCCCAAACCCCGGATCATGCTGCCGGAAACCGTCCAGCGCGTCTTTTCAGGATCATGGGCATACGTCCGATCCCTGCTGCGCAATCCGTACTGGTGGGGAGGGCTTATCCTTTTGGGCGTCCTCCTTGGAGTCTGCTACCTGCTTGTGAATCAATGGCTTATGCCAAAGATCACGCGCCAGGCGGACGATCTGCTTGTCGCGGTCCCCAGCGTAATCAATCGACCGCCCGAACAGGCCAGCAGCGACCTGGAGGCGCTCGGACTGCATGTCGTGGTGGAGACGGAACAATACAATCCGGCCTACCCCGCCAATGTCATCGTGGATCAAAACCCGGAACCGTCCGCCCTGGTAAAGCCGGATCGGCACATTTACCTGACGGTCAACAGCGGGGAATTGCGGCGCGTGGTCGTCCCCAACGTATTCGGCTTTTCCATCCGCGAAGCCGAAAACCGCCTGCGCGTACAGGGCTTGCGCATAGAGGAAGCGCTGCCCGACTCCATCCCGGCGCCCCACCGCAATACCGTCACCGGGCAAGAGCCGCCCGCCGGAGACACGCTGGAGGCGGGCGCTTCCGTGACCTTGTGGTACAGTACGGGCCTGGGCGCAGCGTACAGCGCGATACCGGATATCGTCGGCATGGATATCGAACAGGCGCGCGACAGCCTGCTCGCGCTACAATTGCGCGCTATCGTAATTGGCGCGCCGGACAGCCTCGCCGACCCGAATGCGCCCGATACGCTGGTGCTGCGCCAGAGTCCCGGCCCCGGAATGCAGGTGCGCGCCGGATCCGAAGTGCGGCTGCATACCTGGCTGAACGTACAAACCGAACCGGATACGCTGCTCCGCGCGCCATACGAGGAGAACGAGCCGGACGAGGACCTGTAAACGAGCCGGGCGCGGAACGCGCGGCGGACGCTATCTCGCCGAATATCCTTCATTCCCAAGTCATTCCCACGTAATACAGAGAACCTCCATGAACGGCCAATACCTGCTCCCCGAATTCGATCAGGAAATCGCAAAAACCCGCAAAATGCTTGCCCTGATACCCAACGAAAGCCTGGACTATCGTCCGCACGAAAAATCGTGGAGGCTACGGCGGCTCGGCGAACATGTGGCCAACATCCCGACCTGGACCGGCCCGACGTTCCATATGGACGAACTGGATATAGCGCAACCCTTCAAACTCGTCGAGGCGGAAAACGTGGACGGAATCCTCGCCGCATTCGACAAGGCGGCCGCGGAAGCCCGCGTCGCGCTGGAAAACGTATCGGCGGATACGTTCCAGGAACCCTGGACGCTAAAGGCGGGAGACCGGGTGCACTTCACCCTGCCGAAAGGCGTCGTATTTCGCAACTTCGTGCTGAACCACCTGATCCATCATCGCGCCCAGGTTGGCCTGTACCTGCGGATGTGCGACGTGGCGATCCCGGGCATGTATGGCCCTTCCGCCGACGAAGCGATGTAGCGGCGACGGCGGACTGCCGCAACCCGGCTCAACGAGCGGCGCCGAGGTTCCAGGTAAGCGACAACTTCAGGCGGCGGCCTTTCGGGCTGTGCGTAAAGCCGTCGAACGCCGTTTCCCAGTTCACGAAAGGCGGATCGCTATCCAGCAGATTGAGCACGGAAAACGACAGGTCGAACCCGCCGGGAAGATTCCGGTAGGCGGTCACGTCAAGGGTCGTAAACGAACCGACGTCGATGGGATCGCCGTTGTCGTCCGCATCGTCCGCATTCGTGTAGGCAGGCACGTAATTAAGGTAGCTGACCACCGAGTAGCGGCTCCGATGGTAGCCGACGTTGGCCCGGGATTTCCATTTCGGAATGGGCGGGGCGGACGGATTGTACCGGTTCAGGTACCCGGCCCCCTCCAGTTCGCCTGCCAATTCCACCCCGCCTACGTCCAGTGCCTTCACAAAGTAGGAACGGGTCCAGGTGCCTTCGAATCCCCCTGAAATAACCCCGGCTCCGGCGGCGAAGCGCGTACTGACATGCCAGTCGAGCCCGGAGGTCGTAATGCCCGGCCAATTGGCTGCCGTGACGCGGATGCGCTCGATAAGCTGGGTATCGCACCCTTCGGCGCCGCCGGGACAGCTAATGTACTGTTGCACCGCTTCGCGGGCAGCGCCGCCCTCTCGGTACAGCGCCGTAATTCCGCTATGCGGCAACACGCCGATGGCGTGCTCGAAATCGTAGGACCAGTAATCGAGGCTCGCCTTGAGGTGCTCCCGGGAAAATACGGCGCCGATATTGTAGGTCACGGCGTGTTCGGGCTTCAGGTCGGCGTTTCCGAACGTATCCACCGGCTTGTACGTGCCCGTTTCGGCGACATAATCCAGCGCCGTCGCGCGATCCTCGTTCAATTCGTCCACGGACGGGACCCGAAGCGTGGACTGCAACGACCCGCGAAGAACCAGGTCGTCCGACGCCTGTACGCGCACGGCGAGCTTGGGATCGAAGCCGCGCACGATTTCGTGAAATTCGTAGTTCGCCGCAACCTGGGCGTCGAACCGCGTCCCTATCGTAAGCGGAACCTCGGCGAAGAACCGATGGACCGTGCGCGCATCGTCGTAGGGATAATAGCCGGTGGTGAACGTATAGGGACCTACCTTGTCCCTGCACCCCGTGTCGCCGGGCACCGCGCAAGGGTTCGTATTCAGGTTGGCGGGATCGTTCGGCGTGGCGGAAACGGCGTTCCGACGGAACTGATACCCGATTGCATACGCCGCCAGTCCTTCGACCAGGCCGCCGCTCAATACGGCGTCGGCCACGAACAACTGGGCCGTGTTCTCCAGATCCAGTTCTTCGTTAATCCAGTCTATCAACGCAGGGCTGTTCGCAAGATGCGCGGCATGGTCGGGATTTACCGTATTCTCGAAGGCGGCGTTGGGCTGCGCGGCATGCTGGTGCGCATTGCTGAACGGATTGTAATACATACATGCGCCCTGTCCCGCCGCGGCGCCATTGAGCGAGCCAAGCCGCATGCCGGCGGGCGCGGCGTGGTCTACCTCGACGCCCACGCCGCAATCGGGGCCGCCGAAACCGCGGAAGGCGAGAAATTTCCTGTAGGCGTATTCCGCAGGCAAATTCACGTTGTTGGAAGCGCGGGCGTAGCTAACCGCTACGTCCAGCTTGGCGGCGCGGCCGCCGAACGCCTCGAACGCATGGTCGAGCGAGGCGGAAACCCGCTGCGTGCCGGATGCGCGACCAAGAAAACGCGCCGGTCCGCTGTTGCCCACCAGACGGCCAAAGAAATACCAGTCGTCTTCGAGGCATGCGTCCTCGGAAGCAAAGCCTGCCTGGCTCGCGTACGCGCCGCAAAAGGCTTGCCGACCGGGATTGCCGGAGGGCACGATCTGCGTGCCGTCGTACGGAGAAATAGGGGGGAACGACGGCGTAGTCCGCCATTCGGGCGTTTCGGAATGGGCCCAGAGCCCTTCCAGACGATAATTGGAACGGTCCGAAAAACTTCCGGAGACTTCCCCGAAAGCCCGGATATACCGGCTTTGTTCGATCAGGTTATCCCAGGGCGCATAGCGGAAACGGCAGGTGACAGATCCGACGACATACCCGCCAAATTCCTCGCACCGGGGATCAAGGAAGCGCTGCTCCTCTTTGCCATGGGCGTCGACCAGGGCGGCGACGAAAGCGTCCGCATCTTCGTTGCCCTCCAGCGAAGGCTTGTAAAAAGCGCCCGGATTGCCGGTGTACGACCAGCCGCCCGCCTGGGGATACGGACGCAAGGCCCACGCCCGCTCTTCGGTTTTCAACTCCTGGCGATACATCATTTCCGCCGAAAGCACGGCATGGGCGCCGCCGCCGATGCCGCCGCCCCAGATGGCGCCGGCGTACGTATCGCCGGCGTCGGCGTAGTACTCATGGGAGGTCGAAACCTCCAACCCCTCGAAATCGCTGCGCGTCACAAAATTGGCGACGCCCGCCACTGCGTCCGATCCGTACACGGCGGAAGCCCCCTCTTTCAACACCTCTATGCGACGGATCGCGATGGAAGGCACCGCATTCACGTCCACGAAACGACCGCCGATCAGGCGGGCCGGGACATACACCTGCCGCCGGCCGTTCAACAGCACGAGCGTACGGGAAGCTCCCAGGCCGCGAAGATTTACGTTGGCCACCGTTTCCGGCACGGCGGTAGGCGGTCCGGCGGCATTGTACCAGCTCTGCCGCTCGCCGATGACGCCATGGGCCACGCTCAGATTCTTGAACAACTCGGCCATCTGCGGCGCGCCCTGTTCCGCCAGCGCGGCCCGGTCGATCGCCGTAACGGCGTACGGCAAATCGATGGGAAATTCCTCGATGGACGTGCCGGTCACAACGACTTCCTCAAGATTCAGCACGGTGGGCGTAATGCGCACCGACAAGGTCGTCGTTTCGCCTGGGGTCACGATAACCTCGCGCACCAGCGTGGCGTAGCCGATGAGCGAAACGCGCAGGGTCTGCTCGCCCGAAGGCACGAAAGAAAAACCGAAGGTCCCTTCCACGTCCGTATATACGACAGCGTCCAGTCCGGTGATATACACTTCGACGGCCTCCAGGGGGCGCCCGTCCGAGGCGTCCAGCACGGTCCCGGTAACGTCGCCAGTCGATTGGGCATGGACCGGCGGCGCTTGCAGAGCAAGGAACGCGATCAGAAAAACAGACAGGACGCTGCGGGAAAACCCGACGAAACGCCGCCAGTCATACGCGGCGGGCGACCCAGAAATTGCATGGAAGCGAGACGAATCGGGGGACAAAGGCATAAAAATCCAGATTGATGAAAAGGGGCGAACCGTTCCTGAATAATGATAAAATACAAAAAGTCGGGAAATTATTCCACCACATGGATCGCAAACCGTTCGTTCACGTCCACATCCACGCGCTCGCGGTGCTTCGTTTGCAGAAAAAGCCCTATGTAATCGGGCTGAATGGGGTATTCCCTGTGTCCCCGATCAACCAGCGCCGCCATTTGCACGCTCCGCGGACGACCGTAGCGCGCCAGCGCGTCAAGGGCTGCGCGGGCCGTGCGCCCGGTAAAAAGCACATCGTCCACCAGCACGATGTCCCGATCCGTCATATCGCGCGTCATGCGAGACGTATCGGCGATTTCCTCGGCGGGGTCCCTGTCGTCCCGATACCCGGATACGTCCAGATCGCTGATTTCGAAGGGGCGGCCTTCAAGCATTTCCATCTCGCGGGCGATGGCTGCCGCCACGACAGCGCCTCGGCGGCGGATACCCACCAGCTCCACGTTGGACGCGCCGCGATTGCGTTCGACGATCTCGCAGGAAAGCCGCACCAGCATGCGCGCTACGCGCTCCGGTGACATGATGAGCCTGCGCGCCATACGCCAAAAACAGGGAAAGGAGGGCGAACGTATCTGCGAGAAATTATCGCCTTACTGAAACATCGCCTTGATGCTGCCCCAGGTGCGTCGAACGGCGGTGGGCGTATACGCGATCTGCCGGGACCCTACGATCTGCCTTCCCCCATCGTCCAGCACGGCGTACAGGGTGTACCGCACTGCTTCGGCCCCCTTGTACAAATCATCGTCCCGATATACATACGGATGTTGCGCTCCGCGCGGCGCGATCTCGACCACTCTTGCGCCCGCGCCCGATTCCGCGCTCACTTCCACCTCGTAATGCTCCAGGCCGTCTTCGGATTCCGCCGCCCATTCCACGACGGGTATGCCTTCCTCCAGCAAGACGTCGAAGCGAAGCGCCTTGAAACCGCTGGCGTAGTCAAGACGGGCGTCCGCCTGCGACGCCGCATCGAAAGGAAGCGCCGTAAAACCGGGAAGGCTTCCCGTCGCCGCCAGGGCAAGCGCTATGAGAACGAATCGTTTCAAGAAAGACCAAAAGGTGGAACCGGGTTTCGAAGGTACATCCTGCGCAATATACGCACAATGTATTATAACGTCAAGACGTAGCGAGCGTTCCGCCTCACGCCCCTTGCGGGACGGGCGTTCTGTTCGGGCACGCATCCCGGATGCACCGACCGTACATATTGAGCGAATGGTGCTTGATCTCGAACTGGTATATTTCCGCGACCATTTCCTGTATGCTCTGTATGCGCGGATCGCAGAATTCGAATAATTCGTTGCAGTCCATGCAAATCAGGTGGTCGTGCTGCCAGTAGCTGAAGGCCCGTTCGTATTTCGCCTGGTTTCTGCCGAACTGATGCCGGACCACCAGATTGCAGTCTATCAAGAGTTCCAGCGTGTTGTACACGGTCGCGCGACTGACCCGATGTCCGCGGTCTTTCAGGCGGATGTAGAGTTCGTCGGCGTCCACATGATCGGTCGTGGCATAGATTTCCTCCAGAACAACGAAGCGCTCGGGCGTCTGCCTGCGACCGCGTTTCTGGAGGAAAGCGCCGAAGATGCGGCGAACTTCTTCCATTTGTTGGGCGGGGACGGACATGGCAGGGCCGGATGCGCGAGAGGTCTGACCCTGTTCTCAACCCTTGTCGGGGAGATACGGTTCCGAAAAAATCCGGCGGCAAAACGCCAAAGGCTTCGGATGGCGCCGCCTTGCATTGCCTCAGCCGGCGGACCGTCTGGCCAGCAAACGTCGCGCGTCGCGCCAAATCGCGTCGGCGAGATCGTCCTCGCGCAACGTACCGTCAAGACGCGCGATGCGGTCCGGCTCCGCCGCCGCCAGGTCGTCGAATGCTTTCGCTACGCGGTCGTAGAACGCCTGCCCGGCCTGTTCCATGCGATCCGGCTCGGTCCGCAACGCCTGCTCGGGCGGTACGGATCCTTCTTCCTTGAAAAGCGGCGTGGACCGGCGGGCGCGGCGACGCGCGGCCTCTTCGGGGGGGAGCGCAAGCAGCCAGGTTCGATGCGGACGAAGCCCGTCCGCAGCCCGCGCGTTCAGGGACGATATCCAGTCCAGATCCGCAATTTCGCGGCCTGCGCCCTGGTACGCCGTGGTCGAATCGTAGAACCGGTCGCACACCACGACCTTGCCCGTGGCCAGCGCCGGGCGAATGCGATCTTTAACCAGTTGCGCCCGCGCAGCGGAAAAAAGCAACAATTCCGGCAAGGGGGCGATGGCAAGGTCGGGCGCGTCAAGGAGAAGGGATCGAATCTTATCGGAAAGCGGCGTGCCCCCGGGCTCGCGAAAAAGAACGGCCTCGTATCCCTCCTTTTCCAGTCGATTGACCAGCCGGCGCGCCTGGGTGCTTTTTCCAGCCCCGTCAACTCCTTCGATCGTTACGAAAATCATAGGAATACGCTGATCAAAACCGCGTCGCTTTCGCAAGGTCGGGGCGCATGATCGCATCGTTGAAATCAGCGGGAAACAGGGCGGCTTCGCGGCGGCGCGCCCGGAACGCGCCCTTCGGAGGCTGCGAGGAGCGCGCGGCCCCGGGAATGCTTTTTCCGAGCATGTCGCTGCTTGCGCCCGCATTCCGTAGCCAGAGAAAGCGAACTCTTTGCAAATTGGAAAGTACCCTGTTATAATACGGCGAACTTTTTTTCCGCTTCATCTTTTATTTCCCGGGCGGCGACGCCCTGTACGCCTCTCTTGCAACCTGTATTGCTACGCCTGCATGAGCATGTTTGATTTCGAGTTCGAGGACTACGACGAGCCTGCCGACGAAAAACGAATGAGCGCGCTGCTCTCCGCCTACGAGGGCAATACGCCTGCGTGGCTCGATTCGGATTCGTTGGAGGATATTGCCAATCACTACTTCGAACAGGGACGCTACGAAGACGCGCTGCGCGTCATTGACCGCTTGCTGGGCCTCACGCCCCACTCTTCGGACGCCTGGATGCGACGAGGCGTTCTCCTGAACAACCTCGAACGACACGAGGAAGCGCTGGAAGCCTACGACAAGGCGCTGGCCCTGAATCCGGTGGACGCCGAAACGCACGTCAACCGCGGCGCCACGCTCAATGCGCTGGGCCGGAACCGGGAAGCGCTGCACGCTTGCGAAGAAGCCATCCGAATCGATCCGATCCATGACGAAGCGTTCTTCCAGCGCGGCGTAACGCTGGAGCATCTCGATTCCCTGGAAACAGCCATCGCCTCGTTCCATCGATGCGCGGAACTGAACCCCGAACATCCCGAAATATGGTACGAACTCGGGTTCTGCTACGACTGCCTCGAAAAAGACGCGGAAAGCATTGCCTGCTACGAACGGCATATCGACGTCGATCCCTACTCCCAGGACGCCTGGTACAACCGGGGCATCGCGCTCAGCCGAATGTCCCGCTTCGAGGCCGCCGTGGCTTCCTATGAAATGGCCATCGCCATACAGGACGATTTCGCCTCGGCGTGGTATAACCGGGGCAATGCGCTGGCCAACATGGACCGCCCGGAAGAGGCGGCGGAAAGTTACCAGAAAGTGATTGCCCTCGAAGGCGGCGACCCGGCGACCTGGTACAACCTCGGGCTTGCGTTCGAGGAGATGGAGGCGTACGAACAGGCCTTCGAATATTTTGGGAAAGTCGTTGAGAAGGAGAAAACGCATCCCGAAGCCTGGTACGGCATGGCGTGTTGCCTCGACGCGCTCGAACGATACGACGATGCGCTGAAATTATTCGACCAGGCGCTGGCGCTGAAACCCGACATTGCGGAGTTCTGGCACGCCAAGGCGGATTGCCTGTATAACGCAGGCAATATTGCGGAAGCGTTGCAAACGTATACGCAGATCGTAACCGATCATCCCGACAACAGGGACGCCTGGCTGGATCTGGCCGAAATCCACCTGGAAACGGATCATCCCGAAGCGGCGCTGAACGCCTGCGAAACGGCCCTCGCGTTGCATCTCGACGCGGACGGGTATTTTCTTCAGGCGCGGGTATTTTTTGCGCTGGAGCAAACGGACGAGGGCCTGCAGTCGCTGAAGAAGGCGCTCCATATGGATCCGGACATGCGAGAAGAATTCCGCCGCAGTTGTCCGGATATGTGGCGCGACATCCAGCGCTGACGCACGCCGGGATTCGGAAATGGACCTGCCCCGCGGGCATACGCTCCGAAAAAGCCTGACGCACGCCGCACAGGGCCTGCTGATGGGCGCCGCCGATATTGTGCCGGGCGTGAGCGGGGGCACCGTTGCATTCATTGTCGGCATTTATCCCCGGCTTATTGCCGCTATTGGCCATGGCTTTTCGATGCTGACCGCGCTGGTCCGGGGCCGATTCGGCGCCATGCGGCGACACGGCGCCCTGCTCGAATGGGGGCTGGCGCTGCCGCTTGCCGCGGGAGCAGGCATAGCGATTCTCGTCGGCGCAAAAGTCATTCCGATCCTGCTGGAAACCTGGCCTCATCGAATGCTGGGACTGTTCCTGGGCCTGGTGGCGGGATCGGCGATCATTCCCTGGAAACGAATCGAACGGAAAAACCTGCCCGCGCTGTGCATGGTTGCGGCGGCGGGCGCGGCGGCTTTTTTGCTGACGGGCATTCCGGCGGCGGGGCATTCGGCAACGCCTTCGGGCCTCCGCGTGTTCGCCTCGGCGGCCATCGCCATTTGCGCCATGATCTTGCCGGGCGTCTCCGGGGCGTTCCTGCTCAAGGCCATGGGCATGTACGAAACGACCCTGCATGCGCTGAACGACGGGAATGTCGCATATATCGCGCTGTTTGCGGCGGGCGCGACGGCGGGCCTGGGATTGTTTTCGCGCTTGCTCAACCACCTGCTCAGGCAATACGCCGACCTGACCATGGCGGCGCTTACGGGCTTGATGATCGGTGCGCTGCGGGCGCTTTGGCCATGGCAAACGGCGGAACGCGCGCTTGCGTGGCCCGGCGAAGGCGAGCCGGTCGGAACGGTTGTGTTGCTGGCGGCGGCGGGCTTTGCGTTCGTAGCAAGGATGGCGCTGCGGGCGCGCCGCGCGGAACGCCCGGAAACAAGCGGCCCCTGAACAGGCGCCTTAGGGTATCCTTTACAAAGCCAGCCGCTCGGAGCGATGCGTGAGGCGCGCAATCCGGTCGCGGTCTGCCTCGACGCCTAATCCGGGTTGCTCGAAAGGCGGCTCCACAAAACCGTCGGGGGACATAGTCCATGCGGGCCGCACGATATCCTGCGCCCAGTAGCGACTGCCGGGGGCAAGATCGCCCGGCAGGGTAAAACCGGGAAGCGAAGCCAGCGCCGCGTTATAAGCGCGGCCTATGCCTGTTTCAAGCATGCCGCCAACCCAGGCGTCCAGACCATGCTTCTGGCACAGGGCGTGAATGGAAAGCGCGGCGGACAATCCGCCCACGCGACCCGGCTTCACATTGACGATGCGCCCGCTGCGCAACCGGACCATATCTTCCGCCCGATCCGGGCCGGTAATGGATTCGTCGAGGCAAATGGGCGTAGCAAGCTGCTCCTGCAAATCCGCATGGCGAACCAGGTCGTCGTGCGCCAGCGGCTGCTCGATCATGGTTAGTCCATACCCGTCAAGCGCGCGCAGAAGTTCGATGTCGGCCAGCGTATAGGAAGCGTTCGCATCGACGGACAGCGGAATGTCCGGGCCGAACGCTGCCCGCACCGCCTCCACGAAACGCGCGTCGGCGGTCGGTCCTATCTTGATTTTCACATTCCGATAGCCTTGCGCCAGGCGTTCTCGTACGCGCTCCACAAGCAGCCGCTCCTCGGGCTGCACGCCAATGGCGATCCCGACGGGAACGCGGCGGCGGACGCCGCCAAGCAGCGCGGCAAGCGAGACCCCGGCTTGCTGCGCTGCGAGATTCCAGCAGGCCATCTCCAGGGCCGCTTTCGCCATCCGGTGCCCGCGAAACACGGCCAGCCGGGCCAGTACGTCCGAAGGAGCGGCGAGCGCGCAACCCCTGAGCGCCGGGACGAACCATTCCCGAATGGCGAACCACGCCGTGTCGATCGTTTCGGGACTGTAGCGCGGCGTTTCCTGCGCCACGCATTCGCTCCATGCGGTTTCCCCGGTGCGCGCAGTGATTTCGAGCAATAAGATGCGGCGGCTATCCTGTACGCCAGAGGCGGTCCTGAACGGCTGCTTCAGCGGCAACCGGATCTCGCGCATCTCAATGGCGTCGAGCGTCAGCATGACCCTCTGCGATGCAGCGCCTTCGACCGTTTTCGCAAGGCGTCCGTAACCACATCGACGGGCATCTTGCGCCCGGTCCATTGCGCATAGGCCACCGCTGCCTGCTCCACCAGCATATCGAGCCCGCCAACAGGCGTTGCGCCCCGCCGGGCGGCGTCGGCAAGCAAGCGCGTCTCCTCGGGATTGTACACGATGTCGTACACGATATGGTCCTCGCCGAAATCGGCGGCGTCCGGCCAGGGGGACGCGTCCACGGCAGGATACATGCCCACCGGCGTCGCGTTCGCCACAAGCCGGGCGTTGCGAACCGCAGTCCGGGCAGACGAAAAGGGGCATACGCCAAGCGCCTTGTTCTCGTCGAATGCAGTCAGGTCTTTGGCCAGAATATCTGCCTTCGAAGCGCTCCGCGCAACGAGCGTGAGACGCTTGGGACGAAACGTAACGAGCAGCGCGTAGGCGACGGCGCGCGCCGCGCCCCCGGACCCAAGCACCGCCATCTCGGCGCCCCGGAGCCGATCCGTCAGGGGCAGAAGCGGAGCCAGAAAACCGGGCACGTCCGTATTGTCCCCGAACAGCGCGCCATCGGGGCGGCGGACAATCATATTCGAAGCGCCGACGGCGCGCGCCCGCGGAGACAATTCGTCCAGATAGGGAAGCACGGCCTGCTTGTGGGGGATGGTGACGCCTGCGCCCGCGAAATGCAGCGACGACAAGCCGCGGACCCCGTCCCCTATGCGTTCGGGAAGTACGGGAAAGGCGGCGAACGCAAAATTGAGGCGCTGGGCAGCGAAAGCCGTGTTATGGATGAACGGAGACAGCGTTTGCCCCAATGGATAACCGAGCAGGGCGATGAGGCGCGTGTTCGCGTCAATATGTACGGCGGGAGACGCCATGGGATACGCTACCGGGCCGGCGTCTCGCCGGACGCCGCCGCGTCTTCCGTCGAGCGGGCGGATGGCGCAATGAGCGCGACCAGCAGGTTGCCCGGCTCGAGGCGGGGCGGGCCATTGTCTATGGAAAGCACCTGCAACTGATTTTTTCCGCGCGCGATAAAAAGCGGCGTCATGCTGGAGCCATATTCCTTCTCCAGCCTGGAATAGGCGCCTTCGTCCTTGATGGCGAACGTCTTGACCGCCGCCCCCGCCGCGAATTGCGCGGTAAGCGACGCATGGTTTATGCCCGCCCCGAAGAGGGGGCGGCCCCGCAAGTGCTGCACCGGTATCTCGCCTGCGTCCTCGCCTTGCTGGTTGTTCCGCGTAGCCAACTGGTACATCTCCGCGCTGTCGAAAACTTGCGCGAAACGCACCACGGTAAGCGAATTCACTTCGTCGTTGGGCGTAAGCACAACAAGCCGCCCGATTCCGCTCAAGTCCAGTTCGTCCATAATGGATTCGGACAATACGTTGCCCCGCAACGCATGCAGGCCCGCCTCGCGGGCGCTGGCGACATTCCCGGCGTTGGCGTCTATCATCAGCACGCTGACGCCGACCTGATCGAGGGCAGAGGCAATGTGGCGGGCCCAGTCGTGGGCGCCAATGAAGAGTACGCCCTGGGGATCGGGCTCCGCAAGCCCAAGCCAGCGCGCAAGCGGCGAAATCGTAAGACCATAGATAGCCACCGTACCCACGATCACCAGAAATATGATGGGAACGATAAATTGCGATTCTTCCGGATAGAGCTCCGCGATCCGGAACGTGAAGAGCGACGCCACGGCCGCCGCCACAATGCCGCGCGGCGCCAGCCAGGACAAAAACACCTTTTCCTTGACGTACAGGCGCGTGCCAAGCATCGACAGGAAAACCGCGACGGGGCGCACGAGCAACATGAGGATCAGCAGGAAGACGATAGCTTCCCAGCCGAGATATTGTATATCGGTCAGGTCAAGTTGCGCCGCCAGCATGATAAAGAGCGCGGCGATCAGCAAAACCCGCAAATCTTCCTTGAACTCCACGATGCGACGCACCGCCACGAGGCGCTGATTCGCAACCGCAAAACCCATGATGGTGGTGGCCACCAGGCCGCTTTCCGGTTGCAGGGCGTCCGAAACCGCGAAAACGGCAATGACCACCATGAGCGCCATGGGATTCTGAAGATAATCCGGCACCATGCGGCGGCGAAGCAGGAACACAAGGATGCCTGCGCCAGCGACGCCCACGCCCACGCCCACGAAAAATTCCAGCAACAGCCCACTGAGCGCATGCGACGCCACGCTGCCGACGGTCCCTCCGCCCGTCTCGCCGATCAGCAAAAGCGTTTCGAGCACCAGCAAGGCGAGAATCGCGCCGATCGGATCAATGGTAATGCCTTCCCATTTTGCGAGCGCGGCAATGCGCCCCTTGGGCCGGATGTGCCGGAGAATGGGAACGATGACCGTGGGACCCGTAACCGTCAGAATGGCCCCGATGAGCAAGGAAATGCTCAGGCTCAGCTTCAGCACGAACAAGGAAGCAAGCGACGCCAGAACCCAGGTGATCAATACGCCGATACTGATCAGGCGCCCCACGGCGCCGCCCACCTCGCGCAGTTCGTCGAGGCGCAGGCTTAGCCCGCCCTCGAACAGAATAATCCCGATCGAAAGCGCCACGAACGTAAAAACCCATTCGGCGCGCATCGCCTCCGGGTCCAGTACGCCAATGACCGGCCCGGCGATAAAACCGAACGTGAGCAGCAGCAAAATGGAGGGTACGCGATACCGCCACGCAATCCATTGGGCGCTTACGCCAAGTACGAAAACCGCTGCTATGCTGAAAAGGGCGGACACGATGCAGAAAAAAGCGCTGCGAAAGAAGGCGGGGCGACCGGGTTGCGTCCGCCCGAAAACGCTTGCTCTAACTCTGCGGGATACGCCCTCGGTTCCGCAGGGGCGAAGATTGCGGCCCGATCCCGCCGCAACAATGGGCATGGCGCCGCCCCGATCCCGTCGCCGAATCGTGAATTCGCGTCTTCCCCCGAATGCCCGCTGCATATTTATCGTCGCTTCATCGTAACATGCGCAAGGGGCCGCAACGGACCCCGGCCATGTTGGCGAAATCCCCTTTCTTGCCCGAAAAACAGATTGCCGTATGCCACACACGTCAGACTTTCTGGGAGACGTAAACCGATCCTTTACGAAGGCGGCCCGCCTCACGAAGCATCCCAAGGGCCTGCTTGAACAAATTTGCATGTGCAACAGCGTCTATGCGATGGAATTTCCCCTGGTGCGGGACGACGGGTCTATTCGCGTCATTCAGGCGTTTCGCGCCGAGCATAGCCACCACAAGCAACCGTCGAAGGGCGGCATCCGCTATGCTCCGACCGTGTCGAAAGACGAAGTGGTGGCCCTGGCCGCGCTGATGAGCTACAAGTGCGCCGTGGTCAATGTGCCGTTCAGCGGCGCCAAGGGCGGCGTGAAAATAAACCGAAACAATTTCTCGAACAGCGAGCTGGAGCGAATCACGCGGCGCTACACATTCGAACTGGTGCGGAAAAATTTCATCGGGCCGGGCATCGACGTACCGGCTCCGGATTACGGAACGGGCGCCCGGGAAATGGCGTGGGTCTTCGACACCTACAATCAACTCTCCCACAACCCGCTCGACGCAGCGGCTTGCGTGACCGGAAAGCCGGTCGGACAGGGGGGCGTGCACGGGCGCAGGGAAGCTACGGGCAGAGGCGTCTTTTTCGGTATCCGCGAGGCGTGCCACAACAAAAAGGCCATGAAGAAACTGGGACTGGACATCGGGCTGGAAGGAAAGCGCGTCATTGTGCAGGGCCTGGGAAATGTGGGATTCCACGCAGCGTATTATCTCCAGGAAGCCGGGGCTCGCATCGTAGGCATTGCGGAAATGAACGGCGCACTCGTCAGCAAAGACGGCCTGGACGTGCGGGACGTGGGCATCTGGCGACGAGAACGCGGCACGATCGAGGGATACCCGAAGGGACGCCTTGTCCAGCCTTCTTCGCAAGCGCTGGAAATGGATTGCGACATCCTGATCCCCGCCGCCCTCGAAGGACAGATTTCGAGCGAAAATGCGGAACGCGTTCAGGCGCGCATCATTGCCGAAGCCGCAAACGGGCCAACCACCTCCGAAGCCGACGAGATACTTCGGAAACGCAACGTGCTCTTGCTGCCGGACTTGTATCTCAATGCGGGGGGCGTAACCGTATCGTATTTCGAATGGCTGCGCAACCTTTCCCACGTGCGGTTCGGACGCATGAGCAAGCGATTCGAAAGCAATACGCAGCAAAAAATACTGGCCGCCATCGAAACGGCCACCGGAAAATCGTTAGCGCCGGACGTACTGGCGACGATCGGCAAGGGAGCCGACGAAATCGACATTGTGAATTCGGGGCTCGAAGAAACCATGGTGTTCGCCTACAACGAGATCTACGAAATCGCGCAGCAGAAGAAAACCGATCTCCGCACGGCGGCCTTCGTCAGCGCCATCGACAAGATCGCCGTGCTCTATAACGAAATGGGAATTTTCCCGTAGGGGGAAAGGCGGAACGAATACATTGCCAAACGGAGTCATTCAGCCGAATGGCTCCAGTTTTTTGTATTCCGTTACCCATCGATTCCAATGATCTGAATCGATGAGTAAAGTCATCCGTAATTCGTTGCGCTCGTTCAACGCTGTTACGCTCTTGGTCCCATGCGCGGAACTTGCCTTGCAACGAATGGATTCCTGAGTCATCTGATCATGCGTAAGGACAAACGTAATGACATCATAACTGGAGATGGATTGAACAATATAATCACAATTTTGCCAGAGTCTTATCTGGACTATGTGCAATGCGTTGTCTCGATTGAAACCCGATGCCTTGTACTCATAATATCTGCTATCTTTTTCAAGATCGCCGCGATCTTCATTACGGTTCACTGGACGGCAACTATGTTTCCGGATAAAATATTTTTCCCAGAGCGGGCTTCTGGATTGCGGCGAAAGAGCGCTCGTAATATTATAAAAATCCATCTCCTCCAAAAAACCGTCCAGAACAAGATCAATAAGGTAATCCTTGATCTCGTAGGCAGCGCGAACAATTTCATCTTTGACATGCAGGCTATCAAGAATAAATCGTGCCTGACGCAAGGCTTCATGGCTACTCATGGCTTATCCTGTATTGTTCTACGAATTCGTATTTCGTCAACCAGAAAACACCGCCATTCGCACACGAATTACCTTTCCATTCTACATTCTTTATTCTTTCTATAAGGAGCGGAATAGGTATTTTGGATTTCAAATAATATCCCCTGTTATTCGGCGTTGGACTTTGGATTACCTTTCTGGGCGATGCGCCAAAAACGAATACATCAAAGTCCTGTGGACCAGAAAAATCGAAATCTCGCGTGCCTGTAACTACCGATGGATGCTTGACCCTGAGATCTACGCCGGGAGATTTGTCAAATACGAAAAAACTGGTTGGCACATGATAATCCATGCCATCCAGCGTAAAACAGTCGCGTCCCAGATCCGTGATAGACGCTATACGCCAATATTGGGGAATTATGCGCTGCCGCGTGTGTTTTCTGTACACGTTTGGCAGTATGAAAGCAACGGTATGGATGTTATGAAACAACATGGCTCTGCGAATGAATGCAGACGACAGCTTGTGATATTGTCCGTATGGCGGGTTACCGATAACCAATGCGCTGCCGCACCCCTCGTCTACCTCATATTTGAACCAGTCGGCCTGGATCACATCCGGGTGCTGCGGATCGATATCGATCCCGACCTTGTTCGGGTGTTTGATTGCGTCCAGGAATACCCCATTGCCTGCGGACGGTTCTATCACCAGGTCGAATCGCGACAGGCTACCCAGTTCAGCCAGGCATCGGCGAACTACTTCGGGCTTGGTAAAGTACTGATCAAGCGCCTCGCCGGTCGTGGCCGGAGCAATTCGGTTTAATTGATGCATCTTCCCGGTTCCGTTTATGCCTGCTGGAGCAGAGACTCGTGCAAACCAAACACATGCCTGAACGACCTGATACGGCGGGCTTTAGCCGCACCCGCTGGTGGAGCCGCAGTTGGGGCAGGAATAGCAGGCGCCGCTGCGGACCGTGATGGAGCCGCAGTTGGGGCAAGCCGGGCTATCTTCCTGGTTGCGAAACGTAGCCGTATTCGACTTGCTCGCGCGCCCCCGCTCCATGGTTTCCATGAACGCTTCCACGGTGCTTCCCACCAAGGCGTCCACCGGTTCGGGCGGCGCGGAAAGTTCCGTCTGCATCCGGGTCATATCGCCGGAAGCAGGCGACGCCTCGGCGGAAGCGTCGCTGCCCGCCGCCTCCTCGTCCTTGCGCGCCCGGATAAATTTCAGGGACAAATACCGGAAAATGTAGTCCATAATGGACTTCGTGATCGGAATCGCCTTGTTTTGGGTAAAGCCGTTCGGCTCGAAGCGCATGTGGCTAAACTTGTTGCAGAGGTCCTCCAGCGGAACGCCGTACTGCAAGGCGATGGATATCGAAGTCGCAAACGCATCCATCAACCCGGAAATCGTAGAGCCCTCCTTCGCCATCGTAATGAAGATTTCTCCGGGCATGCGCGATTCGGGATACAAGCCGATATGCAAGTATCCCTCGTGTCCGGCGATAGAGAATTTATGCGTCATGGACGGGCGTTCGTCCGGAAGCCGGTTCCGAATCGGCTGATATACGATCTTTTCGATAATTTGCGGCTCGGACGTCGCCATGCCGTCGCCCGCCGCTTCCTCGTCCCATTCCTGCTTTTTCCTGGTGTTGCCGTCCTTCGAGGTGGAAAGGGGCTGGCTTCGCTTGGAATTTTCGCGGTAAATGGCCAGCGCCTTGAGCCCCAGTTCCCAGCCCTGCATATAGGCGTCGGCGATCTCCTCGACCGTCGCGCTTTCGGGCATGTTGACCGTCTTGGAAATGGCCCCGGAAATAAAAGGCTGCGTGGCGGCCATCATCCGGATGTGGCCCATGTGGTGAATGGAGCGTTCTCCCTGGAACGGCTTGAAGGCGCAGTCGAAAACCGGGAGATGCTCCTCCCGCAGCTCCGGGGCGCCCTCGATCGTATCGTTTTCGTCGATATACCGAATAATCGCCTCGATGTCCGCAACCGCGTAGCCAAGGCGAGTAAGCGCTTCGGGTACGCTGCGGTTCACGATTTTCATCATCCCGTCGCCCTGCCCGGCCAGCAGTTTGTACTTGACCAGCGCAATATCCGGTTCGACGCCCGTCGTGTCGCAATCCATCATGAACCCTATGGTGCCGGTCGGCGCCAGCACCGTGGCCTGGGCGTTCCGGTACCCGGCCTGTTCGCCGGCGGCGAGGCAGTAGGTCCACGTTTCCCGGGCAGCCTTGAGCAGATAGTCCGGGCAACTGGCGTGAATCGTATCGACGGCCGCCGCATGCATGCGCATGACCTCAAGCATGGAAGCGCGGTTCGGAGCAAAGCCTGCGAAGGGGCCGATCCTGGGGTTGGCGGCGATTTCGGCGCTGCGGGCGTACGCTTCGCCATGCTCGATAGCCATGAGCGCGCCCGCCACGGCGCGGCCTTCGTCGCTGTCGTAGGGGAGGCCCATGGCCATCAGCAAGGCGCCAAGGTTGGCGAACCCGAGTCCAAGCGGACGATAGGCATGGGAGTTCTCGGCGATCGCGCGCGACGGATACCCTGCATTGTCCACAAGAATTTCCTGCGCCGTAATAAAAATGCGGGTGGCGGCCCGATAGCGCGCCACATCGAACGAGCCGTCTTCCCGCTGAAACTTGCGCAGGTTCAAGCTGGCCAGATTACAGGCCGAATCGTCGAGGAACATGTATTCCGAGCAGGGATTGCTCGAATTGATCGGCCCCGACTCCTTGCAGGTATGCCAGCGCTGGATCGTATCCTCGTACTGTACGCCCGGATCGCCGCATACATGGGTGCCTTCGGATATCTTGCGCAGGATGGCCTGTCCGTCGATCGTATCGACCGCGTCGCCGCTGAGCACGCCCCGCAATGCGTACGAGCTGTCGGACTGCACGGACTCCATGAGCGCGTCGTCCACGCGCACGGACTGGTTGACGTTCTGGAACGCTACGCTGCCGTACGCCGGACCATTGAACGAACCGTCGTACCCTTCCTCGATCAGCGCCCACGCCTTCCGTTCCTCTTCCTGCTTCGCCGAAACGAATTCGAGAATGTCCGGGTGCCAGGATTTCAGCGTCTGCATGATGGCGGCGCGGCGCGTTTTGCCTCCGGACTTGATGGTCCCGCCGGTGGCGTCCTGTACGCGCATGAAACTAACCGGCCCGGACGGCTGCCCGCCGCCGGAAAGTTTTTCTCTGGAAGAACGCAGTTTCGACCAGTCGGCGCCGACGCCCGACCCGAACTTGAACAGCCGGGCGCTTTCCCCCATCAACTGCCAAATGTCGTCAATGGAATCCTCCACCGATATAATGAAGCAGGCAGAAGCCTGCGGACGGCGATAGGGATCCACGGCGATGGCCCGGCCCTTCTTTTCGTTCCAGCCGGATATCTTCTTGCCGCCCGTGTCGCGAACGCCGTACTGCTGATGCAGCCCCACATTGAACCATACCGGACTGTTGAACGCGCCGTATTGATGCAGGCATAGCCAGGTCAGTTCGTCGTAGAAGCGCTCGCCGTCTTCGGCGGTGGCGAAGTACTGCTGTTCGACGCCCCAGTCGGCGATCGTGCGCGTGACGCGATGAATGAGTTGCCGGAGCGAATCCTCGCGTCCCCCTTTCGCCGGATCGACGCCGGACTGTTCGACGTCTCCGTAGAAATACTTGCTGGCCACTACGTTCGTGGCCAAAGGGCTCCAGGATTCCGGGAACGCCACGTTTTTCTGCTCGAAAACCGCCTCGCCCTGCTGGTTCTTGATGGCGGCGTCGCGGCGATCCCACTCGACCGTGTCGAAAGGCGACTGCCCTTCCCGGGAGAATACCCGGTCGATATGCAGTCCCTGGGCGAATCGCTCGGGCGCAAAGTCTGCGGCGTCGGACGCGGCGGAAGATGCCTTGCCGCTTGCGTTGTCGGTCTTCAATCCGGAAAAAAGGCTGGAGGCGCGGCCTTGCTCGGGGGCGAATCCGTTCCGGGGAGCGTTGCTATCCTGCATAGCCAAAAAACGGGTTAAGGGAGGCGAAAATAAATAACGGAATACCAGCCCGGCGCCAACCAAACGCTGCAAAGGCAGGAACCGGAGCATACAATAAACAAGATAAAGAACCGTTATGCAAGGGCCTGCGACAGTTTTTTGTCCCGCCGAGGCGGATTTCACAATTCTCGTCTCCGATACGCATTCCAGCAAACCCGCGGCGCGTATCTCTCGCCTGGGCAATATTTTACATAAAGACCGTTATTGCGCGTATCTCTTTCCCCACACCCCGATCACAGGTTATCCACGCCTTTTCCCACGATTTGGGGAAAAATCGTCTTTATGTATTTTATGCAATAACGGATATTAAATGGGCGAGGCGGGCGCGTACGCAGCGGAATTCCGCGTCCGAATCAGAAATAAGGAATCCAAAAGGGCGCTTCGTCGTTTACAGCGGGCGTCTTTTCCGACGGCGCGCAGGAATAAAATAGCCCGGCATAAACCCAAATCGACGGCGGATAAATATGTTGCAGGACCACATTGAGCACAGCGCATACCCTCATCCAGAGGAATTCGAGGTCATGCGCCCGGAGTATTCCGAGATAGAGGACGCCTATTTTCGGGCGGTCATCACCATTTCGTCGTTTCGCGTGACGGGCGAAAGCCGCACGGAGGCGGGCGCCCGCCGGGCCGCGCTCTACGAAGCGGAAAAAACCTACCGCTCCTATCACCCCTCCTACAGGGTGCGCAATCCGTACCCGGACGATTTTTCGGATCGCGAAGGCACGAAGTGGTCCCGCGTTCCGCCGTCGAAACGCGACCAAATGGGAGACTATCGATTCGTGGACGCGGAGGACGAGGAAGATTTCGCGGATATCGAATCCATGCTAACGTGGGACGTGCGTCCGGGCGACGCGAATCCGGAAGATTGACCCGCGGGCGGCGAGGCGGAAGCGACGCGGCGGAATGCGCGCGCGACGGTTTGCGGCAGCATCATCGGGCTACTACGAAGGCCCGCGCAAAACGCTCCCGGCCAATGCGAAGGCGGCAGACGTAGGTCCCGCTGGCCAAATGACCTGTCTGCATGGTCAGGGTATGCGTTCCGCCCTGTTGCATTTCGTCGACGAGCGTCGCCACGCGCGCGCCCAGGACCGTGTAGACCTCCATGCGCACGCGTTGCGGTTCCCGGAGCGCGTATTGAAATTGCACAGCGGCGTTCGCAGGATTCGGGAATGGAGGGAAGAAGCGATTCTCGACCTCCGGCGGCGCGGCGGACGCAGAGACGGTCCCGTCCCGCAGGAAGTCCACGTAATTCAACGTCCCCAGCATGGTTCCGCGGGCATCGTTTTCGAATACGAAATAAAGCGCATGGGTCCCGCCGGGATCGACCAGGGACGCTTGCACGTCCACGTATCCCTTGCCCGTATGCTCGTCGGCAATGGAGACAACGCTGACTTGCGGTCCGCCCGCCGAACCGGCGCGCACCGAAATTTTCGTTCCCGCGACCGTCGGGTTGAATCGATACGACAGGGCCTCGATACCAGCGAGATTCGCGGGGTCGAGCACAAGATATTCTCCCGCCGCAACGCTGGTTACGGCCTGCAAGCCTTGCGCATCGTTCGCGGATACGACGGCGAGTCCATCCGATAGCCGGAAATGCTCCGCTTCCTTGCGCAGGGGCTGGAGTATCGAAATGGTTTGTCCCGAGAGCGGAACGTTGGCGTCGCCGCCCCGATCCGTCCAGGTGGTTTCGACCAGATAGAACACATTGGATCCGTCCGCCCCATGGGACGAGGCCAACGTAAACGTTCCGGCGCACCCGGAATGGATGCGTTCCGCGTGGCTATGGTCGTCATGGCCAATGGCGGGCTGCGTGCGCACCTCCTGGCAATCGATCCCGGCGTCCGTGGAGCCGTCTTCCGCATCCTCTACCCGGACGACATACGAGACGGACTGCCCCCATGCAAAAAAGGAACCGTGGGCCGGTTCGACAATGGACAGAACCGGACGCGAATTGCCCGCCACCACGGGAATGGTGGTTACGCCGACGCCATCGGATCCGTCGCGCGCCGTCAGGCGCACGTCGTAGCGGCCCCCCTGCGCGAACGTCCAGGTCGGCGCAGGGCCGGTGGCGTCGGGCTGCCCGTCGTTCGTGAAATCCCATGCGTACTCCAGCTCTTCGAACGAATCCGGGTCGTACGAATTGCGGGCGTCGAACTGCACGGTCAAGGGCAGGGGGCCTGTGTCGGGGGACGCGCTCGCCACAGCCACCGGAGCCCTGTTCAGGGGCGTAAAGGCTATGCGCAAGAGGCGGGCGTCCGTGTTGTTCCGCCCGAATTTGTCGCTTCCCCATTCCAGCAGGTAGAGTGCGCCATCCGGTCCCAACTCCACGTCGATCAGGGAATTGAAGCCAAAACTCGGCAGAAACGGCTGAATGGCGAGAATATCTCCCTGGTCGTCGAATTTTACTTCCTTGATCCAGTTTCGAGACCATTCGTAGATAAAAAGCGTCTTGTCGAAATAGCGGGGCAGTTTGCCGGCCGACGGCGCGTCGGGATCGAAATGATACACCGGCCCCGCGGCGGCGGCGCGCCCTCCGTTGCCTACGTCAATATGAGGAAAATCGTCGGACGGCCCGTAAGGATACCATATCCAGGCTTCCCGGGCAGGCGGCAGATTCCGCAAACCGGTGTTGTTCGGGGAATCGTTTACCGGAGCGGCGCAGTCAAAGAAATTCCCGCTGCGGCCCGTACTAAAATCGTAGTCCCGGTACGGCTTGTTGTCGGCGATGCAATACGGCCAACCGAAATGGCCTGCCTCTCGGGTTCGGTTCCATTCGTCGTAGCCCCGGGGGCCGCGCGACGGATTGTCTGCTCCGGCGTCCGGCCCGATGTCGCCCCAATAGAGCCAGCCCGTTTCGGGATCGATCGAAAAACGAAACGGATTCCGAAGGCCCATAATATAGATTTCCGGGCGCGCCCGGTCCGTGCCGACCGGAAACAGATTGCCTTCGGGAATCGCATAGGTTCCGTCGGGCATGGGTTTGATCCTGAGAATCTTGCCGCGCAGATCGTTGGTGTTGGCGGCCGATTTCTGGGCGTCCCACGGCAACCGGCCGGCTCGCTCGTCGATAGGCGAAAAGCCGTCCGATTCGAACGGATTCGTATTGTCTCCGGTCGAGATAAGCAGATTGCCGTCCGGATCGAAGGCAAGCGCGCCCGCCGTATGGCAACACTGATCCCGCTGCACGGGAATTTCGAGCAGAATCCGTTCGCTCCGCGGATCGATCTTTTCGCCGTCGAACGCGAAGCGCGAAACGTGCTGCACCGCATTATTTCCCGCCGGCGAATAGAACAGATAGACCCATCCATTGGACGCGAACGCCGGGTCCAGCGCAATGCCGGTAAGCCCATCCTCGAACTCGTGAAAAACATTCAGTTTCAGCGCAACAGAGGTGGTTTGCGTGGCGGGATCGTATTTCTTGACGGTTCCATACAACTCGACGTAAAGGATCGCGCCACCCGGCAGGACGACCAGTTCCATGGGATTCACGGGGCTTTCGTCCAGTACGGTTCGTTCGTACCAGATATCCTGCGTAGCGGAGCAATCGCCCCCCTGGCCCATGGCGTAGGCAATGCCTCCCTGCAAGTGTTCGAGAAAACTGGATTCCGAATAGGTCCCCGCCGTATGTCCCATGCCGGTATACCACGACCTGCCGCCCCCATACTCATGGCACCACGAAATGGGATGGTCGGCCGGCTGGGAACCCCCGGTATACGTACGCTCGTCAAGCACGGCGAGCACATGCACCGCGTCGCGGGGGTTGTTTGTGTAGTTGTACCATTCGTCCACGCGGCGCCAACGGCGGGGAAGAGACGCCGTGGAAGGGTGCGCATCGTCCGGGACAAGCACCGTGGCTTGTTGTATGTGCGGGTGGCTGGCGAAATACGCGCCGACCAGCCCGCCGTACCACGCCCAATCGTATTCCGTGTCGGCCGCCGAATGGACGCCGACGAAACCGCCGCCCCCGGCAATATAGTTTTCGAAGGCGGCCTGCTGCGATCCGTTCAGCACATTGCCCGTCGTGTTCAGGAAAACGACGGCGTCGAAGGCCGCAAGTCCCTGATCCGAAAAGATAGCCGGGTCCTCGGTGGCCGTTACCTCGAAGTCGTTGGCTTGCCCCAGCTTGCGAATCGCCTCGACGCCCGCGCCAATGCTGGCGTGCCGGAATCCTTGCGTACGGGAGAAAACGAGAATGTGCGCGTCGGCCTGCGCAATCCTCTGCCCGGAGGTTCCGTAATCATGCGGCCCGGGCGCGTGCCCGGACAAGGCAACGAGAAGGATAAATGGAACAAGACGCCGCTTCATTTGATCGGATATCATGTAGCGAATTTGCAAATCCTTCAAAATGTAACAAGTCCCGCCCGTCCTATGTTCAATAATCAATAATATATTACGTGTCCTCGTTGCATGGGGCCTGCCCTGCTGCTTCGTTATTCCTTGCCAGCGCACCCCTCGCATGCCTCTGAGCTTCGCGGATTTAATCAGCGTATCCTTAACCAGCGTATCCGGCGTTCCTCCGGGGGCGCAACGATTCGCGGCCCAGGGGAAACCGGCGGGCTTCCTTGTACGTCCATGAGCGTCGCTCCGCAACCTGGCGCATCCCGATCCCGACACGCAGCGCGGCAGATACGCGCGTACGCTCTTGCATTCCCGAAAAGACATAGCGTCCAGCCTGCCCGACGCCTTGCGCGCGGGCCCCTTTGGCTCGCTGTTGCGCGCGGTCGGACGCGTGGCCGACCAGGAACGCCTCGACGCATGGCTGGTAGGCGGCGCCGTGCGCGACATGCTCCTGAAGAGAACGGTCCCGGAACTGGATTTCGTTACGGTCGGGCCGGGCAGCGGCATTCGCCTGGCCAAAGCCCTTGCGAAAGAACTTGGCGGACGCACCGTGCATGTATACAAAACCTATGGCACCGCCGCGATTCGCGTCCCCCATCCCCGGAGCCGCGAAAAATCCGGGAACGCAAGGACGCTTTCGCTGGAATTCGTAGGGGCGCGAAAAGAAAGTTACCGCCGCGAATCCAGAAAACCGGTCGTCGAGGACGGCTCGCTGACGGACGATCTGCATCGCCGCGATTTCACGATCAACGCCATGGCGATTTCCGTCAACCTGGATCGTTTCGGGCTGCTGGAGGATCCTTTCGACGGGCAGGCGGATTTGCGGAGGGGCCTGCTCCGCACCCCGCTCGACCCCGACGTTACGTTCGAGGACGATCCGCTCCGGATGATTCGCGCCGCCCGGTTCGCCACCCGGCTGCGGTTTCGGGTCGACGCCGAGGCGCTGAACGCCATGAAGCGCAAGGCCGGACGCATCGGCATCGTGAGCCGGGAGCGCATTACGGACGAATTGCAAAAAATCGTCTGCGCCGCCGTGCCCTCGGTGGGGTTCCGGATTCTTTTCGAGGCAGGCCTGCTGCAACGCATTCTGCCGCCGCTGGCCGCATTGCAGGGCGTCGAAACCGTGGACGGCCACCGGCACAAGGACAATTTCTTTCATACGCTGCAAGTCCTTGACAATCTTTCGACGATGACCGCGGACCGGGACGGGACAGAAACCTGCTATTTGCGCTGGGCGGCGTTGCTGCACGACATTGGCAAGCCCCGCGCCAAACGCCTGGCGCGCGGCGCGGGATGGACCTTTCACGGACACGAGGAAATTGGCGCGCGAATGGCGCCGGGCGTTTTCAAAAAACTCCGGCTTCCCTCTGGCGAGCCGGTAAAATACGTGCAGAAACTGATCCGGCTGCATCATCGCCCCGTATCTCTGGTGGACAACGAAGTCACCGACTCCGCCGTGCGGCGGCTCCTGTTCGAGGCCGGGGACGACATCGACGATCTGATGACGCTGGTTCGAGCGGACATTACATCGAAGAATCCGCAGCGCGTACGACGCTATCTCGCCGCGTTCGATCTTGTCGAAGAGAAAATGCGGCGGGTGGAGGAAAAGGACCGGCTTCGCAATTTTCGCCCCCCCGTGGACGGACGCGAAATCATGGAAACGCTGGGCATCGGGGAATCCGTGGCCGTGGGCATCGTCAAGGAAACGATCCGGGAAGCGATTCTGGAAGGAGAGATTCCCAACGAACACGACGCCGCGTTCCAGCTGATGATGGAAATCAAGGACGACGCCCTGCGGCGCGGCGCGCTTTTCGAGGAATTTATCGCGCAACTGGAAGGCCCGGAACACGCCGCCATCGGCGCGATCAAGGAGGTCGTGTTTTCCGGGGATTTGCCGCAGGACCGCGACGCCGCCTGGCAATGCCTGACGGACGTCAAGAACCGCGCAGGGGCAGGCCGTGTAGAAGAGGATTATACAGGAAAGTAAATCCTGAACTCGTACACAACCCTTCCAACCCAACAGAGGAGGACGCCCGGACATGAGGATTCACCTGACCAGCGTCGTCGTAGACGACCAGCAGAAGGCGCTACAGTTCTACACGGAGACCCTTGGGTTCCGTGTGAAGCACAACATCCCGCTGGGAGAATACGCCTGGATCACCGTCGTATCCGAGGAAGCTCCCGAAGGCACGGAGTTGCTGCTGGAGCCTGCAGGGCACCCCGCAGTCGTTCCGTACAGGAAGGCGCTGGTGGAGGACGGAATCCCCTTTACCGCCTTCGCGGTCGACGATGTCGAAGCCGAGCACGAGCGCCTCGTGGCAATGGGCGTGCGATTCGTACAGCCGCCAACCGACATGGGAACTGTCGTCACCGCCGTCTTCGACGATACATGCGGCAACCTGATCCAGATCATGGAGGAAAAGGCCCAGCCGTGACGCGACCGCCGCTGATGGCCGCATGTCTTGCCCTCTTCGCGCGTCGCGGCGGCCAGACGGACGCGAACCCCGGCGGGCTAGCTCACAAGGCATAGAAGCCATTTGACATAGCCTGTTACGACAGGCAAAGCGGTGCAAAAACGCTGCATTTCCTCTGGAAAAAGGGCAAATTCCCTGCCTGGCGGGAAGCCGAACCTTAATTTTTTAAGTTGAAATTTTCGCGCCTAAATTATTTAGGTTGCGTATACTTGAGCATGGAAAACAGTCAAGCGAGCCGCCGCCGGCCCACGGATGCGCGGGTTTTGAGAAGACCCCTTTTCGCCCATCGCCATGGATGTCGAAAACCTGAAAAACATTGGCCCGAAGAGCGCCGCGTGGCTGCGCGACATGGGCATACATACGCGCGACGACCTGCAGGAAATGGGCGTGGTCATGACTTGGAAAATACTCAAGCACAGGCGACCGGAGGAGGTTAATCTGCTGTTGCTTTACGCCCTGGAAGGCGCCTTGTCCGACCGCCACTGGAACGCCCTGGACCCGAAGCGCAAGACAGCGCTCAAGCAAGCCGTCGACGGACGGCTGAAGGTGGGGGCGCGGGTGTAGGGAGGCAATAAAGATGGGATAGAAAAGCGTCTCCATATTTCGGGTCGCGGGATTTGCAAGAGCAAAAATTCGACATTATATTCTGCGTCCATAACGACAATACCCGCTTTGCAGAAACAGTTTTGAGCCTGAAATCCCCCGCTTCCCCTGAATTCTGGGAGGACCTTCTCCTTTGCTGGCTCCACGATCCTTTCGACAAGGCACTGGATATCCCGGACCATGAAAACCGCGCAGCACGATATGCCTCTGCAGCGTTAGGGCGAGCAGTTTCTAAAAGCGACATACGCAATGTGGCAAGATCGGCAGACCCAAGCGCAGCGATTGCCGAGCGCATTCCCATGCCGACTGCCGGAAAACCTGCCATTCGGGCGGTCGGACCGCAAGATGGCCTTTGCCTCATACACCCAACCAGCGCGAAAAAAATCAAACTGGGAACGTGCGACCCGAACCACCTCTTTGATCGGGGCGTCCATCTCATCGAATCCCTTGTCGATGGACTGGGCGGACCTCGTGAGCGTTTTCTTACGCTCTGGAGACTATTGCCTGATCGGATTGCGGAAGAATTTGGCGAGGATATGGCGTGGTTGCCAGCCGATTCGCGCATTCCAGATCACACCTTGTTTCAGCACACTGACATCGCGGCAGGTCTGTACGCAGCGCTCTCTGGCGGACATGGCGCAGCCTTTTTGTCTTTTGCGCTGGGTCCTGTGCAGCCTTTCATTGCGGCGGCGCGAAGCGTCCGGGACCTGTGGTCTGGAAGCGCCCTGTTGTCCTGGCTTACCTTTCAGGCGATGACGCCTGTTCTTGAACAACTTGGTCCGACCGCCTTCGTCTACCCTTCGCTTCGGGGGGCGCCGCTGGCGGATTTGTGGCTCAGGGAAACAGGCGTGCAAAACGCTCCCTCGCCCTCCCGGACTGCGCGAAAAGCGCCGTCGTTACCCAACCGTTTCGTTGCGGTAGCACCTTGGGGCGCAAACGGCGGCTATGCCGAAAAACTCCGCCGGGCATGCATTGAAGCAGCGCAAAAAGGATGGCGGGAACTGGCCCATGAGGTGCGCGAAAGATTGGCGGCGAAATGCTCTTCGCTTGCCCCCGACTGGGACCGGCTCTGGGATGAACAGATTGAAAACGCGCTGGATTTTCAGGCGACGGTCCTTCCGGAACGCGAGATACGAGACGATAACGAGCTCGCTAATTATCTCTGTGGCGAACAGAATTTTAAGAAAGCCTGGCCCAATGCAAACCATGTTCGTTCGCTTGCGGACGCCATTCCGACCGGTCACCGGCACAATTATTCCCAGAACAATACAGGACGCTGGCAAGCGTTCATGGAGATGTCTGCACGGCTTATGACCGCTACGCGGTCCGTACGTCATGTGCCTGAAACCAGCGCCGCCAATGACGGCGGACCCGTTCCCGGAAAATGCACGCTCTTTGGAAGTTGGGAGCAAATGGGTCCCGCTGAACTCAATGCATCGCGTACGTTCTGGGAAAGCGCCTCTCAGGCAATATCCATTGGCAGGGTACACATCCGACAAAAAAGGGAGCGACTCAGCGCCGTTGCGCTCGCAAAACGATTTGCAGGACCGGTTTTCCTGGCGCGCGAACTTGGTCTTGCGCCTGACGACTTGCGTTTCCCGGATACGGCAACCGTAGCCGCCACCAAATGGCTTGAGGATGCGGGAATCGATCCCGAAACAGAGCGGCGCAAGAACAAAGACGGCTGGAATGGACAATGGATGCACTGGCGTACGCAAAACCAAGACGCCAATGAACCACCTGTTCCTCCTGATCTGTGGCAGTGCCTTCGCGAGGCAAAAAAACGATGCGGGCAGCCGCCAACCTACTATGCCGTGATCGCCATGGACGGCGACGAGATGGGACGCTGGCTAAGCGGGGCAAAAATGCCCGTACTGCGCGAACTCCTGCATCCGAAAATACGCGCATACTTTGAAGAAATCGACGGTGCAGAACAAGGGCTTAACGCGCAGCGTCCCGTCGGACCCGCGTTGCATGCGGCGATAAGCAGTGCTCTTTCCACCTTTGCATCCGAAATTGCGCCGGCAATAGTGGAAAAACACTACGGAACCGTAATCTATTCCGGCGGAGACGACGTACTGGCGCTCTGCCCTGTTTCGACCGTATTGCAGTGCGTTTGCGCCCTGCGCAAGGCCTTCTCGGGCGAGGACGACGATTTGCAAAACGGGTGGAGAAGTTGCAACGGCAGACGGCGGATCACCATGGGACCAGAAGCGTCCATGTCGGCGGGGGTTGCGCTTGTCCACTTCAAGGAGGATTTGCGCGAAGCCTTACAACATGCGCACTCCGCAGAGGAGCAAGCCAAAGAGGCGGGACGCGACTTGCTCGCGCTGACGGTCGCCCGCCGTTCCGGCGAAACAAGTAAGGCAATCTGCCCATGGCCCTCGGCAAGTTGGCTTGACGATCTTCGCGACGCGTTCGTGCAAGGAGCCTCTAACCGCTGGACCTACAAACTCCGAAGCGAATTGCCCACCCTCTCGTTCGATCAAATGCCACCCGGCGCGCAAAAAGCAGAAATACGTCGTCTGATTGATCGCGGAGGCGAAAATTCCAGCGGCGTAATATCCGGCGAAAAAATTGCAGCGGCGTTCCAAGACTATTGCGAGCGCTGCGACCGGCGTAAGGACGCCCCCAAAAATAAATTCCTTCAGGATTTTGTCACCTTGTGCCAATCCGCCGCTTTTATAGCCCGAGGCCGTGATGCGTGAACAAAAAAAGACCATTTCCGTAGAGATTGAGCCGCTCGACACCCTGTTTTTTCGGGATGGACGGCCTTTCGAATCGGGTATGCCGGCACAAGGAGGCCTGCCCATGCCGCAAACCATAGCGGGCGCTTTGCGAACCTGGCTGCTCCGACGGGAAGGCGTTGACTTTGGCGTTATGGCCGCCGACATCAAAAAGGGCGATTCCTTTGCGGAAGCAACCGCCAGACAGGGAACGAACATCGCATCCATAGGCCGCCTCGAATTCAGAGGACCGTGGTTCGCGAAGGGCGGCGAGCGACTCGTCCCGCTTCCCGCTACTATCGAAATCGACAAAAAAGACGATAATATTATATATCGGCTGGACCCGCTCGAATATGGCCTGCCGGGATGGAAACCGCGCATGAACGGGCTGCTCCCGCTGTGGAGAAGAAGCCGAAAGCCTGCCGGGTCGGCGAAGGGATATCTCACCCCAACCGGACTTCAGCGTTTTCTCGCAGGCGGCGTCCCGAAACCGGACGAAATCATCCCGAACGAGGAAATATATGTCTACGAAAAGCGAACAGGCATTGGCTTAAATCCCAAAAAGAGAACCGCTGAGGACGGCCTGATCTATTCCGTACGCATGCTTCGCCTTCAGTCCGACGTAACGCTCTCGGTCGATATTGTGGGCGCTTCCGAAGATATGGCTATCTGCCCGAATGAGGAAGACGTCCTCTCCCTCGGCGGCGAAGCAAGAAAGGCTATCGTCCGCCGGGCCGCTTCCCGCTGGGAATGGCCTAACGTACCGGCAGAAAAAGGAAGCAGACGACTTATTTTGCTTACAACCCCTGCCCCATTTAATGGCTGGAAACCACCAGCGCTGACCCCTGTTGCAGCCGCCGTCCCAAGCAACATTCCGGTTTCCGGTTGGGACCTTGCCCGCGGCGGGCCAAAACCAAATCGCTTCGCTGTTCCTGCGGGCAGCGTATATTTTCTGAACGAAACCTCGAATCTTTCCAATAGCGACCAGCCCTTGTGCACAGCCGAAGACGCCGTGCTTGGCTGGGGCGCATACGTTGGAGGAATATGGAATTATGCCTGACGCAAAACTGTTGTTCATACATGCCCTGACAGGCTTGCATCCCGGTAGCGGTTCAGCGCTCGGGGTAGTTGACATGCCCGTCCAGCGGGAACGCCATACCCGATGGCCACTGATCCCTGGATCAAGCCTGAAAGGCGTTCTGCGAGATACCTGCCGCCCCGGGGATAGCCACGGTGACGAACATGAGGCATGGCTTGCGGCTTTCGGCCCGGAAACAAACAATGCTTCGGATTTCGCCGGGGCGCTCGCCCTTACCGACGCGCGTTTGCTTGCCTTTCCCGTGCGGTCGTTGCATGGCGTATTCGCCTGGGCAACTTGTCCGGCAGCGCTGGCGAGGGCAAAACGGGACGCCAATCTGCTTCTAAAGAATACGGATACGCCCGACACTCCTTGCCCAAAACGCGGCACAGCGCTCTGTGCAAACGCCTCCAACCTTCGTATAGGAGAAGAAAATCGACTATTGCTGGAGGAATTCGAGTTTCAATGCGACGGCGCAGGTCAGGAACTGGTTGACCAGTGGGCGAAACGGCTGGCCCAAGCCGTGCAAGACAAAGCAACGCAAGAACGCCTCCAGGGCCATCTGGTAATTCTGCACGACGACGATTTTACGTATTTCACGCGGCATGCAACCGAGGTAATTGCGCGGGTCGGGCTGGATTACGAAACGAAAACCGCCTCGACTGGAGCGCTTTTCTATGAGGAGTTTCTGCCCACCGAGACACTTTTTTACGCCGTGGTTATGGGAAGCGACAGTCGTAATAACAACGTGGACCGTGACGCAGCAGGGATGCTCGCATGGCTGGAAGACAAACTGCCCCAAACCTTGCAGATCGGCGGCGACCAGACCATCGGCAAGGGAATTTGCGCCATTAAAATCAGCCAATAGCCGGTAGAAACCGATGTCTGAACAAAATCAACCCACGCTGGACCAGCGGCGCGCCAAACATGCATGGGACGCCGTGGAGAGAATGGCCAAAAACAAAAAAAACGAACAGGAAGAATATCAACGGGCGACGAAGCAATTGCCTGTGCGCATTTTGACTGCTGGTCTGGGACATGCGCTGGCTTTTCTGCGTGCAAAAGGCAGAAATGCAAATGATGCCTTGTTGCAAGACCTTGCAGATTGGGTGCTCAACAATCGAAACAGTCTGGAAAATTCGAAGGAACAGCCAAAAGCAGATGCATTGATTCAGGAGATCATCAAGCGAGACAGCGCCTTTTTACGGGTGACTACAGACGAGGTACTGGCCTACCTGCAGTGGCTCACCCGATTCGCCGAGGCGGAACTGAAAGACTCGTAAAAATGCAAAGGAACGCGCACTTCAATCCTGTGAAGATGATTCTGCCCCAGAGCACTCGCGAACTCTTGCGCAATGCTACGGGCAGCAGGCGGCATCCCGGCTTGTTGCTGGACAAGTTTTCGCCCCCCGGCGATCAGGAAAAACAGCGGGACGCCATCAAAAAAGTATGCGAGGCGCATAGGGATCCTGATCTCCTTAAATCGCTTCGGGAACGACGGACCCGCATGTTGCAAACGGCCCGCGCGCAATGCTTCGAAGCCGCGACCGCCGGACCCTTGACTTTGCATCTCGCGCGAGCATCGGCGCTGGAAAACGCGGGAATTCATTTGCACCCGGTCTATGGGTTCGCGTGCCTGCCGGGAAGTGGGCTGAAGGGCATGGCGCGAGCCTATGCAGAAACGATCTGGCTACCTGGACAGTCGGATCCAAAAGAAGCCTGGAAGAAAATTCTGGACGTGTTCGGCTGGTCTCCGGGAACGGACGCTCGAAAAAAATGGAAACCGAATAATGCGGAAACTCCGCCCGGTTTGCAAACAGGCACCATCGTATTTCATGAGGCGTGGCCCACGAAATGGCCCCGGCTCGAACTCGACATTGCCAATAGCCATCACGGGAAATACTACGAAGGCGGCGGCGAACCCGGAGATTGGGACAGTCCCAACCCGATATCTTTTCTTTCGGTTGCGATGGATACAGTGTTCGATTTCGCCGTATCGCTCCGGGGAACAGGTAGAGACGACCTGCTTGGCCTTGCTTGCGAATGGCTGCAAGGCGCGCTGGTTCACGAAGGCGCCGGCGCTAAAACCCATGCAGGCTATGGCCGCTTCCGGCTCACCGGTACGGTGCATGTTGCAGAGCCGCCGAAACAAGCCCGAAGCATCTCTCGACATCGGCTCAAACTGGTGACGCCCGCCTTTCTGGCTGGCGCAGAGCAAGAAAAGCGCGATTGCGACTTGCGACCCGCTACATTGCGCGGATTGCTACGCTGGTGGTGGCGCACCATGCACGTAGCGCACCTCGCAACCGATAATCTCCGGCGCCTGGAAACGGCAATCTGGGGCAGCGCTGAACAGGGCGCGGCATTGGCCTTGGCGGTGCAGTGGGACAAGGACGATACCGAGTTGGCTATGCGTCCTGCGTCACATGTATACGACAAACAAGGGATTGCACAGAATTCCAAATTGCTGAGCCCTTCTTCTCGTAAAACCGCGCAAGGACTGTTTTATACTTCCTACGGCATGGACGAGAAAAAACGAGGCGAAAGAGCACAACGTTACTATGTCGCCCCGGGAGCCGCCTGGAATGTGGTTTTGAGCGCACACAAAGGCTCCACGCTGGATCATAAAACGATTGAAGCCTCGGAAATACTGCGCCAGGGAGAAGCAGCGCTCTGGTTGCTTTGCCACTATGGAGGCGTGGGATCCAAGGCCCGCAAGGGATTCGGCTCGTTTGCGGACATTCCGATAAACGGGATTCTCGACATTGAAGACTGCAAGCGCATCGGACAAGAACTGCGCCAAAAACTTGGTCTATCCTCTCAGCCTGGATCCGAAGAATGTTCCAGTCTCGACAACATGCTTGGGGTGCTGGAAATACCTACGCCATGGATCAACTACTGGTTCGCGCTGGATCAATTGGGTGCAGCGGCACAAGGGTTTGCGCAACTGTACAAGCACCAGGCAAGGAAGACGGCGCTTGGATTACCTCGCAAAATTCATGGACCAACGCATAAACCATTGAAAAATCAGAATTTTGCTTCGCATCGACCACCAGAAACACTGAGAAACAAAAGAAATCAAGTCCGCCACGCTGCGCCGGTTCACTATCATGTGGCGCAGGACGAGGATGGAACATTAACGATTCGCATGGTGGCCTTTCCTTCATCCGTCCTGCCGGATATGGAAACGAGCCAAGAGGTGCTCGGAGAACTCAGGAAGCATGTTTCGGACGAAATCAAAAAAAGCGCGAATGAAAATGCACGTAAAGGCCAAAAACCTTTTGAGTCTGAGCCTGTTCAGTCGATAACCGCACAGGCAGGAACCCACTTTCCCAAAGCCAAAGACCGTGTCCGGGCGACCCTCCTTGAGGAAAAAACAAGGAAGGGCGCCTGGAAGGCACGGCACGACGATTCGGAACTGGAGGGGGCCATACAAAACAGTCCGGCAATGCCTGCGGACTGTACGCCCGGGCAGCAGGTCGATCTCCTCGTAGCCTTTTGTAACCCAAATGAACCGAATGAAAATAATCGAATTGCTTTCCGGTGGGCTTCCCAAGGAAAACCGAGCGAATCGGGAAAAGGCGCATAACAAGGCCCCTCGAGGCGGAAAATCACGGAGACCCAGATGAATCAAAAAAACGTCCTGGTGCTCACTGTGGGCACCGGGAATGTAGAAAAACTTGAAGAAAGTTTGCTCAAGCCGCTAAGCAAGAGCATTGCGCAAGGCAAATGGAACGAGGCGGTCTTGTTGCCTTCTACAGTCACGGAAACCCATGCCGTACGACTCCATCAGCAATTTCCCGACCTGCCGCTTCGGATTAAACCACTGCCGAAACCAGGAATGGAAAACGATGCCGATGCATGTTTTGGGTATTTTGACGAAGTACTCGGCGATTTGATCAAGAAGGAATATAAAAGCGAAAACATCACAGTTGATTTCACGCGGGGCACCAAAGCCATGAGCGCAGCCCTGGTGCTTGCAGCGGTGCGACGGGATATTCCTCAATTGCGTTATATTCAGAGCGAGCAACGAGATGAACGTGGCATGGTTATTCCCGGTAGAGAGGAAATTGCCGAACTTTCTACTACCCTTGCCACCGCCCGCCGACAACTGGATACGGCGATTCATCTTATGCACCGCGGAAATTTCGCCGCTGTACTCAAATTGATACCGGAAAAGCCTGAACAATTAGCTGAAAGATTTCCCGAAACATTTCGCAAGGAAGCTGCCGGGTTACGGCGGCGAGCATATTTCTATGCCGCCTGGGATAGGCTAGACTACAAGGAAGCCATGCGACGCGCCAAGCGTTTATTACCAGAAGATGACCTTGCCGATCACAAGGCATGGGTATGTGACTTGGGGAGCGAATCCGACGAATCTCAACATGGAGCCATGGCGAAGTGGCTACAAATCATCTGTTGCGATCTTTTGGCGAATGGCCGCCGTCGCATCAAGAACCGTCATTATGAAGATGCCTTGTTGAGAGGCTACCGCGTACTTGAACTCATAGGGCAGTTTTTGCTGTTTGAACGGGGCATGGACAGCGCATGTCTTGATTCCAAACACCCTGCTGTTCAATGTTTGCAAGAAAAATTAAAAAAAGGAGGAAGCCACGGATTGGGGCATGTCAAGAAAGGGTGCCTTACAGCTGGACGAGACAATACAGCTCGCCTTCTCAAAATACTGAATGAACCATTGGCCACAGAGTTGCTTCGTTTTGACAAAAAACACCCCAAAATCAAGGCTAAGCAAAGAAACCATAGCATTCTGATCCATGGTTTTACTGCTACTTCTGGCTCAGATGCCTCCGCTCTTGAGGACCTTTACGATCACCTGGAATCGCTATTAACCAGGTCGTGTCCAAAAGCAGTCGCCACCAAGGCCAAGGCTGTCACCGATCCATTTCCCAGACATTGATCCGGCATGCCTACGCTTTACGTCACCCTTCCGGGCGCCGTCGTACGCAAATCGGCAAAGTCGCTGGTCATCACGGTCGATTCAAACGATGCCGACGGAAACGCCCGCCGAGAAGAAATTGAAGAGGTTGAGCCACACCATGTAGACCTAATCATGCTTTTTGGCCGGACGCATATCACGTCTTCGGCCACAAAATTTTGCCTGCGGCAAGGTATCGATCTGGCCTGGCTTACCCGTAACGGACGCTTGCTCGGGCGCGTCGTATCAGAAGCCTCGCGTTCGGCGGAAGTGCGTCTCGCGCAATATCGTCGCGCCACGGACGAAAACCATTGTTTCGCCCTCGCACGCAAAATTGTTGCAGCCAAGACGCAAAATGGCCTTGCTGTGCTCCGCGCCCTGCAAAGCAATCGCCACGGCGACGAAATGCTTATGGCGGCCATCGACGATCTTCAGGACAGCATCAATAACATTGATAATGCAAAAAATATGGAAATGCTTTTGGGCTTTGAAGGCATTGCGGCGCGACATTACTTTGCTGGTCTGGAGAGAGGATTCGTGGGCGACATCCTGTTTACCGGTCGAGCCAAAAGGCCCCCGCCAGATCCGGCCAATGCCCTGCTTTCCTTCGGCTATGTGTTGCTCGGCAATCGAATCGCCAGCCTGATCGAGGCGAACGGCCTTGACCCTGCCATTGGATTTTACCATGAACTGCGGCCCGGTCGCACCAGTCTGGCCCTGGACATCATTGAGGAGCTGCGCGGACCCGTAGTGGATCGGTTCGTTCTTCGTTTGTGCAATCTAAGAATCGTTCGTCCGGACATGTTCGTCGAAAACACCGAAGACGGCGGCGTACAACTAACCCGCCCAGGATTGAGAACTTTCTTCGCGCACTGGGGAAAAAACCTTGCTCGCCCCATGCGCGAAGAGGGAGTTGAAGTTCCGCAACCGGCCGATAAAATCATCCGCCGGCAGGTCGAGCGACTCGCTTCTGATCTGCGAGGCGGCCTGCCGTACGAACCCGTGCGTACGCTGCGCTGAACCTCTACGCAAAGTGCAACCAAGCCATGCGCTACGTCATCTGCTACGACATCCCTTGCGATAAGCGACGGCGCAGGATAGCGGATTGCCTTGAGGGCTATGGAGACCGCATCCAGGGCAGCGTATTCGAAGCGGTCTTGGATACCGACCTGTTCGACATCTGCATGGAAGAACTCGACGATCTGCAAAAACCGACAGAGGACAGCATTGTCGCGTACAGGCTTTGTGCCGCATGCGAGAAAGAAATTATCCGACTGGGGCTGGCCAAGGGACTTGACATTGGCAATGAGGAAATGTATTTTGTGTAGGTTATGTGCTTCAACGTAACCGCTTTGCAGCCCGCAGGCCACACAGGTTACGATTTGGACATAAATTATTATTTTTCAAATATTTATACAAAAATATCATTAAAAATAAAAGTTTTTGTTCATTTTTTTGATAAAAATATATTATAATTACGATTATTATATTAAAAATTCATTGTGCGACATTATTTTACAAATAATACTATTTCATATATTGCCCCGACCACAAGGGGATTGAAACCGTCCATTCCGTGAACGGAGTAAATGCGGTCGTCTTCAAGATTTCATATATTGCCCCGACCACAAGGGGATTGAAACCTTTCGTAGTTCCAGCGACAGGCGTGAGCCGTATGTATTTCATATATTGCCCCGACCACAAGGGGATTGAAACTGAAAGCGCAAGTTTGCGATCTCGAAGTGCACACTCCACAAATTTCATATATTGCCCCGACCACAAGGGGATTGAAACTCCCACAGGCGGCGCAAGCCGCGCGAGAGGCTTTTCTTAGATTTCATATATTGCCCCGACCACAAGGGGATTGAAACTGCGGCGGTGAGGGCGGGGTTCGGGGTCGGGGTCGTCATATTTCATATATTGCCCCGACCACAAGGGGATTGAAACTCTTCAGGCGTATATTTCGTCGGGCGTCGGCCATAGGATTTCATATATTGCCCCGACCACAAGGGGATTGAAACCGGGCGTAATGGGTGGACCACACCTCGGCGAGGCCGATTTCATATATTGCCCCGACCACAAGGGGATTGAAACCGGACGCTTTAACGCTACCGTGTTATCCGAAGTCCCTGAATAATTTCATATATTGCCCCGACCACAAGGGGATTGAAACAGAGTTCTTACGCAACGTCGAGACAATTCGAGTGCAACTTGAAATTTCATATATTGCCCCGACCACAAGGGGATTGAAACCCTTCCTTCTTCTCGCGTTCTACCTGCTCAGGGTCTACGACATTTCATATATTGCCCCGACCACAAGGGGATTGAAACCTTATGACGAGCAGCTTTCTCCTTCGCTCGCTGCTCATAGATTTCATATATTGCCCCGACCACAAGGGGATTGAAACTTTGCTAACCATTCTGCGAATGCTTTAACGTCAGCGTTATTTCATATATTGCCCCGACCACAAGGGGATTGAAACATCACGCCTTGGGTAAGGTGATCTGGACACTGCCATAACATTTCATATATTGCCCCGACCACAAGGGGATTGAAACATGGAACCCACGAACTTAATCGTGCGCTCTTCCTTGCCAAATTTCATATATTGCCCCGACCACAAGGGGATTGAAACCGAACCGGCTCCCGAACCTCTCAAGGTCGAATTTAGGATATTTCATATATTGCCCCGACCACAAGGGGATTGAAACCAGTATCAATATGAGAATGAGATCAAACATGATAACAAATTTCATATATTGCCCCGACCACAAGGGGATTGAAACGTGGTACACTGTCCAGTCAGTGCCTGGTATGCGGGTTGAATTTCATATATTGCCCCGACCACAAGGGGATTGAAACCCATTCTTGGGGTATGAACGCCGCGCCCGCCAAATGCCATTTCATATATTGCCCCGACCACAAGGGGATTGAAACTTCTTAAAGTACTTAAGAAGTGCCTTTGCGTTGTCATATTTCATGGGACTTATACGGAAAACTATCCAAACCCCATCTTCCCTATAAAAAATAACGGATATAACCTTTCCAAAAAATACCGTATATTCTCTGACCCCCTTCACGTAAAGCCCTACTGATATGACGATGAATAGCCCCCCCCCCTCGGACAACTGAACGTCCAGAACCGTTCTCTGTACATATGCGACAACCTGAGGGTTATGCGGGGCATCAACTCGGAATCCATTGACCTGATAGCCACAGATCCCCCGTTCAACTCCAAGCGGATCTACAACGCCCCGCTTGGCTCCAAAGCATCCAAGCAACGCTTTGACGACCGTTGGAAGTGGGATGACGTAACCGACGATTGGTACGACGTACTCTCGTCAAAATACCCAGCTATTAAAGAAATAATAGAGGCTGCGGTAGTCATTGAAGGCGGAACGGTTGACAAAGACACGGGAGCGATAGATACGGGGCCAGCCGAGAACAGCGTAGCGGCTTTCCTTGCCTGGATGGCTCCCCGATTGATAGAGATGAGGCGTATCCTTAAACCAACTGGCTCAATCTATCTGCATTGCGATCCATCCGCTAACTCGTATCTCAAGCTTTTGATGGATGCTATCTTTGGCCGCAATCAGTTCAGAAACGAGATTATATGGCATTATCAAGCTGGAACGAAGCCCCGTACGGCGTTCGGTAGAAAACACGATACCATATTGGGTTATTCGGTTGGTAGAAAGTGGATACATAACCGCCAGGGGCAACCCGTCAGGAATCCAGAACGATATACGGAGATTGACGATGATGGAAGAAAGTTTCTCTGGGGCGGCAACTGGGATAAGGCATTGAAGAGGGGAAGCAAGAAGTATTATCTGGATGAAGGCAGGGCTTGCGATGATGTTTGGACTTGGATAGACGAGCCAGAACTTAGTTCGCTGAACTCTCAATCCAGAGGGAATTATACGGAAAACTATCCAAACCACAAATCACGTATAAAAAATAACGGCTATACAAATCATTACTCTGGTCCAGATCACAAAAAATATAAATACAAAAAAGACATAACTCACCCTAACCAAACTCCTTAATGAGTTTGATATTTATCAAGAAAAAAGAAATGAAACCAAAAACCAAATTAGCTATACAGGGATTGATAATAATTCATCTATTCCCTATATATCTTCTATTGATCTGGCTTATGGCTTCACTTTTTCCTCTACCCGTAAATTTGTCTCTACTTCTACCTTAGCCTTTTCCTTGCCGTGATCGGCAATGCCTTGACCTACAACATAAGCCATTAAAGGCGATAGAATTGTTAGTATGGTTTCGGTATCCATATCTAACCCAAGTTCAGCGAAAGCTGCCACCAAGAACGCTGCCACTGCAGCTACAAATTTCTTAGAACCAAAAAGTTGTTCAAACATTGCACCTTGAAGGTTTGTTGGTTTAGCACGAGAACTCATCGTTCTATCAAACTACGTTTTCAAGAACGATAAGGAAACACAATATACGCAGACCGTCATATAAAGTCAAGTTTTTTCCGTACTAAGCAATCAAATCCCTATACCGAAGCCGCTTGTTATCCATCTTTTCCACGACATAGGCCATCTGATCGCAAGTATCCAGTTTCCGAATGTTGTGCTTCCCAGCGAACTCGTTGACGTAGCGGTGCAGGTGCTTGTAGCTCATCTTGTGGTACGTTCCGTGATAGCCCCGCTTTAGCATAGCCCAGAAACTCTCAATGCCGTTCGTGTGCGCCTGTCCATTCACGTATTCGCCTACCGAGTGCTGGACTGCCTCGTGCTCGTAGTCCTCCTTCAACCGATTGTACCCCTTGTGCCCGTCCGTGTAGACGGTTTCGCCTTCCTTGACGTTCTCCCGAACGAAGCCAGCCAGCGTTTCCCCAGGCTCCCATCCCAAAGGACGGGCGATGACCCGGCCTGTCTCCCGCTGCTTGACTCCCAGAACGGCAGCCTTGCCCTGCGTTCCGCCGCCTATGTGAAGTTTCTTGCTGGCGTGCTTGTTGCCTTCCTTGCCGCCAATGTAGGTTTCGTCTACTTCCACCGGGCCGCAGAACTTCAGGTCGCCTTCGTCAAAGGCTTCACGGATGCGCTGGAGCATATGCCAGGCCGAGGATTGCCGGATGCCCAGGTCTCGGTGCAGTTTCATACTGGACACGCCTTTAAGGTTGGTAAGGAAGGCGTAAATGGCGATTGCCCATTTCCGCAAACCGATTTTGCTGGACTCCATAACCGTTCCCTTGCGGACGCTGAAATGCTTGCGGCAATCCTTGCAGCGGTAAGGCATAGGCTTCCTGTTCTTGACGACTGCATAGCGGCAAGAGCCGCATTCGGGACAGCCGGGGCCTCCCTCGCCCCAGCGCATATGCTCAAACCAACGTTCGGCGGTTTCGTCGTCGGGAAACATATCAAACAAGTCAATAATCGTCATTCCCTCTCTCCAATGCTTTCCGGGCTTCCTGAACGTACGGTTTTTGTTGGCTTTATCTTTCTTGTCTTTGGTCATTTTCTTGTCCGTTCAAGTGCTTGTTTTAACTATACATAATGTAAGAAAAATATATGAGAAAGTCAAGGGCTTTTTTACAAAAAGGCAAGTTTTTTATGGGTTTTTTTGATGTTTTTTTGTGGTTATTTTTTGGAGTAAATGGAGTGTCGGGAACATTTTATTTGGGGATGGGGTATAAATACTTTCGTGAAACCGAAAAACATACATCAAAGCAATGACAATAGCCCCCCCCCCCACGAACGTCCAGAACCGTACCCTGTACATCTGCGACAATCTACCTGTACTCCGAGGCATTAACTCGGAATCCGTTGATCTAATAGCCACAGACCCCCCGTTTAACACGAAGCGTTCCTATAACGCCCCCCTAGGTTCAAGGTCGGCCAAGCAGAAGTTTGACGACCGCTGGAAATGGGATGACATCACCGACGACTGGTACGACGTGCTGTCTTCGGACTATCCATCCATCAAGGAATTGATTGAAGCAGCCGTAGTGATTGAAGGCGGTACGGTAGACAAAGACACAGGGGCGATAGACACTGGCCGTACTCAGAACAGCATAGCCGCTTTCCTTGCCTGGATGGCTCCCCGTCTTATTGAGATGCGTAGGATTCTAAAGCCGACAGGTTCAATCTATCTACATTGCGATCCAAAAGCCAACTCATATTTACGGCTTTTGCTGGATGCTATATTCGGGCGGAAATTGTTTCAGAATGAAATAGTCTGGCATTATGCCAAAGGACACGGACCATCTAAAAGATTTAGAGGAAAGCACGATACTATATTATTTTATTCCCCAAAAACGAAAGGGACGTTTAATATACAAAAATACAAGCACCTAGAAAGTCAACTTTACAGATTCAACAAAGTAGACGAATCAGGGCGCAGGTACAGAATAAATCACGTACGAAACAACGAAGGCGAATACAAGCGATTCTATCTTGATGATGGCGTACCTGTAGACGATGTATGGTCTTTCATCCGTGAACCAGAATTTGATCAGATACCCCATAACGCCAAAGAACGCACTGGCTGGAGCACCCAGAAACCATTGGCTTTATATGAACGCATCATAAAGGCTTCAAGCAACGAGGGCGACCTTGTATTAGATCCCTTTGCAGGATGCGCTACGACTTGCGTAGCAGCTGAACGACTAGGGCGTAAATGGATAGGTATAGACATAGATCCTGTTGCCGAAACCATTACGCAGGACAGGCTTTGGAATGCCGCAGGACTTGATCAACATATAGATTATTCATATGTAGATGCAAAAAAACGTCCCCCGAAACGAACGGATATTCCAAAGCTTGATAAAGCCGTAGTGCGGGAAACACTTTGGAGGAATCAAAATTTCGGTTGCGGAAATCTTGCTTGTACTTCATACCAATCACGTGAAGGTTTACGTAAGGAAGATATAACTATTGATCATCGGATACCCAGAGTAAGAGGAGGCTCCGACGATATGGAGAATTTTATCGGTTTATGCCATAACTGCAACAGCCGAAAAGGTGGCCACACGTCGTTCGCCAAGTTCGTAGAGGATTATCTGATTGACAAGGCAAAGGCGGAGGCGAAGGAGATGTTGGCATCGCAGAAAAAATAACGGATATAGGAAAGCGGGTTTGTTGGGTTGTGATTTGCTTAAGTCTTTGTTTTATAGCGGTTTAGGGGTGTTTTGGATAGTTTTCCGTATAATTCCCAATCCAGAGAACGTACGGGATGGAGTACCCAGAAGCCGCTTGCTTTATATGAACGTATAATCAAGGCTTCCAGCAACGAAGGAAGTACGGTGCTTGATCCATTCTGTGGATGCGCTACTACTTGTATTGCAGCGGAAAAACTTAATCGCAAGTGGATAGGCATAGACATAGATCCCGTCGCTGAATCCATTACGAAAGAGCGGCTTTACGAAACATCGGGGCTTATTCAGCACATAGACAACGAGTTTGTGAAGGTTAAGAAAAATCCGCCAGGACGAACGGATATTCCGAAAGTCAAGGATGACGTGCTTCGGGAAAAGTTGTTTAAGGATCAGGGTCTTAAATGCGGAAATCCAGAATGTACTTCAATGGGGTTAAGAATGGAAGACATAGAACTTGATCACCGGATACCGAAAGTTCGGGGCGGGTCAGACGAGCTGTCTAACCGGATAGGGCTTTGCGGAAACTGCAATCGCAGGAAAGGGAGCAAGTCGTACGCCAGGTTCCTGGAAGAGTATATGGTAGAAAAAGCTAAAGCGAAAGCGAGGGAGTATGTTGGAAAATAACGGATATTGGAAAATGGGTTTGTTAGAATGTGCTTTGCTTAAGTTGTTGTTTTATAGGAGTTTATGGATGTTTTGGATAGTTTTCCGTATAAGTCCCTATTTCATATATTGCCCCGACCACAAGGGGATTGAAACTTCTTAAAGTACTTAAGAAGTGCCTTTGCGTTGTCATATTTCATATATTGCCCCGACCACAAGGGGATTGAAACCGGGCATAGCCGTTTTTGTTTGCGGTTGACAGTTTGCCGTATTTCATATATTGCCCCGACCACAAGGGGATTGAAACTGTAACGAAGGTCTCGAGGCGGTACTGTACGGGGAAGTTAATTTCATATATTGCCCCGACCACAAGGGGATTGAAACTCCACGCCCGGATTCCATTTCGTCGCGTCCGCGTCGTCGATATGATTTCATATATTGCCCCGACCACAAGGGGATTGAAACGGATCAGGGTTTTCATTGAATCAGGGGTCAAGGTGAATCCGATTTCATATATTGCCCCGACCACAAGGGGATTGAAACCTCTTCCGGCGTTGCGGCGGCGCGTGTTTCGGCCTGTATATATTTCATATATTGCCCCGACCACAAGGGGATTGAAACTGATCATCGTATTGCGGGTTTTTTGTCAAGGGTCGAGCGATTTCATATATTGCCCCGACCACAAGGGGATTGAAACTTGTTTTGCCGTGGCCTGCAGGGCCAAGAAGTTGTATAAATTTCATATATTGCCCCGACCACAAGGGGATTGAAACCTCGCCTTTGAGTCGCTTAACGCACTCGTCTATTTCCATTTCATATATTGCCCCGACCACAAGGGGATTGAAACGTGTTGAGCGCTTGGTTGTACGTTATGCTGTTTACCGTGTATTTCATATATTGCCCCGACCACAAGGGGATTGAAACCTTAAAATGGATCGCGATCGTGATGGATACGCCTGTGAAAATTTCATATATTGCCCCGACCACAAGGGGATTAAAAGGGCCTTGAGGTTCTCGAGGGATCGCCGACAATCTGCACACTCGGCGATACCCCTTCTCTTCTGAAACCACCTCGCTTCCAAGAGGGTATGAGTTGTCTTGCACTGGAAATGACGACCCAGATGGCCCGGCGCGGCGACGCAATGAAATTGTAGCAGGCGCTCGTCAATATTAGGTTTCGCCTTTTCCGCATACACAACAGGCCGCCTGTGCCACCCTCTTCCGAAAGCACCCCCTAACCCGGATGGATTCCGTTGCCCTTTTCCTGCTCCTTGTCGCCGCCATCTTCCTGATCGGCGTCATTGGCGAGCTGATCTTTGAGCGAACCGGAGTGCCGGATGTGGTCTGGCTCCTTGGCGTGGGCATTCTGCTTGGCCCGGTGTTCCATGTCGTGGATCGGGAGACGCTCGGCGACGTCGCCCCCTACTTCGGGGCCATTACGCTGGTGATCGTGCTGTTCGACGGCGGGAGCGAACTTCGGGTGGGCGACGCATCGCGGGCGGCGCCCCGGGCCACCTTCCTGGGCCTGGTCAGCTTCGTCATATCCAGCGGCGCCGTAGCCCTGATTTCCATGCTGGCCGCCGCAGTAGGCTGGCTTCCAGAGGGCTGGTCGTGGCTTCACGGCGTCACGCTCGGCGCCATTTTGGGCGGATCGAGTTCGATCGTGATCATGCCGGCCATCCGCCAATTGAAACTCCCGTCCTCCCTGTCGAACCTCGTGAGCCTGGAATCGGCCCTGACCGACGTGCTGTGCGTGGTCGTTGCGGTGGCGTCCATTCATATAGCCGTCACCGGCGCCACGGAACTGACGGCCACCATATCTACCCTGTTGCGGGCGTTCGGCATCGGACTGGGCGGCGGGCTGGCGGTGGGCCTGCTGGCGCTGCTGGCGCTCAAACGGCTGCGGCAAAGCGTACACGCCTACCCGCTGCTTCTCGGCATGCTGCTCATCACCTACGTAGCGCTCGACGCGCTGGGAGGAAGCGCGGCGCTCGGCATCCTGGTCGTGGCCGTACTCGTCGGCAACGCATCGGAGCTGTCCGACGCCCTTGGACTCGTGCGCAGCGCCCGGCTGGGACAAGACGTGGTCTACACGCACGACCAACTGACCTTCTTCGTAAAATCGTTCTTTTTCACCTTCATGGGCGCCATGCTGGGACCGCCCTGGGGCCTGGTAGCGCTCGGCGTAGGACTGGGCGTACTGCTTGTGGCGGCGCGGATTCCAGCCGTCCTGATCGGGATGCTGGGCACAGGCCTCGGGCGAACGGAGAAAGGACTCCTTACGGTGTTGCTGCCCCGGGGCATGGCCGCCGGCGTCCTCGCCATCCTGCCCGCCCAGCAAGGCATGACCGCCTCGGACGACATGCCGGTCGTGGTCTTCGCCGCCGTGCTGACGACCATTCTCCTTTTCACGGTCGGGGTTTCCGTATTCCGCCGCCAACTCCCGTCCGAACCAGAGGAGACCACGGCGGCAGAGCCTTCCATGGAAGACGCCGCCGAAAAGGATGCAATGCCGCTCGCGTCTTCCCCTGCCGACGCGGAGTCAGCAGAATCGTCGGAATCTCCTGCCATTGTCCCGGAACCGCCGGAAGAACCTCCCGGCGAGGACCCCGCACCGTTGCCGCGGACGGACGATACGCTCTGAACAGGGTAGCGCTGTACGATGTACGAACCGCCCCGCCTGTAAGGGGATTAACGCATGAGCCAGGCAATATCCCGGAACGACATTGAATCGACCGTCGATTTCAAAGACGCCCTTCAGACCGTTCTATCGCATATTCCCGTTCGCGCGCGCCGCCTCCTGCTAACCACGCCCGGCGTAACAGCGACCGTGCCCATGATACGAGGCGTGTGGGGCGCCGCCTTGCACCAGCTGGATCGTCAAACGTATCGGGATGTGTTCGAGGGCGGCGCGAGTACATCGGGCCGCACCCCCGAATACATACTTCGCCCGGCCCCGCCCGACCCCGAGACGGCCCCGGCGATCGAATGGATATCGCTGGGCTCTGCGCTTGACCGCGATTCCATACTTGTAAACGCCTGGAAGATGGCTGCCCAAATGGGCTTGGGGGCAAACCGCAGCCCTTTCGATATCCGTTCCGTCGTTGCATTGCATCCCGAAAAAGATGTACGCCCCGACAAAGCGCCTGCCCCTGTATGGACGCTCGACAAAACGCTTTCCGCTGTGGCGCTCAAGGAAAATACGCCCTGTGCGCTGATCTTTAACGCCCCGCTGCGATTGATACGCAAAGGCCGTATAGTCAGCAGGCCTTCGCTGAGAGACATTGCGATAGGCGGTCTTCGCCGGTTGCGTGCGCTGGCGCCCGAACCTGTTCAATCCGACGTAAATAAAATATGGGGACCATCCCTTGATATCGCCGAACAAACGAAAGCGCAAGCATGGCGCGGCCAACGCCTGGACCTCGTTCGATGGTCGGCCCGACAGCAAACCGAAGTCGAAATGCGAGGAATCGCAGGCTCCATAACGCTTCCTGACGGCCCTGGCCCCCTCCTTCCCCTGTTCGCCGCGCTCCAATGGATTCATGTCGGCAAAGGCGCCACCATCGGTCTCGGCCAATTGATTGTCCAATAAAAAAGGATACAGCCCACCCGCCCTTTTCTCCTTCCGACGCGGAACCCCCCACCAAGGCGCATGTAGCAACTTTGAGGATACCCTGATTACGTCCGCATTGCAGAATGGCTGAATCCACACCAGTCGATGCCGGGATCCCCGACAGGTTTGTCAACCCGGAAGTACCGCCCGATTCCCTTCCCGACCCCGAAACCCTTGACTGGACGCCGCTGCACCCGCGGTTTGCAAGGCGCTCCCAGGTTGGCGCGCTGATCCCGGCGCTCGTCGTCGGGGCGGTCGTTGGAACATGCCAGTTCCTTTTTTTCGCGGGAGGCTCGTTCATGGCGCAGCGCGCTGGGTGGCTGCCCGCGCTCGGCTGGATGATCGTCGGCGCGCTCTTGTTCCGCTCCCTCGTTTGGCCGCTCGTTGCAACGCCGCGCCGGGGGTATGTGGCGCGCGAAAAAGACCTCCTGTACAAGTCGGGGGTATTCTGGCGCTCCGTGCAGGCGTTTCCCTTTAACCGCATACAGCACACCATGATAGACAGCGCCCCGCTCGACCGCCGGTTCGGCCTGGCCAACCTGTCCGTCTTCCCGGCAGGGGCAAACGCGGGGCACAAGATTCGGGGTTTGGGAGAGGAGACCGCCGAACGGCTGCGGGCGTACATCTCGGAACGAATCAAGAACGAGGCGGCGACCGAGCCCGCGGAATATGGCCATGAACCCGCATGACCCCGAGGATTGGCAGCGCTCGTCGCCGTTCGCGATCGTCTTCTTTGTCGGCAGCGCCTTCAAGGTGTTCAGACAGATACTGATTCAGGGGGGACTCCCGGTCGCCGCGCTCGTTATCGCCTTTTGGGACAATTTGGGACGCATGGACGTCCTGCTCTTGCTGGCGGCGGCGGCCATCCTCATGGTCCTTGCAGGCGCAATAATTCAATGGGCGTGTTTCAGGTTCAGGATCGGCGAAGACCGCCTGCTCATCCGCAAGGGCTTCGTCAAAAAGACCAGGGTTGACCTGCCCTACGAGCGCACATTGGGCGTCAACGTCCAGCGTTCCCTCGTAGACCGGATCATTGGCCTGGTCACGGTGACGCTGGATACGTCTGGCTCGACGCAGGCGGAGGGCAGGCTGCCGTCCATCAGGACGGAAGTAGCCAATCGCCTGCGGGCGCGCGTAGCCGCCGCCTTGCCAACGGATGCAGGCGCCGACGCGGCACGGGACGCATCGGACGCCGCGGACGGGCGCCTGGCCGCCCCATCGCGCCGGGGACGCGTACTCATAAAGCTGGGACCCGCCGACATGGTCCGCATCGGCCTCGGCAGCCGCAACTTCCTCTTCGTGGCAGCCACGATTGGCATACTTGCCGACCTGCTCCAGCCCGGGAACCTGGCCGACCCGATCCGGGAGGCAGTCGTAGCCGGCGCGGGCCGCGCAACCAGCGCAGTGTTCGGGCTGGGCGCGCTCGCGCGGGCAGCGCTGGCGACCATGGCGATCCTCGCCGTCCTGACCACGGCGCTGATCCTCACGGTCACGGCGGCGTTCCTGCGCCACCACGCCTTCGCCCTCTGGCACGACGGCAGCACGTTCCGCTCGCGCTCCGGCCTCTTCACGCAGCGAGAAGTCGTCGTCGAGACCCCCAAAATCCAGCAACTGAGCGTGAGCCAGGATATCGTGATGCGATGGTTCAAAAGATTCCGACTGTGCGCGCTGCCGGCCGCGGCGAACGCAGCGCAGGGCGGCGGTTCCCCCGGCAATCTCGACACAGCGGGCGCCCTGGACATTCCCCTGCTAAGCGACCGGGCTGTCGAAGATCTCCATGCGCGGGTATTCGGGGAGGAAGCGCAAAACATCGTGGCGCTCCCCCATAGCACGGCGTTCAAGCGCGTCTCTCCGTACTATATTCGCACGCTGACCCTGCGCATCTGGTTCATTGCGGGCCTTTGCCTCGGACTTGTCTCTCTGGCGCTGCTGCCGTCGGGGGGTTTTCCGAACACGGGGATACTGATCGGGTGGATCGCATCCCTCCCGATCGCGGCAGGCGTCGCATGGCAAGTATGGCGGCGACGGGGATACGCGCGCGACGAAGACGGCGTGGCGACCCGCAGCGGGTTCCTTGGAAGCAAGACGAACGCGTTCCTGATGCGCAAGGCCCAGTCGGCGATCCTGAAACAATCGCCGTTCCAGCGACGGAAGGGGCTGGCTACCCTGCAAGTCCAACTGGCGTGCGGGAGCGTCACGGTCCCGTACATCGACGAGGGCGCGGCCCGTCGGCTGCGCGACTATATCCTCTACAAGGTCGAAACGTCGCAGCGCCGCTGGCATTGAAAAAAGGATTGAAACAGAGATTGAAACAAAAAAACCCATGCCCACAGACTACGACCTCATTGTTATCGGCGGCGGCGCAGCCGGCCTCACGGCTTCGGGCGTGGGAGCCAGCCTGGGGGCCCGCACCCTCATGGTGGAGCAAGCCCGCCTCGGCGGGGATTGCACCTGGTACGGCTGCGTACCCAGCAAGGCCCTGCTGAGCGCCGCGCACGCAGCCCACGCCGCCCGCCGCGCCGGCGCGTTCGGCGTCCGGACAGGCGACGTATCGGTGGATTTCCCCGAAGTCGTCGCCCGCGTGCATGCATTGCGCGAGCAAATTTACGAAGAGGCGGACGCCCCCGAGATTTACGAGCAGATGGGCATAGACGTGAAGCAGGGAACCGCCCGGTTCGCAAACCCCCGCGCCATTGAAATCGCCTCGAACGGAACAGTCGAACGGTACTCCGCCCGAAAATTCGTCATCGCTACGGGAGGGCGCGCCTTCGTTCCGCCGATTCCGGGCCTTCGGGAAGCGCCCCATCTCACGAACGAAACCCTCTTCGAAGAGACCGAACAGCCCCGACGCCTCCTCGTGCTCGGCGCCGGACCCATCGGCACGGAAATGGCGCAAGCCTTTCGGCGGCTCGGCTCGGAAATCGCCGTGATCGACCAGGCGCCCCGCATTCTGTTTCGGGACGACGAGGAACTCTCGGCCATGCTGCAAGCCCGCCTCGAAGCAGAAGGCGTCCGGTACGCGCTGAACGCCAACGTATCCTCCGTGCGGCAACAGGACGGCGGCGGCATCGAAGTCCGCATCGACAAGGACCCTCCCGAAGAACCCCTCGTCCTCCAGGGCGACGCCCTCCTTGTGGCCACCGGGCGGCAGCCGAACGTCGCAGCCCTCAATCTGGAAGCCGCGGGCGTGGCGTACGACGCGCGGGGCGTCCAGGTAAACGACCGGTGCAGGACGTCCCGCTCCGGGATCTACGCCGCGGGGGACGTAACCGGGCGGTTCGCCTTTACGCACATGAGCGAGCACATGGCCAAGGTGGCGGTGATGAACGCCCTCCTGAAAGCGCCCGCCAAAATCGACGCGGCGCATCTCCCCTGGACCACCTACGCGGACCCCGAACTGGCCCATGTGGGCGCCACCGAATCCGCCCTGCGCGCATCGGGCAGGAAATTCGAAACGCTCCGGTTTCCGTACGACAGGATCGACCGGGCCATAACCGACCGGGAGGACGATGGCCTCATCAAGATTCACGCCCGCCCCCGGGACGGGAAAATACTCGGCGCGTCCATTCTTGGCGCCCGGGGCGGCGATCTGATTTGCGAACTGGCCCTGGCCATGCGCCGGGGCGTCTCCTTGCGGCATATTTCGGATACGATCCACCCGTACCCGTCCTATGGACTGGGCGTGCGGCGGGCAGCGGACCAGTGGTACATCAAGCGGTACTCGCCCGCCTTCGTCCGCGTATTGCAACGGCTGTTCGGCTACCGGGGCAAGGTCCTGGAGTACGGCCCGGACGAAATCGTCTGATCGAGGCGGGTTGCGACCGGCGCAGCCTACCGGTATTCCCTGCGCCCGATCCAGCGGCTTGCCGCCTCGCCCCCGCGGTCCTTCCCGCGCGCAAGATCGGCAGGGCCCGCAGCGCCGCCGGTTCCGGAAGCAGACCCGTCGATATGATGCAGGGCCGCCGCAAGCGCCGCCGCTTCGATCAGTTCGGCGCGCTCCGGCGCGGGCAGTTCGCCAGAGAAATGCCGGGCGACGAAGTGCGTGTCGAACTGCCCGGAGAGGTACGCCTCGTGCTCCATGACATATCGGCAAAACGGAATCGTGGTGCGAACCCCTGCCACCTCGTACTCGTCCAGCGCCCGCGCCATGCGCCGGATCGCTTCCGGGCGCGTTTCGGCCCAGGTCGAAAGTTTGGAAATCATGGGATCGTAATGCATTTCCACGCGATCCCCCGATTCCACGCCCGCATCCACGCGCACGCCGGGACCGGAAGGCGGAACGTGGCGGGTCAGGTCGCCCGGATCGGGAAGAAAATCGTTTTCCGGGTCTTCCGCGTACACCCGGCACTCGATGGCGTGTCCGCGCATACGCAAATCCTCCTGTTTCAGTCGCAGGGGTTCGCCCTCGGCAATGCGAATCTGTTCGGCCACGAGATCGACGCCCGCAATCCATTCCGTAACCGGATGCTCCACCTGCAAACGGGTGTTCATCTCCATGAAATAAAAATTCAGGTCCGCATCCACCAGAAATTCTATCGTCCCCGCGTTTGCGTACCCGCAGGCGCGCGCGGCCTCAACAGCCGCCTCCCCCATGCGCGCCCGCGCTTCGGGCGTGAGCGCAGGCGAGGGCGCCTCCTCGATCACCTTTTGATGCCGCCGCTGGATGGAACATTCCCGCTCGAAAAGGTGCACCGTCCGCCCCGCCTCGTCCGCCAGCACCTGAAACTCTACATGCCGCGGCGCCGCGATGTATTTCTCCAGGAAAATGCGCCCGTCGCCGAACGCCGCCCGGGCTTCGCTTTGCGCGGCGGCGACAGACCGCAGGAGATCCTCCCTGGAGCGCGCGACGCGCATGCCCTTGCCCCCGCCGCCCGCCGCCGCCTTCGCCAGCACGGGAAAACCGATCGCCGCCGCCATCTTCGCCACCTCGCCTGGCGCCGCATCCTCCGCGATGGCCGGGGAGCCGGGCGTAACGGGCACGCCCGCCTGCTGCATCGTCGCCCGCGCCGCGGTTTTGTCCCCCATGGCCCGAATGGCTTCCGGCGGCGGCCCGATAAACGCGATCCCCGCCTCGGCGCACGCCTCGGCGAACCCCGCGTTCTCCGAAAGGAATCCGTACCCGGGGTGGATGGCGTCCGCCCCGCAGCGCCGCGCCGCCTCAATGATTTTCGCGCCGTTCAGGTAGGACTGCGCGGCGGGCGCCGGCCCGATGGCGAAGGCTTCGTCGGCGTGGCGGACATGCAGGGCATGGCGGTCCGGCTCGCTGAAAACGGCGGCGGCGCCAATGCCCAGTTCCCGGCACGTTCGAAAAACGCGCACGGCGATTTCGCCCCGGTTGGCGACCAGTATTTTACGAATCGGTTTGCGGCGCATGCGCAAGGGTTCCCGACGCGCGTGGGCGCCGGACGTTGGTTCGCGAAGAAGAAACGGATGCGTCCATGCACCAATGTACAATGTTTTTACGGGATAAGGGGGATGGGAAAGGCGGGGGCAACCTACGATTCGCCCTCAACCCAACAGGGAACACGTAAAACACGCTTACGGTTAAGAATACGCTGATCAAAAGCGCTGCGGATTCGGGACGGCGCACCCATTCCGCCCCCGAATCCGACGCGCATCGACTCCAGAGCCAAACATCTTTTGCCGTGAAAACGCAATGGGTACGACAAACGCCCTGAATACCGCGACGATCAATTTCCTGGAGCTGATCGGCAACGGCAAAACGTACACGGTCCCGCCATATCAACACGACTACGCATGGACGGAAGCGGATTGGGACGATCTGTGGAACGACATCCTCGAACTTCGCCGAAACCCCGATAGCCGACACTACATGGGCGCCCTGGTAGTTCAGGGAGAAACCGACCGGGAATTTGTCGTAATCGATGGACAACAGCGGTTGGCGACGATCAGCATTCTGGCGCTGGCCGTGATCGACCGGCTCCAGCGCATGGCCGAGCAGGGAATCGACGCCGCGCAGAACCGCGAGCGCGCAACGGAACTGCGCAACCGATTCATTGGCGAGAAGGACCCTGCCTCGCTCATCGAGCGCAGCCGGCTCGCGCTGAACAAGACGGACGACGGATTTTATCAGGATTATCTGGTTCAGATCAGAGCGCTCCTGAATCCCCGAGGCTTGCCCAGGTCCAACAAACTCCTGCACAAGTGCTTTGCATATTTTTCCGCCGCCCTTGAGCAGCTGACCGACGCGCAAGACGACGGCGTCGCGCTCGCCAGCTTGCTTTCCGAAACGGTCGCCAGAAAATTGCTGTTCATTCTCGTCACCGTAGAAGACGAAATGAATGCGTATACCGTGTTCGAAACGCTGAACGCGCGGGGCCTGGAACTGACCACCACGGACCTGCTGAAAAACTATCTCTTCTCCAAAGTAAACACGGCGGCAGACCTGCGCGCGCTGCAACGACGCTGGCAAACACTGATCGCTACGGTTACGCAAGAACGTTTCACGGAATTCCTGCGCTACCATTTGCTGTGCGAGCAGCCTAAAATCCGCAAGGAACGCTTGTTCAAACTGATCCGCGAGCGGGTTGCGAATACGCAGGACGTGTTTGCGCTTCTTGACGCGCTGGAGGGTCGCGGAGAAATGTTCGCCTCCTTTTTCGACCCCAATCACGGAGACTGGATCGATTTGCGCGAAGCGAAGCCCTTGATTCGCGAACTGGTTCTGTTTCGGACGCGGCAAATGACGCCTCTGTTGTTCGCGGCGCGCGAGCGTTTTTCCGACAGGGATTTCGTGCGCGTATTGAAACTCGTAAACGTACTATCCTTTCGTTACACAATCGTGGGCAGCCTGAATCCCAACCAGCTCGAACCAGTCTACCATGGCGCAGCCAAGGCCATTCTGGACGGAAAGGCTGCTACGCCCGCGAACGTTTTCGACCGCCTGCGCGGCATTTACGTAACGGACGCGCAGTTCATGGAAAATTTCGCAGCGCTTTCCATGGGCATGCGGCGGCGGAAACTCGCCAAATATATTCTGTGCAAACTGGAAAAAGAGGCGGGCGGCGCGGACCGGGACCCGGAAACCGATCCGGGTTCGCTCGAACATATTTTGCCGGCGAACCCTACGGAGGACTGGATCGACGTCTTCGGCAGCGACCAGTGGGAGGCGGCGACGAATCGCATAGGCAATTTGACGCTGCTCGAACCGGCGAAAAACCGCGACATAAACCACGCATCCTTTGCGGAAAAACGGTCCGCATACGCAACAAGCGAGTACGCGCTAACGCAGCGCATCCCGGAACGCGCGCCGGAAGACTGGACCTTCGCCTTGCTGGAAGAACGCCAGAGGCGGCTTGCCCAAAGCGCCGTACAGGCGTGGCGTTCGGATTTCGCCTGAGACAAACGCAGCGTTCAGGCGCCGGCGTACGCGGCAGCGGGCGCAACGCGCTTGACCTTGATCCGATCCGCCTTTTTCATGGCTTGGGCCAAGTCATAGTTTGCCTGGAGCCGGTACCAAGCGTCTGCGCCGCCTCCGAACGCTTTATCGAGGCGAATGGCCATCTCGGGAGAAATGCGGGAACGACCGTTTACAAGGTCTGATATCTGACTGCGGCTGACGTCGAGCTTCCCCGCTGCCTCCGTCACGCTAAGTCCCAACGGCTCCAAACAGTCATGGCGAACGGACAGGCCTGGATGAGGCGGATTCTTCATGGGCATGGGTTTCGCCGCTTTAGTGATAATCAACGAGGTCTATTTTGCTTTGGCATAATTGTATCGATCCATACAGCGTCAATCCCCTCAACGTTCCCGGAGCGCGAGGCGTACCATCTCTTCTACGGTTCCGGCTTCGGGATGCTGCTGGAGCGTCTTGCGCAGGGCTTTTTCGGCGGCGGGCCGGGCGTAGCCCAGCGATTCGAGGGCGGCCAGCGCATCCGTGCGCGCAGACCGATCCGGCTCGTCCGCCGCCGCCTCCGATTCCGGCCATTCCATGGCGGAAAACCGATCCCGCAACTCCAGAATCATGCGCTGGGCCATCTTGCGCCCGACGCCCGGAATCCTCGTGAGGAGCGCCTCCTCGCCCTGCATCACATGGTCCCGCAGATCGCCCGGACGCATCACCGAAAGCGCAGCCAGCGCCAGTTTGGGGCCAATCCCCGATACGCTCAACATCACTTCGAACACCTGCTTTTCCCGTTCGGAAAAGAATCCGTACAAGAGCGCCGCATCCTCCCGCACATGAAAATGGGCGGCAAGCCGCACCGTCTGGCCGGTTTCAGGCAAGCGCTCGAAGGTCGAGGTGGAAATAAACAGTTCGTAGCCCACCCCCTGCACGTCGAGCACGGCGCGCGTGGGTTGCTTTTCGGCCAGTTTCCCGGAAAGGTAGGCGTACATGGATAAACGTATTTAATTTCCGTTATTGCATAATGCAAAATTTCCGAAAAGGTCTCCCAAAGATTTCCCGCACATTTCCCAGAGGTTTCCCGGAAAATGAACCCCTGCGCGTATCGTTGACAAACAATATAGGGCACAAAGCGGCAAAAACGCTTCCTGCGACGAGCGAAACATGACAGATTGCGCCCGCCTTTCCCATCTATGCAAAATTTGCATAGAAACCCCTTTCATTATGCAAAATATGCATAACAAGCCGTCTTGTCGCGAACCAAAGCCTTCCATCTATGCAAAATTCGCATAAAAAGCCCCCGCATTATGCAAAAATTGCATAGATAGATTTTTCCGGGTTCGTTCGGACAAGAATTTCTATACTGTTTGCTGTTCGGCCCATGACGTCCGCCTGTGTCCCGGCGCCGCCATCCGCCCGATCTCCCTTCAATGTAACCATAGAGGCCATACGATGCGTCACGTTACGTTATTCCTTGCGATGGGGTGTCTGTTCCTTGCATGCCTGATCGCGCCCCGCCCCGCGCAAGCGCAAATCGCGTTTGAGCGCGTCCATGCCCTGACCATGACGGACGACGAAGTCCGAGCCGACTGGACCGTCCTCGTGGAAGGCGACCGGATCGTGGCCGCCGGTCCCGCCGGGGAGGTGGACGTCCCCGCGACGGCGCAACGAATCGACGGCGCCGGAAAATACCTGATGCCCGGCCTGGCCGAAATGCACGGGCATGTGCCCTCCCCGAACGAATCCGGGGAATATATCGAATCCCTGATGTTTCTGTACGTCGCCAATGGGGTTACGACCGTCCGCGGCCTCCTGGGCGAACCGGGCCAGCTGGCGTTGAAGGAAGCCACGGCGGACGGAAGCCTGCTTGGCCCGGCGCTGTACCTTGCGGGCCCGGCTTTCAGCGGAGGAACGATTTCTTCGCCGGAACAGGCGGCGCGGCGCGTCCGGGAGCAGGTCGCCGAGGGGTGGGATTACCTGAAGGTGCTGCCCGGACTGACCCTTGAGGAGTTCGACGCCATGGCCCGCGCCGCAAACGAGGAGGGCATTCCCTTCATCGGACATGTCACCGCCGAGGCGGGGCTGCTCCACGCCATCGAAATGGGGCAGCAAACGATCGACCACCTGGACGGCTACATAGAATATGTTACCGAAGGGGGCGACGCGATCGACCCGGAACGCCTCGAAAACGCCATCGCCCTGACGAAGGAGCGGAACGTATGGCTCGTCCCCACCATGGCGCTCTGGGAAACCATCCTCGGCGCCCCGTCCTCCGAGGATATGGCGCACTACGAAGAACTGCGATATATGCCGCCGGACATGGTGGCTTCGTGGGCCCGGTCGCAGGACCGGCGGCGGGCCGGAAGCGGATTCGATCAGGCGCGGGCGGACCGGATTGCGGCCCAGCGCATCGAACTGCTTGGCGCGCTGAACGAGGCGGGCGCGCGCATGCTCATGGGCACGGATTCTCCGCAGGTGTTCAGCGTGCCGGGTTTTGCGCTCCTGCGCGAACTGCCGCTCATGGCCGACGCGGGCATGTCGCCGTACGAAATTCTCGTTTCCGGGACCCGCGCGGTGGGGGAATATCTGCGCGAAGAAGATGCGTTCGGAACGATTGCGACGGGAAGCCGGGCGGACCTGATCCTGCTCAACAGCAACCCGATGGAGGACGCCATGCGCGTGTTCGACCGGGCCGGGGTGATGGCGCGCGGACAGTGGATACCGGAATCGGAGATACAGGAGCGCCTCGCAGCGATTGCCGCGGGATACCAGTAGCGCCGCCGCAAGCGCCCGAACAATACGCCGCAAACAGGCCCTTTCACCGCTTGCGGGCGAGCGTTACACCGTCTGCGATGGGCGCCATGCAGCAATCCACGCGCTCGTCGCGAATAATGGCGGCGTTCAGCGCCGCAATGGCGCGGGTGCTGGCCGCTTGCCCAACCATGAGAAATAAATCCGCTCGCGCGCTTCAGAGCGGAGCAAGATGCGGATTTACAAAATTCGGCTATTTCTCAAGGAGCTGTTCAAGATGCTGAACGCCAGAACCCATTTCAGCATGGATTCTCGCCGAACTTTCTTGCAAATTCTCTACGGGAACATCGGTAGACCCATGATCCTCTGCTGCTTTAGAGGCAGCGTGCGCATTATTTTTACCAAGATAATATTCGGCGTTTTCTATGGCTTTTTCAGCCACAGTCTGGATTTTTTCGGCATCCCAATAATCGTCAAGCATCGTAAGCGCTTGCGATATTTCATCGGCATGCGGCGAGTCGTTATCCACGAGCATTTGGGTATGGCGCGCTATGTACGAATCGAGATTTTCTGTATCCTCGCTTGCCAGGAAAGCATGCAGCGCAGGAAGCGATACAACCTGGGGAATGGCTACTCGCAAAAAAGGATCTTCAGCGTGGCTTGAAATTATTTCGTTCGCCGCGTCATTGAGTTCTCCAGCGGTTATGCCCTTTTCTTCGTAGCGATTCACCAAGGCGTTGATTTCGTCGCGAACGGCATCCAGCCTCTCCAGCGCTTCGTCACTGAGTTCGTAACCCTGAAATACTTCGCTGGGCTTCACGACAAGAACCGTACTGGACGAAGGAGCCGAGCTACTTACAACAGGAGAGGTGGAATCGGTTGCCGTACCGCATCCTGCGATAAGCAGCAGCGCAACGAGGCCGAGTGCGTTTCGGGTGGAAATCATGATTTTACCTTGGTTTTGCGTTGTTCAGCGGAGGCTTCGAAACTTGTCGAGTAAAAATGTGCGATAACTTTAAGCCAATGGAATAATTAATATGTCCAATATCTTCATGAAAAGCCTTTTTTATACCAAAATGTGTGATTATTGGAATGCCTTTAAATGATTTCCATACAGGTATATTAAGACTTGTTGATATAGCAAAACTATTTATACTACTCTCGTCACCTAAATCAAATTCCCCAAAATCGTATATATGCCTATTTAATCCCAAGAGTAAATCCCAAAAAATAGATTGATTGGGGTCTTGTAATTTTAACCCCCCCATAAATTCCCATATTTGAGTTTCTGAAACAAAATCAAAAGATGGATGAAGAGGCTCTTCTATTTCATTGGAGCTCACGTGAATTACGCCGTTTATAAAAGTATCAAATGCCGTACCAGCACCAATGGTAATACCCAATAAGGAATTAAAATTCTTTGTACGCTCATCCAGAGGAGTATGAAATCTTGTCAATGAGGCATCATACATTATGTACACCATAGCAATGCCTTCTTTGTCCTTTGTAGTACCATCTACCCCCTGTGCATTCGCATAAGAAGGCATGAATAATAGTAAAAACATGAAGAGTATAAACTTGCGCATGGTGTGATTCCTCCAAGTAGGGTTTGTGATGCAGGTATTATAATGAATCGCTAATGAATAGCTCTGCACGTAACATAAATGTATATCCATGTCAATGCCGACCATGCAGCACTTATTCCAAGTTTAGGTAATAATTGTACTGCTAGTGTATGGCTCGCAAGGGCCCTCGTTGCTAACTTGGAACAACTCCAACAAGAAGAACCTGTCCATACGTGATTGTTCTTGTTTTTACATGTTCTCTCCGGCGAAGAACCATGAGAAGTGTTATTAGAAGAAAATGCTTGATTTGAAGCAGGTTGAATACAATAAGAACTATCTATTGCACATTGACACTTTTCACGAGGACTTTCAGAATGAGCATTGGGTCTTACATCTGAATATCTTTCACAATATGAAATGTCTTGCGCATTAGCATCATGCGAAGGCGTAAAGGTCAAAAATAACAGGCCCAATGCAAAGCAAGCGGTCAAGTAAAACGAGGAGCGAGAAACGGATTCGGTACGCATCGCGACAACGAGGTTTGAACGTATGTAAGCACGGAACGCCCGCCCTAAAGCAGGCATCTGCCTACGTAAATAATGCACCGCCCGGACAATGTCAACCCCTTCGCCGAATTTTCACAGAGTCCCTTATATTTCCGTACTTCGCCAATGGGATTACGACCGTCCGCGGCCTCCTGGGAGAACCGGGCCAGTTGGCAAGCGCCCCTTTCACCGCTTGCGGGCGAGCGTTACGCCGTCTGCGATGGGCGCCATGCAGCAATCCACGCGCTCGTCGCGAATAATGGCGGCGTTCAGGGCCGCAATGGCGCGGGTGCTGGCGTCGTCGGCGGCAGGCTTCAGGACGCGGCCGTCGCGCAACATGTTGTCCAGCGCGACCACGCCGCCCGGGCGAAGGAGTTTCAGAACCTGTTCGTAGTAGACCCCGTACGACGTCTTGTCCGCATCGACGAAGGCAAAATCGTACGTCTCCCCGCGCCCTTCCTCCAGCAAGGCGCGCAGCGTATCCGCCGCGTCGCCCGCGCGAAATTCAATCTTCTCTTCCACGCCCGCCTCGCGCCAGTGGCGGCGAGCCATGCGGACGTAGTCTTCGTTCGCGTCGCAGGCCGTCAGGAGACCGTCGTCCGGGAGGGCTTGCGCCACGACCAGGGAACTGTATCCCGTGAACACCCCGATTTCGAGGGCGCGGCGGGCGCCGGTCATGCGCACGATCATGGCCATGAACGCCCCTTGCTCCGGGGCAATCTGCATATCGGCCTCCGCCATGGGCGCCGTCTCTTCCCGCAACCGCCGCAGCGCGGGCGTCTCCCGGACCGCGTGGCGGACCAGGTATGCATGGAGTTCGGGCGAAAGCCCTATGCTTCGGTTGGACATAAACGCTCCGTACGAAATCCGGCGAATACTTTCTTGACAAATCCCTTGACAAAGGTATTGAAAAATCCCTTGACAAACCGCTGGACAAAACCCTTGAAAAAATCCGTGACAAACCTCTTGACAAACTTCGTGAAAAAACGCTTGACAAAATTCGCCGGGGCGAAAACGCCGCAGATTCCCCCTGCGATTACACGCCCGCCTCTTCGAACGCCCGGCGAACCATCGCCTGCGCTTCCTCCTGGATTCGGCGGAGGTGGTCCTCTCCGAGAAAGCTCTCCGCGTAAATCTTGTAGAGTTCTTCCGTGCCGGAGGGCCTCGCTGCAAACCACCCGTTCTCCGTAACCACCTTGAGGCCGCCGATGGGCGCGCCGTTGCCGGGAGCATGCGTACGTTTCGCAAGGATCGGCTCGCCAGCAAGGTCCGCCGCTACCGCCTGGTCCGGGGAAAGATTCGCAAGCGCCGCCTTCTGCGCGCGGGTGGCGGGCGCATCCATGCGTTCGTATACGGGCGCCCCGAAACGCTCCGCCAGCAGCGCATACCGCTCGGCGGGATCCTGGCCCGTCGCGGCGGTAATCTCGGCGGCCAGCAGGTTCAGCAGGAGGCCGTCCTTGTCCGTCGTCCATACGGAACCGTCCTTGCGCAGGAACGAGGCCCCGGCGCTCTCCTCTCCGCCAAAGCCGCAGGACCCGTCGATCAGGCCGTCCACGAACCATTTGAAACCCACCGGAACCTCCGCAAGCGGTCGCCCCAGGTCCTGCGCCACCCGGTCGATCATGGAACTGGACACAAGCGTCTTGCCGATGGCGGCGGCCTGGGGCCAACCTTTGCGGCGGCGGAACAGATACGCGATGGCCACGGACAAATAATGGTTGGGCTGCATCAGTCCGCCGGTTTTCGCAACCACGCCGTGGCGGTCGAAATCCGGGTCGTTGCCAAATGCGATATCGAACCGATCCTTCAGCCCGACGAGGCCCGCCATGGCGTACGGCGACGAACAATCCATGCGCGTTTTGCCATCCCGGTCAAGCGTCATGAACGAAAAAGTCGGGTCCAGGGCCGGGTTGACCACCTCAATGTCGATCCCGTACCGATCCGCAATGGGTTCCCAGTACGCCGCGCCCGCCCCGCCCATGGGGTCGGCCCCTATTTTCAGGCCGGAGGCGGCGATGGCTTCCATGTCCAGCGCCTGGCCAAGGTCCTCTACGTAGGGGGTCATGAAATCCACTTCGCGGGTGGTGGCGGCCCGGCGCGCCTGCAGGATCGTCGTGCGGCGGACGCCCCGCAAACCGGCTTCGAGCAATTCGTTCGCCCGATCCTGAATCTGTCCGGTCGTGGCGGCGTCCGCCGGACCGCCCGTCGGCGGATTGTACTTGAAGCCGCCATCCTCCGGAGGATTATGGGACGGCGTTACGACGACGCCATCCGCCAGGCCGCCCTCGCCGCGCGCATTGTAGCGAAGAATAGCGTGGGACAGCGCGGGCGTAGGGGTGTACGCAGGACCCGAATCCCCCTTGTCCACATGCACCGTTACGCCGTTCGCAGCGAACACTTCGAGGGCCGTCGTATAAGCCGCTTCCGACAGGGCGTGCGTATCCATCCCCATCAGGAGCGGCCCCTCGATCCCGTTGGCGGCGCGCGTCTCGGCGACGGCCTGGCATATCGCAGCGATATGGTCGTCGTTGAACGACCCTTCGAGCGACGTGCCGCGATGCCCGGACGTACCGAAGGCCACGCGCTGCAACGGCTCGCGCGGATCGGGCCTTACCGAATAATACGCGGCCATGAGCCGGGGAATATGAACGAGGAGATCGCGGGGAACCGGCTTGCCCGCAAGGGGATGATGCGCCATAATCCGGTGAAATATCAGGTGCGTCCAGAATGCGTAGTGCCGAACGCAAGGTACGACAATATTCCCTTTTTACAGGAACACAAAGGGCCTTTCGGCATGTATGAACGACGGCTCGACGCGCCACCCGAATGCAACCCGATGCGCAACCCGGCGCGCGAAAAAAATCGCCCCCGCGCCCCAGCGAACGCCAATGCGCCCCGCCTTATGCCCGGCAAGCCCCAAATCCTGTGGGCGGACGACGAAATAGACCTTCTGCGCCCGCACATTCTTTTTCTGGAAACGCGAGGGTACGACGTGACCAGCGTGACGAACGGCGCGGACGCCATCGGGGAGGCGGACCGCGCGCGCTACGACGTGATCCTGCTGGACGAACAGATGCCGGGCCTGGGCGGCATAGACATTCTGGAAGAAATCCGGAGAAAAGCCCCGGAAACCCCGGTGGTGATGGTCACCAAAAGCGAAGAAGAACGCCTCATGGAAGAGGCGCTGGGCGGTCAAATCAGCGATTACCTGACCAAGCCGGTCAATCCCAGCCAGATATTGCTTACGATCAAGCGGCTCCTGGACCATAACCGGCTGCGCACCGAAAAAGTCTCCCGCGATTATTTGCAATCCTTCAACCGGATTACCCAGGCCCTCATGAATCCGCTTACGCACGCGGAGTGGATCGAGGTGTACAGGCAGCTGGTGCAGTACGATATCGAACTGAAAGGGGACGAGGGCGCCCGCAACATTCTCGAAGACCAGTATCGGGAAGCGAACCGGGCGTTCGGCAAGTTCGTCGAAACGCGCTATCCGGCGTGGATTCGCGCGCGGCCGGGAGAAGACCGCCCGACGCTTTCGCACGACGTGATTCCGAAATACGTCATTCCGAACATGGAACCCGGAACGCCCGTCGTATTCCTGGTCATCGACTGCATGCGCTACGACCAGTGGCTGGAGCTGGAAACGCTGCTGTACGACTTGTTCGACATAGAAAAGGATTTCTACTACTCGATCCTGCCGACGGCGACGCCGTATTCCCGCAACGCGATTTTCAGCGGCCTGTTGCCCGCGGACATTGCAAAACGGTACCGGGAAACGTGGGAAAGCGGCGAGGACGACGAACACAGCCGCAATCGGGACGAAGAACGGTTCCTGCGGGATCTGATGGGGCGCCGCCGCCTGGATCCGAAGATACGCTATCAGAAACTGGTCAAGTCCCGGGACGGACGGGAATTCGCCCGGCAAACGGACGCCTTTCTTGCGCAGGATCTGAGCGCCGTCGTGATTAATTTCGTGGATATTCTGGCGCACAGCCGGTCCGATTCGGACGTGCTGAGGGAAATCGCGCCGGACGAACGCGCCTACCGGGCCTTGACGCGCACCTGGTTCGAACATTCCTGGCTATACCAGGCCTTCGCCGAATTCGCCCGGGCGGAATGCGCCATCGTGGTCACCACCGACCACGGGGCCATCCGAAGTTTGCGGTCCGCCAAAGTGCACGGGGACCGGAATACGTCCACGGCGCTTCGCTACAAGTACGGGCGCAGCGTGAAATGCAACGAGAAACAGGCGATCCTCGTGGCGGACCCCGAATCCTACGGACTGCCGAAAAACGATTCGAGCACCAACTACATTATCGCCAAGGAAGATTATTATTTCGTGTACCCCACGAATTTTCACCATTACCAGAATCTGTACCGGGACACGATGCAGCACGGCGGGGCTTCGCTCGAAGAAATGATTCTGCCGGTCGTGACCCTGCGGCCCAAGGCATGAAGCATCTTTTTCCCGCACGCACCGCCAGCGCGGCAGAGACCCGCCGACTCGGACGCGCCGCCGCGAAACACCTCCGGGCGGGGGACGTCGTCGGGTTGTACGGAGCGCTCGGGGCGGGCAAGACGGTGTTTGCGCAAGGACTGTGCGAGGGGCTTGGCCTCGCCGCCGAACAGGCAACCAGCCCCACGTTCTCCATTCTCCACGAGTACGAAGGCGGCGCCTGGCCCGTATATCATTTCGACGCCTACCGGATCGAAACGCTGGACGAGTTTTACGAACTGGGGTACGAGGAATATTTCTATGGGCGCGGCCTGTGCATCGTCGAGTGGGCCGATCGCGTGGAGCCGCTCTTGCCCGAAGAAACGTTGCGATTTCGCATGAACCAGGAAACAGAAAGCGAACGAAGCATCCGTTTGGACGGCCACGCGCCATGACGCCGGAGACAGACGCCTTGCTTGCGCGACTGCCCCGGTTTGCGGACCAGGGCGTATGGAAACCCGGCCTCGAACGTACGCGGCGGTTGCTTCGCGCGCTCGGACGGCCCCAGGACGCCTTCCGGATCGTGCATGTGGCCGGAACGAACGGAAAGGGATCCACGGCGTCCTTTCTTGCTGCAATAAGCCGCGCCGCGGGCGTGCGAACCGGCCTTCATACGTCGCCGCACTTGTGGAGCGTGGCGGAACGCATGCGCGTCGACGGACAGGCCGCGCCGGAACGCTGGCTGGCGGGCGCGCTGGAGCGAGCGCAGCCGCTCGTCGAGCGAACAAAGCCCAGCTTCTTCGAACTCACCTTTGCGCTCAGCCTGTCGTACTTTGCGGAAAAAGGGGTCGAACTGGCGGTCGTCGAGACAGGCATGGGCGGACGGCTCGACGCCACGAATGCGCTGGACCCGGCGCTGTCGATCATCACCGACATTGGCCTGGATCATACGCAATTTCTGGGAGACTCCATCGAATGCGTCGCGCGAGAGAAGGCCGGCATTATCAAGCCGGGCGTCCCCGTGGCGACGAGCGCCCGCTCCCCTGCGATAGAAGTAATCGAGGCCGTCGCCGAAACGCGCGGCGCGCCCCTGCACCCGGTAGACCGGGACGTACGGACGCTGTCGGAAACCGTTGGCCTCGCCCGATCGACGGTTACGGCGGCCACGCCGCGCCGAACCTGGCGGGACCTGCGCGTGGGACTGGCCGGGAAGCACCAGATTCGGAACGCGCTGACCGCCTTGCGCGCGGCGGAACTCCTGTGTTTCGACGAACAGGCCGTGCGGACGGGCCTGCGAGACGTCTGCGCGTTAAGCGGGTTGCGCGGGCGCTGGGACGTGCTGCTCGAAGAACCGCTGGTGGCGACGGACGCGGCGCACAACCCGGATGCGCTGGCGGCCATACTCCGGCATCTGGAAGCGTTCCGGCAGGCGGGAAGCGCCTTGACGGTGTTGTTCGGAGTCATGCGCGACAAGGATATCGCGGCGATGGGCCGGTTGTTCGCCAGGGCCGGCGCGTACGTCCGGCCCGTACGGCCGACAGCCGGGCGCATGTGCGCGCCGGAAGAACTGGCGGATATATTGCAGCGGGCAGGCGTCCGGGTGGGCCCGCCCTGTACGATCCGGGAAGGCGCCCAGGCGTTCCTTGACGACGCCTCCGCAGCGGATATGCTGCTTGCGACCGGCTCGCACCGCATCGCCATGCGGCGGGAAGACCTGCCCGTGCGACCTGGTTCAGAATGGACGAAATAAATTTTTTTCCACGGGAAAATTTGACTTCCCGTCGGGAAACCCTATCTTGTTACCCGGTTAGCAAGTTATTGGCGGTACGCTACGCTGCCGAAATCCCCGGTTCCGGCCCCCTTCCCCCTTGGCTGGACCGCAGCAGATTATTCATCCCACCGAGTTTTTTCTGTCTCCCATCAGACGCGCCTCGCGTCCCTATGCGAAGCCGCAAGCGCAGCGCAGAACTGCTTTCTGATCGCCTGCGCCGGGTTTCGTCCTCCACGCGGAAGACCCCTTCCGCCTGCAATACCTGATCGACCGCAATGAACATCCACGATTTACAAAAAAAGAAACTCCCGGAACTGAAGGACCTTGCGCGCGGCCTGGGCCTGAGCGGCTATTCCCAGAGCCGCAAGGAAGACTTGATCTATCGCATCATCGAGGCGAACGCCGAGGTCGTCGCCGGCAACGGCTCCCTGCGCGGGCGGCCGGCCCGCCCGACTCCGCAGCGCATGCTTCCGCCCGAACGCCGCCCGCGTCCGGAAAACAAGCCTGCCCCCCCCAGAGAAAACCGCCCGGCGGCGGCCCCCGACAAGCCGCAGCCCGCCCCGTCCGGCGAGGACCGAAAAAATCCGAACGGCGAGCGTCCGCGCCCGGCTCCCGGACAGGATCTGCGGCGAGAAAAAACGCCGGCTCCCGACCGCAAACGCCCGGCCCCGCCCGCCAACAATGCGCGGAACAACGGAGGCGGACCCGGCGCGCTGCGGCCCCGCGACGGACAGCGCCCGCAGCCGAGAAGCGCGGCGGGCGTCGAACGGAAAAGGCCGCCTCGCCGCGAACCCGGCGGAGACGAACGGGAGCGGTCGGACGACCGGCGCATGAAGCGGCGCGCGCCGGACCCGCGCAAGCATGCCCGCCGGGGCCGGGACCCTCGGGCGCAAGAGGCGCGGCGCAGAAATATCTACGAAGGGCGCCCGGAATACATGGCCGCCCACGACCCGAGGCGCACGGAACTGGAAGGCATGATCCGCAAAATCGGGGTGCTGGAAGTGCTCCCCGACGGCTACGGTTTCCTGCGTTCGGCGGAATACAATTACCTCCCCAGCCCGGACGACATTTACGTTTCCCCGTCGCAGATCAAACGGTTCAGTTTGCAGCTGGGAGACACCGTCGATGGAGAAGTGCGCCCGCCCAAAGAGGGGGAACGGTTCTTTGCGCTCATACAAGTGAATACGATCAACGGGCGCAAACCGGGAGAAATCGAAGAACGGCAAGGATTCGATTATCTCACGCCGCTCTACCCCATGGAGCATCTCCGCCTCGAAACGCATGCGGGGGATTACAATACCCGCATCCTCGACTTGTTTACGCCGATCGGGAAAGGCCAGCGGGCGCTGATCGTGGCGCAGCCGAAAACGGGCAAGACCGTGCTGCTCCAGAAAATAGCCAACGCGATCACGACGAATCATCCGGAAGCGTACCTGATCGTGCTGCTCGTGGACGAACGGCCCGAAGAAGTCACGGACATGGAGCGGAACGTACGCGGCGAGGTCATTTCCTCGACCTTCGACCAGAAAGCCGAGCAACACGTGCAGGTGGTGGATATCGTGCTGGAGAAAGCCAAGCGCCTGGTGGAGGCCGGGCAGGACGTGGTGATTCTCCTGGACTCCATCACGCGGCTGGCGCGGGCGAACAACACGGTGACCCCGAACACGGGCAAAACCCTCTCCGGCGGCATGGAGGCGGGCGCCTTGCGCAATCCGAAACGCTTTTTCGGCGCGGCCCGGAACGTGGAAGAAGGCGGATCGCTGACCATCATCGGGACGGCGCTCATCGATACGGGAAGCCGGATGGACGAGGTCATCTTCGAAGAATTCAAGGGAACCGGCAACTCGGAAATCGTGCTGGATCGCAACCTCGCCGACCGCCGCATATTCCCCGCGATCAATGTAATCATGTCGGGAACGCGGCGGGAAGAACTGCTTGTGCCGGACGCCAAACTGGGACGCATCTGGATTCTCCGGAAGCTCCTTGCGGACATGTCGCCTATCGACGCCATGACCTTCCTGCTGGACAAAATGCGGGGCACCAAAAACAACGACGAATTTCTCGTCACCATGAATTCGTAGGACGCCATGGCGGGGAAGACCGAGGTCCGGGCGCTTTTCTTCGACATGGATGGCGTGCTCGTGGACGTGTCGCGTTCCTATCGACGCGCCGTGGAAGAAACGGTGGAGGAATTCACGGGCCGGAAACTGCCCCCCGACGCCATCCAGCGCTACAAAAACATGGGCGGCTTCAACGACGACTGGGAACTGACCTGCGCCCTCATCGCCGAACAGGGCGCAAGCGCGCCGCTGGCCCGGGTCGTGGACGCTTTCCAGAAGCGATACCGGGGGGAGAACTGGAACGGCTTCATTGCGCAAGAACCCGCGCTGATGCAAACCGCCACGCTGGACCGGCTCGGCGCGGGCGGGCGCCCCATGGGCGTGGTAACGGGACGGCCGGACGCGGAAGCAACGTGGACCGTCCGGCGTTTCGGGTGGGAAACGTACTTTCCATGGATCGTGGCCAGGGAGCAGCAGGGAGACCGCCCCAAACCGGACCCGTTTCCGCTCCGGCGCGCCCTGACGATACTTGCGGCGGCGGGACACGACATTCCCCCTGAACAGGCCGCCTACGTCGGCGATTCCGTGGACGACATGGCCTGCGCCCGGGACGCCGGGGCGTATGCGATCGGCTTCATTCCTCCATATATCGGAAACAAGGCGGAAATGGCATCTTTGTTGCAAGAACAGGGGGCGGACGTCGTGATCGACGACCTGAACGCATTGCCGAATATTGTGGACCCATAATGCAACGGTACGCCTCGCGCCGGGCGGGGGCCCTTCTGTACGCCTTCGCTCTCTTCGTTCCCGTATCCGCCGTCGCCCAGACGCCGGATACGCTTCATATACGCCTCGAAACGGCGATCCGGCGGGCGCTGGACAGGAGCCCGGAAGTAGGCGTCGCCGCCTCGAAAGCGGATTTCGCGCAGGCGCGCGCGCAACTTGCCCGCGCAAGCCGATTCGCCACGGAGTTTTCGCTCCAGACCGCGCATGCGGCGGCCCCCGGACTGCGCAACCTTCCCGACGGCGTTCCGAGAGACCAGCTGTATCTCTACCCCGAAGTGCAAAACGATTGGGAATCCCTGCGCCCGCTGAACCGGTTCGAAACCAGTCTGGTGCAACCGCTCTATACCTGGGGCGCCCTGAAAGGGGCTATCGAAGCGGCGCGGCAGGGCGTACGGGTGGAGGAAGCGTCCACAAGCCAACAGAAGATCGACGTAGCGCTCCGCACCGGGACGCTGTACTATAATCTGTTGCTCGCCAGGCAACTGGTCCGGCTGACCGCGCAGGCAGGCGATATCGTGGAGCAGGCCAAATCCGAAATCCGTCGGCTCCTGGACGAGGGCGCAGAGGACGTGGACGACGCCGACCTGTTCAAGGTGCTCATTACGGAACAGGAGTTTCTGCGGCGGGTGGTCGAAGTGGAGCAGGGACTGCGCACGGCGCAAAGCGCGCTGGCGCGGCAATTGCTGCTGCCCGAAGGCGCGCTGCCCGAACCGGAAGACATTGTGCTGGAGCCCATGCCGTTCGCGCTGGATTCGCTGGACGCCTACCTGCGGATGGCCGCGAAGCGCCGCCCGGAAATCCGGCAGGCGGAGGCGGGGCTGGCGGCGCGGGAAGCGCAAGTCAGGGTTGCGCGCGCCGACTATTTCCCGCAACTTTTCCTGGGGGTGGATTCGAAAATTACGTTGACCAGCGGACGGCACCGCCAAACGAACGCCTTTGTCAACGATCCATACATTGGACGCAGTTTCCGGACGGGCGTCGGCGTGCGCCTGTCGCTCAACATGGCGCAAACGCGCGCTAAAGTCGCGCAGGCCAAAGCCCGGCGCAACGAGGTGCGGCACCAGATGACGGCGGCCCGGCAGCTTGTCCTGTTCGAGGCGGAAGCGGCCTGGCGCAACGTCGTCTCGACGCGCGCCGCCATGAATGCGCAAAACGAAGCCCTGACCATCAGCGGAGAATGGTTGCGCACCGAGCAAATCAACTTCGATCTCGACCTGGGCGATACGGAAAACCTGGTGGACGCCGTGCGGGCAAACCTCGAACTGAAAGCGGCGTATTACGAGCGCGTGCGCGCCTTCAATGTCGCCGTGCTTCGGCTATGGGCGGAAACAGGCTGGAGCGCACCCGGAGCGCCCGCCCTGGACCACGCCGACGCGGAATAAAGTAAAAAATATGTAATTTGGCATGATTTTTGCCGGGTACTTCTTGAACATAGCATATTTTTGCGCCGCCGCGCGCCGCAAACGCCAAAAAACCGAACCTTTCATGACACGCGCCGCCTTTTTCCTCGTCCTCCTGCTTGCCGCCCTGTTCGCCCTGCAGGACCCCGCGCAGGCCCAGAGCCGATCCGACGAAGTACGCCGCTTCCTGGAGCAGCGGGATCGGGAAATAAAGAGCGTGCTGGGCGACCGGGAGACCTTCACCGACGAACAGCGGGAACAACTGAAACGCGTGATCAACAACGGCATTGATTTCGCGGCCATGGGACGCGCGGCGCTGGGGCCTTTCTGGGCCGATACGGCGCCGGACGAGCAGCAGGAATTCGTGGACGTGTTCAGCCAGATCGTGCGGAACCAGTCGCTGTCCGACCTGGATGCCTACCGATCCGTGGTTACCTACGAAAACATTGCGGCGGGCGACGAAACGGCGCGCGTAACCACGACTACGGTCTACAAGGACATTCCCATGAAAGTGGAATATGTGCTTGGGCGAACGAACGAACAGTGGCAGGTGCAGGACATTATCCTGGACGACGTAAGCACCGCGGACGGGTATGCGCGATCCTTTCAGGCGGTTGTCCGCAAACGCGGATTCGATTCCCTGATGAACAGTCTTCGGAAAAAACTGGACGGAATGCGTTCGTAGCGGGGCTGCCGGGCGCAGACGGGGCGCGCGCCGGGGAACAGGAAAACCGGCGCAAACAAAAACAGCCATGGATACTCCGCAAGAAGGCTACGCGCTGCATACGTACGGCCCGGAACGGTTCGTGCGTCATGCAGCGGCTTCCGCGATGACGCTCAGGCGGCACGACGCGCAGCGGCCTATTGCGCTCTTCTGCCCCGACGCGCACCGGGAATGCCTGCGCGCGCACGGCAAGGCAGACCTCTTCGAGGAGATCCATACGCTTCCGGAAGAACATGCTTCCATTACGGGTTTCAAACACCACCTGCACCGGTTCATGCCGTACGAGCGCACCCTGTTCGCGGATGCGGACATCGTCTGGTGCCGAAACCCGGATCCGCTCTGGAAACAATGGCAAGCGTATCCTTTCACGGCGACCGGCCTGGAGCGCGCCGACTTTTTCTTCGGGGGACCCAAAAACTGGCGCATCGCAATCGATGTGCTGCTGGACCGCCGCCGACAGACCATGAAGCGGTTCGGCATTTCGCATTTTCCGCGCGTGCAGGCGGGCATGATCTACTGCGCAGACCGGGACGTGACGCAAAGCGTGTGCGAAACCGCGGCCTCGCTGCTTGCCCGCCGCGCCCAAACCCATTTCCGAAGCCGTCTGGACGAGGGGCGCAGCGAGGAAACCTGCGAATGGAGCCTTGCGATGGCCATGAGCCAACGCCATCTGGACATTTTCCCCTGGATCCAGGGTCGGCTAAGCCCCCAACTGGACTTCGTGGAGGACTGGACCGTCTTCGATCCTGATTTCCGCGAGGTAACCTACCGGTACTACACGGATCGCTCGGTCTATGCGCTGCGCGGCATTCGCAACCGGAAGCTGCGCGCATACCTGATCCGGCTTGTATCCGGCCTGCCCGGGCGAGGCGATTATCAGGAGTTTACGCCGATCTCGCTGCATTTCAGCTGGTTGCATTACAAAAAGCCCTTCGAGGCGTTTTCCGAGCGGATGTGGGCCCGGCCTGCCTGAGCAGCGCGAAAAGCGAACGGGCCGGCTTGCGCGGCGCTACTGCCGAAACGCCGCGCGCCACACGAAAGCCGCCTCGGACGGATGCCTGAGCAACACGCCGACGAGGAAAAAAAACGCCCAGGAAAACGGATGAAGCAAAGCCCCCAAAACGAGCAGGTAGGCCGGCGCCCGCGTCGCCAGTTGCATATCGAGCAGAACCTGAACGAAGGAAAAGAGGCCAAGGAATAGCCAGACGACAAGCAGGATAAAACCTGCCCGCCCGCTCGGCTCCGGAAGGGTAGAAATCACCATGGCGGCGGCCATGGAAAGCAGACAGGACCAGTGGGCCCACACGACGAGCATGTGGACCTGCCGGATGCGCAAAATCCGGGAACCCAGTTGCAAAAGAAGCGACCAGGCGGCAACCCACAGGACCAGCGCAAGCGCGAAAAGGCACCCCGCAAGCGAAAAGTACAGGAAAGGCCGCCTCAGCATCTCCCCCGTTAGCGCTTGCGTCAGGGGGGACAGATACTGCATGGCCACCAGGAAAGCGTCGGTGACTTGCAAATGATGCAAGGCCATATAGCCCGTCAGCGCGGTGGCCGCCGCCAGCGCGAACAAGGCCATCAGGTTGGTTCCGGGGAGAATTTCCCGCTTCGTATACACCGCCTCGACAAAAAAGACGTGCGACCGAAAATATCGGGGCAGCATGTAACGAAATCGTGGAGATAACGCATATCCTGTCCCGATGGCAAGGATAACCAGCCAGCCGAAAAGAATAACCCAGGAAACGGATTTGCGCGGCGGTTCGCCCTGATCGAAGGCGAAAACCGTCTGGCGGCCCGAAAAAATCCCGGAAACCACGTCGAACGCCACCCGCGCCTGTCCGTCCGCCGCATGCAGCCCGTATTGGCTGGAGCCCCTCGGCGAACGCGCATCAGACGCAGGGCTGTCCCGCCAGCGATACGCAAAAACCGCTTGTAGCGGACGCCCGAGCAGTTCGGGCAAGGCGTCCTCGAAATAGCGGGCCTGGCGCTCCGGCGAAAACGGCGCAAGCAGCCCGCGGGGACCGTCGGGGGCGACCCCGATTCCAAGCGCGCCCACGCCCACGGAAGGCCCGTCCGCCTTGTCCAGCCAATCCGCCGGATCTGGCCTGTCCAGCACGTCTATCAGGACGAAATCCACCACATGCGCGCACGCATCGTCTCTGGAAAATCGGGTTACGTAGTAGGTCGATACGCCCGGCGCCGCCGCGCGTACGCGGGCGGCCAATTCATCCAGCGCCGCGCAGGCCGCCGGATCGGACGTATCGCTATGGCGGGCAAGTCCTATGGCCCGAATGGAGGGGTGGCGCCGCGTCATGTCCAGGACGCTGTCAAGCGCTTCCCGCGCATGCGCAAGCGTATCTTGCAGCCCGGAAACCGACAAGCGCGATACGGGCAGGTCCAGGTAGATATGCAGTCCAAGCGCATCGGCGGCGGCCAGCGCATGGCTGTTCTGCGTAAACGAGGCCCGCACCGCCTCGACGCCGCCCTCCGCCATGGCGTACATATCCCGCACAGCCTGGACGCTATCCTCTGGCGGCGACCAGACCACGCCCTTTAGCGGCGTTTGCCGGGCGACGACCGGCGGCGAAAAAAGCGCCGCGGACGTCAACGCCCAGCAGGTCGCTATGTACGCGAAACGGAGCACGGCCATCGGCAACCTCGCACCCGTTTCAGTCCATCATTTTACGCAGGAAAGCCGGCGTGTCGGTGTCCTCTTTCCGATTTGGTCCTGGAAGATCGCGACCCAGCCGGTTGATTTTACTGCGCCGCGTATCCTCTTCCGCCCTCCTGGGCCGTCCGGGTTGTTCCGGCGCGTCGGAATCGTCCTGCCGGAGAATATGGCGGCGCTCGTACGCAGGCTGATCCAGCGTACGCAAATTATCCTGTCCCTTGTAATTCGGCGGGATTCCCGGCTGGTCCAGCGACACCGTCCGCACATGCCGCTCCGGACTGCGCGACATCCGATCCAGATCGAATCCCGTAGCAATCACCGTGACCCGGAGGTTATCGCCCATCCCCTCGTCGATCACCGTACCGAAAATGACCTCCACCTCCGACCCCGCTTCTTGCCGAATGATATCGACCGCCGTACTCACCTCCTGGAATTTTATGTTCTCGCTGGACGTAATATTGACCAGCACATTGCTGGCCCCGGCGATGGAAAGCCCGTCGAGCAGCGGACTCGAAATGGCGTCGCGGGCCGCCGTTTCGGACCGATTGGACCCGCTCGCCTCCGCAGCCCCCATGACGGCCTGCCCCCCCACTTCCATCGTGGTCTTGACGTCCGCAAAGTCAAGGTTGACAAGGCCATGCACGGTGATCAGATCGGATATGCCGCGCGCCGCATTGTAGAGCACATTGTCCACCATGCTGAATGCTTCGAGCCAACTGGTCTTGTCGTCCGATATTTCCATCAGGCGCTCGTTGGGAACGACAATCAGCGTGTCGACGATGTCGCGAAGCAGTTCGATGCCTTCGTCGGCGGCTTTTCGGCGGCGAACCCCCTCGAAATCGAAAGGCTGCGTGACAATGGCGACGGTCAGGATATGGAGTTTCCGCGCGATCGCAGCCACCACGGGCGCGCCGCCGGTACCGGTGCCGCCCCCCATGCCCGCGGTAATGAACACCATGTCGAAGCCCTTCAGGGCCTGCTTGATTTCTTCGCGGCTTTCCTCGATCGCATCGGCGCCGACGGCGGGCCGGGCGCCGGCCCCAAGGCCTTTCGTCAACACGGCGCCCGCCTGGATTTTCACCGGCGAGAGATTTTTGCGCAGCGCCTGCGAATCCGTATTGATCGCAATGAACTCGACGCCCCGTATTCCGCGGGTGATCATGTCGTTGACGGCGTTGCCGCCCCCGCCGCCTACGCCCACCACGCATAATTTGGGATTGTCGGTCAACGAGCCGTTGAATTTGAAGGAATTACTCATAGGAGGTCTCCAGTATGTACATGGGTGAGGGCCAGCCGGCGCACAGGTCCGGCGGCGAATAAGGCAATGGGTTGTTAGAGTTCGTCAAACCAGCTTTTCATTCTGGCCGCAATGCGGTTGACAAGCGAATCCCGGCGGGCGCGATCTCCTCCATGGCGGGCCATCCCGCCGCTGAACATCGTCCCGTCGTCGGACGCAGATTGCAGCCCGTAAAACACCAGCCCGACCGCCGTGGAATACTTGGGATCGCTGACTTCCTGCACCATGCCGCCAGCCAGTCCCGTGGGCAAGCCGACGCGGGCCTCTACGCCAAGCACGTCGGCGGCCAGGGCGTCCACGCCGGGAATCAGCGAGCCGCCGCCGGTAAGCACGACGCCCGCCGCCAGGCTGCTCGCATAGCCGCTGCGCTTGATCTCGATGGCGGCGATTTCCAGAATCTCCTCCATCCGGGGCTGGATGATTTGCGCAAGCGGGCTGCGCCCGATGCTCTTGTCCGGGCGTCCCCCCAATCCGGGGATCGTGATTTCCTCGTCTTCCGAGGCCATATCGATGAGGGCCACGCCGAAACGGCATTTGAGCTGCTCGGCCTGATCGCGCATGACGCCAAGGCCTCGGCGGATATCGTCGGTTACGCTGTTGCCGGCAATGCCGACGACGGCGGTATGGCGGATGGTGCTGTCCTCGAACACCGCGATGTCCGTCGTGCCGCCGCCAATATCGATAAGGGCCACGCCCACCTCTTTTTCGTCCCGATGCAGCACCGAACAGGACGAAGCAAGGGGTTCGAGCACAATATCCTCGACCTGATAACCCGCCTTCTCGATGCAGCGATAGAGATTTTTGGCGGCGGACACCAGCCCGGTGATAATGTGCACGGTCCCTTCGAGGCGCACCCCGCTCATGCCCACGGGGTCGGCCACGCCGTCCTGTCCGTCCACGACGAATTCCTGCGGAATGACGTGCAGAATTTCCCGGTCGGCGGGCATGGCCACGTGCGTCGTGTCCTTGATGAGGCGCTGCACGTCGTCCGCCACGATTTCCCGGTCCCGGGGCGATATCGTGATGACGCCGCTCATCCGAAAACTTTGCACATGGTCTCCGGCGATCCCGACGATCACGCTCCGAATCTCCACGCCGGCCGTCCGGGACGCCTCGTCGAGCGCCTGTCGAACAGCGGCTACCGTCTTGTCGATGTTGACGACGACGCCGCGGTTCAGGCCTTCCGACCCGGCGACCCCAACCCCCAGAATGTTGATGCAGCCAAGGCGGTCCACCGCCGCGACGACGGCGCACACCTTGGTGGTGCCGATGTCTACGCCGACTACAATGCGTTCATTCATGTTTGTTTTGGCAAGCGGTTGCCCCATGGGACTCAGCTTTCTTGTGTGACAATCTGGCCGTCGAAACGGAGGTCGATGGCGGCGAACGTTTTGTCCGGACGCGGCAACACGGCTTGCGTCCAGAAGGCATGCAATCGCCTGAATTTTTCGGCGTAGCCGCGGTCGCCAAGGCGGACGACAATGGCGTCGCGCCGACCGGGAACCGAAGCGTACATGGCGATCCCGCCGGCGCGATCCACCTCAAACGAGGAAACCAGCGCATTCGGCGGCAGTTCGGACTGCGGCAGCGTGGCGAGCAGTTCGCGTAGCGAGGCCCCTTCCAGCGGGCGCGTCCTGTTGCCGGGCAACGCGGCGCCCCAGACCAGCGGCACATCCCAGGCAGCGTCTTTTGGCAAGGGCATGGCGTAGCCTTCGGCGTCCAGCCAGGCCGTCGGACGCCCGTCGGGCGTAAGCGCCAGCGCCACGGGAAGCCGCTCCCGAACCGCAATGCGGACCACGCCGGAAGGCAGTCTTCGCACCGCGCACGCGCGCACCCAGGGATGCCGCGCGGCGCGGTCGGCGATCACAAGCGGATCTACGTCCAGCGTCCGCATGCTGGTGTCCACGGCGGCCAGCGCAAGGATCGTTGCCTCGTCGGCATGCCGGGCGCCCTCGACCGCCACCTCGCGAACCGTCATGCCGTCCACCCAGGTCCATCCGGCGAACGACAGCGCGACGACGACCGCTGCGACCGCAGTCCACCCTGCTATGCGCGTCAGAATCTGTTTTGTTTTACCCATCTTGCCGCTCCTGCGTCGTTACCGTTTTTCGAGTTCCGCAAGCAAGGCCCCGCTGCAACGCCAGATGTCCCCGGCGCCCATGCTCACCACCACGTCGCCCTCCCGCGCCTTGCCGGCGAGAAAGCCCGCCACCTCCTTCCTGTCGGGGACGTAATGCACCTGCCGGTGCCCGTATTTTCTGGCCAGATTCGCCAATTTCTGGCCATCGACGCCGTCGAGGGGCGCCTCCCGCGCCGCGTACACGTCGGTAAGCACCAGCATGTCCGCGTTGAAGAACGCTTTGGCGAAGTCGTCCAGAAAATCGCGCGTGCGCGTGTAGAGGTGCGGCTGAAACGCCGCGATAATCCGTTTGTCGGGCCACATCTCGTGCGCGGTTTCGAGGGTCGCCACAATCTCGGTCGGGTGGTGCGCGTAATCGTCCACCACCAGCACCCCCGCCGCCTCGCCCCTTGTCTGAAAACGCCGCTGCACCCCGGTGAACCGGCCAATGCCCGCCCGGATTTTGTCGAACCCGATCTCCATTTCGACCCCGACCGCCACGGCGGCGAGCGCATTGCGCACATTGTACCCGCCCGCGGCATGCAGCGTAATCTCGCCCAGGCGCTCGCCCAGGCGCAGCGCATGGAACCGGGTGACCGGGCCTTCCCGCCATACCTTGTCGGCGCGTATCTCGGCCTGCCTCGACAGGCCGTACGTAATCACCCGACGGTCTATCCGGCTGACGATTTCCTGCACGACCGGATCGTCGAGACACAGCACGGCGGCCCCGAAAAACGGCACGCTGTTCGCGAATTGCGCGAAAGCCTGCTTGATGTCGTCCAGGTCGCGGTACGTATCGAGGTGTTCCGCCTCGATGTTCGTAACGACGGCCAGCGAAGGCGTAAGCCGCAGAAACGTGCGGTCGTATTCGTCGGCCTCGATCACGATGACATTGCCTTCCCCAACCACTGCATTCGACCCGAAAACAGCCACTTTGCCCCCTACGATGATGGTGGGATCGTAGCCTCCTTCGGCCACGACCAGCCCGACCATAGACGTCGTCGTGGTTTTGCCGTGCGTACCGGCGACGCCTACGCCGAACTGCATGCGCATCAATTCCCCCAGCATCGCCGAGCGCGGAATGGCGGGTATGCGCAGCCGTTCCGCCTCCACCGTTTCCGGGTTGTCCCGTCGCGCCACCGCAGAGGAATACACCACCACATCGGTATCCCGCACGTTTTCGGCGGCATGTCCCTCGCGCACGACCGCGCCAAGCGAGACCAGCCGGTCCGTCGCTTCGGATCGTTGCAGGTCCGAGCCGGTCACCTCGTAGCCCCGGTTGAGCAACACCTCTGCGATGGAGCTCATGCCGACGCCGCCGATGCCCACCATGTGGACTCGCCGGATGCGGCCAAGCGTTGGTTGTCGTCTGCTTTCCATCGTTCAATCCTGCGTCGCGGGTCCATTGCTCGGGGAGGGCGCGTTGGCGCCCGCGCCTTCGGGGGGCGCAAAACCCGCCAGGCGCAACACATCGTCGGCAATCCGGTCGGCGGCGTCGGGACGGGCCAGCGCGCGCGCCGCGTTCGCCATGTCCCGAAGCGTTTCGGGGCGCTTGCGCAAGCGGGCTATCGCCTCCGGCAACGCCTCGTCCATCTTCGATTCGGAAATCATTTCCGCCGCGCCGGCCGCCGCCATCCCGCGGGCGTTATGGGTCTGGTGATCCTCCGTCACATTCGGGGAAGGGATCAGAATAGCGGGCGCGCCGGTGATCGCCAGTTCGCTGCACGTGAGCGCGCCGCTGCGGCATACGACAAGGTCGGCGGCGGCGTACGCCTGGTCCATCCGATCCACATATTTCATCAGGCGCAGTCGCGGGCGCTCCGGGACGCGAGCACGCATTTCGTCGAAATACCGGCGACCGCTTTGCCACAGGACATGCACGGACGCGTCGCGCAACAAAACGTCGATATGGCGGGCGATGGCCTCGTTGATGGCCCGGCTACCCAGCGAACCCCCGAATACGGCAATCACGAAAGCCTCGGCGGGCAGGGCGTACTGCTCGCGGGCGCCTTTCGAATCCGTTTCGGCAAGTTCCTTGCGCACGGGATTGCCGCTGCACGCGCAGCGATCCGGCGGAAAATGCGCCCGCGCCGCATCGAACGCCACATGGATGCGGGCTGCGCGCTTGCCCAGAAGCCGGTTGGTCAATCCCGGCCAGGCGTTCTGTTCCTGCACCAGAATCGGTTTGCCGACCAGGCTGGCCGCAAGCAACACCGGCCCGCTGACATATCCGCCGGTGCCTACGGCGACATCCGGGTCGAACCGCCGCACAAGCGCGTAGCTTTCGGCCAGGGAGCGCGTCAATTTGAACGGGAGCGCAAGGTTGCGATGCAGTCGGGCGCGATCCAGGCCGACCGCCGAAACAGGGTGCATCTCGTAGCCCGCTTCGGGCACCGCCTTCCACTCCATCCGTTCGCGCGTTCCGGCGAACCGAACCTGCGCCTCTGGAATCCGCTGGCGCAGCGCGTCCGCTATAGCGATCGCGGGATACACATGGCCCCCCGTGCCGCCCGCCGCAAACAATATGTGGGGAACAGGCCTCATCGCACAGCGCATTGCCTCGATATGTTGAGCAAAATGCCGAACATCATGCCGGTCGCCGCCATGGAAGTCCCGCCATACGAAACGAACGGCAGGGGAAGCCCCGTAACCGGAAGCAGTCCGCACGCCACGGCAGCGTGCACGAACGCGTACAACGCCACGCTCGTCGTGAATCCTGCGCCAAGGAAGAGCCCAAGGGGGTCTGGCGCCGGTCGGGCAATCCGCAAAAACCCCCGAAACAGCAGGATCGAAAAGGCGGCGAGCAACGCCAGGGCGCCCAAAAGCCCGTATTCCTCCGCGACAATGGCGAAAATGAAATCGTTGTACGGGGCGGGAAGAAAATCCCGTTGCGTACTCTTGCCCGGCCCCACGCCGGTGAGCCCGCCCATGGCGAAAGCAATGCGGGCCTGCTGCGCCTGATACCCTTCCCCGCGATCTTCGGCGACCTCTTCGGTCCCGGACGGGGGAAACAAATCCATGCCCAGATACGACTCGAGCCGCGCCGCCCGATTCGGGGAAACAAGCACAAGCAGCAAGGCCAGCGCGAGACCCGCCGCGCAAAGACCGGCGAGATGCGTCGCGCGGACGCGCGCCACGAAACACATCAGCATGGTCGTCGCCAGCAGCATCAACGCCGAAGACAGATCCTCCATCCCGATAAGAATACAGGCGCCGAGGACCCAGACCATCAAGGGCAGAAACGAGCGCGTAAAACTTGCGATATACGCCTGCTTCTTCGCCAGCAGCACGCCGACGTACAGAATCAGCGCCACGCGAGCCAGGTCCGAAGGCTGAAACCCGACCGACCCGATGCGCAGCCACCGGGTAGCGCCGCCCCACGTAACGCCCGCAATATGCACGACAACCAGCAAGCCCAGCGATACGAGCAGCGCGATCCGGCTGAACCGCGCCAGTTTGCGGTAATCGATCGCGCTACACGCAAGCAGGGCGGCGAACGCCACGCCGACGCGCACCAGATGGCGCACCAGAAAACGTTCCGTATCTCCCCCGGCCCTCGTCTCTGCGAGAAACGAAATCGCGCTGTACACCGCCACCACGCCGAACACCGCCAACGCAAGCGCGGCCCACAAGACGTAGCGGTCTATGGGTCGTTTCGGACGGGATTCGGGTCCCGGCAATACGGTAGCGGAAGAAACCATGCTACAATGCGTTTACAAGATGTCTGAACGCGTCGCCGCGTTCTTCGTAATTGCGAAACATATCGAACGAGGCGCAAGCCGGACTGAGCAGCACCACATCCCCGGCTTTGGCGCAAAGCCGGGCCCGCCGCACCGCCTCCTCGAACGAACCGGCGACCATAGCCAAAGCGGCTTCCGAACCCAGTTCCCGGGCCACTTTGCCCGCGCTCTCTCCCACCGCGACGACGGCCCGCACTTTTTGCTTCACCAACTGCTTGAGCGGAGCGTAATCGTTCCCCTTGTCCCGTCCGCCCGCAATCAGCACCACCGGGACGTCCATGCTTTCCAGTGCGTACCGCACGGCGTGCACATTGGTCGCCTTCGAGTCGTTCACGTATCGGACGCCGCCGGTTTCCCGGATCAGCTCCATCCGATGCGGAACGCCCGCGAACGTCCGCAGCCCTTCGCGCAGCACGGCGGGAGACAGCCCCGCTACGCGCGCCGCCACCGTCGCCGCCAATGCATTGTGCAAATTATGCGGACCTGTCAACGACAGTTCGTCTGATCGCATAAGAATTTTCTCGTCGGTTATTCGTAGCGCGATCTCCCCGTCCCGCGCAAACGCGCCCTCTTCCACGGCGCCCATCCGGCTGTATTCCAGCAGGGCAGGCCCTTTTTTCCGGGCTGCGCGAAGCGCAGACGCCCGCGCCCGCACCTCCCCGTCGTCCCGGTTGCAAACGAACCAGTCGCCCGGACCCTGATTTTCCGTAATGCGAAATTTGCTTCGCGCATAGGCGTCGAAATCCTGATCGTACCGGTCCATGTGGTCCGGCGCCAGATTCAGCATCACGGCGATCCAGGGCCGAAACGTTGCAATATGGTCGAGTTGGAAACTGGATACTTCCAGCGCCACCAGGTCGGACGGACCGGCGGCCTCCGCAAAATTCGAGAACGGATAGCCCGTGTTGCCTCCAACGAAGACCTTCTTCCCGGCTTGCCGAAACAAATGCCCAAGCAAAAGAACCGTCGTGGTCTTCCCGTTCGTGCCCGTAACCGCAATCACGGGGGCCCGGCAAAACCAGGAAGCCACCTCTATTTCCGAGTAGACGGGCGTACCGGAAGCAAACGCCTGCCGCAAAAGCGGGATAGAAGACGGCGCGCCGGGACTCGTCGCCAGAAAATCCGCCCGCGCGGCCCGGTCGGAGTGCCCGCCTTCTTCGAACGCAATCCCCTCCGCCTGCAACGCGCTCCGGAAAGCCGGTTCGATCTGCCCGGAATCCGTAACGAACACCCGGGCGCCCTGCGCATGCAACAGCCGCGCCGCGGCCACGCCGGAGCGCGCCGCGCCGACCACCGTTACGTTCTTTCCGCGCAGCGTGCCGGGCGTCATGGGTTTTTTGCGAAAAAAGGAAGGAGCGCATGGGTCATCGGATGCGGAGCGCCAGCAGCGTCGCCGCTACGGTCACCGCAGTGATTATCCAGAAACGGGTCACGATCTTGGCCTCGTGCGTGCCGTACGCCTCGAAATGGTGATGCAGCGGGGCCATGCGGAATACGCGCTGGCCCGTCCCCGTCCGCCGCCGCGTCCACTTGAACCAGGTCGTTTGTATGATCACGGACAGGGTTTCCATGAAATACACCGCCCCAAGCAAGGGCAGCAAGAGTTCCATGCGGATCATCAGCGCCAGGGACGCCACGGCGGCGCCCAGCGCCAACGATCCCGTATCGCCCATGAAAACGGTGGCCGGGTACCCGTTGAACCACAGAAATCCGAAACAGGCCGCCGACATCGCCGCGGCGAACACCGTGAGTTCTCCGGCGCCGGGCAGGTAAAACACGTCCAGAAATTCCGCGAATTCCACATTCCCCGAGATGTAGCACAGCGCCAGCAGGCCCACGCCTACGAACGCGGTAACCCCCGTGGCCAGTCCGTCGAGTCCATCCGTCAGGTTCACCGCATTCGAGACCGCCGTCATAATGAAAATCGCAACCGGAATGTATACGAGCGGCCCAAGATCGACGCCCCCGAACAACGGACCCAGCATATCGTAGTCGATCATCTTGTCCTTCAGAAAGGGGACATACGCAACCGCGGCGTACGCCTCGAAAGCAGGATGAAAACAAAGCGCGGCCCCCAGCAGCAATCCAATGGAAACTTGCCCCGCCAGTTTGACTTTCGGCGCCAGGCCCCGCTTGTCCTTCCGGAACGTCTTGATATAGTCGTCCATGAATCCGAACGCGCCCATCCAGGCCATGGCCAGCATGGCCAGCCAGACATACGGTTCGGTGATCGCGCCCCACAGAAAAGTCGATATCAGAATCGACGCCAGGATCACGATTCCGCCCATGGTGGGCGTTCCCGCCTTGTGCGCATGGCTCACGACGCCCGCCGCCACGCCTTCCCGAACGGATTCGCCCATCTGCCTTGCGCTGAGCATATTGATGACGCGGCGCCCTATGAACAGGGAAATGCATAGCGCCGTCATCGCGCCCAGCGTAGCCCGGACCGTGATGAACCGGATCACCTGAAACCCGGGGGGCTGGTAGAGTTGCTCCAGATAGTCGATCAGGTAATAAAGCATAAGAAGATGTTGTCGTAAAAAATCCGCGTATCCGGTTTGTACAGGTTATTCGGGACGCTGCGGCGCAGGGGCCGCCGCCCGGCGGGCAAAGGCTGCGCGGACCGCTTCGCGGTCGTCGAAACGACGACTATCCGTTCCGATAAGCTGGCGGGTTTCGTGCCCCTTCCCGGCCACGAGCACAATGTCTCCCGGACGAGCGAGGCGGCTTGCCTCAGCAATGGCCTCCCCCCGGTCCGCAACGAAAAGCGCTTGCTTCGGATCGGCGAACCCGGCCCGGATATCCTGCGCAATCCGAACGGGGTCTTCTGTGCGCGGATTATCGCTCGTAACGATCACGCGGTCGGCGAATCGCTCGGCCACGGCGGCCATCATGGGACGCTTGGCCCGATCCCGATCCCCTCCGCAACCGAACACGCACCATACCTGCGCGCCGGACGGCTTCGCAGCGGTTATGGTTTCCAGCACGGCCTGAAGCGCGGCGGGCGTATGCGCGAAATCGACGACGACCTGCGCGCCGTCTCCAAATCGCATCTGCTCGAAGCGCCCCGGCGCGGGCCGCACTTCTTCCAGCGCCTCCAGCGCGGAAGCGCCGTATCCCAGCGCCCGCAACGCCCCCCAGGCCGCCAGCACATTCCAGGCGTTGAACCGTCCGGCAAGCCGAAAGCGGCGCGTACGGCCCTCCATGCGAAGCGCCAGTCCGTCCAGCGCGTCCTCGACCACCTCGGCGCGGATATCGGCAGGCTCCTCCAGACCGTACGAAATGCAGGCCGCTTGCGTATCGGCGACCATGCGGGCGCCCGCCGGATCGTCCGCGTTGAACACAGCGGCGGCGCGGGCGTCCAGTCGGTCAAAAAGCGTTTTTTTCGCCGCAAAATATGCGGCGAATGTCTTGTGGTAGTCGAGATGGTCGCGCGTCAGATTGGTGAACACGGCCACGTCGAACGCCACGCCGGCGAGGCGACGCTGATCCAGCGCATGAGAAGACGCCTCCATGGCGCAGGCGTCGCATCCTTTGTCCGCCATGCGGCGCAGCAAACGCTGCGCGGTCAGCGCGTCGGGCGTCGTGAGCGAAGCGGGCAACGCCTCGTTCCCCACGCGCACCCCGATCGTCCCCATGAAACCGGCCTGCGCCCCCAGCAACCCAAGCGCCTGCCACAGCAGAAAAGCAACGGTCGTCTTGCCGTTGGTTCCGGTCACGCCCACCGTACGCAACGCATGCGACGGGTGGTCGTACCAGGCGGCGGCCAGCGCCGCAAGGGCCCATCGGCTATCCCGTACGCGCGCGAAGGCGACGCCGGAACGACGGAATGCCCGCCGCGCCGACGCCGCCTCGCACACGATCGCGATGGCTCCGTTTTGAACAGCCTTGTCAATGAACAGGTGGCCGTCGATCTCCACGCCGCGCATGGCGACGAAAAGCCCGTTCGACCCGACCTTGCGGCTGTCTCCAGCCACATGGTCGATAGGTATATTGTCAATGTTTCCCCATGTCTCCATGAGCAGGCCCGCGGCCCGCAGCGTTTCCAGCAAAGCTCCGAACGTTTTCATCGGGATTGCAGCACGACGGTTTGTCCCGGAGGGCGTCCTGCTTCGGGATATTGGGCCGATACGACCCCTTTCCCCTCGATGCGGAGCGGGATATTCCGGCGCGACAGCCAGTGGGCCGCCTCGCGCATGGTCCATCCCCGAAAGTCGGGGAGGGTGTCGGCGGTTAGGGGCGCCGCTTCCGTTTCGCCCTGATTCCGAAGCGATACGGGACGCGCGACCCCGGACCCGTCCGGCGCAGCCTCGGGCGACCATTGCGCAGTCGAAAACGCCTGCCGGGACAGTTCGGGAAACGTAGCAAGCCAGCGGGCGGCGGCGCGCTGAAAAATCGGCGCGGCAACCTGCCCGCCATGCTGGAACGTTTGCGGCTCGTCCACGGCCACGACAAGCACGATCTGCGGATCGTCCGCAGGAAAAAATCCTGCAAACGAAGCCCGGTACGCATCCTCGCGATAGCCGCCGTCCTCCGCCTTGAGGGACGTGCCCGTTTTGCCCGCCACCTTCAGGCCCGCTATCTGCGCGCGGGTCGCCGTGCCCCGTTCCACCGCGCCCAGAAACGCGGGCAGAATGGTTTCCGCCGTGGAGGACCTGAACGCCTGTCGCACAGAATCCTGCGGGGCTTTCCATGTGGTTCGCCCGGTTACGTCTCGCCGCTCGGCAACCACATGCGGCGCTACGAGCCGCCCGCCGTTCGCAAGCGCGGCGTAGGCCACGGCCGTCTGCAAAAGCGTAACGTCCACCTCGTACCCGATGCCCATGGCCGTCAGCGTCGCGGCGCTCCACTCGTCGGGCGGCTTCAGCGATCCTTGCACCTCGCCCGGAAGATCGATCCCCGTGCGCTGTCCGAACCCGAAACGGCGGGCATGCGCGTAGAACGCATCCCGATCTGCGCGGGAGATTACTTTCGCCGTGCCCACATTGCTCGAACGCGAAAGCACTTCCCGAAACGGGATGGCCCCGTGCGCGCGCGTGTCGGTGAACGTACGTCCATGCACCACGGCCCATCCGTCCCCGGTGTCGATCACCTCTTCCATCCGGACCAGACCCTGTTCGATGGCGGAGACGGCGGACACGAGCTTGAACGTGGAGCCCGGCTCCATCCGGTCCGTAATCACGCGGTTGCGTCGCCATGCCGCCGGATAAGCCCCCGCCCGGTTGGGATCGAACGCAGGCGCATTGGCCAGGGCGAGCACCGCGCCGGTGCGCGGATCCAGCGCCACCGCCGAGGCGGACAGCGCTTCCGTTTCCGCGACGCCCCGGGCCAGTTCTTCTTCCAGAATGGTCTGCCGCAGCAGGTCGATGGTCAGGACCAGGGACTCTCCATGCACCGGCTCGACCACTTTGCCGGAAACGAACGTCCTGATCCGGCCCAGCCGGTTGCGCTGCACGGGCCGCCGCCCGTCCACCCCCCGCAAATACTCGTCGTATTGCAGTTCCAGGCCGCTGAGCCCGATCCCGTCGGAATTCACGTAGCCCAGTACGTGCGAAGCGGTTTGTCCGTGATTGTACCGGCGGGCAAAGGCCGGATCAAGAATAACGCCGGGCGTCTCCCAGCGCAGCGCTTCCTCCTTCTGCTCCTCGGACAGGCCCCGGACCAGCGGCGCGTACTGCGGGCTGGCGCGTTCGCGCACGCGCTGTCGGTAGCGGGCCGCGGACGCGCCGGTCAGTTTTGACAATCTTTCAAAGAACGCGTCTTGCTGCGCGTCGAAGCCGGAAACCGTCGGATCGATCGCCAGGTCGTAGCGCGCCGTATTCACCGCCAGCGTCCGGCCCGCCCGATCATAGATAGCGCCCCGCATCGCCGGGATGCCGACAAACGAATTGGTTTGCCGCTCCCCCTGATCCCGCAGATCGCCGCCCTCCGTAAGATGAATGCGGACAACCTGCCCGATAACGAGCAGGGGCAGCAGGCTCAGCGCCGTCAGCGCCGCGTACATCCGGATCAGTATGGCGTCCTTTGCATCCACGTGCGTGATCTCTTGAAAACGTTTTGCGTCCTGTTCGCATGTTTCCTGTCATTCCTCTATCTCGACCGGAGGCCCGGGCGCGGGATCCGTAACGAGCCCCAACGCATGGGCGCGTTCGTAGATAACGGAGGGGCCAACCATCTGATCGAAATCCCCTTTCAGGCGGTTGTATTGCAAGTGAAGCCGCAGATTTTCCTGACGCTCCCGTTCGAGCTCCGACAGAATGCGCCGGGTCGTATGAACGTGCCCCACATACAGCGTAAACAATATGCCGAACCCCACCACGAACAGGGCGAATCGCACCGTCGAAATGCGGCCCAGAAAAGCGGCTCCGCCCCGAAGCGGAGCTGATTTGCGCTGGTTCAGACCCTGGATATCCGACCAGCCGGGCAACGCATGCCCCTGGCGGGACGGTTCAAGGCGAACCGGCTCCGAAGCCGGATCGGCTTCTTCGAAACTGTTCAGGATATGTTTTTCGGGATTGTACATGACGCACACGTTCGTTCATCGCCTGGTCGTCGTCTGCGCGCCCTCGTCCGGGGGCCACGCCCGTTCCGTGCGCTCCGCGATGCGGAGGCGCGCGCTGCGCGACCGCGGGTTGGCTTTCACCTCCTCGGCGTCCGGTCGGATCGGCTTCCGCATGCGTTCCTTCCACGGGACCAGCGGATTGCCGTACGCGTCGCGCAGCGGCTCCCGCTCGAAATTCCCGTTTCTGAAAAACCGTTTGACCCTTCTGTCCTCAAGCGAGTGATAGCATATCACAGCCATCCGCCCTCCTGGCCGAACCACGCGGGCCGACGCTTCGAGCAATCCCTCCAGCGCCTCCAGTTCGCGATTCACCACGATCCGCAGCGCCTGAAATACGCGAGAGAGGGTCCGAATCGCCTCGCGCGACGGCGTTACGCCGCGAACCGCGTCGGCCAGCTCCGTTGTGCTCTCGAGCGGCCGGGCCTCTACGATCGCGCGCGCGATCCGGCCCGACCGAGGCTCTTCGCCATACTTCGAGAACGCCTCTTTCAGCATCTCCCGATCCCACGAATTTACTATTTCGCGGGCGGTGCGCCCCCCGCGCATATCCATGCGCATGTCGAGCGCGCCTTCGGCGAGATAACTGAATCCGCGCGAGGCGGCGTCGATCTGGCGGGACGAGACCCCAAGGTCCGCCACCAGACCGTCCACCTGCGCCTCTCCGGCTTCGTCGAGCAATTGTTCGATATGTTCGAAATTGCCCCGAAGAGGCGTAAACCGCCCGCGCTCCAAGTCGGCGACGAGTCTGCTGCAAGATGCATCGAGCGCCTCGACGTCGCGATCGACGCCGAACACCCTGCCTCTCGGTGATAACAACTCGAGCAACGCAGCACTGTGTCCACCCCCACCCAAGGTAGTATCCACGTACACGCCGCCGGTTTTCGTAATCAGTCCTTCTGTTACAGCCTTGCAAAGAACAGGAATGTGGAACGAGGTCGCGAAATCGCATCCCCCGCTATTCCCCATTCGTTTATGTCCATCTCCTCCTGTCATCCTCTGTGACGGAAAAATTTCCGCCGTTTATGGCGCTACAGATCCCTGCCCATCTCGAAAATCCGCTCCGCCACCGCCGGGTAGTCCGCTTCCTGTTCGGCCTGGGCGGCGAACGTCTTCGGATTCCAGATTTCGATACGATCCAGTACGCCAATGATTAGCACGGCGCTGTCGAGGCCGGCAAATTCGATCAGGTTCTTCGGAACCACGATCCGCCCTTGCCCATCCATCTTCGTCTCGTCCGCCCAGCGCATGATCGTCCGCACGAAACTGCGCGCTTCGGATCGATACGTGTTCAGCCGGGCGATTTCCGCTTCGCGTCTTTCCCACTCGTCCATCGGAAACAAGAGGATGCATTGCTCGAAGCCGCGCGTAATCGTAAAGCTGTTGTTCGCTTCCGGGCGCAGGGCATTCCGCATCCTGGCCGGGATCGCTATGCGACCCTTGCTGTCTACGGAGTATTCTGCCTGTCCCTTGAAGCTTGCCATAATGCCAAAGAAGCAGCGGATGGAATCGCGAACCGGATAACGCATCCGGCGCGTTAGGGGGTTCATCGCCCAAAGCATGGGAATGTTCCCCACTTTTCCCCACTCGCTTGGCCAAATTACGGCGGAAATTTGTAATGTCAAGGGTTTTATGGGAAAAAAATCGCTGTGGAGCCGGTATTTTTATACATTAATATACTCAATATATGTACAATGCGGGCATGTATTGCCCTCGGGGCGCGGCAAAGGGAGAATTCGGACGCGGAGCGACGCCCGGCGGCGGAAAATCTGACCCCGGGTCGGGGCGGATTGCGCCCCTATATATATATGGCGGGGTGTGCGGCGGGCGGGGAACCTGTAGCGGCGGTCGGACGGATTTCAGGCTGCGCCGATTACGACGATACGAAATGCAACGCGAAGAACAAGAGTGCAATGGTGGTTAAAGTCGTTCCGACTATCCAGTGCACAAGGCGAATTTCCATGGCGCGCATTTCTGCCCGCAATAACCTCATTCCTTCTATCGGACAGCCCGTTTTTCCCGGTACTACTGGCCGCAGGTTGCGCGTGTCTCCGCTCGTACCTGTCCGCAGAGCGCCTATTTCTCGGGTCATGTCCGCCCGCAGGGAGCCTATCTCGCTGCGCACGAAGTCTTTCGTGGCGAGGTCCCCGTACTGCTGCCCGACGGCGCTCGCAATGGCCCTGGCGTGGGCTTCCGCCTGGGGCTTTGCGACGCCCGCCGCGACGAGATCGCTGGCGATGGAAAGCGTGTCAATCATGGCTTGCGGAGGGTTAACAGTGCAGGGTATACGTTCTCGGCGCGGGTTTATGGCAAGAACGCGAAGCGAATGATGGCAAGCAAGAGACCCGTATAAACGAAGCCCGCCCCGACTATCCAGCGCACAAGGCGGACCTCCATGGTACTCATGTCTGCCCTGATGGAGCTTGTCTCTGCGTTCATTTCCGCCCGCAGGGAACCTATTTTTCCGTTCATGTCCGACCGCAGGGAGCCTATTTCTCCCCGCAGAGAGCCTATTTCTCCGTTCATGTCCGACCGAAGGGAGCCTATTTCTCCGATCATTTCCGACCGCAGGGAGCCTATCTCGCTGCGCACGAAGTCTTTCGTGGCGAGGTCCCCGTACTGCTGCCCGACGGCGCTCGCAATGGCCCTGGCATGGGCTTCGGCCTGAGGCTTTGCGACGCCCGCCGCGACGAGATCGCTGGCGATGGAAAGCGTGTCAATCATGGCTTGCGGAGGGTTGGTACGGTTTGATATACCGTTTCCAGCGTTCTGTTTCATTGCTCATGAAATCATTCATGGTTCGTAGCGTCAAGCGATGGTTCTTTCGGGGGCTTTCCCTGGCGGGACGCTTACAAGTTAAACTATTTAGGCGGCAAAAGTCAAGGGTTAAATAATTAAAGTTTGCCTGTCCGCCCGGCAGGAAATTTGCCCTTTTCCCAGAGGGAATGCAGGGTACGCACGATGCTCCGGCGGTCGGATAGGGACGGGGAGCCGGGCATGTCTTGGGCTCTGAGGCGACCCCTCCGGCCCTGAAAAGAAAACGCCCCCTCGGACCATGCCGAGAGGGCGTTGCCATGCAGACGGCGCGGTTAACGGCAAACTGCAATGAAGCGCAGCGGGGGCGCCGCAAAGCACCGCGCCTGTTCCGATCCTGCAAGTAACCGTGGAGAGACACCCCCTGAACTTTGCGGCGCCCGAAAGCGCCGGCTATTGACATCCCTGCGTAACCATTTCCGGGCAAGCCGGGACCGTGCCAATCAAGATACGGCGCAGTGGCAAAAAGAAAAATGCGCCCCCGGCTTGACATTAATTCCAAATTTCGTATCATGATGGTCACACCATCGGTTTTCAGTAAACATTCCATTCGGTACGGACCATGACAGCCTCCTCCCCCGACAATCGGCCTATCATGCCGGAGGCGCTTGGGCGTACCTGTAACTCGTTGGGGCACAACGAGGAGCCCCCCCCCCTCGACTTTGTCCTGATCGTTGGGTTCAAGGCGTAGCGGCAATTCTGTCGCTGACGCTTGCGGGGTGTGTCAAAGGTAACACGGCGAATCGTGCGGTTTGCGGATGTCGTCGTTTGGGTTTTTTCTTCGCCGCAGTGCAAAGCTTGGTACGCGGTGTTTCTTGGCAATGCCGAATCCTTTTCTTTGCGTCGGCCCTGACGCTGGCGGCCTGCGGCCCTACGGAAACAGAGAAACAAGCAGCGGCTTTGGCGGAAGCAAAGGGGGCACATAATTGGGCGGAGGTTCATGTGCCGACGGCAGCGTGGGACTATGCGCTGGGAACGTGGGAAGCAGGGGAGCCGGCCAAAACCCGAAAGGCTATGAATCCTACAGCGGCAAGCGTTCGCTTTATGCACAATGGAAGAGAACGATCCGTCGTTAACCTTTCCGTTGCAGGCACTAGGTGGGGTAAAACGGAAGGTGCATTGATTGCGACCTTGCGGCGCTCTTCCAGATACCAAACGGGGGAAATCCTAATCCTTAACGTAAAATGGAAATAACCATGAAAACCCGAATTTTGTTGTTTGCGGCGGCCTTGACGCTGGCGGTGTTACCTGCCCAATCACAAACGCTACTTCAGGAAAAGGTGGCGAAAGCGTTTGAATCTACGGCGGATGTGATGGATGCTATGTTTAACCTAGTTGGGCATGATGCCGAAACCCGTATGATGATTGGGTTATATCGGCATCAGGCTTCAATGGCACGTGAGGATGCTGATTTTGCACGTGAAGAGGGTTTGAAAGGGCGAAATCAATTGGGAAATGATATGGCGGAATTGGCATCGGTTTTTGGGCTTCTTGCATTGCAAGGGCCACAGTTCGAAGCGCAGGTTAAAGCCACATTAACTGATTTGGACAATGTGACGGCTTTGTGGGACCAGGTTGAACAAGAATACAATTGGAAAGAAATAAAACCAGATGGGAATGTACTTCAAGAATATGTGGCGACGGACCAAGCGACGAGGGAAAAAAATATTTTGCAGGCATTCGAAATGACTGCACGGGCGTGGGATGCGTTGGCTAATGTGTTGGATGCGCGGGCGGATTGGAATTCGCGAGGATCTTTGATCCCGGGAATGCGTGAGCAGGTTGCCTCTACGCGCCGGCAGGCTGCAAGGTGGCGGAAGCGGGCCGCGGATTTGCGGGACCAGACTTCATCTTTATGGAGAGAAGCACGGGGGAAGGTTTCGGTTTCGCTGGCACGGGGCGAGGCGGAGGATGCGCGCGAGAAGGCTGATGAGATGCGGGAGAGGGCACAGCAGGTGCGGAGAGATGCATGGGAAGTGAATGCGGAGGCAAGGGAAGTGGAAGCGCAGACAGCGGATGCGGCAGCGGATGCGTACGAAGCGGCGGCGGGAGCGTGGAATACAGTTGCGCATTCGGAGGCGGCGGTGGAGGTGCAGGGAGTTTCAGGGTTGATGTCGGCGGCATGGGAGGCGATGGCGAATGTTCGCGAAGCAGAAGCAGCGGCGTGGGAAGCGGAGGCTACGGCGGAGGAGGCTACAGCGGCGGCGTGGGAAGCGGCGGCGGAGATACAGGCGAAGGTGTGGGAGATATCGGAGGGAGAAGCGGCGGCCAAGGCATGGGAAGCGGAGACCAAGTACCGGACGCAAGCTTCGCAGGCGCGGCAGTACGTTTCGGAGTACAGAGAGGATGCTTCGGAGTACAGAGAGTACGCTTCTCGGAAGGATGCTTTGAATAACTTGGAGAACGCTTCGCAGGCGCGGCAGTACGCCTCGCAGCAACGGGAAAACGCTGTAGCGGTGCGAGAGAACGCTTCCCTGGCACGGAAGCGAGCTACGCAGTACCGGGAGAACGCTTCGTGGGCGCGGGAAAATTATTCTGATTCACAGGAGAACATTTCGGCGGCGGCGGCTGTGGCAGCAGATGCGTGGGAAGCGGCGGCGGAGGCGCAGGAAGCAACGGCGGAGACGTGGGAAACGAATATGACTGTACGCAACGTATCTGCAAAGACTTGGGAAGCGGTAGCGCGGGAAACGGAAAATCCGTAACGTGTTTTTGTATGACACCTCACCAACCCACCACAAAAACAAGGAAAACACCATGATCAAAGCATATGGACGCCTCTGGAAGCGCGAACTCGTAAACTGGCGTAATAGCGGGTTATACGGAACCTTTCAATACACACCAAAAAACGCGCAGAAGGCAAAAACGGTAGAAACTAACTGCTGGAGCCAGAGAGGCATTTATGTTCTTTATGAAGGCTATGAACCGGTATATGTTGGCCAAGCTGGAACCAAGGCTAATGCGAGCATAGGGAATCGATTAAAAGATCATACAAGGGGTTCTTTTCAAGACCGATGGAATCGGTTTTCGTGGTATGGAATATGCACCATCAACACTACGAATGGAATAGTTAAAGACATAGCGAAGCAAACCACTGTACAACCCGACCAATTTATTAACGATTTGGAAGCCATAGCAATTTTCGTTAGCGATACAGAAAACAAACTATCTGGAAAGTTAAAAGCGCGCAAGGTTGAACAAAAACCATACGCTGACGCCCCCGTGTCCGAGCTGTCCGACCGGACGTTGCTCGAAAAGATATTCGAACGCCTGGACAAATGATGATGCAAAAGTAACCATTATCCCAGATCAGTGGGTATGAGGGTCTCCTGTAATCTGTGTAAACGCAGACACCCCTTCATTTTCCCAGCGAACCGCCTGCACAAGGGCCGCTAATTCAATTCCAAACGCGACCAAGCCACGGGCTATCCCCAGACAGGCGAAGCGCCCCAAAACGCATTGCCCCAGCTTATAAAGCGTCCGCCCGCCCCCATCGAAGAGCGCGGAGTCGCTCAGGTAAAATACCCCCCAATCACGGCGGCCAGGAGCAGTAAGGCGGCGCCGTACAATTGCCGGGTAAGGCGGGTTTCGAGGCGGGCAATCTCTGCGCGGACAAAATCCTGCGTAGCAAGCGGCGCAGGCGCGGTTGGGATTTCGGGCGTACTCATGGCACTCATTGGCTTGATGGTTTGGGTTGATTGAGTATATGTTCGCATCGTCAAAGCGGTTCCCCAAAAACCATCCATTTTTCCAGACGCCCCGCAAACAATTCCAACCCCCAAAATCCCCCCTACATCTTCGCCGAAGCCAGCGGCGCGAGCCGTCGGCGACGCGAGGGACGCGGCGAGGCCATCATATCCTTTTCCCGGGCGAACGTCGCGCACGCCGCCACAAAGGAACGGAACAGCGGGTGCGGGCGCGCCACGGTGCTCTTGTATTCGGGATGGAATTGCACGCCCACAAACCAGCGATGCGCGGGCAATTCCACGATCTCCACAAGGTCGCGCCCCGGATTGACCCCCGTGAAGCGCATGCCGTGTTCGAGCAATTTGTAGCGCAGCACATTGTTCACTTCATACCGGTGCCGGTGCCGCTCGGACACTTCGAGGGTATCGTAAATCTCTGCGACGCGGGAGTCTTCTGTCAGGCGGCATTCGTACGCCCCAAGCCGCATGGTCCCCCCCTTGTCCGCAATCCGCTTCTGCTCTTCCATAATGTCGATGACCGGGTGGGCCGTATCCGGGTCGAACTCCGTGGAATGGGCGTCCTCCCAACCGCAAACCTGCCGCGCGAATTCTATGACGGCGCACTGCATGCCAAGGCATATCCCGAAGAAAGGAATGTCGTTTTCGCGGGCGTAGCGTACGCAAGCGATCTTCCCGTCGATGCCCCGGTCGCCAAAGCCCGGCGCAATCACCACGCCCGCCACCTCCCCAAGCAACTCGCCCACATTGCCTTCCGTGACGTCGTCGGACAGGACATACCGCAGATTGACGTGCACCCCGTTCGCCGCCCCCGCCAGAATAAAACTTTCGGTGATGGACTTGTAGGCGTCCTGGTGCTCCACATACTTGCCCACCAGCGCAATGCGCACGGCCCCCTCCGTATTCTTCAGCGTTTTCAGGAAACCGATCCACTCCTGCATGCCCGCCGAATCCGAAATCGTCGCCGCCCCGTTCCCGGACGACATGCCCAGCCGCTCGAACACGATATCGTCCAGTCCCTCCTCCGCCAAAAGCAGGGGCACTTCGTAGATGGACTCCGCATCCCGGCTCGCAATCACCGCCCGCGGCTCCACGTTACAGAAAAGGGCGATTTTTTTCCTCAATTCCGCATCCAGGGGCCGTTCCGACCGGCACACCAGAACGTCCGGCTGCAACCCGTACGACAGCAGCGTTTTTACGGAATGCTGCGTCGGCTTGGTCTTGAGTTCGCCCGCCGCCGCCAGAAACGGCACCAGGGTCAAATGCACGTCCAGCGCGTTCCGCGCGCCGATTTCGTACCGAAGTTGCCGAATGGCTTCAAGATAAGGCAGGCTTTCGATGTCGCCTACCGTGCCCCCGATTTCGGTAATCACCACGTCGTACCGCCCCGTATCGCCAAGCGTCCGCATCTGTTGCTTGATCTCGTCGATCACGTGGGGCACCACCTGCACGGTCTTGCCCAGATACGCCCCGGAACGCTCCTTGGTAATCACCTCAAGATAAATGCGCCCGGTCGTGACATTGTTGGCCTGGCTCATCGGCCGCCCCAGGAACCGCTCGTAATGCCCCAGGTCCAGATCGGTCTCGGCCCCGTCTTCCGTTACGTACACCTCCCCATGCTCATAGGGGTTCATCGTCCCGGGGTCTACATTGATGTAGGGATCGAGCTTCAGAATGGTGACGCGCAGCCCCCGCGACTCCAGCAGCCGCCCCAGCGACGCGCAGACGATCCCTTTGCCCAGCGACGACGTAACGCCTCCTGTAACGAAGATATATTTTGTCTGCATGGATCCCCCCGGTTTAAGATGTAACGGCAGGGCGCGCCCCGCGGTTTCCATGCGCGGCGGCTGTTTTCTTGCGGGCGACGAGAATCAGCCCCGTGCCGGTTTCGTTGCGCGTACGCGTGTCGAGCGCGTTCAGCAACAATCCCGCCGGCAACGCCGCAAGGTAATACACAGGGAGCGCGGCGAACGCCAGGCGCGTGGCGGACAAAAGGCGCATGGGCCATTTGACGAGGATGCGCCAGGCTATCGAACCGAACGTGCCGTAGGTATACCGGGCCCGCACCGTTTCCAGGCCCGCCTCCGCCATCTTGTCCCGCAACGCTTCGAGGCCGTATCCGGGGCGCACGTGCTCGCCGATAAACCCTTCCTCGCCGTGCGCCTGCGTATCCGACCCGCCCTGGTCCGAGGGCGTATTGACGATGACATGCCCGCCTTCCCGGAGCATCTGCGCGAAATTGCGAAAAACGGCGCGGTCGTCCTCGATATGCTCCATCACATCCACCGAAACGATGAGATCGAACGTCTCGTCGAGGGGCGGGCCGGTCAGGTCGTATTCGAGAAACGCCATGCGACGACCCAGCGCCGTCCGCTCCGCAAACCGCCTCAAATCGTCCAGATAATCCGACTTCACGTCCACGGCCAGCACCCGCGCCCCCGGAAACCGCCGCGCGATATACGCCGCATACTGTCCGAACCCCGTCCCCGCATCCAGCACCTCCGCAGGCGCTCCCGCCCGCGCAGACCGGAGCAACGCATGCAGTTCCCGGCGCACGTACCAGGACCGCAAGAACACGGCGTGCAAGAGCGCGAAAAACAGGCGCTGCAACACGGGATGAATACGGAAAAACCTCCCCAGCGCATCCTTGATCGGATCGTATTCCATGGATCGTAAAGACGGGTTGCAAGAATGGGGTGTAAAGACGGGGGTTAGTCCAGCATATTTTCCAGCGAATCCAGCAAACGCCCCCAGGAAAAGCGCTCCCGCTCCCGGCGCGCCCCTTCCGCAAAGGCAGCCTCCCGGCCTTCTTCGAAATAGCGGATGATCGCATCCGCCAGCGCTTCGGGATCGCCGGGCGGCGTCACATACCCGGATACGCCGTCCGCCACCGCCTCGGCCAGCCCGCCCACGTCCGTCGTCACCACGGGCCGCTCGAAATGCCAGGCCGTCTGCACCACGCCGCTCTGCGTGGCCGAATCGTAGGGCTGCGCCACCAGGTTCGCCGCCGAAAAATACAACCCCACTTGGCTTTCCGGGATATATTCTCCCCGCACCAGCACGGCGTCCTCAAGGCCCAGCGACGCGATCAGGTCGCGGTACGCCCGTTCGTCCTCGTAAAATTCTCCCGCAATCACAAGCCGGGCGGCAGGGCGGCGGGCCAGCACCCGGGGCAAGGCGCGCAGCAACGTACGCAACCCCTTGTACGCCCGCACGAACCCGAAGAAAAGCAACACCTCGGCGTCCTCCGGGATGCGAAGCCGCCGCCGGGCCTCCCCGCGCGGAATCGGGTCGCCAAAATGTCCGTAGACCGGATGCGGGGCCCTATGCACGGGCGCGTCCACGCCCAGCGCCTGCAAATCGGCGGCCACCAGGTCGGACAGCGCCAGCAGCCCGCCGCATTGCTTCAGAAAATACCCCGCCAGCGGCGAAACGAAGCCATGGCGCCGCTCGTGCGGATACACATTATGCACGATCGCCGCCACCCGAACGCCCCGCGCCGCCAGCCGCCGCGCCATCGCCCCGTACGCAGGCGCGAAAAAGGGCGTCCAGTACTGAAACAGGGCGGCCGCCGGGCGCTGCTCCGCAATCTTCCGCGCCGCGGCGATCCACGTAGCTGGTCCTATGGAATCGATCAGGCGATGGGTATCCGGCGCGACGGGCCGCCCCGCGTCGAATTGCGACGTTCCGGGAAAAAGCATCTTCGGATATTGCCTGCGGAACGTGGCCATGTACACCGACCAGTCCCGGCGGCGCAGCCCCTCCGCCACCGTGTCGGTAAACTGGGCGATCCCTCCCCGGAAAGGCGCGGCGGGCCCCACAAGGGCAATCCGGCGGCAGGTGCGTTCGGAGACCTCGGCGCGCATAATCCCCTGATTCAGTTCAATCCGCCGGAGGCAGGGTGGCCATCACGCGGTACGAATGGGTGCGCTCCATGCGGGGACGAATGATCATCTCGCCCAGCAGGCCGGTCGTGAACATTTGCACGCCCACCACGATCATCAAGGCGCCAAACAGCAGCAGCGGCCTGTCCCCGATGGGATTTCCGAAAACGATCTTTTCGATGGAAAGCCACAGCGAAAGCGCCAGTCCGACAACAAACGCCAGCGTCCCGAACGCGCCGAAAAAGTGCATCGGGCGGGCCGCGAACCGGGTCAGAAACGTTACGGAAATCAGGTCCAGAAACCCCTTGACGAACCGATCCAGGCCAAACTTGCTGCGCCCGTAGCGCCGCGCCCGATGCTCTACCGGAAGTTCGGAAATGCGATCGTACCCTTCCCATTTGGCGAGCAGCGGAATATACCGGTGCAGTTCGCCGTAGACGCGCACGCTCTTCACCACGTCCTGCCGATACGCTTTCAGTCCGCAATTGAAATCATGCAGGGGGACCCCGGAAATAATGCGCGTAACCCGGTTGAAGAATTTGCTGGGCAGGCGCTTGCTCAGCGGGTCGCGGCGGGTCTTTTTCCAGCCGCTTACCAGGTCGAATCCTTCTTCGAGCCGGGCGATCAGCCGGGGAATTTCCGCGGGCTTGTCCTGCAAATCGGCGTCCATCGTGACAACGTATTCCCCGCGCGCCTGCTCGAATCCAAGGGCCAGCGCCGCCGACTTGCCGTAGTTGCGACGCAAGCGCAGGCCCGCCATGCGCGCGTCCTCCTTGTGCAGCCGCGCGATGGCTTCCCAGGAAGCGTCCCGGGACCCGTCGTCCACGAACCAGACCTCGAAACGATACCCGCCGCCTTCGCAGGCAGACCGAATCTCCCGGGCCAGTTCAGGCAGGGAATCCGCCTCGTCGTACACGGGCACGACCACGGAAACGTCGAGAGAATCCTGTTGATCGAAAGAGTCCAACATGTTGCTGCGGGCGCTTTCCCGTTGCGTTCTTCGCGGGTGCGTTACGCGTCGATGGTGGCGTACCTCGCATTGCGCTCGATGAACTGGCGGCGCGGCTCCACGGCGTCGCCCATCAGCGTCGAGAATACGCGGTCCGCCACCGCGGCGTCCTCTACCGTCACCCGTTGCAAGCGACGGGTGGCCGGGTCCATGGTCGTATCCCAGAGCTGCTCGGGGTTCATTTCGCCCAGGCCTTTGTAGCGCTGAATGGCGATCCTCGATTTTCCTTGCGCGCGCAACTCCTGCAACTTGGCCGCAAGCTGATCCTCCGTCCACAGATAATGCTCCCGCCGTCCGGACTGCACCTTGAACAAGGGCGGCAACGCCACATACACATAGCCGCTTTCGAAGAGGGGGCGCAGGTGGCGGTACAAAAACGTGAGGAGCAGGGTGCGAATATGCGCCCCGTCCACGTCCGCATCCGTCATCAGGATAATCTTGTGGTACCGCAAACGCGACAAGTCGAACGAATCTTCCAGGCCCACCAGCCCCGTGCCCAGGGCCGTCACCATATTCCGAATCTCCTCGTTTTCGAGAATCCGGGGGAGGCGGGCCCGCTCCACGTTCAGAATCTTCCCGCGCAGGGGCAGGATGGCCTGAAAATGGCGGTCGCGCGCCTGCTTGGCCGATCCCCCCGCCGAATCCCCCTCGACCAGGTAGAGTTCCGATTCCTCCGGCTTGCGCGAGGCGCAGTCCGCCAGTTTGCCCGGCAGGCCGCCGCCGGAAAAAGCGCTCTTGCGCTGCACCAGTTCGCGCGCCTTGCGGGCGGCAAGGCGGGCCTGCGCGGCCAGGATCACCTTCTCGACGATAGATTTCGTCTGGCGGGGATGGTCTTCGAGCCATTGCCCCAGTTTTTCGTTCACCAGCGTTTCGACCGCGCTCTGCACCTCCGAATTCCCCAGTTTGGTCTTGGTCTGCCCCTCGAACTGGGGCTCGGCCACCCGGACGGAAAGCACGGCGGTCAATCCCTCCCTGAAATCGTCCCCGGACAGGTCCACCTTGGCGTTCTTCACCAGATTGTTCTTTTCCGCATAGGTTTTGAGGGTCCGGGTCAGCGCCCGACGGAATCCCGATATGTGCGTGCCTCCTTCGTGCGTATTGATGTTGTTGACGAAAGACAGCACGTTCTCCGTGTAACTGGCGTTGTATCGCATCGCCAATTCCACCGGCACCTCTGCGTTTTCCTCGGAAATGTAGATCGTTTCCTCCTGAATGGCCGTCCGGGTTTCGTCCAGATAGTCGACGAATTCCACAATGCCCCCCTCGAAATGATATTCCTCGCGGCGCAACGCTTCTTCTTCCTCGCGGAAGTCCTCGATAGCGATGCGGACGTTGCGGTTGAGATAGGCCAGTTCGCGCAGACGGCCGGAGAGCGTATCGAACCGGAATTCCGTCTCGCTGAATATGTCCGGGTCCGGGCGGAACGTAACTTCGGTTCCGGTTTCTTCGTCCGGGCGCAGGGCGCGTCCCCGGACGACCGGCCCCAGCGGCTTGCCGTACGCATACCCCTGGCGCCATTCGTAGCCGTCCCTCCGCACCGTGGCCGTCAGCGTCACGGCCAGGGCGTTCACGCAAGAGACGCCTACCCCGTGCAGCCCGCCGGACACCTTGTACGTATCCTTGTCGAACTTGCCGCCCGCATGCAGCGTCGTCATCACCACTTCCAGCGCGGAACGCTTCTCCTTGGGGTGTTCCTCCACCGGAATGCCGCGCCCGTTGTCCACGACGCGCACGGAGCCGTCTTCGTGGATGGACGCCTCGATCCGGTCGCAGTACCCGGCCAGCGCCTCGTCGATCGCATTGTCCACGACTTCGTACACCAGGTGGTGGAGCCCGCGGAGGCCTACGTCCCCTATGTACATGGCCGGGCGCTTGCGGACGGCTTCCAGCCCTTCAAGCACCTGAATGTTTTCGGCGCCGTACCCGTTTTCGGCGACGTTTACTTGCTGATCCATTGTCTGATCGGTATGCATAAATCTGTTCGCACCTCGTAAATCGGAAGATCGTTGGACCGGAGCAGACAGACCGCTGCGCCGGACAGAGAGGATGCGGGGCACCCTGCCGCGCGTATATCCCTGCAAGATACGAAACAGCGGAATGGAATGCCCGGTTACGCTTCCCGGCGGCGCATAAAATATTCGGGGCGGCGGGACGGGGCGGGGGGTTCGCTGATTTGGTGGGGGCGGGGGCGTGTGGCGGAGCGGGGGCGGCGTGTGAGGCGGTCGCGGGGAAGCCCGCAGCGCGTAACGCGGGGTCGTGTTTGGCGACTTGCGGGCGGCGCCTCCGGATACGGATGCGAAGGGCGTTTGGGGCCCCTGGGACGGAAGGCGGGCGGTTTAAGCGGACTGGAAAGCGGTCATAGAGGCGGTCATAGATAAAATAAATTTATTTGTAAATATTTATTATATTAGATTTTATATATATAATATAACCGGAAAATAAAGCGGACGGTATTATGACAGATCAAGGCGAATCGATCAGTCTGGCGGAACCCATGCTGATACGCGGCGGGTCAACGCATCGCACCGCCCTGACGGACCTGGCGCTTACGCTGGCGACGAAATCGGCCAGCCTCCGCCGCAGCCTGCCCAAAGGCATACTCGGCGGCCTCGCCAACCTCGTGCGGGCAATGAATTGCTACTACAGCAATCTGATCGAAGGACATCGTACGCACCCCGTCGATATAGAACGCGCGCTCAGGAAGGAGTACAGCGACGACGCCGAAAAGCGGAATCTCCAGCTGGAATCCGAGGCCCATATCATCGTCCAGCAATGGATCGACGAGGGTGGATTAACGGGGCGCGAAACGACCGTGGACGGCCTCATGGAGATTCACCGGCGGTTCGTCGAACGGCTGCCCGAAGCGTTGCTCTGGGTGGAAAACCCGGAAACCGGGGAGCGAAAACAGGTAATTCCTGGCGCCCTGCGGGATCGCTACGTAAGGATCGGACGACATATTCCGGTAAGCCCCGGCGCATTGCCCCGCTTCATGGAACGTTTTGAAACCGTCTATAGCCGGCTCGGCAAGACGGACCGCATCCTTGCCGCCGCAAGCGCGCATCACCGGCTTCTGTGGATTCACCCGTTTCTGGATGGCAACGGGCGCGTCGCTCGCCTGATGTCCCACGCCATGTTGCTGGAAACGCTGGATACGGGCGCTCTCTGGTCGATCGCCAGGGGACTGGCCCGCAACGAAACGGATTACAAGAGCCATCTCATGGCGTGCGACATGAAACGCCGCAACGATTTTGACGGCAGGGGCCATTTGAGCGAGGAAGCGCTTGCGAAGTTCACGCGCTTTTTCCTGAATACGTGCATTGACCAGGTGGATTTCATGGCGAGCCTCTTGCAGCCCGAACGACTGCGCCACCGCATTCTGATCTGGATCGAAGAGCAAATTCGGATGGACGCATTGCCCAAACAATCCGGCATGGTGATCGAAGCCGTCCTGTACCGCGGCGAATTGCCGAGGGGGGACGTAGCGCAAATCGTCGATACGGGCAAGCGACAGGCCCGGCGCATCGCATCCGCCCTCGTCGAACAGAACGTACTGGCCTCGGAAAGTTCGCGCGCGCCGCTGCGCCTGACGTTCACGGCCCAATACGCGGCGCGCTGGATGCCGGGGTTGTTTCCGGAGCGGGCCTAATATTCCGCAATCGCTTCCCAAGCCTGGGCCGCGGTTTCCCACGCCTCTGCCGCCTTATTTGCCAAGTCCTTGAGACCACCGGTATTCTGCCCGGAAGCCCGCTGCATATCCGAAGCGTTCGTGCGCGCCCGCAAAGCGTGTAGATGCGCTTCTGAGGCGGTCTCTTGCGCAAAAGAAGCCCACTCCCAGGCCCTTGAAGCATTCACTCGCTCACCCGCTGCTTTTGCTTTCTCGTCTGAATTCTGACCATCGTATGCAACAAAATAATAATCCGCTTCGGCATCCCATGCCTGCGCTTGCGTTTCGTACGCCGCCACGACGGCCTCCCATTCGAGCTTCGCCTCCGTCATTCGCCGTTCGCGCTCTGCCTCCGCCTCTGCCTCTGCCACTCGTCGTTCACGAATCCACCGGATCTTCGTCGCCCTTGCCTCCGCCGCTAGCCTTGCCTCTGCCGAAAACGTTTCCCGCTTCCCTTTCGTCTTGCCCTGCTCCTTTTCCGCTTTTTCCCATGCCCGTAACGCCTTCTCCCAAGCCTGCGATGCGTTTTTCCACGCCTGCGCCGCATGCGAAACCCGCTCCTGCATCTGTTCCACACGTTTCAACGTCTCCCAATCATTGTCATATTTATATCCCCCTATCTCTAAAGCATACTCCTCCCACCCCGAAGTTGCCTTTTGCGCCTCGGAAATATACTCCTGTGCCTCGGAAATATATTCCTGTACCCCGGAAACATACTCATGCGCGTACGAGATATACTCCCGCGCCTGCGAAGCCCCCTCACGTGCGTACGAAGCATTCTCCCGCGCCTCCAAAGCGTACTGCCTTGCATTTGAAGCAGTCTCTCGCGCACCCAGAGCAGTCTCTCGTGCATTCAGGGCAAACGCCCCCGCTCGCCAAGCATTTTTCCGATACCGCAAGCCCCAATCCGAAAACATCGAGACAACCTCATAGCGTTGTGCTAAATGAGTCATAGTCTGAATCGATTGCTCACTCATTCGCCTTCCCCACGCACTCGACCCTATAGCCTCATGCCAGGATCTCATAAACATTGAATAACGCTCCACCCCCTGTTGCATATCCAAAGCCGCCAGCTGCTTCCTCCCCGCTTTCTCCGCTTCCGACAACGTTTCCCACTCCTGCGCCTGCATTTCCCACGCTTGGGCCTCCGCCGTCGCTATTTCCGCACCCGCGTCAAACTCCAGTGCCAATACTTCCGATGTCCTCCCCGAAGCTACCGCAGCCCACGCCAATTCCTTCCATGCCTCTTCTTCCGCTTCGAATGCCTCCGCAACCTTATTTTGTAGCGCAGTTTGCGCTTGGACCTTGACGGGTAAGGCCACCAGCGTCAGGGCCGCCGCAAGGAACAGGATTCGGGGATTCATGGCTTTTCGGTTTCGTGAGTGGATACCTCTAAAATAACACCGGGTCCCTTACCCCGCAAAATCGAGGTCTAATTCCGCCTACGTCACCCCTGCTGGCCCACCGCTAACTGTGTAAACCCACTACATTATTCATTGGCAATTTGAGGGACTCGATGGGGGTTTGGTATTTGAGGCTGGCGTGCGGTCGATGCCAATTGTATCGGTGCAGCCACTGGGACAGGTATTCTCCTCGCTGTTTGGAAC
>JAJDWX010000046.1 GCA_022825385.1 Rhodothermales bacterium
ACCTGAGGAAAAACTGGACGAGCTGCGTAGCATTGTGCACGAGCAGTTGGCCAAGCGCTTTGGTCCAGAGGGGCTGACCTTCGATCCCATCGTACTCGAACATGAAATCGACTATGAAGGGGACGAATTGCTCTGGATTAAGATTATTTTCGACGGAGATCAGGGTAAGCTCGACCCGCGCTGGACCAACAGGATGTTCCTGTTCCTGGATCCTGCTCTGGAAAATCTCGGCATAACGGCCTTCCCCATTACCTCATTCATCGAAAAATCCGAATGGGAGGACCCATACTATCAGGTGCCGGATTATTTGAGAGAAGACGTTGAGGAATAGGGCTGAACCGCCTTAATCCTCGCTGGATGCCGGGTGGCAGAGCGTTGTACCTGCTGTTTTAACATGTGGAGGCGTTGAAGAGATGGAAGCGGAGGATGCCATCCATGCCCTTCAAAAGGAATCAATGGCAGAGCGGCGGGCCTTCGCGGCCTATATCCTGTTCAAGTCTCGCAGGGATTAGGGAGTTACTCCATCCGTTCCCGCATGGACTGCTGAGGGGAAATGGGCGGCTCCTGATCCAGCAGGGCTGCCGACAGGCTCCGTCAGACCGCACGGACATCGGGGCCGGTTTTTGGAGGTAAAATACAGCGTATTTGGACGGAGAAATATACAGGAATTTTCCTGGAACAGCGGCAAGGGGCGGGCGTAGGCGGGTTATAGCATGCCGAGCGGCGGACGAAAAGGCTTCGCGCCTCCTGTCGCCGCGCCAAACCTGACCGGAGAAGACCGCCATGACAGAACAAGCGATACCCCAGGAAAAACTGGATGCCCTGCGCGACATTGTGCACGAGGAGCTGAAAAAACGCTTTGGCCCAGAGGGCCTAACCTTCGATCCTATCGTGCTCGAGCCTGACATCGGTTATCAAGGGGACGATTTGCTCTTGATTAAGATGATTTTCGACGGAGACCAGAGCAAACTGGACCCGCGCTGGACCAACAGGATGTTCCTGTTCCTTGATCCTGCCATGGAAAATCTTGGCATAAAGGCCTTCCCTATTACCTCGTTCATCGAAAAGTCCGAATGGGAGGACCCGGAGTATTGGATACCAGACTACTTGAAAGAAGACATTGAGGAATAGGACTCAATCCCTGGCGGATTGTGCCGGGTGATCGGGGCGTTGTACCTGCTGTTTTAACATGTGGAGGCGTTGAAGCGATGGAAGCGGAGAATCTGATCAAGACCGCGCGGGCGTTGCTTCCGGCTAAGCCGGGAAGGCCAAGAAATACTGATCTTCGGCGCGCTGTCAGTACGGCGTACTATGCCCTCTTTCACTGCCTGGCACGTTCTTGTGCGGATACGCTGATTGGTAAATCCAGCACCGTGCGCGGGACGGACGGCTGGACAAGAACGTACCGGGCGCTGGATCATAATGCCGCCAAGAGACGATGCCAGGACGCCATAGGCATCGGGCGATTCTCGGAAAATACCCGTCTATTCGCCAAAACATTCGTTCAGATACAAGAACAACGCCACCGTGCGGATTATGCGCCTGGCGCTGTATTTGGCAAATCGGAAGTGGCTCAGAGAATTATAGAAGCAGAGGATGCCATCCATGCCCTTCAAAAGGAATCGATGGCGAAGCGGCGGGCCTTCGCGGCTTATATCCTGTTCAAGTCTCGCAGGGATTAGGGAGTTGCTCCATCCGTTCCCGCATGGACTGCTGAGGGTAAATGGGCGGCTCCTGACCCAGCAGGGCTGCCGACAGGCTGACGCCAAACGACGCGGCGTCTCGGGCACGGCTCTGGAGGGCGAAATAAGGAGTATCGGGGAAGAAATATACGGGCATTTTCCCGGAACAGCGGCAAGGGGCGGGCGTAGGCGGGTATAGTCTGTCGAGCGGCGGGCAGAAAGGCTTCGCGCCTCCACTGCCGCCGCGCCAAACCCGACCGGAGAAGACCGCCATGATCGAAAAGCCGATACCCCAGGAGCAGTTGGATTACGTACGCAATATGGTGCACGACACCTTGCGTCTACACTTCACCCCTGAAGACTTCACCTTCGACCCCATCGTACTCGAACATGAAATCGACTATGAAGGGGACGAATTGCTCTTGATTAAAATTATTTTTGACGGAGATCAGGATAAACTGGATCCGCATTGGACGTCGAGACTGCCTGGGCAAGTGCATCGCGCAATGCTAAAACTTGGCATGACGGCCTATCCGATCACCTCGTTCATCGAAAAGTCCGAGTGGGAGGACCCATACTATTGGGTGCCGGATTATTTGAGAGAAGACGTTGAGGAATAGGACTGGATGCCTTACCCCCACTGGATTTGCCCGGTGCCCGGAGCGTTGTACCTGATGTTTTAACATGTGGAGGCGTTGAAGCGATGGAAGCGGAGAATCTGATCAAGACCACGCGAGAATATCAGGGATAAAATACACATTCAGAATTATTTCAAAAAATACAAACCTCAACATATTAGGCGGTCATTTTTCGAACCTAATAAAATAAGGTTGACATTTTTGGGCGTAGCAAAGCCGGAACCGGGTTGGCTCAAAAATCCTCCGGAAACGGCTCTGGCAAGCCCTTTACAATCTCTACGGTTCGGACGCTTACATGCACGATTCGGCGGATGGCGGGGATCAGGTCTTCGGGCTGCGCGAACCATCCGTTTGGATCGTTCACAATGCCGCTTCGTTTGTCGGTTTTTATTCTGTACCGGTCGATGAACCATTCGAGAGGCGTACGTCCGTTAACCACGTATTCGTGGGCTTCGGGCGGAATGCCGGCAAGGCGGACATGCTCGTTGACGACGAGCACAGTTCGTTCTTCCTTGTCTGCAAAACGCATGGCGCGCGTTCCCAACTGGAAATGGCGCGGTTGCAGGCCGCTCGCCGGACTGGCGATTAATTCCAGCGGATATTCTTCGCATGTCTCATAACCGAGATGCAAGGCCGCAAGGTCTCTCCCGGCTTTGGCAAAGGCGTGGAAGTCGGGCGCCATGGGGATTCTGGGAAGCGCCTTGGACAGATCGTTGGCGAAACGCTCGCGGTATGCGGGGGCATGCAATATGCCGTACACATAGTCGAAAATATCGTCTTTCGAGATGCTTTCGTCCGCATACTGTGCGCGAAAGGCCTTCAACGCGGCGTCTGTAATATTGTCGACGCGCTCCAGTCTGGTAGGGAACAGGTCTGCGTCGTCAAAGATACCCCCGCGGGGGTGGATAGACCCAGCGGGGGAAGCACTGCCCAAACTCAAGGAAGTGGAGGTCGGGCATGCGGTCGGCGACAAGGGCCGAGAAGGGTTTGTTGGCGCCGATTCCGGGAACGCAAATGACGCGGTTCTCCGCTCGTACCGGTAGCGCGGGAAGCATTGGCTCCCGGTCAGAATGTTCAGGTCCGGCATAACGCCCGCCATGATGCACGAGAATGGTTTCGCGTCTCCCACGGTTGGCAGGCATATAACCAGATTTTCGTTCGTTCGTTCGTTCGTTCGTTCGTTCGTTCGTTCGTTCGTTCGTCAAAAATTGTGCCAATTTCTGGTGTTGCTACCGGAAACATGAGCCCCATAATTGCTGGTCGTTGGGCCAATGTCGGTTCGCCATACAGGTATTGTTTTACGAAGGGACGATACACTGTGGAACGGATCAATTTGTCGGAATAAATCACCTGTCTTCCTTTACGCATTTTGTCCTTAAGTTCAGGGTCCCAACGGATATTTTGAGACCAATCACGAATCACATGATCCACGGTGCGTTCAGCGTGTGCTTGATGGGCAGCCATTGCACCCTGATAGTCGTCTACTGCCCTCCGGCCATTCTCTGCACATGCCTGCCAGGAAAAATTGTATAGGTAAGCATCGCGCCCGGTTGCCAATCCCCTCGAAAACAATTTAAATACCGCCTCATCCGTCTTCCCTGCCTTTGCTTCTTTGGATCCTATCGGATAGAGTTCCTGGAATGTTTCGTCGCGTTGGCCAATCCAGTCGTGGTGGCGATCCGGCGTGATTTCTCGCCAATCGTCCATGCCGATAATGGAACCCGCCTTCTGCACGATGGCCAGCTTCTCTTCCCGGTCCAAATAATCGCCAATGTCCCGGTAGAAAATCCGGCAGCCCGTATGGGCCGCATTAGGATTGCGAATCAGGATGGTTATAGAGACCGGAGCACGGGATCCCTGGCCGAATACTTTCCCCCCTTCCTGCCGTGAGCGTTCGCCCTGGGTTCGTTGATTCCCACGCAAATTCAACACATAAATCGAACTGAATTCCTCTGCCAGGCAGGCCCGCACCCCGGCGTCCACATTCCCGTCGATCCACGAGCCGTTCGTCACGAAAGCCACAACCCCCTGCTCTTCTATGCGATCCGAAGCCCAGCGAATCGCCATTTTATAGGTGTCGTACAGGCTGTTCTTGTTGGTTGCCGCCGAACGGGCTGCATACGTTTCGGCAACCCGCTTCTCCAAATCCGCGTATTCCACATTGGGGTTATTATCCGCCGAACTCCGCTGCCCTGCCGACCAGGGCGGATTGCCCACAATGACCTGAATGGGCGCATTCTGCTGCCGCTCCACCCGCTCGCTGTTTACGGGAAGCCACATGCGGGGAAGGCCCGTCCGTTTGTTATGCAGGTTGAACGTATCCGTCAGGATAATGCCCTTGAACGGCTCGTACTCCGTTCCTTCGCCTCGTCGTCCATGAAACGCTTCCTCAATATGAATGGCTGCGATGTAATAGGCCAGCAAAACGAGTTCGCTGGCGTGCAATTCTTCCCTGTATTTCCTGATCAGATCGTCGCCCCGAATCAGCCCGGATTGCAGCAGGCGCACCAGAAAGATGCCCGTCCCGGCAAAGGGGTCCAGAATGTGTACGCCTTCGTCGCTCAGGGATCGCCCGAATTCCTTGCGTAACGCCTCGTCGGCGCTGTGCAGAATGAAATCCACGATCTCCACCGGCGTATAGACGATGCCCAGGCGGTCCGCGTCCTTCTTCATTGCGGTCGCAAAGAACTTCTCGTACAACTCCATCAGCACCTTCTGCCGCGCTTCGGGATTGTCCAGGCCGCGCGCCCGAAGCCGTACGCTTTCGTAAAAGCGCTCCAGGTCCCGCGTTTCGTTTTCAAGTCCGAATTCCCCGAAATCCGCCCGCAGCGCATCCAGAGCCTGGGCCACCGGATTGGACTTTGCAAAATCGTACTGCTCGAAGAGCGCCTCGAAAACCGGCCTGGTCAGGATGTGCTGCGCCATCATTTCAATAGCCCGCCCCCGGTCGATGGCGTCGTTGAGCCATGCCTTCAGTTCCTCGTGAAACCCTTCGAACCATTCACGCAAGGCCTCGTTTTCGTCGCTATCGAGCAGGTTCTCGATCCGCCCGACGAGGCGCAAAAAGATATCCGCGACATCCCTGGCCCAGGTCTCCCAGTACTTGCGATCCCCGCATTTCTCGACGATTTTCGCGAAAATGGCGCCGGGCGGCAGTCCCAGGGAGTCGAACAGATTCAGCGTATACGGCGCCCTCGGCTCCCGGACGACGGAGTCCGGCCCTTGTTCGCTTTCGTCCGCGCGAGAACGTGTTGTCAGCCCGGTGAAGATGATCCGGTCGGTCGGCTTTTTGTTGAGATCGAGTTTGTTGATCTCCGCATCCAGCCGGTCGTCGTGCGAACGCAAGGCCCGCAGGATGCTCCAGACCACGCCATAGCGTTCGTTGTCGTCCAGCGCCTTTGCCGGTTCCATGCCCGCCGGAATGAAAATCGGCAGAATAATGTAGCCGTATTCCTTGCCCTCTGCCTTTCGCATCGCCCGGCCCACCGCCTGCACGATGTCCACATGGCTCTTGCGCGGATTCATGAACAGGACGGCGTCCAGCGCGGGCACGTCGATGCCCTCGGACAAGCATCGCGCATTCGAGAGAATGCGGCATCCACCCGGCGTTTCGCCCTTCAGCCATTCGATCCGGGCCTTGCGGTCCAGGGCGTGATGCTTCCCGTCCACATGCTTCGTTTCGCAACGGAAAGCCCCCTCCTGCTCGCCTTCTGGCAACAACGAAATGGCCTCCTCAACAATGCCTTCCCAATGTTTCTCCAGCTGTCTGGACGCTTTGATGATGTTCGTAAAGGCGATCGCCCGCTTCAGGCGCAAAGGTTTTTCATGGCCGAAGCGCGTGTTTTCGGGGTTATGCAGCGCTTGCCAGCATCCAACGATCTTGGCTACGTCGTCGAGATTGATTTCGCTGTCGCTCGTCGCCAGATGTCCTTGCAATATGGCGTCCAGGTGCTGCTCGGAAATAGTGAATACCACCACCTTGTAGTCCGAAAGCAGGTCTTGCTCGACGGCTCGCGAGAAAGGCAAACGATGAAATTGCGGCCCATAGGTCGCCGGATCGTCCATCGAGAATACTTCGACATTGTGGCGCGCCGCCTTGGACTTGGCGCCTTCCGTGTACAGGCGCGGCGTAGCGGTCATATACAGCCGTTTGGCTGCCCGTATCCGTTCCGCATCGTGCACCAGCACAAACGGGGACGTTTTATCCTCCGGGCCGTCTATGCCCGTCGTGCGGTGCGCTTCGTCGCAAAGAACGAGGTCAAACGGCGGGGCGCCCTCGTCCTGCGCGCGCTCTACGAGGGCAAGCGAGTGATAGGTGCAAAAAACCACCGTCATCGCGTCGCGGGAGGCATTCCGCAGCGCTTCGGAAATGGCGGCGGAATCCGTCGTGACGGGAATTTCGAGTTCCTGCAACGAGGCGTCCTCGTCGTTGCGGCCAGCGCGCGTGTCAGAACAGATGCCGATATAGCGATGCGGAACCCCTTTTTGCTCCGCCCATTCCCGCATGGACTGCTGGAAAAGGGAAATGGACGGCACCAAATACAATACGCGCCCGCCAACGCCTGCCGTCTCTTCGGCAATGCGCAGGGCGGTGAACGTCTTCCCGGTGCCGCAGGCCATGATCAGTTTGCCGCGGTCCTGCTCCTTGAAGCCGCGCCGCACGTCTTCGAACGCCGCCCGCTGATGGGGCCGGAGCGAAAACGGTTCCCGGCGGTATGCAAGCGTTTCGGGGCCGTCCCGCAGCAGGTCGGGCCAGTCGATAGGCTGCTCCGCCAGGTCCCCAAAGCGAAGTACGGAACAGGCGGGCTTGAGCCCCTTGATCGTCTGCGCCGCGTTCGGCCCCCACGCATCCCCTGTATCCACCATCAGCCGCGCCGTGAACGGGTCGCGGGCCGAGGCGCTTATGAAGGAGTCAAGATGCGCCTTCGAGATGCGCGTGCCGGGCGCGTAACACTTGCACTGGATCGCGCAATACCCCCCCCCCCACGCTCTTCTGCTACCAGGTCAATCCCTGTGTCGAGGCCGCTAAAACCCGTGCGGCGGGCCCAGTCGGGCCACAACCAGACATCGGAAAAGCGATCCCTGTAAAGCGGGTCCTCCCGGAAATACGCCTGCATAAGCCGCTCGAACAAACGCCCTTTGCGCGCTTCGGAATCCGCCTCGAACCGAATATGCTCCAGTACTTGCTGGAAACCGCTGGCCATCCCCCTACCCCGGCGGTTCGTACGAAGCGTCCACCCAGGCCCGCTGCTTGCCGCTTTGGATCGCCGTATGGATGAAGTGCACGCCCACGGCCCCGTCTTGCACCGTAGGGAAGTCCATCAAACGGTCCGGCTCGGCTCCGGTTCGCCTTGCTTCGACGGCGTGCGCCGCGCTTACATAGATATTCGCAAACGCTTCCAGAAACGCTTCGGGATGCCCGAACGGAAGCCGGGAGTGGCGCTGGGCGGCTTCCGTCAGGTAGGGATTCCCCCGTTTGTAGACGCGCTCTGGCCCGTCGCCGGACCGAAAATGCAAGTAATTCGGGTTCTCTTGCGCCCAGCACAGCGACCCTTTCGTGCCGTAGACGCGGATATTCAGGTTGTTCTCTTCGCCTACGGAAATCTGGGAGCAATGCAATAGGCCGCGCGCGCCGCCCTTGTAGTGGATTAACATGCTGGCGTCGTCCTCCAGCGCCCGCCCCGGCACGAACGTGTGGATGTCCGCGCAAAGCGATTCGATTTCGAGGCCCGTGATATACCGGGCAAGGTTTTCCGCGTGCGAGCCGATATCCCCCACCGCCGAAGAGACCCCGGCTTTCGAGGGATTCGTGCGCCATTCGGCCTGCTTGCTGCCGCTGTCCTCCAGTTTCGTGGCCAGCCAGCCCTGCGGATACTCGACCACCACCTTGCGCATTTCGCCCAGATCGCCGTTCTGGACCATGGCGCGGGCCTGCTTGACCATGGGATAGCCCGTGTAATTATGGGTCAGGGCGAACACGACGCCATGCCTGGCGACGAGGCGGCACAAGGCTTCCGCCTCGTCCAGCGTAGTCGTCATGGGCTTGTCGCACACCACATTAAAACCGCGCTCGATAAACGCCTTCGCCACCGGAAAATGCATGAAATTCGGCGTTACGACCGAAACGAAGTCGATCCGCTCGTCCTCTGGCAAGGCCGCTTCCCGCTCCGCCATCTCTTCGTAAGAATCGTATACGCGGGCGGGGTCCAGGTGCAATTCTTCGCCCTGCTGCTGCGATTTGGCGGGATTGGAAGAAAAGGCCCCCGCCGCAAGGGTGATCAGTCCGTCCAGCGCGGCGGCCTTGCGATGGACTTCCCCGATGAAGGCGCCGGGACCGCCGCCTACCATGCCGTACCGAAGTTTTCTCGTCAAAGACATGTGTCGTTGCTATTCGTATCGATTTTTGGGGTAGAAACGGGCAGAATTTACCCGAAGGGACGGCCTCGGGCCTCCGAAACGACCGTCTATTGCGCAACATTGTACGGACAATGCGCTGCAAACGTATTGCATACCGCGTTGTCGCCGTTTTGTCGTGTCGGGACGGCGGGATTTGAACCCACGACCCCTTGCACCCCATGCAAGTGCGCTACCGGACTGCGCCACGTCCCGAAAACAGAAGAGAATTCCCTTTCTGAATGGCATTGAAACGCGCAGGGGCCAAATGGTTTCCCGGCGGGGCTATCTACGATCAAGCGGCATCCGATTCTCAGCCTCTGACCGTGACCCGATTTTATCGCAAGATCGGGCAAATTTCATATAAATATCTGTAGTATAGTATTTTATAAAAAATGATCTGTACGCTTGTACAGTACGCTTTTTATACAGTTTCTCGATCTCTCGGTGCTCAATTTATTGAGCCGCCACACCGTTTCGAGCTCTGTCACGTTCATGCCGGGTCCTCTCTCGTCCGAGGGAAACAAAAGGCTAAGGCACCCGTGTATAGACACCAATATAAATATATCTAATCCATCCATATCGCATGTCTTGACAGCATCCCACCGACTGGGCGATGCTTCTGCTCCTCAAAGACTCGGTTAGCAAAGTATCTATCCACGATGGAACGTTTCTCGGCCCGGCAGGGATACCGACAACCCCCTGCGGATATCACCGTCCGCGAAGACGCCCCCGACAAACTTCGCGGTGCCATTCTGATGCTCGCTGACCAGCTGGGTATGCAGCCGTCAGTTATTCGTCAGGTGATCTGCCAAATCCTCTTGGTACCAGCCGATTCGAACAACTGGACCGAAAGGCCTAATATCTGGAACGAGGTATGCGATCTGATGGACAATGCCCCGTGGTACAGAGTCTACGACATCGCCGAAGCCATCTATGCCAAGCTGGCTCGAACGACACCCCTCGTGCAAAGTCCGGCTTCGCACGAATTCAGTCAGCGGTTGAACGACTTCTTCGTGGAGAATGGCATCGGTTGGGAGCTCCGTGACGGTCAGATCACCCATAGAGGCTCTGAGGCCTACGCCAAGGCTACCCAGGAAACTCCTCGCATCCTTGATGAGGCAGGATTTCTACGTGCGGCAACCGAAATGCGAGAGGCTTTTGGGGACATCTCCCGTCGCCCGAGGGCGGACATTACCGGTGCCGTTCAGCACGCCATGGCAGCACTTGAAGCTACGGCGCGCGAGGTAGCCGATGACCCTAGGCCAACCCTTGGCAAGCTGGTATCGAATCTCGACCTGCCCGCACCTCTCGATCAGGCTGTCCACAAACTGTGGGGTTATGCTTCCGACCGCGGTCGTCACATCCGCGAGCACCAATCCATCGCTCTCAAAGAAGCCGAACTGATCGTCGGCATCGCCGGTTTATTATGCGCCTTTCTGACCCATCGCCACTCGTGAATGCATCGCCCGCCACCTTCTCGACCGGGTTCCGGCCTAGGTTCTGCGACGGATGCCGAAGTGGCGAAGTATCCACGAATGGTGTCGAAGCAGTGCTACTGCCGCACGGTGCAAAAGAGGTCGAGGCCAGCTGCCACCGCTCGGGCCTGTTCGGGTATGGTTGCAGGTCAATGAAGGATTTCGGCTCGTATCGGCGAATGAGAGGCCTTTAGCATGCCAGGCCCGGGGAAATGGGGTAACCCGACGATACCTAAAGACGGATGGATTTGTGGTGGCATACGTGACCTGGCTCCAGACGACGGTACTCCATTTGAAGAATACCATGCGGTCTGCGAGATGTGTGAACGGAAGCGAATCCGATACCAACACCTCATGAGGCACCCAGAATGGCCGGAAAACGTAGGTGCCGGGAGCGTCTGTGCTGGCAAGATGGAGAACAACAAAGCTGCGGCGAAGCACCGTGAGAGAGAAGCCCGTAATCGGTTTGAGCGGCGACGACGATGGCCCAGCCTAGTTGCATGGAAAAAGTCAGATAAGGGAAATCATTACATCTCTCGCGACGGGATCCACATCCTCCTTTATCGGAAGAAGAACCGGCAGTGGGGAATCCGTGTCAGTTGCGAGTACACCGGTGATGAAAAATGGGGAAAGAAGCAGTTTTCCACCCTGAAACAAGCCAAGCTGAGTTCGTTCGTTGCGCATGAGTACGCCCGTGATCAGTTGGGGTGGGGGATTAGGGTCTGTTAACACTAAAGCAATGCATCGACGATAAGCACGAAGACGACGAAGACGAGGAAGATGACATCAAGTTTTTCGAAGCGCGAGAAGATGCGCCGATACCCCTTCAGGCACCGGAACAAGCGCTCGATCTCGTTGCGCCGCTTGTACATCTCGCGGTCGTACTCCCAAGGAGCGAGGCGATTGATCTTCGGAGGAACGACAGGTACGAACCCGAGGTCGAGCGCCAACTGGCGCGTACTGTCGTCCTCGTACGCGCGATCCATCAGTAGCGCAGGCTTGTTCGTTGGCCTTTTCATGGCGCTCAAGAGCTTGCGGCCTTCGGGCGCGTCGTGCGCTTGGCCGGGAGAGAGCGAGAACGCG
>JAJDWX010000016.1 GCA_022825385.1 Rhodothermales bacterium
CGCGCCCTTCGGGAGGCTGCGAGGGGCACGCTGGCTGTGTCATTCCTCATTATGTGGGGCCTACCACATTGCTTCGTCATTCCTTGCCAGCGCACCCCTCGCAGCCTCTGAGCTTCGTGGACTTAATCAGAGTATCCTTAAGCCTTTCGCGTTCTCGTGCTGAAGTCGCTTTACGTCCGCGATTATGCCCTTATCGAGGAACTCCGCGTCGAGTTCGATGCGGGGCTTACGGTTATTACGGGCGAGACGGGCGCGGGCAAATCCATTCTGATTGGCGCGTTGCAGGCGATTCTGGGCGTACGGACTTCGTCTTCCGTCATTCGGTCCGGGGCTGCAAAAGCCGTGATCGAGGGGATATTCGATTCGGGGGACGACCCGGCTATGGCGTCCTTGCTGCGGGCGTACGCGGCGGAGCCGGCTCCGCTCACGATTCTGCGGCGGGAAATCGCGCCTTCGCACAGCCGCGGCTTTATCAACGATACGCCCGCCACGCTCTCGGCGATGCGCGCTGTGGCTTCCCGTCTCATCGACTTGCATGGGCAGCATGAGCATCAGTCGCTGCTGAACGTTTCCACGCACCTGGGCCTCCTGGACGATTTCGGGCGGCTTGGCGCGGCCCGCGAGGCGTACGCAGGGCATTACCGGGCGTTCTCGGCGCTGCGCAAAGAGCGGGAGGCGCTGGCGGCGCGGCAGCAGGACATGGAGGAGCGGCGCGCGCTGCATGACTTTCAGATCGAAGAGATCGATCGCGTATCGCCCCGGGAAGGGGAAGAAGAAGCGCTCGAAAAGGAGCGTCGCGTACTGGAGCATGCGGAACGCTTGCACGAGGCGTCTGTCCGGCTGGGCGCCGCCCTGTACGAAGGCGGGGGCGCCATCCACGATCAGTTGGTCGCCGTACGCGACGAACTGCGCGAACTGGCGGAAATCGATCCCCTTTTCGGAGAAACGCTGGACGAGATCGAGGCGGCCTGCATCGTTACGGCGGAGACGGCCTCGTTTTTGAAGCAGTACGGCGAACGGGCCGCCTCCGACCCCGAGCGGCTCGAAGAAATCAGAATGCGGCTGGTCGATCTGCGAAGCCTGGCCCGGAAATACGGCGGTACGCTGGAGGCCGCGCTGGCGCATCGCCGCAAGATCGGCGAGGCCCGGGAGGAGGCGGAGCGTTTCGACGCCGCGCTTGCGTCCCTTGCGGAGCGGATGGCGGCGACCCGGGAGCAGTTGTCCGAGGCTGCCGGAAGCCTGAGCGCGCAACGCAAGGAGGTGGCCCGCGCTATCCGGAAAGCCGTGGAGGAGGAGTGCGGCAAGCTGGGCATGGCCGATTGCCGGTTCGAGGTCCGGTTCTCTGTGGACGAGCATCCGGAAGGATGGATTGTCGCAGGGGATCGGCGGGCGGCGGCGCATGCGTCGGGCATGGATCGCGCCGAGTTCTACATCTCCACGAACCGGGGCGAGGCGTTGCGTCCGCTGGTTCGCGTGGCGTCCGGCGGAGAGATCAGCCGGATCATGCTGGCCCTGAAGACGGTGCTGGCGCGCAGCGAGGCGTTTCCGGCGCTGGTATTCGACGAGATCGACACCGGTATTTCGGGCGCGGTGGCGGGCAAAGTGGGGCAAAGCTTGCGCGCGCTGGCCGCCAGCCATCAGGTTGTCGTCATCACGCATCTTCCCCAGATTGCGTCGCAAGGAGATACGCATTTCGTGGTTGAGAAATACGCGTCGGGCGCGCGCGTCGCCACGCGCATCCGCCGCCTGGCCGAAGAGCAGTGGGCGGAACAGGTTGCGGGGTTGATGGCGGGCAAAGAAATTACGGACGCGGCGCTGCAAAGCGCCCGGGATTTACTGAAAGCCAGCCGCAAGGGAGGGGCATAATGGCGAATATTCGTTTTGGAACCGACGGCTGGCGCGCCGTGATCGCCGAGGATTTTACGTTCCGCAATTTGCATCGGGTGGCGTACGCCGCGGCGGCATGGGCCCTGGAGCAGTCCTCTGCGCCGAAGGTCGTCGTTGGCTACGATACGCGGTTTCTGGGCCGCGCTTTCGCCGAATATACGGCCCGGGTGCTGGCTTCGGCGGGGGTCAAGGCGCTTTTGCCGGATTCGTTCGTCCCCACGCCCGCCGTAAGCTGGGCTACGCGGGAATTCGGGTGCGCGGCGGGCGTGGTCATTACGGCCAGCCACAATCCGCCGGAATATAGCGGATTCAAGTTGAAGGCGGATTTCGGGGGACCGCTGCTGCCGGACGGCGTCGCCGAGGTGGAAGCCCGCATTCCTGCCTCCGCCGACGGCTTGCCGCCGCTGCGGTCGCTGGATCGGCTGCGGGCAAGCGGGGCCGTTGCGGAGCAGGACCTTATGACGGGCTATCTGGCGTGTTTGCGAGAGCGACTGGATATCGAGGCGATTCGCGCTTCGGGCCTGCGCGTGGCGCACGACGCCATGTTCGGGGCGGGCCAGGGCGTTTTCTCCGCCTTGCTGGGGGCCGGGCAGGTGGCGGCGTTGCGGCATGAACGCAATCCCGGTTTCGGGGGGCAGCCTCCCGAGCCGATCGAGCGCAACCTTGGCGGCCTTGCCGAAGCCATCGCAGTCGAAGGGTGCGCAGCGGGCATTGCCCACGACGGCGATGCGGATCGGGTGGCGCTCTTCGACGAGCGAGGGCAGTTCGTGGATTCGCATACGTTGCTTGCCTTGCTGCTTCGGTATCTGCACAAGGACGCTGGCCTGTCGGGTTGCGTGGTAAAGGCCTTTTCGAGTACGTCGATCATCGACCGCATGGGCGCGGCGTACGGGCTGCCCGTGGAAACGACGCGGATCGGGTTCAAGCACATCGCCGGGCATATCGTGCAGGGAGACGTGCTGCTTGGCGGCGAGGAATCCGGGGGCATTGCGGCGCAGGGACATATTCCCGACCGGGACGGGCTGTACATTGGCTTGCTTGTCCTGCAGATGATGGCGCAGCGAGGCAAAAACCTGTCGGAACTCGTTGCGGAATTGCACGAGGAGTTTGGCGCGCAAGCCTATCGCCGCATCGATTTTCGTACGTCCGCCGCGGTCAAGGAAGACATCCTGCAACGGCTTCGGGAGGGCCGCGGTCCTGTCCGGATCGCGGGTGCGCCGGTGCTTCGCGTGGATCCTTTCGACGGGTTCAAGCACTACGTCGAGGGGGGCTGGCTGCTGGTCCGGCCTTCGGGCACGGAGCCCTTGTTGCGGGTCTACGCCGAGGCGGAAACGCCGGAACGCGCGCAGGCGCTTATTCGCGACGCCGCCGGTCAGTTGGGCTTGCCGGTTTCGCAGGCGGGGTAATCGCCTGGTCGGCGCAATGCAGCGTCCGGGCTTGCGGCGGCGTTCATTGCAGGCGGTCGGCGTATTCCTTCCGCAGTTTGGCGACTTTTGGGGCGATAACGATGCGGCAATAAGGCTGCCGGGCATGGTCCCGGTAGTATGCATGGTGTTCCTTTTCCGCAAGGTAGAAGACGTCCAGCGGCTCGATTTCGGTTACGACAGGGCTCGGCCAAATCCCTTTTTCGTCGATCTCGCGCCGCGCCCTTTTCGCCGCGGCAACCTGGGGTTCGTTATGACACAGGACAATGGAGCGGTATTGCGGTCCGACGTCTCCGCCTTGCCGGTCCTGCGTCGTCGGGTCGTGCATTGCGAAAAACACGTCGAGCAGGTCCCGGTAGGATATTTCGGACGGATCGAAATCTATTTGCACCACTTCGGCATGGCCCGTGCGTCCCGCGCACACCTGCCGGTATGTCGGATTGGGGACATGGCCGCCCGCATAGCCGGGAACGATGTTGCGAACCCCCCGAAGCGGTTCGAATACGGCTTCGAGACACCAGAAGCAGCCGCCGCCGAGCGTGGCTTGCTCCAGAACTTGTTCCGTCATGGCAAGGCGTCGAAGGAGTAGATGGTGCGCGAAGCATACGTTTCCCCGGGCCGCAGAATGGTGGAGGGGAAGGCGTCCTGGTTCGGCGAGTCGGGAAAATGTTGCGTTTCGAGGCAGAAGCCGCTTCGCTTTCCGTAGGATACGCCTTTGCCGGAAAGGGATCCGTCCAGAAAATTTCCTGTGTAGAACTGCACGCCGGGTTCGGTTGTGTGCACGTCCATGACGCGCCCGCTTACGGGGTCCGTTACCCGGGCGGCGTGTTTCAGGATGCCCGCCTCTCCGTTCAGCGCGAAGTTGTGGTCGTAGCCTCCTCCGCGCGCGATTTGCGTATCGTCTGCGTCGATGCGGGCGCCTATGGCCGTCGGTTCTGTGAAATCGAAGGGCGTTCCCGCGACCGGCTGCAGCGCGCCGGTGGGGATCAGGCCTTCGTCCACGGGCGTGAACCGGTCCGCATGGAGCGTAAGTTCATGGCCAAGAATATCTCCCTTGCCTGCGCCTGCCAGGTTAAAATAGGTATGTTGCGTCAGGTTGACGGGGGTTGCCTTGTCGGTCGTCGCCCGGTAGTCGATTTCAAAGGCGTTTTCGTCCGTCAGCGCATAGGTTACCTCCACGTCGAGCGTACCCGGATAGCCCTCCTCGCCGTCCGGGCTGACGTAGGCAAGCCGCACGCCGCGTCGTCCGGCTTCTTCGAACGGCTCCGCCGCCCACACCACCTTGTCGAACCCTTGTTCGCCGCCGTGCAAATGGTTGGGGCCGTTGTTGGCGGCGAGCGCGAAAGTTTCTCCGTCCAGCGAAAAGGAGGCCCCGCCGATCCGGTTTCCGTATCGTCCGACGAGGGAGCCGAAATAGGGGGACGATTCCAGATATTCTGCGAGCGTGTCGTATCCCAGCGCAACGTCTGCCACCCTGCCCTTGGCGTCCGGCGCGAACAGGTGCGTAACGACGCCTCCGTAATTCGTGAGGCGGATTTCCATGCCGCGCCCGTTCGTCAGCGTGAAAAGTTCTACGGAGACGCCGTCTGCTTCGCCGAAGGGGGCGACCTGCACGCCGGGCGCAGGCACTTCTGCTTCCGTTTCGTCCGCCGGGTCGGCGCAGGAGGCCATGAGCAGGGAAAAAAGCATAAGAAAGCGGGCGGATCGTCGCATGTCGCTTACCGAAGAGGTTCCAGTTTGTTGCGCAAGGTGGTTTCGAAATCGTCTCGGCGTACGGTGTGGGCGGCAAGGAGTTTCTTGTGGGAATCTTCCAGGGTAAGTACTTCCCAATGTCCGCGCGTCAAGCGATATGTCCCGTTATCCCGCTGTTCCATTTCTGGAACAAGCCATATAATGTCTCCATCCCCAAGGTCATGGCTGGGATTTGAAGATGGTCCTCCAATGGCTTCAAAAAAGGGACGATCAACTGCTACGGCCATTTTCGATCCCCATCGGCGTAGCGTGGGCACCTTGATTTGCAATTGCGGCATAAGTCTTTTCGCACTGGACGAGCGCCAGTCCGGGCGGCGTGTCTCAGATGGAAATGGCGGCGTTGGCTGCATGCTCCTTGCCAGTTCCGAAAATTCGGCTTGCATCCCGGGCCCGGAAAAATACACGGCCTGAATTTCCAAGCCATACCAGGCCCATCGCTCGTTGCTTCCACGGGCAATTACAAGATCGATTTTTCCCGCTGGCCTTCCCGTTTCCGTGCCCTGCATAAAGGGGACTTCTTTTGCAAGCATGACATCATCCTGTGGAAAGCCCACGATATTCGCAAGCCACCGTACAATGACATGGTTTTCATTGAACCTTTTTGGACATACGATAACAGGCCTTCCCTGCGGAGGGCGCGCGATCATGCCGCCTTCGCCGGGCGCGTAACTATTCAGCGAGCATATTCCGCCCTTTTTGCTGCAAGGCGGCGTTCCTTCCTGAAATGGACAGCACGGTCGTTTGTCCGGGCGATTGCTCAGCGCTATCCCGGCCAAGCGATTTCTTGAGGAGGGCGATAGATTCAGGAAGGAATATCCGTACCACTCAGCGATTCCATAGCGCGGCGCATTCATGACGGGTTATGAAAAACGGGTTTTGGAGTGATGACCAGTTCCGGGAGATGGGTGTGATGGCTGTTTTTCATGAGCACCCGCACCGCAGAAAATCCGTGCAGACGTATGAGCGATATGATTTCCGGGGCGCAATCGTACGTCATTAGAAAATTCGCTCTGGATTCGGCCAATATGGCGAATAGCCGTTCATGATCGATCCTGTTGTGCGCATAGAGCCGGGAACCGGCGCGCTTGCCCCCCGCAGTATATGGGGGATCGACGAAAACCACGACATCTTGCTTTAGGTCGCAGGCGAAATCTTCGAGAAATTGCATACCATCCGTTTCGCAAAAAGTGATCCGGTCCGCATGGCGTCCGATTGCATCAAGGCGCTTGACGAGGGTGTCGGGATACCACCTGGATGAGATGCCTTGTCCATTTTCGCCCTTTCTGGAGAGAGACGCCCCCGGAGCAAGAATGCCGCCTCGCCGGGTGCGATTCAGTACAAGCGTACGAAACCCGTGTTCGATAAGGTTCCGGGGCGCCGTGTTGGCCAGGGCCTCTACATTGGATCGGGTGGGAGCGAATGTTTGTACGCGCTCCGTTAATCCTTTTCCTTCGTGCAAGGCGGCATGCCAGAAGGCCGCTACGTCTCTGTCCAGCTCGATCATTATGCATCGCTTGACCAGGCTTTCCATAACGGCGGTGAGGGAAACGACGCCGCCTCCCGCAAAGGGTTCAATAAGGAGTCTGGGGGAGGGTGAACCCCCAAGCCATGCCCGAATATGAGGGATAAGCCACGTTTTGCCGCCGGGATATCGCAGCGGGCTCCGTTGCGGAACCTGCGCTACGTTGACCGCCGGGATGGACGATTCCGGGAAAATCATGGGTGGCGCAACAGCGGTTTCCCCGTTACGGGGGGCGCGCTCCGGTCTTTTCCGAACGGGGGAAACGGGCAGCGTTGTCCTTGCGCCCCCGGTTTGTTGCGCAGGGTCGTCGATTTCCCGGAACAATGGTCCCGGATAGTTCATTTTCGCGTGGCTATCCATTCCGTAATCCTCTCCGAACGTATATTCTCGCGTCGTCTTGCCCGCGGTGGCGCGCCTGCCCCCGACGGTCCATGCAGTAATGCAGTATACTGATTGCGTCCGTGGCCATCAAGAACGATCCCCGGATAAATCCTCTGTCACGTTATTTCCACCGCGCCACATCCTTATGATCCAGCCCGATTTTCCTCAGTTGGAATATACCAGGCATGCCATACAGGTAATGTCGGAGCGCAAGATACCTGTGGAGTGGGTTGTACGGGCAATCGCCAGCCCGGCCTTGCGTACGCCTGATCCGAACGATCCCCGGATAGAACGTTTTTTTAGCCGCATTCAGGAACAGGACAACCGCGTGTTGCGTGTAGCTGTGAATACGTATTCCGCCCCCTGGAGGGTGGTGAGCGTGTTTTTTGATCGTAAAATGAGAAAAAAACTATGAAACTGCATGTCGATAAAGAGGCCGATGCGCTGTATCTGCGTCTGGATGCCTCGACGATCATCGAATCCGAGGAAGTTTCGCCCGGCGTGGTGCTTGATTACAATGAATCGAACGAGGTGGTGGGCGTGGAAATCCTGGATCTTTCGCAACGCTCCAGCGAACTGGACCTTTCGTCGCTCGAATTCGAGACCGTTTAGCCCAGCGGAGCCGCTGGCTCGATTCCAGACGCAGGCAAGGCGCTGTGCCGTGCGGCGAGGGGTTTCGTCACATAATATTCACCGCGCCACCTCCTTATGATCCAGCCCGAACGCTCCGGCGACGAATTTCTTGCGGACGTGCGCGCCGCGCAGGACCGGCCCGAACCTTTCCATATCTGGTGGCTGGGGCAGAGCGGTTTTTTGCTGCAATGGCGTACCGCGCGCCTGCTGTTCGATCCGTATCTGTCGGACGCGCTGACCCGTAAATACGCCGGCACGGCCAAACCCCACGTACGGCTCACGGAGCGCGTCGTCGCCCCGGAACGCCTCGGCGACATCGATGTAGCGACCTCCACGCACAACCATACGGACCATCTGGACGCCGAGACCCTGCGGCCGTTGATGCAGGCGAACGAGGGGCTGCAACTGGTTGTCCCGGAAGCGAACCGGGATTTCGTGGCGAAGCGTTTGCAGTGCGATCCGGCATGGCCTGTCGGCATGACGGTCGGCGCGGAACGCGTCGTCGGGCCGTTTCGGTTCGCCGCCGTGCCCGCCGCGCACGAGACCCTCGAAACGGACGAGGCCGGGCGGCACGCGCACCTCGGCTATGTGGTGCGATTCGGTCCGTGGACGGCGTATCACAGCGGTGATACGATCCGGTACGAAGGCATGGCCGAGCTCTTGCGCCCGTTCGGGATCGACGTATGCATGTTGCCCGTGAACGGGCGGGACCCGGCGCGCGGCGTACCCGGCAACCTGACCGGCGAGGAAGCGGCCCGCCTGGCCCGCGATATCGGCGCGCGCGCGGCGATTCCTTGCCACTACGAGATGTTCGCATTCAATACGGCTTCGCCCGAACCGTTTTTCGAAGAGGCGGCGCGCCTGGGCGTTCGCGCGGTTCGGCTCGTCGCCGGCGGGCGATGGAGCTGCGACTTGCCGTCGTAACGCACCGTTGCCTTACGCCAGTTCCGCCCGCGCGATGCGCGCGCCTTCCGTCATGGCGCGCAGTTTGGCGCGGGCCGCCCAGCGGGCCGTCTGGCTGAATCCGCAGTCCGGCGTAACGGAAAGGCGTTCGGGCGGCACGTACGCCAGGAGCGCCCGGATGCGCTGCGCCACCAGGTCCGGCGATTCCACGAAGTAGTTTTTCACGTCCACAAGGCCCGCCGCCACGTCTTTCCCCGCTTCCGCAAGGCGCGCCGTCAGTTCGATTTCGGCCAGTTCGCGGTTGGCGAATTCCATGGCGAATTCGTCCGCGCGCGTATCCAGAATATGCGGAAAGAGCGGCGCATAGGTGCGGTGCGCCACAGGCCGTCCCGTGAAATTCCCGAAGCACAGGTGAATGCTTATGCGGGCGTCGACGCCGTCCACGGTGCGGTTGAAGAGTTTGACGAATTCCGAGGGGGCGTCCGGGTGGACTGCGTACGAAGGCTCGTCCAGTTGAATGAAATCCGCGCCTTCCCGGACCAGTTGTTGCAGCTCGGTCCGAATAAGGTCGGAAAAGGCATGGGCTACTTCCATGCGGTCCCGGTAGTGTTTTCCGGGTGTTTTGATGCGTCCGGCCAGCGTGTACGGGCCGGGACAGGGCACCTTTATCCGCCGTTGCGCGCGTTTTCGGGCATACCGGTATTCGGCGACGAGGCCGAGGCCCTCCGGCGCAGCGATTGGCTCCAGCGCTTCGTATCGTTCCCGCTGATCGTGTCCCGCCGGGCCAATGCGCCGGGGACTGGGTTCCATATTGCCAAGCCCCGTCAGCCGTCCGTAGAAACCGGCGGTGAAGAACCCGATCCGCCGCATTTCTCCATCGGAGATTACGTCTACGCCCGCGTCTTCCTGGTCCCGGATGGCCAGGTCCACGGCGTCGTTCAGCGTTTCTTCGATATCCCGGATGCCGTATTCGTTCCGTTTCATGGCCTCTATGCTGGTGAAAAACCAGGACGGCCAGGCGTAACTGCCGATAACGCTTGTTTCGATCATGCGGGAAGATGGCGGGTGAATGCGTTGGCGGGCAAGAGGGAATGCAATGAGTCCTTGCGGTTATTCGTCGTCGTCATCGTCGTCGCTATCGTCATCGTCGTCGCTATCGTCGCCCTCGTTTTCCGTATCCAGGAGTTCGATTTCGTAGATGAGCGTAGCGTTCGGGGGAATGCCTGCTTGCTGGAATCCCGCTTCGCCATAGGCGAGTTCCGGGGGAATGACCAATTGGCGTTCGCCCCCTTCGCGCATGCCCGGAATCCCCTCGACCCAGCCGTCGATCACGGCGTCCGAAGCCAGGCTTATGGTCAGCGGCTCGCCCAGGGCGTACGAACTCCCCACGAGGTTTTCGTTTTCGAGCCATCCGGCGTAATGGACCGTAACGCGATCCGTGGAGTCGGCCTGCTCGCCGTCGCCGACCGCGAAGTCGTAATACTTCAGGCCGCTGTCGGTCGTTGCGTAGGCGTTGTCGGCGACCTCGCGGGGCACCAGAATGTTGACCGGGGGAGGCGGTTCGTTCACGTCGCAGCCGCTTGCGCCGCCCGCAAGCACGGCAAGCAGGAGCATTCGCCTTACATATCTATGCAGCATTGAATTCGGGGGAACGAAGCGCGCGGGCTGCGGAATGCGGAACGGATTGCGCAGGGATGCGAGACCGAAGCCGCCGCCGGGGTTTTTCCAGAGCGTAATTAGCGTATAACCAATATAATACGAAGGGGTCGGGGCCTTGATCCCTTTGCGGAACAGAGGGGATGCAGGGTCGCTTTTCGCATTTCTTCAAATATCCGCGTATGTTTCATGCGCCGCAAACCTCCTTTTTGACCATGCCACACTACATCATGCGTTTCGCGTCCCTGCGTTTGCGCGCCGCCGCGTGGACGGCGCCGGTCCTTCTTGCCCTCGCTTTCCTGTCCGCCGCGCCCGCCGCCGCGCAACCCGAGCCGTCCTACGCGGAGCGGTACCGTCCGCAATACCACTTTACCCCCGCCGTCAACTGGATGAACGACCCGAACGGACTGGTCTGGTTCGACGGCGAGTATCACTTGTTCTATCAGTACAATCCGTTCGGGACGCGCTGGGGGCATATGAGCTGGGGCCACGCCGTAAGCCCCGATATGCTCCGCTGGGAGCATTTGCCCGTCGCCATTCCCGAAACGGACAGCGTCATGGCGTTTTCCGGCAGCGCCGTGGTGGACTGGAACAATACGAGCGGGTTCGGCGCAGAGGACAATCCGCCGCTTGTCGCCATTTACACGGGACATTACCGGGAGCGGCGGCTGCAAGCGCAATACATTGCCTGGAGCGTCGACCGGGGCCGCACCTGGACTCCGTACGAGGGCAATCCGGTCCTGGACGAAGGCATGGCGGATTTTCGGGACCCCAAAGTGTTCTGGTACGCGCCCGAGGAGAAATGGGTCATGGTCGTGGCGTTGTCCGTGGACCGGAAAGTACACCTGTATTCCTCGAAAGACCTGAAATCCTGGACCTTTCTGAGCGCGTTCGGCCCGGCGGGCAACGTGACCGGCATTTGGGAATGTCCCGACCTCTTCGAACTGCCTGTCGAGAATCGGCCTGGCGAGACGCGCTGGGTGCTGGACGTGGACAATGGCGGGGCCGCCGTGGCGGGCGGGTCCGGCGGCCAGTATTTCGTGGGCCATTTCGACGGGACCGCCTTCAAGGCCGAGCACGAGGATACCCGCTGGGTGGATTACGGGAAGGATTTCTACGCCGCCATTTCCTGGTCCGACGTGCCGCCCGAAGACGGTCGCCGCCTGTGGGTGGGCTGGCTGAACAATTGGACGTACGCGGGCGATATTCCCACGGACCCCTGGCGCAGCGCGCAGAGTTTGCCGCGTTCGTTGTCGTTGCGCGCCGACGCGCTGGGCGACATACGGCTCGTGCAGCGGCCTGTGGATGAATTGCAAACGCTGCGCGAAACGCACCGCCGCCTTGGCTCGCGCCCCATTGCGGAAGGAGAACAGGACCTCACCGCCGAAGGGATCTCTGGCGCAGCGATGGAGCTTGTGGTCGAACTGGAGATTGGCGACGCCTTGGAAGTCGGCCTGAAAGTGCGGCAGGGCGAGGGGGAGGAAACCGTCATCGGATACGACGCGCTCCGCAAGAAGGCGTTCGTAAACCGCTACGGGTCGGGCGAAAAGGATTTTCATCCGGCGTTCGCGGACCTTTTCGAGGCCTCGCTGGACGCGGCGGACGGGCGCGTGAAATTGCACGTGTTCGTGGACTGGTCGTCCGTGGAGGTGTTTGCGGACGATGGCGCGGTCGCGTTCAGCAGCCAGATATTCCCTTCGCCGGATAGCGACGGGGTCAGCGTCTATGCGAAAGGCGGCGCCGCCCGCCTCGCCTCGCTCGACATGTGGACGCTGGCGTCCGTCTGGTAGCCGCCCCTTTTTCCGGTAGCGAGGGGTTTTCCCCGATACGCCCGCCTCGTTTTTCCCTACGCAAATTTATCACGACATTAAAGAGTACTTCGCGCCATGCAGGATCGCCGCACCGTTTTCTTCAGCACCGTCGTCGCTGCCCTTGGCGGCCTTCTTTTCGGCTTCGATACGGCCGTGATCTCCGGCACGACCGAAGCCCTCGAATCGGTGTTCGCGCTCGACGAGTTCTGGCTGGGCTTCACGGTGGCCTCCGCGCTCATCGGCACCATCGTCGGCGCGTTCGGCGCGGGCATTCCCGCCGACCGCTACGGGCGGAACCGCGTCCTGATTGCGCTGGCCGTTTTTTACTTCGTTTCCGCCTTGGGGAGCGCCATGGCCGAGCATTGGGTTGCGTTCTTGCTGTACCGTTTCCTGGGCGGGATCGCCGTAGGCGGTTCGTCCGTCGTGGCGCCCATGTACATTGCGGAAATCGCCCCGGCCCGGTTGCGCGGGCGGCTTGTGGCTGTGAGCCAGCTCAATGTCGTTACAGGCATTCTGCTCGCCTTTTTCTCCAATTACGTAGTGGCCCAGATTATTGCGGACGGAACCGCCTGGCGGTGGATGTTCGCCGTGGAGGCGGTCCCGGCCGCCCTGTTCTTCGCCTTGCTCTTTTTCATCCCGCAAAGCCCGCGCTGGCTGGTGAAGCGGGGGCGTTCCGAGGAGGCCCGCGCCGTCCTTGGTCGCCTCGGAGAGGTCGAGATAGACCGCGAACTGCAAGAAATCGTGGTTTCGCTGAAGACGGAAGCCGGGCAGGCGGGCAACAAACTCTTCCAGAAGCGCTATTCCCGCCCGATTTTGCTGGCGTGGGCGCTTGCCATGTTCAATCAGCTTTCCGGCATCAACGCGTTGATGTACTACGCGCCGCGCATTTTCGGCATGGCGGGCGCCGGGGCCGACGACGCGCTCCTGCAATCGGTGGCGGTGGGCGGCACGAACCTGCTTTTCACGATTTCGGCGTTCTTTATTATCGACCGGTTCGGACGCCGTCCCCTGATGATCGTTGGTTCCGCAGGCACGGCGGCTTGCCTTGCGCTGGTAGCCTGGGCCTTTTTCGTCGGCGGCGACGGCATGGGAACGCCCATCCTGATCGGCCTGCTCGGATTTATCGCCTTCTTCGCCCTGTCCCAGGGCGCGGTGATCTGGGTGTTTCTTTCGGAGATTTTCCCGAACCGGGTGCGGTCCAAGGGGCAATCGCTTGGTTCGTTCACACACTGGTTCATGGCCGCCGCCGTTTCCTGGACGTTTCCCGTGGTGGCCGAGGCCTCCGGCGGCTTCGCCTTCGCGTTTTTCAGCGCCATGATGGTCCTTCAGTTGTTCTTCGCCGTGAAGGTCATGCCGGAGACGAAAGGCCTTTCTCTGGAGGAACTGGAGGTGAAACTGGGCGTCGGCACGGCGGAACTGGAAGCGCTCGAAGAGCGGCTTCATGCGGACTCCCAGCGAACAATGGATGAAGAAAAAGCGAAAAAATTGTGAATTGCGAAGAAGTATCGAAAAAATAACGAAAAAACAGAAAAAAATTGGGGGGTGGGTAAACAAATCCATGCGTATATTAGTTGGGATATGCACCCTGTTTTTCTCTCAAACGGTTCGCGTAGAAACATGCTCAGGAAACTACCGCTCCCGATTTTGCTGGCGCTCCTTGGAGCGAACATCGCTTTTTCGCAGGTCACCGTCTCTGGCTTCGTTACGGAAGCGGGGACGGACATCGCCCTGCCGGGCGTAAACATCGTGATCGAAGGAACCACGACGGGCACCACATCGGGGCTCGACGGCTCGTACAGCCTTGAAGCCGCTTCGGGCGACGTGCTGGTATTCTCCTTCGTCGGCTATTTGTCCCAATCCATTCCGGTCGGCGACGCCACAACCATCGATGTGGAATTGCAACTGGACGAAATCCTGCTGGAGGAAATCGTCGTGGTGGGCTACGGCACGCAGAGCAAGGAGGACGTAACGGGGTCGGTGGCTACCATCGACGTGACGAACGCCCGCAAGGGACTGGTTACGTCCCCCGACCAGCTTATTCGCGGTCGCGTGGCGGGCGTGAACGTTACGCAGAACAACGGCGAGCCGGGCGCGGGATTCAATATTCGCATTCGCGGCGGCACGTCGATCAGCGCGTCGAACGAACCGCTGTACGTGATCGACGGGGTGCCCATCGACAATAGCGCCATTACGCCGGGCGGCGTGGGCGTGGGCGGCGCGGCGGCGCCGGGACGTAACCCGCTGGGCATGCTCAATCCCGGCGATATCGAAAACATCACCGTCCTGAAGGACGCCTCGGCCACGGCGATTTACGGTTCGCGGGGCGCGAACGGGGTGGTGCTGATCACGACGAAGGGCGGTTCTTCCGAACGGCTTTCCGTGAACTACGAAGGGTACGTTTCCGCTTCCCGGTCCGCCCGCGCGCTGGACCTGCTTTCGGGCGCCGAGTACCGCTCTTTCGTAGAGTCGCAGGTCAGCGCCGGCGTACTTGGCCAGAACAACCTGGACGCCCTGGGCAATAGCGACACCAATTGGGAGGACGAGGTTACGCAGACAGGCATCTCGCATTCGCACAACCTGTCTTTCGCAGGCGGGGCGAGCAATACGAATTACCGCGCTTCGTTCAATTACCTGAATCAGGAGGGCGCCGTGATCAGTTCCGGGCTGGAGCGCTTGACGGCCCGCCTCAATGCCGACACGGGCATTCTCAACGACCGCGTTCGCCTTGGCATCAACCTCACGAGTTCGTTCAATCAGGACGATTTCGTGCAGTACAACGAAACCGGCGGGTTCGAGGGGGCGCTGTTCACGAACGTATTCGCGTACAACCCCACGTTTCCGATTACCAACTCGGACGGATCCTGGTACGAAACCGGCGCCGGCCGGCAGTCCGTGCGCAACCCGGTCGCGCTGGCCAATCAGGTGGAAGATTTCTCGAAGATGACCCGTTCGCTGGGCAACCTGTCGGCGGATATCGACCTGATCGAGGGCCTTACGCTGCGCATGAATTACGGCGCGGACCGTTCGCAGGCCACGCGCCGCACCTTCTTGCCGAGGAGCAGCCCGGTCGGGGCCGAGTTCGGCGGACGCGCCATTCAGGCGAACCGCGAGCGCACTTCGCAAACGTTCCAGAGTTATCTCACCTACAACGATATCCTCGCCGACGACCATACCGTGGATATCCTTGCGGGGTACGAGTACAACGAATTTCTGTTCGAGGAATTCCGCGCGGAAACGCGGGATTACGTAACCGACGCCCTGAGTTACAACTCGCTGGAGGCGGGCGCCGAACTGATTCCGCCGACGTCCCAGAAGGAAACCAGCCGCCTGATCTCCTTCTTCGGTCGCGTCAACTACAATTATCGTCAGCGCTATTACCTTACCGGCGTGTTGCGACGCGACGGTTCTTCCCGGTTCGGCGACGGCAACAAGTGGGCCATGTTCCCCGCTGTTTCGGGCGCCTGGCGCATCAGCGAGGAATCCTTCCTGGCGGGCAACGACCTGTTCGACGATTTGCGGCTCAAGGCCGGTTGGGGCGTCGTGGGAAGCCAGGAAATCGCCAATTACCTGTCGCTTGCGCAGTTGGGCGCGGATCCGGGCAATCGGGCCGTGCTCGGCGGGGTGCCCATTACGGGCGTCGCGCCCATCAACTTCGCCAATCCGGACTTGCAATGGGAAGAAACTTCTTCCATCAACGTGGGCCTGGATTATAGCCTGATGTCGGGCAAGTTCTCGGGTTCGATCGAGTACTATGTCAAGAACACCGACAAGTTGTTGCTGGAAATTCCCGTGCCGCAACCCGCGCCGGTGCCCACCCGCATCGAAAATGTGGGCGAGACGCAGAATCAGGGCATCGAGTTTTCGCTGGATTACGCCGCCATTCAGGGCAACGACCTGAACGTAACGTTCGGCGGCGTATTCAACGCCAACCAGAACGAAGTCGTAAGCCTCGGCAGTCGGGACCAGATCATCACGGGCGCGATTAGCGGGCGCGGACAATCCGACGCCTTCGCGCAGTTGATCCTTCCCGGCGAGCCGCTTGGCACGTTTTACGGCCCGGTATTCACCGGCGTCGAGAACGGCGTACAGCAATTTCAGGACATCGACGGAGACGGCATGGTCGAGCCGACCGGCGACGACCGCATGATCCTCGGCAACGCGCAGCCCGATTTCACGTACGGCTTCCGCGCCAACGTGGATTGGAAATCCTGGGACTTCAGCCTCTTCGTCCGGGGCGTTCAGGGCGTAGACATCTTCAACAACACAAGGCTGGTCTACGAAACGAAGAGCGCGGTGACGCAGGGACAAAACTTCCTTGCGGCGGCGCTCGACGCGCCCGACGGCACCACCGAAGCCGCCAAGTATTCCTCGCGCTGGATCGAGGACGGTTCGTTCATTCGCCTCGACAACGTGACGATAGGCTACACGATCAACCCGTCGCAGGTCCTGAGCCAGTTGACCAGCGCCCGGATTTATTTCTCGGCGAACAACCTGCTGACCATCACCGAGTACGAGGGGTACGATCCAGAGGTGAATACGAATGCCGGACTGGCCACCATCGGCATCGATTACACGAACTACCCGCGCTCCCGCACCTTTACCCTGGGCGTCGCCCTCGGATTCTAAACAGGTTTTCGAGCGTAACGGAGACGGCAATCCCGCCTGATCGCATCCACACCCCATTTTTTTATCTCGCATAGCCACCGAATACCGATGAAAGATTTCATGTCCCGCAGACCGCGACTGCTTACGGGAATTCTGGTGCTCACGCTCCTCCTTCCCTCATCCCTCGTGCTGCACGGCTGCACGGACCTCGGCGAGGATACGTTCGGCATCGTTACGCCGGATCAGTTCTACGAGACGGACGAGCAGATCATTTCGGCGCTTGCCCCGGTGTACTCCCTGTTCCGGGCCTTGCTTTGGAATTATCATAACCTGAGCCAGGTCAGCTCCGACGAAACGCTGGTGCCCACCCGCGGCTCTGACTGGTTCGACGGCGGACGCTGGCTGTCGATCCACCGGCATACCTGGGATCCCGGCCTTTCCGACCTGAACGGCGCATGGATCGAATCGTACACGGGGATTGCCCGGGCGAACGGCTTGCTCCAGATTCTGGAAGAAGCCGGCAATACGGACGCCGCGCTTAACGCCGAAATTCGTTCCCTCCGGGCTTTTTATTACTTCCTGCTTCTGGACCTGTTCGGCAATGTGCCCATCGTGGGCGACGACGAATTCGTGATCGACGCGGACAATCCGCCCCCCACCCAGTCCCGCGCCGAAGTGTACGCTTTCGTGGTAAGCGAATTGTCGTCGGCCGTAGGGGATTTGCCCGCCCAGTGGAGCGGCTCGAATCGGGGACGCATTACGAAAGGCGCTGCCAACGCCATGCTGGCGACGTTGTACCTGAACGGCAACGTGTTCACCAAAACCAGTTCCGATATCAACGCGTCTGGTCCGAACCCGTGCAGCCAGGCCGATTGCCAGAATGCGATCAATGCGGCGGACGCGGTGATCAACTCGGGTCTGTACAGCTTGCTTACCGATTTCCATGGGAATTTTGCGGTAGAAAACGCAAATTCCTCCGAATTCGTGATGGAAGTGCAGCATCTGAACCAGCCGGGCCTGGGCATGACCTTCCCCATGCGCGCCTTGCATTACAATCAGGGTACGCCCAGCCCCTGGAACGGCTTTTCGACGCTTGCCCATGTGTATAATGCGTTCGACGACGCCGATGCGCGAAAGGATATTTTCCTGATCGGTCGGGCCGTGAATTACGAGACGGGCGAAGAGGTGAACGACCGGCAGGACAACCCGCTCATTTTCACGCCGGAAATCAACAACGTGGAAGACGCTACGGAAGGCGAGGGCATTCGCATTCTGAAATTCCCCTTTGACGTGGACAATGCCGGCGGCGATATGTCGAACGACTATGCCTGGTGGCGTTTGTCCGAAATGTATCTGATCAAGGCCGAGGCGCTGAACGAAATGAACGGCCCGAGTCAGGAAGTCGTCGATCTGATCAACCTGGTGCGCGCGCGCGCCTTCGACCCGGACAAGCCCATTGCGCTGAGCGATTTCTCGACCAAGGAGGCCATGCGCGACCGGATCATGAACGAACGGCTTTTCGAGCTGACGTACGAAGCGCGCCGCAGGCAAGACTTGATCCGCGCGGGCGAGTTCACGTCTCCCTGGGATTTCAAGGAGCGGCTTGAAGGGCACCTTGTGCTTTTCCCGATTCCGCAGACCCAGCTCGACGCGAACCCGAATCTGACGCAGAATCCGGGGTACTGATCGCTGCGACGGCAAAAAGAATCGCTATGCAAAGCCCGCCTGGACATGGTTCCGGGTGGGCTTTCGCATTTTTTGGGCCTTGTGGCGCGGATTTGCACGAACCATAAACGTGCGGCAGGCTACGAGGGAGCAGGCGAGCCCGGGCCCTATGTTTCGTTCAAATCCGCGCCACAAGGCCCTTTGTCTACACTGAATTTTCGGGCGGAGAATGCCTCTTCAGAAGGGTCGGTTAAAATAATAAGGCATCAAGATTTCGAGGTTAAATAATTAAGGCGAGTCTTTTTTTGGGCCTTGTGGCGCGGATTTGCACGAACCATAAACGTGTGGCAGGCTACGAGGGAGCAGGCGAGCCCGGGCCCTATGTTTCGTTCAAATCCGCGCCACAAGCCCCGCGGTCCATCTTGAATTTTCGGGCGTAGAATGCTTCTTTGGAAGGCGCGTCCCAGGCGCTTGATTATTTTTAGACAAACCTTATGCGTTTTGCAACGTCTCACTGGTACCGTATGGCAAGGGCTTTGCATCATAGAGGAGGCAAGATTATGGCACAGGGTACAAAGGGCACCAACGCAGCGTACGCGCTGCTTGCGGCGGGCGCGCTGATTCTGGGCGGATGCGCGGGTTCTGGAAGCGCGCAAGGCGGCGGAGCGCTCGGCGATTCCGAAACAGAAGCGTCTACCGGGGCCGTGGCTACGCTGGACGTTTCCGAACTGCTGGAGCAGAATCCGACGGCGACCATCGCCGAGTTGATCCAGGGGCGCGTGGCGGGCGTACATGTGGTTGGCGGGCGCATCACGATTCGAGGCGTGAACTCGATTCAGGGCAACAACGAACCCCTCATTGTGCTGGACGGCATTCCGCTTGCCGTCGATCCGTTCTCGTCGCACATCAATGCGCGCGACATTCAGTCAATCAATGTGCTCAAGGATGCGGCGTCCACTGCCATCTACGGATCGCGCGGAGCGAACGGGGTGATCGAGATCAAAACGAAAAAAGGCAGGTAGCCAAAAGGCGCCGCGCGCTACCTTCTTCGGGCGAGGCATTGCGCTCTTCTCCCGCCCAGCAGCACGACCAGGCCCGGCCACGGACGCTCCCACCGGATGGCGCCGCCCAGAAAACCCATGCCGTTCCGGACCTGGTCGGTAAGATCGGGGTCGGCCAGCATTTCGTCGTCGAGGCGAAAGAAATCCGGCCAGTCCGAGGTGCCGCCGCCTGCAATGACCGTAGCGCTCAGCGCCTGCGGGCAGCTGCCGGGAAAACGCGCCGCGATGTCTCCGTACGCGTCGAATACGAGGGCCAGGCGATCCTCGCCGCTGGCGCGCGTCTGGTCTACATAGGACAGCGTGATCGGCTCGCTCGCGCCGCCTTCCGCTGTGCGCACCGTGTAGACGATGCGCAAATCGACCAGTTTTTCGATGCCGCGCAGCCCGATGTTTTGCAGGCGCGGCGGGGGCAGGGGCGAAAACGGAATCAGGTTTGTCCGAAGGTCCGGGTCGGGAAAGGCGGCAGGCATGCGTACGGTCGCCGAACTGCTTGCGCCGTCTGATCGGGTGACGGTGAAAAGATAGCGTCCGCCCGCCTGTACGGCCTCCTTCGACCAGAAGACATGCCCCACGCTGCCATTGGAGAACCGGAAAAGCGAATCCCGCCACCTTGTGGTTTCGCCGGTTTCGAGATTTTGCAGCGCGACGGCGGCGTCCAATGGGTCCGCAGCGGGCGTTACGACCTGGCGCAAGGCCGCGACGGCGACGAACTGGGTGTCGGCGGCGGCGTCCAGGTATCCATAGATCGAGAAATGCCGTTCGTTTTCCTGAAAAGGATCGAAGGTTTCGGCGCAGCCCCCGAAGAGCAGTCCCCCGGCAAGGCACAGGGCAGGCAAGCATGTTCGGAACGTCGCAGGCATTACGGCCACTCGATTTGCAGGGCGATGAACGGGACAATGGGCAATTGATTGACGCGACGTACGCGAAACACGTCGAAATAGAACAGGTTGGTTCGATCGTACGCATTGATGGCGCCGGCCTGTATGCTTAGCGGCGCGCCTGCGACGACGAAGCGGCGTTCGAGCGACAGGTCCAGCCGGTGGTACGCGGGCAGGCGTCCGTTCCATGGGCGCTCGAAGAGTACGCGCGGGCGGCGGGCCGCTTCGCGCACGTCCACCAGCGTACGCAGGGCCAGGACGTCGTCGAAGCCCAGTACGCGGGTAAAGGGGAGCCCGGAACCGAATTGCCACCGTACGCTTGCGGCGAATTTGCGTCGTTCCGCGCCCAGCACGACGCTTACCTGATGACGCCGGTCGTGCGGCGGGCTATAGCGCGCGATGGTTTCGCCGAACCAGGTCCCGAAACTGCCGTCGGTTGCGCGGTACGAGGTATTCGCCAGGCCGTAGCCTGCATATCCGTACAGGGCCCCGCGCTGGAACTCCACGCGGAGGTCCGCGCCGTAGACCCGTCCGTCGGCCAGCGTGAGCGGCGTAGTGAAGCGGGCGATGGCGCTGAGAATGGGCACGGGGATGTCGCGCAGGCGCTTGTAGTACCCTTCTGCGGCCAGGCGAAGCGTTGCGCCGATCTGTTGCTCCACGCCGACGAGCAGATGCACTGCCTGCGCTTGCGCGCCTCGGACGGGGGCGGGGACCCAGGCTGTGAACACGGAACCGGCGTCTCGTTCGTCGTTGACGCCGGTCACGGTCTGTCGGTATGCGCCCAGCGCGCCATGGAACGCGCGATGCGCCCGTTGTCGCCAGGAGACGCGCAGACGAGGTTCCAGCACGGGTTTGTACGGCTCGGGGTACAAGGTGGCGGAGAGGCCGGGGGTAACGGACAGGTTTGCGCCCGGGGTGGTTTCCAGCTCTGCGTACGCCCCGACGGCGATGAGCAGGTCTTCGCCCGCGCGCAGGTTCTGGAACTGTTCGCCCAGCGTATATTTCAGCCAGTTGGCCCGGGCAAAGACCCCCGCGCGCAGCGGCCTGCCCCGCCAGGGCGCGGTCAGGTTGATTTTTGTGTTGATCTCCAGCGCGTCGGAGTCGCGTTCGGACCGCATGGACTGTTCCACGGCGTTGTTGAAATACGAGGCCCCGCCCACCAGTTCGAGCATGGAGGAGGTATTGGCCGGAAAGGCGATGCAGCGCCCGCCCGCGACCGTGTTGCTCCATCGAAAAATATCCCCCGGATTCGCCTGGTCCACATCAATGGCGCCTCGGTCGAAGGTGTGCAGGGCCGACAAACTGCACCGACTCTGCGCGCCTCCCGACGACGTGAGCTTCAAAAACACGTCCCCGAAGCGCAAGGGCAGGGATTGCCCCAGAAAGGTTGGCGCGGCGCGTTCGATGACGGACAGGCGGGCCGAGCCGAGAAAGGAAAGCGCCTCTTTGCGCAGGGGGCCTTCGACGCGCAGGCTGGCCAGGAATGGACTTGCGGAGGCCGCCGCGGCGAAGCGTTGCGTGTTGCCGTCGCGCATGGTTACGTCTACGACGGAAGAAATGCGTCCGTTGTAGCGGGCGCCGAACCCGCCCGCGTAAAAATCGGCGGTGGACACCAGGTCGTGCGGAAACGCCGAAAAGAATCCAACGATGTGGAAGGGTTGCCAGACCGGCAATCCATCCATCAGCACGAGGTTCTGCGCGGGCGTGCCGCCTCGCACGAACAGTTGCCCGCCCCGATCTCCAAGCGCCACGACGCCCGGCAGGCTTTGCAGCCAGGACGCCAGATCGCCGCCGGCGTCGGGCGCGGGAATGCGGCGGATGCCTGCGGAGCGAACCGTTTGCAAACCGGCCCGCACCCGCCCCGCTCCGCTTTCGGCGCCAATGATCACTTCGTCCAGCGCGGTCGAGCCGGGCGCCAGCGCGATATGGCGCGTTACGATCGCGCCCGCCTCGACGATCAGCGTATCCTCATGCGTTGCAAAGCCGATAAAACTTGCCTGGAGGCGGTACGCGCCAGCGGCCAGTCCGGCGATAAGGTAAAAGCCGTCCTGATTCGCCGCGCTTCCCCGCAGGGTTCCCGTGCTGTCCCGGAGCAGCACGTTGGCTCCGGGCAGGGGCAATCCGTTCGAAGCGTCCGTAACCACGCCCCGCGCGACCGCTGCGCCCGCCCGGCCATCCTGCGCTTGCGCCCCGGCCGTTCCGCCGCCAGACGCCCAGATCAACGCCGCCATTGCACAAATCCGGAACAACCGTGTCATATTTCCGCGAAGCGTATGAATTGCAGGGCGATTCGTATTTTAAACACAACGGAATGTACGTTACGGTGTTACAGAATAGTTTCGTAACGAAGGCCGGGCGGGACGTTTTTTGCGTACGCGTTCCGAACGGGAATTATTCAGCGCATCCTGTATATGGCGAAATACATCCACGGACCGGCGCGCGCCGCGCTTTTTCTGGTTCTCCTTGTCGCCGGCGGCTTTTTCGCCGGGTGTGCCGGCCCGCAGGAACCGCCTCCGGGCGATCGTCTTTTCACGCTGCTTCCTTCTTCCTGGACCGGCGTCCGTTTCGAAAATCGTCTCCGGCCCACCGAGTCGTTCAATGTGTTCACCTATCGCAATTATTTCAACGGCGGCGGGGTGGGCATTGCCGACCTGAACGGGGATGGATTGCGCGACCTGGTGCTGACCGCGAATCAGGCCCCGGATCGATTGTACCTGAACAAGGGGGCGCTCCGGTTCGAAGACGCGACGAGCCGGGCCGGACTGGAAAGCGGGCGCGGCTGGTCCACCGGCGTGAGCATCGCGGACGTGAACGGAGACGGGTTGCCGGATATTTATATTTGCCGATCAGGCAGCGCCGCCGGAACGGATCGGGCGAATTTGTTATTCGTCCATACGGGATCGGACGAAGCGGGGGTACCCCGTTTCGAGGAACGGGCGGCGGACTACGGCCTCGACGATACGGGATTTTCCGTCCATGCGGCGTTTCTGGATTATGACCGGGACGGGGACCTCGATATGTACCTTGTCAACAATTCGCCGCGCGAAGTGAGCAGTTTCGGCTTGCAAAACATACGCGACAGCCGCCATGAGGGCGGAGGGGACAAATTGTACCGGAACGAAGGGGACGTTTTCGTGGACGCAAGCGCCGAAGCAGGCATCTACGGGAGCGAAATCGCTTTCGGGCTGGACGTCGTGGCCAGCGATTTCGACGCGGACGGGTGGCTTGATTTGTATGTTTCCAACGATTTTTTCGAGCGCGATTATTTCTACCGGAATAACGGGGACGGGACGTTCGCCGAAGCGCTGGAAACGCATTTTCCGCACGTCAGTCTTTCCTCCATGGGCAACGACGCCGCCGACATGGACAACGACGGCCGGACGGATTTGTACGTTACGGACATGCTCCCGCAGGACGAGTATCGGCTCAAGACCACTGGAAGCCACGAATCCTGGGATATATATCAGGACAAGGTCGCGCGCGGATTTTATCATCAGTTCACCCGCAACACGTTGCAGCGCAACCTGGGCGTCGGCGCGTTCAGCGATATTGCGCCGATGGCGGGCGTGGAGGCCACCGACTGGAGTTGGAGCGCGCTTCTCGTCGATCTGGATATGGATGGGCAAAAGGACATTCTGGTTACCAACGGGGTGTACCGGGACGTGATCGATCAGGATTTCATGGCGTTCTTCGCCGGGGAAATACAGCGCATGGCGCGCGAACGCGCCGACAAGCTCGACTATCTCGAATTGCTGGAGCGCATGCCCTCGGAGCCGATCCCCAATGTGGCTTTTCGGGGGAATGGGGACCGTACGTTTACCGACAAGACGGCGGAATGGGGGCTCGACGCGCCTGCTTTTTCCAATGGCGCGGCGTATGGCGACCTGGATAACGACGGCGATCCGGATCTGGTGATCAACAATATCGACGAAGAGGTTTTCCTATACCGGAACGAGGCGGACACGCTGCATGCGCATCGTTTTTTACAGGTCGCGCTTGCGGGCGAGGGGGCCAACCGCTTTGGCGTGGGGGCCCGCGTCATCGTATGGCAAGGAGCCGTCCCGCTCGTGCAGGAGCAGATGCCGTCCCGCGGATTCCAGTCCACGGTAGACCACATACTGACCTTTGGGCTCGGGACAGGCCCCGTCGATTCGGTGGAAGCGCGGTGGCCGGACGGCAGGCGGCAGGTTCTCGAACGGCCTGCGATAAACAGCGTACTGACCTTGCGACAGGCGGAGGCGGGCGCCGCGTCATCCGATGCGTTCCTGCATGCGCCACCGGAATCGTCGCCGCGTTTTGCGGACGCGACGCAGGCGTCCGGCCTGGCGTTCGCGCATGTGGAAAACGAGTTCGTTGATTTCGAGCGAGAGCCGCTGCCGCTGCGCATGCTTTCCACCGAAGGCCCGCGCCTTGCCGTGGGCGACGTGGACGGAGACGGACTGGACGATGTGTATGTGGGTGGCGCCAAGGGTTCGCCGGGAGGGCTGTTCCGGCAGCGGCCCGGCGGGCGTTTCGAGGCGCTGGATACCGCGCCGTTCGTCGCCGACGCCCTGTCCGAAGACGTCGATGCGGCCTTTTTCGATGCGGACGGGGACGGCGACCGCGATTTGTACGTAGCGAGCGGCGGCAGCGAATATTCGGAGCTGGCCCCGGCGCTGCGGGATCGTTTGTATCTGAACGACGGCGCCGGGCGGTTCGCCAAAGCGCCCGCCGCCCTGCCCTCCCTGTACGCGAGCAGTGCCTGCGTGGCCCCCGCCGACTACGACGGTGACGGCGACCTGGACTTGTTCGTGGGCGCGCGTTCCATTCCGTGGCAATACGGGCTTGCTCCTGCCAGCGCGCTTCTCCGTAACGATGGGCGGGGGCGTTTTACCGACGTAACCGAGGAGGCGGCGCCTGCCTTGCGGCGTATCGGCATGGTTACGGACGCAGCCTGGTTCGACGCCAACGCCGACGCCCGTCCGGACCTGGTCGTCGTGGGGGAATGGATGCCCGTCGCCCTGTTTTTGAACGAAGGGACGCTCGTTCCGCAATCGGACAACGGCCTGGACAGCAGCCACGGCTGGTGGAATCGCCTGCTGGTCGAGGATATGGATGGGGACGGCGATATGGATTTCGTGGTCGGCAACCTCGGCCTCAACACGCCGCTGCATGCTTCGGAAGCGGAGCCGCTCACGATGCACGTAAACGATTTTGACCGGAACGGACGCATCGACCAGGTTATTTCCCTGTACCGGAACGGGACGCGGTATCCGATGGCGCTTCGGCAGGACCTTTTCCGGCAACTTCCGATGCTGGCGCAGCGTTTCCCCCGTTTTGCGGATTACGCCGGTACGCCGCTCGAAGACGTATTTACCCCCGAGGAGCTGGCCTCCTCCGTCGCGCGCCATGCCTATACGCTGGCCACCTCGTATGTCGAAAACCTTGGCGACGGCGGGTTCGCTGTGCGCCCCTTGCCGTTCGAGGCGCAACGCACGCCGATCTATGCGCTCGTTGCCGGAGACTTCGACGAAGACGGCGCCCGCGATCTCTTGCTGGCCGGGAATTTCCATGCGGCCAGGCCCGAACTCGGACGGATGGATGCGGGCTATGGCCTGTTTCTGCGCGGGGACGGCGCAGGCGCGTTTTCGCCCGTTCCCATGGCGGACAGCGGTTTTCGCGCGCCGGGCCAGGCGCGAGACATGGCGCTGGCGGGGGAGGGGCTTGTCGCGATCGCCTTCAACGACGGTCCCGTGCAACTGATTTCGATACGGTGATGCGCGACGGTTTCTTCATACGATGGTCCGTGCTCGCGCGGCTTGCCCGCGCAGGGATCGCCGCCCTGCTGGCCGCATGGCTTGCGGGTTGCAGCGAGGATACGCTTTTCAAGCGGCTTCCGCCCGAGGCGACAGGCATTGCATTTCGCAACGACCTGCCTGCGGACACCTCGTTCAACATCCTCAATTATTTGTATTACTACGATGGCGGCGGGGTGGCGGCGGGCGACGTGAACGGAGACGGACTCGTCGATCTGTATTTCACCGCGAATGCGTCGCCGAACCGGTTGTACCTGAACCGGGGAGATTTCCGGTTCGAGGACGCGACCGAAGCGGCGGGCGTGGCGGGCAAGGGAGACTGGAGCAAGGGCGTGGCCATGGCGGACGTGAACGGGGACGGACTGCTTGATCTGTACGTGTCCAACGTGGCGTACCTCGACAAGCAGGGGCGCAACGAGCTCTTCGTCAACAACGGCGACGGCACGTTCGCGGATCGGGCTGCGGAGTATGGCCTGGCGCACGAAGGATTTTCCACGCAGGCGGCGTTTTTCGACTACGACGGAGACGGGGACCTCGACATGTATCTGCTCAATCATTCCCTGCATGTCGAGGATACGTACGGTCCCGACACGCTGCGATACGAACGCCACCCCCGGGCGGGGGACAAACTTTTCCGGAACGAAGGCGCCTTTTTCGCGGACGTCAGCGATGCGGCCGGGATATACGGGGGGCGCATCGGGTACGGGCTGGGCGTGGCGATCAGCGATCTGGACAACGATGGATGCCCGGATATCTATGTGTCCAACGATTTTCACGAGCACGATTATTTGTACTACAACAACTGCGACGGCACGTTTACGGAGTCGATCCGGACCGCCATGGGGCATGTGAGCCGCGCCTCCATGGGCAACGACGCGGCGGATTTTAATAACGACGGGCGCATCGATCTCGTCGTGCTGGACATGCTTCCGGAGCGTCAGGAATACCGCAACCGGTCGGATGTGGGCGAGCCGCAGGAACTGTACGATCTCAAGCGCCGCTTCGGATACCATCATCAGGCGGCGCGCAACACGTTGCAACTCAACCGCGGGCGCCGCCGCTTCAGCGAAATCGCCTATCTGGCGGGGATCGAGGCCACCGACTGGAGCTGGGGAAGCCTTTTCGCCGATTTCGACCACGACGGGCGGCAGGATCTGTTCGTGACCAATGGCATTCCGCGGCGTCCGAACGATATGGATTACGTGCAATTCGTTGCGTCCCCGGGCAGGCAGGCTGCGCTTTCGCGCCCGATTGCCCCGGAAACGTACGCCTGGATCGAACGCATGCCCGTGGTGCGCATCGCCAATTACGCTTTTCGCAACGAAGGGGACCTGGCTTTTTCGAACCAGACGCGCGCCTGGGGCCTGCGCGATCCGGGTTTTTCCAACGGAGCGGCGTACGCAGACCTGGACAACGACGGGGACCTGGACCTGGCGGTCAATAATATCGACGAGCCTGCGGCGGTGTACGAAAACCGGGCGGAGCGTTTGGCGGACCGCCATTATTTGCAGGTGCGCCTTGAGGGAGAAGGGGCGAATACGGGGGGCGTCGGCTCTCGGGTGATTCTCCGGCGCCGGGGCGAAACGCAGGTCCGGGAGCACATGCCTGTTCGGGGATGGCAATCGTCCGTGGACCCTCGCCTGCATCTGGGGCTTGGCGCCTGGACGAGCGTGGATACCCTGATGGTGGTCTGGCCCGACGGCCGCCGCCAAACGTTGACCGATGTGGCGGCGGATCAGACGCTGACGCTGCGGCAGGAGGAGGCTACGGAAATCCATCGTCCCGCGCCCCTGCCGACGCCGCTTTTCGAGGAGGTTACGTCCTTGCTGAACGTGCATTTTCGGCACGAGGAAAATGTGTATTTCGATTTCAATCGGCGGGAGGGGCTCATGCCCCACAAACTATCTACCGAGGGGCCGGCCCTTGCTGCGGGCGACGTGAATGGAGACGGGCGAACGGATGTGTTCGTGGGCGGCGCGAAACGGCAGGCGGCGCGCCTGTTCCTGCAACAGCGCGACGGGCGTTTCGCATCGGTTTCCGAAGCGGCGTGGCGGGCGGATAGCCTGCACGAAGACGTGGACGCCGCTTTTTTCGACGCCAATGGGGATGGGGCGCTGGACCTGTACGTCGTGAGCGGGGGCAATGAGTACTGGGGGCAGGCCGACGCGCTGCTGGATCGTCTGTATCTTGGGGACGGCGCGGGCGGCTTTGCGCGCGACGCCAGCGCATTGCCGCCCAGCTACGTCAACGGATGCTGCGTGGCGCCCCGCGATTTCGATGGGGACGGAGACGTGGACTTGTTCGTGGGGGGGCGGGTAGCCGCCCGTCGCTACGGGGAAATTCCGCAGAGTGCGTTGTTGGAAAACGACGGATCGGGCGTTTTCGAAGAGGTTACGGAGGCGTATGCTCCGGGGTTGTCCAGGGTCGGCATGGTGGGCGGGGCGGCGTGGGCCGATTACGATGGCGACGGGCAGGAGGATTTGATCGTGGCGGGCGAGTGGATGCCCGTGCGCGTATTTGCTCAGCGCGGCGGGCGGTTCGAGCAGCAGGCTGCGCCGGGCCTGGCGGGTTCCGAAGGCTGGTGGCAGACCGTTGCGGTGGAGGATATGGATGCGGACGGCGATCCCGACCTGATCCTTGGGAATCTGGGACGCAACTCGTCCGTCCGTGCGGCTCCGGAAGCGCCCGCGCGTATGTACGTCCACGACTTCAACGGCGACGGGAATACGGATCATATTCTGACGATCCTGCGAGACGGAGACCGGTATCCCGTGGCCACCCGCGACGAAATCATCCGGCAGATGCCTTCGCTCCTGCGTACGTTCCCGACGTACGCCGATTTCGGAGCGGGGCGCTACGAGGACCTGTTTACGGAGGACGAACGCGCCGATGCGCTCCTCCTGCAGGCGAACACGTTCGCCAGCGCATGGGCCGAAAACCTTGGCGACGGGTCGTTCGCCCTGCATGAACTGCCCGTCGAGGCCCAGTTTGCGCCGATATACGCCATTCTGCCAGGGGATTTCGACGAAGACGGCCACAAAGACTTGATTCTGGCCGGCAATTTCCATGGCGCGCGGCCTTCGCGGGGGCGCTACGACGCCAGTTATGGCCTTTTGCTCCTCGGTGACGGGCAGGGCGGTTTCGAGCCGGTCGATCTGGCCGAAAGCAACCTCGCGCTGGAAGGGGAAGTGCGCGCCCTGCGCCTCGTTCCGCACGAGCGCGGTCCGTTGCTTTTCGCCGCCCGCAGCGACGATACGCTTCAGGCGCTGCGTTGGCGCAGCAGTGTGTCCGGGCTTGTTCAGGGGGATTCCGCAACAGTCGCCGCTGCTCGCCGGTAGCGGGCGGATGTCCGCAAGGGGCGAGACGAGAGGAAATCAGCGTATCCCTACACCTCCCCAAGCCCCACCGCCGCAACGCCGCCGCCCAGCGGGAGCCGGGCGTCTCCCGTCAACACGACGGCCGGGAATTCGGAAGCCGCTTTTTTGAGAACGGGTTCCAGAGATCGCGTAACGTAGCGAGACATGACGAAAGAAGCGTGTGGATGACGGCGAGTACATGTAATTTTGCATTTAAAATGCAAAATTGCAAGAAAAATAGTAGCCACAGGCCCCGAAATTTACTTTGCCTTAATTATTTAAGTCTGGAAATTTTGACTTAAAAAATTAAGGTTGTCATTTTTTTCGAGCTGATTCAGGCGGGTAAGAATATAGAAACGTATATTATTGATCTATCGAAGAAAGCGCCTCCCGCAAAAAGGCATCCGCCATGCAGAAAGAAAAGCGACACAGGATTCGACATGAAAGGCGTGGATACGTCCGGCATGCGTGGCTGCCGCTGCTCGTCTGCGTCTGGGCCTGGGGCGCAAGCGTCGCTCCGTTGCATGCCTCGCCTGATTCGCCGACGACCCCGGACAAGCGCGTCTGCGAACCGGGCGAACTGGTGTGGAGCGACGAATTCGACGAGGACGGCTTGCCAGATCCTGCAAAGTGGCGCTACGAAACGGGGGGGCACGGCTGGGGCAATCAGGAATCGCAGTTTTATACGCGCGCCCGTTCGAAGAATGCCCGCGTCGAGGACGGAAGGCTGATTATCGAGGCGCACCAGGAGTCCTTTTCGGGCAGGCGCTATACGTCCGCCCGCCTCAATTCCACGGCAGAATGGACCTATGGCCGCTTCGAAGTGCGCGCCATCGTACCGTCGGGCCGCGGAACCTGGCCCGCCATCTGGATGCTCCCGGACCTGGGCAAATACGGAGGCTGGCCGCGGGCCGGCGAGATCGACATTATGGAGCATGTGGGGTTCGAGCCGGACAGGGTGCATTTCACGGTGCATACGGATGCGTACAATCACCAGCGGGGTACGCAAAAGGGCGCGTTCATCAGGGTCCCGACGGCGCGTTCGGAATTCAACGTGTATGCGATGGAATGGACGCCTTCGGAAATAAGCGCCTATCTCAACGACAACGACAGGCCCTATTTCCGGTTCAGGAACGAGACCTTGACCAATCGGGCGGCGAATGATCGGCACTGGCCTTTCGACCATCCGTTTCATTTCGTTTTGAACATTGCGGTGGGCGGCACCTGGGGCGGCGCCATGGGGATCGATCCGAACATTTGGCCCCAGCGCATGCAGATCGACTATGTGCGGGTGTATTCCTGCGCGGACGTCGTGTCCGCCGAAGCCGACGAATTGCCCCAGACAGCCCGTCTCGACCAGAATTATCCCAATCCGTTCAATCCCGAAACGTCCATTCGTTTCGCATTGTCTCGGACGGGCCCGGTTCGCCTTGCCGTGTACGATGCGGTGGGCAGGGAGGTCGCGCTGCTTGTGGACGGCGTCCGGGCGCAAGGAATCCATACGGAAGTACTCAGGACGCCCGGCTTGCCTACGGGCATGTACGTGTACGTATTGTCCACGCCCGATGCGGTGTTGACGAAAAAGATGCTGCTCGTCAAGTAGCGTAGCGCGCCCGCGAAGCGCTGAGCAAAGCGGTTCCGGTCAGCGCATCTTTGGTTATTCTTTCGGGGGGAATGATCCGAACCCTGCGTCCCGCGCGGTCGATTACCCGGACAGGTCCCTTTCGCACATCGTCTCCGTACGGAATGCCCTCGGCGGCCGCGCGTTTGCTTACGACGACGCCGGGCGGGAGCGCTGCGGGCGCAGCTTTGTTGCGTCGTCTGAATGCGCGCGCTATGGGTCGGTTTCCGGTTCTGCCTCGAAGTGTTCGCTCAGCAGGTAGCGATACAGGCCCAGCGCATAGCGCTCCTTATGCTTTTCCAGCCAGCGCCGGTTGGCCGGCGTCAGCGCCATCGTTTCGCAGGGTTCGTCGGCGGTCACGGCGGCGGCTTTCTTGTCCAGAGGATCGATGGGCCAAATCGCATCGCCGGGACTGTACTGCCGGGAACGCGCGCCCGCGGCTTCATGCGAGGAAGCCCGACCGGAAATCAGGAGTTGCAGCCCGTCGTTCTGCGCTTTCTGTCCTGCAATGACTTCCCCCGCAGCGTAGCGGCGAGGATGCAGCCAATTGCGGAGTTCGTCCATCAGCTCCTCAAAGCGAACCTGTCTGTCCAGGTATCGCTCAAGGTCGTCGCCCGTACGTTCAAGCAACGAGGCGCGTTGCCCGCCCATTCTGTTTGCGTCCGTTTTCCACGATGAAATGACGCATTCTTCGCAGCGTTCCAGCGCCCGATCTGCATTCGGCTCGAACTGCAAGGCGGCAAAGTCCGAAGGCGGAAGGTTACGCTCGAGTCCGGCTCGCAATGGTTCCGACGGTGCGCCCAAAACCGTCTGCACTCCCTGCGCGTTCGCCGCCTGGAGAAACCTCCCCAGGACGTTCACCGCCGAGAAGTCCAGGCCGGAAACGGCTGTGAAGTCCAGCATCAGGCAGAGGGGAGGCGATTTCGCCTTGAGCATTTTCCGCAGACGACTGGCGAGGGGGTAGACGCTTCCGAAGAAGATGTAGCCGCGCAGCTGGTACGCAAGCGCCCGCTCGCCGTTTTCCAGCAGAATGGCGCGATCAGGCACGGAGCGCGCTTTGCTGCTTTGGCGATCGCGTACGGTGAATCGGGATTCGATCGGGCTCACGCGGCTCAATCGCACGGCGAAGAATACGAGCGTGGCCAGCATGCCTGTGGCCACGCCTTCGAACAACCCGAATGCGATGACCACGACGAAGATCAGCGCGATGACGCCGTACTCTGCCCAGGGAAGCCGCCTTCGGCTTCTCAGAAGTCCTTCGTCCAGCATGCCGAGGCCAGCGAAGAACAAAATGCCTCCGACGAGCGGAACCGGGACCAGCTCCAGCATCCCGTCCCCCAGAAACAATGCGCCGCCGATAACGCATGCGGCGACCACGCCGGTGAGGCGTGTGGAAGCGCCGAAGAGTTTACTGCGCAGCGAGGCGGGTACGATCAGGCTTGCCGTGGTTCCGCCCCCCAGACCCGCCGCGACGCTTGCCAGCCCGCTTGCCCGGAACTCGCGGTTCCAGTCCAGGTCTTCGTTCGCCGCCATTTCGAGGCCTGCGATATTCATGATCACGACGATGAGCGCGATGAGCGTCAGCGTCAGGAGGGCGGGGAACTGCGTCGCCATTGCGGCGAAGTCCACATGCGCGAAATCGGCGGGGAATAGTGCGGGCCAAAGGGTACCGCCAAAGGTGCTCTTCAGAAGCAGGCCCGCCTGCCTTGCTTCGTCGCCGGAAAGGCCAAGCGCCCCGAGAACGAGATGGTAGCTCCCGACGAAGAGCGCAACGCTCCCCGGCAGAATGAGCGGATGGCCCCAGCGTTTCATGGCGATGTACAGGGCTGCTCCGAACGCGGCGCCTGGACCCCATTGCCATAGCGCGGCGGGTTCTGCAAGCGCGGGAATTGTTCGCCAGTGAACCTCCGTGCCCATCAGGGACATAGCCGACAGGCACACCATGCCCCCGATGCCCGCCACGAAACCGGCTGCCACTGGCCAGGGAACGAAGCGCACCAGGTTGGCGAGTTGGAATTGTCCGATCAGGAGACAGCATACGCCGGCGCCGACCGCGCCGATCATAAGCGCGCTTGCCGTGGTGACGAACAGCGCGTCGCCCTCGGCGTCCATGCCGTCGCCGATCAGGGCCATCGCGATCACCAGCGCGGGAGACAGTCCCGCGATCGCTCCGCGATAGCTGCTTGCGAGCGCGACAACAAGGCAAGCAGCGAAATTCCCGAACAGCACCAGGCCGACGCCCTGGGAAGAATACGGCGCCAGCGATCCGGAAAATATGAAACTCCCGAAAGCGACCTGCGCAACGAGGAGGCCGAGACCCGACGTGAAGCCTGCCGCTATGGCCGGGACCGTTTTTTCGGGAAACATTTCGCGCGCTCGTATCGGGGACTTTTTTCCAGAGGCGATGGAATGAATTCCGGGCAACAGGCGGGGCCATGTCGGCGTTTCGCCGGATCAGTCTGCTTCCGGAATCATTGCTCCAGCAGCCGTTCGAAGTGCTCCAGCATCAGATCGGCCACGAACCGGTTGCCCGCCTCGTTGAGATGCACGCCGTCGGTCGTCAGTACGCCTTCGTACAGTTTGTCGGGATTGCTCGCGGCGAGACGCTCTTCGAACGCAGCCCGCAAGTCGCACAGGACCGCCCCGGACGCTTCCGCTACGGCGCGGGAAATATCCGCATAGTCCATGAGCGCCTGGTTGACTTCCGCCTCGCTGGCCGGGTCTTCTCCGATCACGCTGGGGGTGCACAGGGATACGTGCACGTTTGCGGCGTGCATGGTCGAGATCAGATCGCGCAAGCCCGCCTCGAATACGTCCCGGTCCGTACCGGTGACATGATCGAACGCATAGGAATGCCATACGTCGTTGATCCCGATATAGATCGCCACGTGCGTCGGATGGTAGGCCAACACGTCCCGGTCGAGTCGTTCCTGCAAATCGGGCACCTTGTTTCCGCTTATGCCTGCGCCGATCACCTCGGCCTTGCCGCCGGGGTAGCGTGCTTGCAGGGCTTCGTCCACCAGCGCCACATATCCGCCCGGCGACGCGCCCGCCTCGGTAATGGAATCCCCAAGGAAAACGATGCGGATGGCGGCGTCCGGCTCTGGCTCGGCGGATTCCGAAGCGTTTTCCTGCCCCCGGCATCCGCAGGCGAGGACGAGGGCGAAAAGCGCGATGCGAAGGGCTGGTTTGCCAATAGCGTTTTGCATGGGGCGGTCGTTTTTATCCAAAAAAGACAGGGCGGCCGGCGGAGGCGCGTTCGTCTAAAAACGCACGGATGCCTTTTGCTGCGCCGCCGACGAAATGAAGATACTATTTTGCCGCCGATTTTTACAGGAAATTCAATGCAGACCGGCCAATGCGGGTCGGCCAGCGCGTCCGGCTGACGACATGAACCGTACCGGGGACCTCCCGCGCCTTTACGGGCGGATTTCCACATAGCGCTCCAGGCGCGCCACTTCGTCGTCATCGACATACTTGCCGATTTCCCGGCGAAACTGCTCGATCCGGCTGTACGGTCGGTATTCCTTGAATTCCCGGAGCATCCGGTTGCCCAGGTTCGGAATCGTAAGGATATCCTCGTCGCTGGCCGCGTTCAGGTCGATGGGCACGAAAACGAATTGCTCCAGGCGCGCCACCTCTTCGTCGTCTACGTACTTGCCGATTTCCCGACGAAACTCGGCAAGGTGCGCGTACGGCTTGTATTCGTCGAACTCGTGGGCCATTCGGTTGCCTACGCCGGGAACCAGCAGAATTTCGTCCTCGCTCGTTTGGTTCAGGTTCAGGGGCAGGAAAAGCCGGGCGTACAGCGTGTCTTGCTGCGCCGCTTCCAGTTCCGCGCCGACCAGCGCATGGACGTCGAGCATGTTCATGAAGGGGCGCCCCGCGAGAATGGAGTCCGCCTTGGCCTCGTCCATGTAAGGCAGTTTGGCGAGTTCGGCTTTGGGGGCCGTGTTCGGGTTCAGTACGCCCGTATTGTTCCCTGCCTGGGCTCTTGCAGGCGCGGCGGGAAGCAGAACCAGCGCGGCGAACAACCCGCACAGCAGGGAAGAAATGCGTGATTTCATGGTTTTTGGGGTCATGTTGCTTGTTCGTCGGGTGGATTGGATTCCCCGGTTTCCAAAGACGCGGGAAAGGCGGAAAAAGCCGGATGCTTCCATGCGTACAGGAACCCAACGAGGCCAAGATACGTCATGGTTCCGGGCGCCAGGGCCGGCATGGCCCCCTGAAGCGCTTCGAAGATCAGTTCCCAGCCCGCTGCCGAGGGGTTCATTTCCCGTTCGAATTCGAGGTTGCTTTGGTAGTGCAACCAGCTGCCCACCGCGCCCGCCGCGACGAACAGCGCCATGCAGCACTGGAATGCGCGGAGGATGCGGGCGTTTTTGACAAAAAGCCGGATTGCAAGGAGCGCCAGGCTCAGTCCAATGAGAGCGAGCGGCGCACGCTGCCAGAATGCTTCGTAGTGGCCCAGCAAGAACAATTCGCTTCCGGCGCCCAGCGCGCCCAGCAGAAACAGTAGTAGCAGCAGCGGGCGGATTCGCTTCATGTGTGTGCGGGGGGGGGGCGTGGTTGCCTGATCGAGTTCGCTCTGTTGGACTTCGCCGCGCTTCGTTTTATTCCTTTTGCGTTTTCCGGGAAAGCGCGTCTGGCGCCCCGTCGAAGAAATCCACTTCGCCGGATTTCAGGGAATAGGCTGCGCCAACCACGAGCAAACGCCCCTCGTCCATGAGATGCCGGAGAATTTCCGAATCGCGCCGCAGCGTTTGTACGGTCCTCCGCACATGGGCCCGCATCGCTTTGTTCAGCAATGCGTCTTCCTCGTCGGGCGCCGCCGTCGCCAGCAAGGGTTCCACGGCGGGGCGGATGCGCCGGACAATGGCCGCGAGATTGTCCGAGAGCGGGGCGTCCGGCTGCCGCAGGCTTTCCAGCGTGGCTCCGACTGCGCCGCATCCGGTGTGGCCCAGCGCCACGAGCAGGCTTGCGCCGAGATGCTGCGCCGCGTACTCTGCGCTGCCGATCTGGGACGGGGCCGCAATGTTTCCGGCTACGCGGATCACGAACAGGTCTCCATATCCCTGGTCGAAAATCTGCTCGACCGGCACCCGGGAATCGGAACAGGCCAGCACGGTGGCGAAGGGCGCCTGCCCCGCAACGAATTGTTTGCGCTTTTCCTGCGAGAGCGCCTCGGTGCGCCGTATGCCGTTTGCGAAGCGGCGGTTGCCTTGCCGTAGCCGTTCGAGGGCTTCAAGAGGCGGAATCATGGGTTGCGGTTTTGGTGGCGTGCAATGCGGCGAGGCTGGCGTCTACGATGGCGACACTGGTCGTGTTTTCCGCCGTGACGACTTTCGTGGCTCCGGCGGCTTGCAAGGCGTCCTTGTCCATGTCGTACCAGGCCCTTGCGATGATGGGCAGGCGCGGGGCTATTTTGCGAATGCCGCGCACCGCAAGTTCGGCGGCGCGAGTGTCGTTGATGCTGATTACGACCAGCCGGGCATGCCTGCATCCGAGGCTTTCCAGTACTTCCGGCTGCGTAATGTCTCCAAGGACCGCCCGGTTTCCGGCTGCTTTTGCGGCCCGGACGTTATCGGCGTTTACGTCTACGGCAATGGAAGCCATGCCCCTGTCCTGTATCGCCCGGCACACTTCCTTCCCCGTCAGGCCATATCCGGCCACGACGACATGCCCGCTGTGCGGTTCGCGCGCATCCACGCCGGGCGGTTCTGCGTCCAGTACGCGATTCAGCCACGGGATGCGGGACGCGCTGAGCGCCAGCCTGGGGCCGAACGCGATCGCTACGGGCGTAAGCAGCATGGACAGGATGATCGCCGTGAGCAGATTGTGGGATAACGTGGCGTCGAGGAGTTCGAATCCCGAAGCGTTGTTCAAAAGCACGAACGAGAACTCCCCGATCTGGCACAGCGTGGCCGCCGACAGGACGCCTACGCGAACAGGCATACGCAGGATCATCGCCGTTCCCCAAATGATGACGAATTTACCGACGAGAATCATGCCCAGCAGCCCAACGGTCGAGGTCAGGTGGGCGAGCACGTCCGAAACGTCCAGCAGCATGCCTACGGAAACGAAGAAGAGGCTGGCGAATATTTCCCGCGCAGGAATCAGGTCCGACATGGCCTGGTGGCGAAATTCGCTTCCGGCCACGATCAGTCCTGCGAGAAACGCGCCGAGCGCCAGAGAAATGCCCGCCAGCGACAGGGCCCACGCGGTCCCGAAACAGACGAGAAATACGGCAAGAACGAAAATATCCCGCTGCCTGGTTCTGGCGACGATGGCGAGCAGGGGCGGGACCAGATAACGGGCCGCCGCCAGCACGGCCGCAAGAATGATCAACGCCGTGCCGGCCGCCAGCAAAATCTCCTGGACGGTTCCGCTGCCTCCGGCCAGAATGGGCACGGCCAGAATCATCGGGACCACGCACAAATCCTGAAAGACCAGAATGCCTACGGCCAGCCGTCCGTGCGGCGCCTCCAGTTCGCCGCGCGTAGACAGTCCGCGCAAGACCACGGCGGTGCTGGATATGGCGACGACGCATCCCAGAAATATCGCGGACCCCGGCGCCAGCCCGAATGCTTTGGCTACGAGGGCGGTGCACGCCACGGTGAGCGTTACCTGAATGCCGCCGCCGAGGAGCACGGCTTTCCAGAAACGCCGCAGCCGATCCAGCGAGAGTTCCAGTCCGATGCCGAACAGCAGCAGCGCAATGCCGATTTCTGCCAGGACCTCCACATGATGCGTATCGTCTACCAGGGCCAATGCCGTAGGCCCGACCAGCGCGCCCGTTAGAATAAACCCGGCGATGGACGGGACGCCCGCGCGGCGCAGCGCGGTGACGACGACGATGGCCGCCCCCAGCACGATGACCAGGTCTTTGAGGTAGGTGATTTCGGGCATGGGCCTTTCTTTTTATGAATACGACCTGGCCGATGCAGAATACGTCGCCGGGTATTCTGCTGCCCAGCTCTGGGAGAGATTGTGCGGACAGCACCTGCACAATTTACGGAAGCCCCCGGTGCCCATCTCTCTTTTTGGGCGAATTGTCTAAAACTACTTCGGAAGGTCATTTTATCCCCCCCTTTTCATGCAGCATCACAAGGCTATCATCCAGTCCGTGCCGCAGGATACTCAGACGAGGCGAGAGCGACGCCACATGTTCGGCTGAGATATGGGTCAATCGCAATGGAAAGATGCTCGGGCTGTCGAGCAGTTCGTTTATGGCGGCCGACCCGTTCGCCCGGGCGCGGAGAGATGCTTCCATCATCCAGGCGATGAGTTTGGGTTCTTCAACCAGATAGTGGTTTCCTTGGCTGTAAGTCCCCTTGACTTGCGTTTCTTCCAGTACGTCCCAGTCGATAAAGCTGCGCAGGACATATCGAACTCGACGAGAGACCGTTTCGCGCTCTCCGTATTGTTCCCGCGCTCTGCGTTGTATTTGATCGCTTGCCGCCGTGCCTTGAAGTCTGAGTAGCCGTCCTGTACGGGCGGCTACCGAACCCCAAAAAGGGTAAACCGCCATGGTCATGCCCCAGTGAACTGCAATATGGTCTTTTTTAGGCAGGCTCGAGAGTAGATTAAGCCCATCCTTCCGAAGGGGATGGAGAGTGTCTGAAACGCCCGTCCAAATCCTCAACAAAATGGTGATTGTTTTGTCGAGCGAACCTCGCACATTGGCGTTGCTGGAGCGGAACGCATCTGAAAGTTCCTCCTGCAGGATAGGTTTAATTTCATGCGCTTCGTTCCCGGCCAGGACCAGATAGGCAGTTCGCTCTAACCAGTCAAGCCGAACAAGGCGATCAAGGCCAATCTGGCTGTGCCGTCGGTCTATCCCTGTGCTCATGTGTCCCTCCTTTCGATCTGAACAAGCGGGACGATGAGTTCTTCGAGGGTGGCGCCGCCATGGCCGACAAGGTTTTCGGTCTTGCGGACAAACGCGGCGCGAGGTGGAGCAAGCAAGGGAAGATAATCCTCGGGCAGTCCGATAGGCGGCCATTCCAAAGCGTCCGGGAATCGTTCCTTGATCCGACCTCGCAGCAAGGAATCGGGATAAATCCGAGCGCGTTCTCCGCGCAGGTCAGCCACGGCTCCTTCGGCAGGTCGGCCACAACCCGATGCTTCGATATTGCCGTGATCCGACGACAGGTAAGCACAAAATCCGTTCTCCAGAAGCAAGTCGAACAGTTGCGTCATGAATGGCCCACTGGCCCACTGGCGAACCTGGTTGTGCATGCCTGCTGCGCCAAGTTCCATGCCGTGCATGATCTTGTCCACTTTATCGACAACCAGACCGACAACCCGCGTCTTGGGCCGGGCAACAATCTCTTCCACCCTTTCCAGTGTGCCGTTTCCCAATCCCTTGGCATATGCGACTTCCTGCTCTGTCAGCCCCTGGTCGATCCAAAACTGCGTCCACAACACCGGTTCTTTGTCGGTGGCATGGATGCTGTTCGGGAAATAGATCGGTGGTTTTCCTGCAAAGGCAGCCTGTCGCGAAACAGACGTGATGGTTGGTATCCAGGCGAACACCGCGTTCTCGCGAAAGCGGTAATTGGGTCGCAGCCTGGCGATTTCCTTTCGGATGACGATCCACTGATCCAGCGCAAGGCCGTCCACCACGACGAACGCAGCTTTGTGATGCCTGGCGTCGTTGACGTGGCGGGCGAGGAAACGGGGAATATGGTGGAGCATAACCGGAGGAACTGGAGGCAGGTTGATCAATCCTGCGTAGCGTTTTGTCAGCCACGGCACAAGTGCGGCATCAATCTGAGATTGAAGCGCTCTCATCTTCTGATGCACCGATTCCGGCAGCGCCTCATTTGTATCCAGTACCAACGCCATAAGCCCCGCCCATGTTTTGGCAAATTGGAGCCAGCCATCGTACCGTGTTTCCTCATTCGGAATATCGGAGGCCAAGGTATTGAGGAGTCCCTCCACGCGCCTCCCCCGGTCCGCCCGCTCGTTGGTTCGGATGCCGATGGCGAGCCAGGTTCTGGAGAACGACTCGGCTTGATCATGGGAAACCGTTTCAAGCAGTCCTTCGACAAAGAGGTTGTCGATGTAGACACGGATGTCGTCATGGTCGAAGGGCAAGTTCGAAGGGCCGGGATACGTAAGGCCGTAAGGCTTCTCATCCTCGTGAACGCTGGTGGTATCCTGGGTTGCCGACCGATTTAAGAAGATGGGCCAGCGTTCCTGGAGAAATGCGAAAAAGGCTTCTCGATCCGGGGTAATCGTTTCAAGGGGCCACTCTTCAAAACCGCTCTGTTGGCGCAGGACCTGAATAAAGCGCTTGTCAAGCAAAGCAGGGATGCGTTGCTCCCGATAGTGGCGGCGCAGCAGCGCCCGCAGCAGATCGGACGGCTTGCGAATGAGTTCCGGGGCGATCTCAAAGACATGGCGCAGAACGAATTCCTTTGTAGCGTTGTCGCCCAGTACTCCGGGGACGTGCCGCTTCTGGGCTTCGTAGAGCGCATCCAGATCCCCCCGATCCAAGGCGGTCACGATTGGATAGCTCAGGTTGGGGAATATCTCCCCGAGGTTGAATGAAAGTGTCCGACCGGTCTGGAGCAGATCGTATGGCAGACAGCCGAGGTCGCTTTCCGCAGAGCGTAGCACGACTACCAAATCCGTCTGATCACCCTGGTCCCAGCGGGAGCGAAATCCGGATTCGTAAGCGTAGCGAAAGGTGACATGATCCTCGAACGGAACCAATTCAAAACCACGCTCGCGTATGTCTGCAAGAACGCCTTCTTCCAGGAGCAGACCATCCGGATCGGCAACCAGGGTCAGCCGGGCGACATGTGGAGCGAACTCCCTGAGAATCTGATCGCGCCAGTTATTCATGGGTACCTCCTTCAACCCGTAAGATAACGAGAGGCGCCATTTCCGGCAGTGGTCCTGTTTCTGAATCCTGCAGGGGGGCGAACCTGGATACAGGGACGCGGACCACCGAATCGCGGCCGGGCAGCCATACCCGACAGGTCGTCTCACCCCAAAGCGCCTGGGTCTTGATGACCTGGCAATTTTGTCCATGGTCCAGACTGAAATACCAACTGTTTGTATCAATCTTCATTATGAAACAGTTCACTAGGTTCCAGGGTTTTTTCTTGAGTTCTCAACTGCTGCTTCCCCTACCGCCACGTTTTTCCATGTCGGCAACAGGCATTTGGGAAAGCCTTTTCATCAATTGCATAGGTGTAAGGCTGCCCGCTGTGAGTTCGCGTGATAGCTCCTCAAGGACTTTCTCATCACTGAGATCGGTCAACTTCGATCTGACTCGACGGAGGATGCCAGCAGTCTCGTCAAACAATTCCTTCAGTTGTGCAGGGGTCACATGGTAAAGAGACTCAGCATGAGCAATGGCCTCTGGATATACTGCTACACGTGGGCTCTCAATCAGACAGAGAATTTTGGTATTATCTTCACACGTTCGATTGGCACGGACCCAGTTACCGTGGCTTTTCGCCTGCCGGATGTCATTGACTCCGATAGGGTCGCTTGGCGTGTGTTCCGATTTGGCCTCATGTACTACATAGATCAGATTTCCAACTGACCAAATGCAATCAGGCGCAGCGTCTCCTTCTGGCAATTCTGAGTAGAAACCAAGCATCTCGCCTAGCCCCTTGAGTCCTTGATGAAATGCTTTGTGCTCGGTGGATTGGATGTTATTCTTGACCTGAGTGAGTTGCTGTTCAAAACGCGGCCCGACAGCACCCCAATTTGCCAAATGCCTTCGGATCGTCTCAACGGCTATCGCAGTTTTTTCATCGACTTCCAGAGTCTCGTCACCTGCCTCGAATGATCGCCCCAAGCGTGCAAACCAGCTAACGCCGATACAACATCGAGCGGCACGTTTAAGGAAGTCGCGGGCGGTATCTTGATAAGCTTCCCCTCCAGTGGTCTCATAAAGAGCTATCGCTGCTTCAGCAGAAAGGTAGTACCACCATGCTCGATATGCCTTTGTCTCATCACCACCAAGTGCGTCCGCGGCTTTTCGGGCGTGTTCAAGCGCATCCTCAAAATTGTTGCTCCACATTGCATAGAGATAGGAAACCTCATTGGCAACCACAGAATTTAGCTTCCTTGAGATTGGGTCATCATGACGCGAACAGCCATCTCGCAGAGCGAGAATTGCAGTCTCTGCGTCTTCCCAGTCATCTGCCCTTGATAAGAACGCATTCCATAATTTCTTAAAATCTTCTGCAGATTTTTCTCTGGAATTCTCTATGCCGAATTTAATCTCCGCCTGTAATTCCGGATTGAAGATTCGGCGGTTTTCATTCTTCAGAAGAAAATCAACCAACCGACGCCCGATCACGAACACAGCAGCATAGTCATTATCAGATCGCGTACACCTGCCAACACCTTGGGTAAAACGCGTTATCACGCGATCTCGCAATAGCGAAAAGGCTGCTATTTTGGACCATAGGAACTTCTCCTGCAGATTGACCCCGCTGGGTAGTCCACAAAAAATCAGCAGGCGACAGGTCTCGTCAGGTAAATCTAATCCGTCGTAACGCGAAAGAAGCAAGGCGGAGTTAGTGCTGGTCAGGAATGGGTCGATACTGTCCTCAATATCATCAGCATGAAGTATTTTCATATCCAATCGATCAATAGCGTTGACCAGACCGGTAGCCTCAGAGTCATGTCGGCTAGGAACGAGAATAAGGCTTCTGTTGAACTCTTGCACCGCATCTTCTACAACTTCAATCATCTCCTCGCTAGTCATTGATAGTTCCGGAATGAGGAATAATCTCCGTCCGCTACCTCGTTTGTCCCATCCTGAGGGAAGAGGCAGACGCTTTATGGATTTGACACCGGTAATACGTTCCAGTTCTCCACCAGCCCCTAAAGTTGCCGACATATAAACCCTTTGAGCCGCCTGCTCGAATGGTGCATGAGTTTGAGTTGGTGGAATGAATGGCCGGATGAGAATTGCATCCCAAGAAATAAAAAAATTACAGGCGGCGAGGTGATCTTTAACAACGTCCCACGCGTACCATGGCGATGTTTTTTCTTCGAGATTCTCGTCAAGCAAGTCTCTGATAGCATCCGCGTGTTTACGGATTGAAGCGCCAGCGACTATCTCTATCATGCCGGCTTTCTTTGGGTCCCAATCGGTATGACCTGAAATGTCTGAATAAAATCCTGAATCAAATGCATTTCGCAGAAGTTCCACAATCGCAAGGTAGGTGTCAGGACTGGCTGAGCGAGATATTTTCACGGACCACATGCTGACCATGAAATTTTCGCCAGCATGAGCATCGTCCAGAATCAATGTCTGGGCAGCTTCTATCCGTGGATTGATATTGAATACCCCACTATATGTAGTTATTGCAATAGCACGACTTGATTGATATTCGCTGAACTCTTGCGGAGGGTAGTCGCGTTGCTTTCCAACCAATACGTAGGCTCTAATTCCATATTCATTTGCCTGCGACCCAACTTGGCGAGCAAGCTGGCGAGTGGGGCATAGGTAAGCTACACGAGTACCAAGTGCCTGTCGTCGCCATTCTGCGATTAGTAATCCTACAAGCGTCTTCCCTGATCCCGTAGGAAGCTCAATAGCAACATCTCGTTCTTCAAGATGTTGCTGGTGGTAGGCCCGAAGAAGATCGGCCTGATGTGACCAAAGGTGCTTAATGTCTGGAGCCCTTCCTCGCAAGTTGTGGAAAAGTGTTTCTGGATCAGCAGGCCCGGCTGTTTTGGTGAAGTCGGTTTTGAAAATTGATTTATTAGCCATTATGTAGAAGTGGTCCGAAAAACTGGACAGGCGTTTAGGTTTAGGATTGCGATGGTTTACGCCGCCTTCGCCAGCGGCTTTCGTCTGTAGTATACGTCGTCGAGCGTGAGGTTGTCAAGGCCTTGATGCGGGCGTTCTTCGTTGAAGTAGCAGACGTAGGTGGCGATCCCCTTTTTTGCCTCGGCCACCGTCTCGTACGCATGCCGGTACGCTTCCTCCTTCTTGGGGCTGCGCCAGAAGCGCGCACTGCCGGACGATAAACAAGCGATGATCGCGATTGATCTGGTCGCTGCGTGTACACTCATGAGCACCTCCTTCAACCCGTAAGATAGGGGAAGGGGCCATTTCTGGTAGCGGTTCCTGTTCCTGAATCCTCCAGGGGGGCGAGTCTGGAGGCAGGGGCCCGGACCACCGAATCGCGGCCGGGCAGCCATACCCGACAGGTCGTCTCGCCCCATAGCGCCTGGGTCTCAATGACCTGGCAATTTTGTCCATGGTCCAGACTGAAATACCAACTGTTTGTATCAATCTTCATTATGAAGCAGTTCATTCAGTTCCAGGGTTTTTCCTTCACATGCCTGCTGTGCCGCATCCGCCAGGATGGTTGCCCTAGCGGATAGGAACGCATCGTAGTCCGTTTTTACTCGGGTACGCCGTTCCTGATCTTCGAGACCGTCATATCCTACAGCGAGTTTGCTGTACGGGATCAGGTGGGTCTTCAGTCGGCGGCGTAATTCCTTCTCGCCAAGGGCGCTGTTGTCCGACCGCTCCTTCAGGTAGGCAATCGGGTCCTTATTGCTTATGGTTCGGTTCGTACGCCATGTGACCAAGGCGCAGTTGAGTGCCCGAAAGGCCTCTTTATTCGGAACCTCGGCATCTTCCAAGGTCGATGCCGGAAACAGGTGATGGTATTCCCGCGGGTGTTCTTTGGAGGTAATGGTTGCAATCGAAGCCCGTGCGCCGTCCGCCAGGTCCTCAGCACCACATTTGATCTGCAGAGCTAGTAGTCCGCGCCCGAGGATGGTCTTGCGCTTGGGCCAGTCGGCCTGCAGCACCATTTCTGGGGTCGGAAGCGGATAAGAGTCAGCATTCAGGATAGGCACGACATCCTCATCGGCGCCGTCCCGAAGCACCTTCTTCAATCCACGGAAATCCTGAAGGGCATTCGATGTTGATGACTGTTCGTACCGTGATGTTAAAAAAGCACGCCAAAGGAATTTACGCAGCAGGTACCGGGCGTTGCCAAGTTGGTCGGGTTGCGTCGGTAGATGCTCCCAGATCGCCGCGATGATCGGGATCGCCGTATAGCTGGGTAACCGCTGAGCGTCGAATATGGTTTCGTCCTCCAAAAAGCGGACGACCCCCTTAATACCTTTGACCACCGTGTCCCACTCGTCAATCATCTTGGTGTAGTTGATACCGCGATACCCGGCTTGGCTTGGAATACGGTCCTGCCGCAGCGCCACCACATCCAATACTAGGGCCTGTTAACACTAAAGCAATGCATCGACGATAAGCACGAAGACGACGAAGCCGAGGAAGATGACATCGAGTTTTTCGAAGCGCGAGAAGATGCGCCGATACCCCTTCAGGCGCCGGAACAATCGCTCGATCTCGTTGCGCCGCTTGTACATCTCGCGGTCGTACTCCCAGGGAGCAAGGCGATTACTCTTCGGAGGAACGACAGGGACGAACCCGAGGTCGAGCGCCAACTGGCGTGTGCCGTCGTCCTCGTACGCGCGATCCATCAGTAGCGCAGGCTTGTTCGTTGGCCTTTTCATGGCGCTCAAGAGCTTGCGGCCTTCGGGCGCGTCGTGCGCTTGGCCGGGAGAGAGCGAGAACGCGAGGGCCGTTCGAGCATTTGCGGCAACCATATGAATCTTGGTGGTCCAGCCGCCTCGAGACTTGCCGATGGCCTGCGGACCGTTTTTTTTTCTGCGCCCGTGCCGTCTGGATGAACCTTGACGCTCGTGCTGTCGAGGCCCACCGCTTCGATCTTGATGCGCACGATTTGCTGGCGTTGCAGGTCCTCGAACACGCGGTCGAGAACGCCTTTCTTCGACCAGCGGTTCATGCGCGTGTATACGGTGTGCCAACTGCCAAAGCGCTTGGGCAATCCGCGCCACTTGCAGCCGTGCTCGGCAACGTACAGGATCGCGTTGAGCACCTGGAGGTTCGAGATGCTTACGTTACCGCGCTGTTTGGGAAGCAACGGAGCGATCCGTTCAAATTGGGCCTCGGTGAGTTCCATGTCTCTGAAATTTGCTTTAGATTGCAGCGTTCATAGACAACGAAACAAAGGAAATCATGTTCTCGAATAGTGTTAACAGGCCCTAATCAGGTAGGGCGAAACGGGTTTCCGCCCCGCCGAAAAGGATACGCCGCCCCGTCGATCCGCGCAAGCCCCCGGAGTTACTCCCCTGCCGCTTCCCATGCCTGGGCCGCGCTTTCCCACGCCTCCGCCGCCTTGTTCGCCAGTTCCTTCAGGCCGCCCGTTTCGCGCCCCGCCCTACGCCGCCAGTCCGAAGCGTTCTCCCGCGCCCGCAAAGCGTGAAGGTTCGCCCGCGAAGCCTGTTCACGCGCAAAGGAACCGCCAGTTTGAAGCCCAAGTGCGCGCAACTCTTCGTCCCCGACTATCCCATCCGGCGACGCTAATCCAGCACTATTGCGTGCCTGTTCCGCCCGTGCTTTCTTGTCTCCGTCGAAACCGTCGTATTTCACAAAATCAAAATCTGCTTCCGAATCCCATGCCCGCGCCTCCGCATAGTACGCCCGCGAAACCGCTTCCCGGATCCGGTGCGGTTGCCGTTCGCGCTCCGCCTCCGCCGCTTGCCATATCCGTTCGCGCTCCGCCTTCGCTTGCCTCGCCTCTTCGGAAACCGCATTCCACGCCGTTACAACCGTTTCCCAACCCAAAAGCCCAAGCGATACTTGCTTCTGTGCAAACGAAGCCTTATCCCCCCAACGCAAAGCCCACTTTAGTGCATAGTCATCCGACTTTAGCGCAACCGAAGCATAGTCTTTCCGCCCAAGAGCAAGCGTTTCTAATCCCTGCGCCTCCCACGCCGCCGCTTCCGCCTCGAACGCCGCCGCAACAAGTTCTTGAAGTTCGGTTTGCGCCCGCACGGGCAACGCCGCCAGCGCAAGGGCCGCCGCAAGAAACAGGATTCGCGCTTTCATGGCTTTTCGGGAAAAAGGTTCGTTTTCGCCTTCGCCGCCGCCTGCATAACGCCCAGAACGCGGGCGCAATCTCCCGTTGCGCTATGCGCCGCCGCTTCCACTTCCACGCCCTCCGCCCGTACGGCCTTCGCAAGTTTAACGTACTCGCTTCGCCGCCTCCGAACGGAAGCATATTCCCGCATAGCGCAACGCCAGCGAAGGGCGGGCATAGACAGTCCATGCCGGGCGCAGGATTGATTCAGCAAGCGTCTATCAAAGGGCATATTCCACGCGAAAACAGAAGTGGTCCGTAAAAACTGGACAGGCTTTTAGGTATAGGGTTGCGTTGGTTTACGCCGCCTTCGCGAGCGGCTTTCGTCTGTAGTATACGTCGTCGGGCGTGAGGTTGTCAAGGCCCTGGTGCGGGCGTTTTTCGTTGAAGTAGCGGACGTAGGCGGCGATCCCCTTTTTGGCCTCCGCCACCGTCTCGTACGCATGACGGTACACCTCCTCCTGCTTCAGGCTGCGCCAGAAGCGCTCCACGTACACGTTGTCCAGCCAGCGACCCTTGCCGTCCATCGAGATGCGCACTCCGTGCGCCTTCAGCGCGCCGGTGAACGCTTCCGACGTGAACTGCGCCCCCTGGTCCGTATTGAAAACCTCCGGCGCGCCGTAGCGGCCGATGGCCTCCTCGAGCGCATCGACGCAAAAATCCGCCTCCAGCGTGTTCGAGACGCGGTGAGAAAGCACCTTGCGGCTCTTCCAGTCGATTACGGCTACGAGATAAAGAAAGCCGCGCTCCATCGGTATGTACGTAATGTCCGCCGCGTAGACCTGGCCCGGTTCTGTGATCTTCATCGTTTTGAGCAGGTAAGGATAAATCTTGTGCCCCTCTCCGGGAGAGGACGTGCGCTTCTTCGGATAGATGGCCCGCAAGCCCATAAGCCGCATAAGGCGCGCGACGCGGCTTCTCGCCACCGTAAGGCCCCGCGCTTCGAGCAGGCTCTTTATCGTGCGCGAGCCGCTCGTCGGACGATCCATGTAGATGCGGTCGATCTCTCTCATGACGGCGAGGTCCTCCGCGCTCACGCCTTTGGGGCGATAGTACGCCGTGGAGCGGCTCAGCGCCAAGAGCGCGCACTGCCGAACGATAGACAAGCGGTGATCGCGATTGATCTGGTCCCTGCGCTCGGCTACAGGCCGCGACCGAGCGCCTTCGATAAAAAATCATTCTCGATCAGAAGCTCCCCTATCTTGGACTGAAGCGTCTTG
>JAJDWX010000015.1 GCA_022825385.1 Rhodothermales bacterium
CCTCGCAGCCTCCCGAAGGGCGCGTCACGGACGCAACGTACCGAATCTACGGTGTTTTCTGCTGATTTCAATGATCCGGGCATGACGGTCTTTGCGGGCAATAGGGACGCGCTGAGCGAAGCGGCTTTGATCAGAGTATCCACCAATGCGATGATGTTTCGGCGTGGTCTATGCGTACAGTACGGCGTACATGCCCCGGAGGAATTCCGCCGTGGGGCGGACATCGTGCGCGCGTACGACGGAGGCGCCCCGAAGGACCCCGACCGCCGTCGCGCCAAGCGATCCGAAAAGCCGTTCCCGGATCGGGACCGGCTCGTCGGGCGCGCCCAGCAGGGCGCCAATGGCGCTTTTGCGCGATACGCCGATCATGACCGGCCGTCCCAGTTCCAATATATCGCCCGCCGCGCCAAGCAGTTGCAAGTTTTCCTCGTGGCTTTTCCCGAAACCGAAGCCGGGATCGACGATAATATGCCGGACTCCTGCTTCCTCGGCTCGCCGTACGCTATCGGCCAGCGACGCGGAGACTTCGCGGGCGACATCCGCGTACGCGCCCTGGGCGGGCATGTCCCCGGGCTTGCCGATAGCGTGCATAAGTACGAGCGGCGCATTGTACCCGGCTGCCACCGTCGCCGTTTCGGTGGTGTATCGCAGTCCGGTCACGTCGTTGACGATGTGCGCCCCCGCAGCGAGCGCCGCCTCCGCGACCTCCGGTTTCCATGTGTCGATAGACAAGATAGCCTCGGGAAAGCGATCAACCGCGGCTTCTACCACCGGGAGTACGCGCTGTATTTCTTCGCGGGCCGGAACGGCGGCGGCTCCTGCCCCGTACGCCTTGCCTCGCGGACGGGAGGATTCGCCTCCGATATCGATGATCGAAGCGCCTTCGTCGAGCATTTCCCCGACGCGCCGCACCGCCGCGGGGACGGAAACGTACGCCCCCCCGTCCGAAAACGAATCCGGGGTTACGTTCAGAATGCCCATGACATGGGTTCCGCCGGGTTTGCCTGGCGTACAATCCAGCGTACGCCCGCGTACGCGCAACAGGAACGCATTCGGATCGAATTTCGTTTTTACCGGACGTATTTCAAACATATAAAGCCTGTTTCGGACGTTGTCTTAGCGGTATGTTTACTTTGTCTGGCGCAAACGGTGCCGATTCGGATCGTTTTACGGGGCGCGTCGAAGAACCGGCTCCCCGGCTTTTTTCTCGTACGTTTTCCAAAATGGGCGGTTTTTCGAAACATCCGGCGCGGGTTCAGCAAGCGCTGTTGCGCGGTTTGTTGCGGCGGGCCGCCGATACGGAATGGGGCCGTCGCTACGGATTCGGGGAGATTGCCCGCGCCCGGGACGCCGTGGCTGCGTATCAGGCGCGCGTTCCGTTGCACGCCTATGCCGATTTCGAGGAGGATATACGTCGTATCCGGGAGGGCGTCCGCGATGTGATATGGCCCGGCGCGTTTCGACACTTCGCGGTATCCAGCGGGACCACCTCCGCCGGCAAAATCATCCCGGTGAGCGCCGACATGCTTGCGGCGAATCGCCGGTTCACGCTTTCGGTCGGCCTGACGTATCTGGCCCGGACGGGCAATATCGGATATTTGCTGGGCAAGCATGTCGCGCTGCCCGGTCGCATCGAAGAGGATCCGGCCTATCCCGGCATGAAAATCGGAGAGGTGAGCGGGCTTCAGGCGGAGCATGTGCCGTTTTTATACCGCCACATTCTTCAGGCTGTCCCGAACGAAATGGCCTTCCTGCCGAATTGGGAGGAGAAGTTGCGTACGGTGGCCCGGCGGACCGTCGGCATGGATGTTCGCTGCCTGATCATGGTTCCATCCTGGTCCATGACCTTTTTCGACGAACTGGTCCGGCAACATCGGGAACAGTTTGGCTCCGACGCGAGGACGCTGGCCGACGTATGGCCCCGGTTGCAGGTATTTATCGCCGGGGGCGTGGCGTTAAGTTCCTATCGGGATTTGCTCCAGGAAAAGATCGCTTTGCCGAACTTGCGCTTTCTGGAAGTCTATGGCGCCTCGGAAGGATTTTTTTCCTTTCAAAGCGACGCGAACGATCCGGCCATGCTGCTGCACATCGACAACGGCGTATTTTTCGAATTTGTGCGGATGGACGAAATCGACGATCCGAATGCGCGGCGGTATACGCTTGGCGAAGTGGAAACCGACGTACGGTATGGCCTTTTCGTTTCCACGTGCAGCGGGCTGTGGAGTTATCCTGTCGGGGATATCGTGCGTTTCGCGGAGACCGCGCCGCATAAAATCCTGGTGGCGGGACGTACGAGCGAGATGATGGACGCGTACGGGGAAGCCGTTTTCAGCGAGGAAGCCCGCCACGCGTTGTATGCGGCGTGCGAGCGTACGGGGGCGCGCGTGCGCGATTTCCATGTCGCTCCGAATTTTCCGTCGCCGGATCGTCCCCCGGCGCATCAGTGGCTGGTGGAGTTTGAACGATCGCCGGACAGCATGGATCGTTTCGCGCGCGCCATAGACGATTATCTCAACGAGGCGAACCGGCATTACCGGATTCGTCGCGAGGCGCAAGCCTTCGGGTTGCCCGATGTGGTGGCGCTGCCTCCGGGCGCGTTTTATGCGTGGCTTCGGGAAACGCGGCGGCAAGTAAGCGGTCAAACCAAGGTGCCGCGCATGTCCGAGCGGCGCGAGATCGCCGACGCCGTGCTTGCCTTGTATCCTATGGAAACCCCCGCCGGGGAACGCCGGTAGCATGTTCGGAGTCAATACTTGTGCGCTTTTCGTAACGAAATGCGCCCCATTGCGTCGAAATCGTGGATGCGCCTGGAACTTTTTGCGCTTGCAGGCATGGATTATAACCGATTCGATACGACAGGGCGCGAGGGAGGCTTAGGCTTTTCCGGCTTCGCGGCGCCCAGGACGCTTCGTTCAGGTTTTTTCAAATAAACGGCAAATTCCCCCGTACTACCGCTACAACCCAGCCTGACCTATGTATGTCCCTCGTCAGCAGCGGATGCTGGACCAGTATCTCCAGGAGATCGGTCGCATCCCGCTTCTTGAACCGGATGAAGAGGTATATCTGGCCCAGCGCATCCATACTGGAGACCAGGAAGCGTTGCACAAATTGACGCGCGCGAATCTCCGCTTCGTGGTTTCCGTGGCCAAAAAGTATCAGGGGCAGGGATTGTCTCTCGCCGACCTGATCAACGAAGGCAACTACGGGCTTATCAAGGCGGCCCAGCGTTTCGACGAGACCCGAGGCTTCAAATTCATCTCGTACGCCGTGTGGTGGATTCGCCAGGCCATCCTGCAGGCCCTGGCCGAACAAAGCCGCGTCGTGCGCTTGCCGCTGAACCGCATCGGGACGATTTCGAAGATTCGCAAGACCAGCGCCCGGCTTTCGCAAGAGTACGAGCGCGCGCCGAACATCGAGGAGTTGGCCGAGGATCTGGACATAGAAGTGCACAAGGTTCGCGAGGCCATGCAGCATACGGGGCGCCACCTCTCGATGGATGCGCCGTTCAACGAAGACGACGACAATAGTTTACTGGATATATTCGCTGACGACGAAGACGACACGCCCGACGATCCCCTCCTGAAAGATTCCATCAAAATCGATATCGAATACGCGCTGGACCTCTTGCAGGAACGGGAAGCGGAGATTACCCGCCTGTATTTCGGCATCGGACGCGAGCACCCGCTGACGCTTGAGGAAATAGGCCAGCGTTTCGATCTTACCCGCGAGCGCGTTCGTCAGATCAAGGAAAAAGCCCTTCGCAAACTTCGCCAGAAGCACCGGCGCGAGGAATTGCAGATACACATCGGGTAGCGGCGGTTTGCGGGTCGCCCGCCGCCCGCCCTTTTTCGAGCGGGGCGCCCCGGGCCAGGCGCCTATCTTTGCACGTTGCCCGGCTGGTCGAAGGAAATGAGCCGCCCGTCGATGTCGCGAATCATGAACCGGGCCGCTCCGAACAGCGTGGGTTCAAGCGTCTGCACGACCTCCACCCGATTTTTCCTGATGCGGTCGTACAAGGCCAGGATGTCGTTTACCTGAATGTGCAGGATGATCTGGTTCGCCAGGAACGGGTCGGGAAACGGAAGCGGCGCCTCCGGGTCGCAAGAACGAAAAATGATTTCTGCGCCGCCCCTGCGCAGGTGCGCCCGCGTCGTTTCGCCGCGCCCCCGTATGTTCACCATCTCGAAACCAAGCACGTCAAGATAGAACTCGACGGAATGTTCGAGGCTGGCCACCGGGATGTTCGGGATGATTTTCAGCATGTAGCGCCAGGGAGATTCGGATCTTGTTCGCTATTTGCGTACCGCGCGTACATCGTATCCTGTAGTATACCGCGGAATCGGGAAATAACGAATAGCAGATAGTACGGCGAAGCAACGATTTTTCCATATGAAACCGGGCGCGGGAGCGGTATATTGTTGCGGACGCATCAGAGACGTTATTCTATTTACGGATACATGGCCCAGACAACGCCGAATCACCCGCTCGCAACCCCGGAAGTCACGCTGGAAATGGCCCGGGACCACGGGTTGACAGACGAAGAATATGGCTGGATACGCGACAAGCTCGGGCGTACGCCAACCTTTGTAGAGCTGGGCGTTTATTCCGTTATGTGGAGCGAGCACTGCTCCTACAAGAATTCCATTGCCCTGCTGAAAACGCTGCCCCGAGAGGGAGACGCGCTGCTTGCGGAAGCCGGAGAGGAAAACGCCGGCCTGGTGGATATAGGGGACGGGCTTGCGGTTGCGTTCAAAATAGAATCCCACAACCATCCGTCGGCTGTGGAACCCTATCAGGGGGCCGCGACGGGCGTGGGCGGCATCCAGCGGGACATCTTCACGATGGGCGCCCGCCCCATTTGCTCGCTCAATTCGCTCCGGTTCGGTTCGCTCGACAACCCCCGCGTACGTTATCTCTTCGACGGGGTGGCGCGCGGCATCGGGGACTACGGAAATTCCTTTGGCGTGCCCACGGTGGCGGGCGAGGTGTATTTCGATCCGTCGTACGAGGGGAATCCGCTGGTCAACGCGATGAGCGTGGGCGTGGCGAAAATCGGGCAAACGGCTTCCGCCATCGCCGAAGGCCCGGGGAATCCGGTGTATATCGTGGGGTCCTCGACGGGGCGGGACGGCATCCATGGCGCTACGTTCGCCTCCGAGGAGATTGCGGAAGGGAGCGAGGCGAAGCGGCCCAGCGTACAGGTGGGCGATCCGTTCACCGAAAAACTCTTGCTGGAGGCCACGCTGGAAGCGATCGGGAGCGGCGCGCTGGTAGGCATTCAGGACATGGGCGCCGCCGGGCTTACCTGTTCTTCCTGCGAAATGAGCGCCAAGGGCGGTTGCGGCATGATTTTGCACGTGGACAAGGTGCCGCAACGCGAGACGGGCATGACGCCCTACGAAATCATGCTTTCGGAAAGCCAGGAGCGCATGTTGCTTGTGTGCAAGCAGGGCCGGGAGGAGGAAATCGAGGCTATTTTCCAAAAATGGGACCTGCATGCGGAATGCATAGGCGAGGTGATTCGCGAACCCCGCGTCCGGGTTTTCTGGCATGGCGCGCTGGTGGCGGACGTCGAAGCCGACCATCTTGTGCTGGGAGGCGGGGCGCCTGTGTATCGCCGGGAAACGCGCCGTCCGGCCCGCCTCGACGAGCAGGAACTGGACCTTGCCGACGTGCCGGATGTGTCGGCGGCGGACGCTGCTGCGGCGTTGCTCGATTTGCTGGGTTCTCCGAATATCGCCTCGAAACGCTGGGTGTTCGAGCAATACGATACGATGGTGCGGACGAATACGCTGGCGGGGCCGGGACCGAGCGACGCCGCCGTGGTTCGCATCAAGGGGACGAACAAGGGGCTGGCCGTCAAGACGGATTGCAATGGCCGGTACGCGTATCTGGATCCGCGGCAAGGCGGGCGCATTGCCGTGGCGGAGGCGGCCCGCAACGTCGTGTGCGCCGGCGGCAAGCCGGTGGCCGTCACCAACTGTCTTAATTTCGGCAATCCCTACAAGCCGGAAGTCTACTGGACCTTTACCGAGGCGGTGGGGGGCATGGGCGACGCCTGCCGGGCTTTGGGCACGCCTGTGACCGGCGGCAATGTCTCTTTCTACAACGAAAACCCCGACGGGGCTGTTTTCCCTACTCCGGTCATTGGCATGCTCGGCATCGTGGAGAATGTCGAGACGGGTATCGCGACGGCGCCGTTTCGGGCGGCGGGCGACGCGGTCTATTTGCTGAGCCCCGCGGCCTGGGCGCACCGGGAGGATCTGTGCGGTTCCGAGTATCTGGCCGGGCTGCGCGGGGTGGCGCGCGGCGGCGCTCCGTACATGCTGCTTGCGGAGGAAGCGGCGGTGCAGGAAGCGATGCTCCACCTTATACGGGCAGGCCTGGCGCGCAGCGCGCACGACGTTTCCGACGGCGGGTTGACCGTGGCCCTGGCCGAATGCGTGCTTCATGCGGAAGCGCTGGGCGCGGAGATCGATCTGGCGGCGCCGGGCATGAGGCGGGACGCGGTCCTGTTCGGCGAGGCGCAATCCCGCATCGTATTCAGCGCGTCGCCGGAACGCGGCGGCGAAATAGAACGCGTCCTCAAGGGGAGGCCGACGCGCCTGACGCGGCTGGGCGCGGTCCGCCCCGGCAACCTGACGATTCGCATGGAAGGCGAACCGGTCATCGACCTGTCCGCAGACGCGCTGCGCCGTCCGTACGAATGCGCCATCCCCGACTATATGGACCGATAGGCGAAATACGTCGGGCGCGGGAAACCAGGCCGGTCTTTTTTTGTTGTATATGTTCTGCAATGCGTTTCGGCGTCGCGCTCGCGAACGCATCCCTGAAGTCGCTTCATTTCCCGGAGAAACAACATGAATACGCATAACGCGCTGACGGTTACGGACAGCAATTTCAAAGAAGAGGTACTCGACGCGGACGTACCGGTCCTGGTGGATTTCTGGGCTGCCTGGTGCGGGCCGTGCCGCATGGTTGCGCCGACCGTCGAGGAGCTGGCCGGAGAATTCGACGGACGCGCCAAAGTGGTCAAAGTGGATGTGGACCAGAATCCGGAAACCCCCATGCAGTACGGCGTCCGGTCGATTCCAACCCTGCTGTTTTTCAAGGATGGACAAGTTGCGGACCAACTGGTCGGGGTTTCGTCGAAGAAAGACCTGGCGGATCGGCTTGACGCGCTGGTCGCGCAAGCGGCCTGACGGCTTTTTCCGCCTTTTTCGATGGTTTTTATATCCCTGACCGCTTTTTCCCATGGCTGAGCGCGGCGAGCGGGATGTGTCCGCTTTCGACGGGGTCGATTTCTCCGCTGCGGAACGGCGGAGCGTTGTGATTATCGGGACGGGACCCGCCGGATTGACGGCGGCGCTGTACGCGGCGCGCGCGAACCTGGAGCCGGTGGTGTTTCAGGGACCGGAGCCCGGCGGGCAGCTGATGACCACGACGGACGTGGAGAATTATCCGGGATTCCCCGAGGGCGTGCTGGGACCGGACATGATGGGCCTCTTCGATGGACAGGCTGCCCGGTTCGGGGCCGATCTTCGGTACGGCACGGTAAATGCAGTGGACTTTTCGCAGCGTCCGTTTCGGTTGCTTGTGGATGGCGAAACGCCTGTGCTGGCGGAAACGGCGATCGTGTCTACGGGCGCTTCTGCGCGGTACCTGGGCCTCGAAAACGAGAAACGCTTGCTGGGACGCGGCGTGTCGGCCTGCGCGACCTGCGACGGCGCGTTTTTTCGCAATGTGCCGGTGGCGGTCGCGGGCGGCGGCGATTCCGCTATGGAGGAGGCGATGTTTTTGACCCGTTTCGCGTCGAAGGTCTATGTCATTCACCGCCGGGACCGCTTGCGCGCTTCGAAGATCATGCAGGATCGGGCGTTCGCCAACGAAAAGATCGAATTCATCTGGAACACGGTGGTGGAGGACGTGCTGGGCGACGACGAGGTGACGGGCCTTGTCTTGCGCAACCGGGAAACGGACGCGGTCTCCGAGCTCGCGGCAGGCGGGTTTTTCGTGGCCATCGGGCATACGCCCAATACGCAGGTATTCAAGGGGTGGCTCGATATGGATCCGCAGGGATATATTCTGACGGAGGGTAAATCCACGCATACCAATATTCCCGGCGTGTTTGCCTGCGGCGATGCGCAGGATCATGTATACCGGCAAGCGGTCACGGCGGCCGGCACGGGATGTATGGCGGCCATCGATGCGGAGCGCTGGCTTGCGGAACACGCCGAGGTCGCCGGGAGCGGGTAAGCGCCATGCGTACCATGTCCTCAATGCGAGCGCATTCGATACCGCCGCGAGGGTTCGTTCCGGCTGCGCTGTGCGGCGGCGCGTGGCTCCTGTCGGTATGGTCCGGCTGCGCGGGCGGGCCGCCGTCCGAAGAACAGGCGTCGCCCCCCGCGGGCATTGAAGAAACGGTTTCCGCGGAGGCGCCGCCTGCAACGCCGACGGAAGCGTTTTCTGCTCCCGATAGCGCCGCGAATCGTGCTGCGGAAGGGTCGGTCGCCCGGAAAATACGCGACGCTTCGTTGGCTGCAAGGGTGCAGCTGGCGCTTGCGGGTACGCGCGGTTTGCGGGCGCACGCGTTCGACCCGGAGGCGGCGGACGGACATGTGATCCTTCGCGGACATGTGGAGACCTGGGCGCAACGCGAGCGGGCGGCTGCCGTGGCGGCGGGCGTATCGGGCGTGACGTCCGTTGCGAACGAACTCACTTCCACGGAGCAAAGGCCCGCGGCGCTTGCGGAAGCCGCTGGAGGTTCCGGGAATGTTTCGAATGCGGCGCCGGACGGCGCAGCAGACCGGCCGCCCGAACGCGAAGCCTTGCCTGGAGGCGGCGCGGAGGGGCCCGCGTATCACACCGTTGCGCGCGGCGAAAGCCTTTGGACCATTTCCCGGCGGTACGACGTGCGCGTGGACCGGATCAAGGCCCTGAACGGGTTAACGTCCGACGCCATCAGCGCGGGGCAACAGCTGCGGATTCGCTGATCGGGACCGCTGCGCGGCAGCAGGGCGCCCGCCGGGACGGCCTGGATCGGCGCATCCCTCGCTATCGCCGGGCGAGATGCCTGAGCGCGAACCACACGTTCTCTTTCCGCTCGCGCAGCCGGCGGGCGAAATAGGGCGCCCATTGCGTTCCGAAGGGCACGTACACCCGCATCCTGTACCCTTCGCGGACGATCTCCTGCTGGGTCTGCGGGCGCATGCCGTAGAGCATCTGGAATTCAAACCGATCCCGGCTTATTCCCTCGTTTGCCGCAAAGATTTTCGTGGCGGAAATCAGTTGGTCGTCGTGCGTGGCGATGCCCGGATACCGTCCGCGCGCCATGAGTTCCTGGGCGCAGGCCATGAAACGCTCGCGGATGACAGGCATATCCCGCCAGGCGATCTCCGGGGGTTCCTTATAGGCGCCCTTGCACAGCCGGACCGGGGCCTTCAACGCGCACATGCGTTCCACGTCGCGTTCCGTGCGTTTCAGGTATGCTTGCAGCACGATCCCCGTATGGTCCGGGTATTCGGGAAAGGTCTCTTCAAAGAGGGATAGCGTGGATGCGGTCGCGTCGCTGCCTTCCATGTCCAGTCGGACGAATACGTTGCATGCTTTGGCCGCTTCAAGCAGCATGCGCAGATTTTTCAGGCAAAATTCCTCGTCGATTTTTTGCCCGATCATTGAGAGTTTGATGGATATGCCAGCCTGCATGGCGCGGCGCGCCCGTTCTTTGGCGATGATCCGAACCAGGCGTATGTAGGCGTCCCGGCTTGTTTCGGCGACTTTGCGCCGGGTGACGCGTTCGCCCAAGAGGTCCAGGGTGACGCGCATTCCCTGGTTGTTCAGGGTTCGGATTGCGGGAAGCGCTTCCTGGAAGGATTCTCCTGCAACGAAGCGACGGGCCAGAAAATATGGAAAACGCATCGGGCGGAGCACTCCCCTCTCTTGTGCGCGGCGGATACGATATGCGGCGTGACCGGAGGGCAAGGGGCCGCGTTTTGCGTCGCAAGCATTGCGGGCTCCTATTGCCCATCCGTTCGTTCAATACAGGGCATTAACAGGGCCTTAACTAGGGCCTTAAACGTTCGGGGCGGAGAGGGATCCGGCTTTGATCGTCAAGTATCCGTGGATAATAAAGCATAATACAATGGATGTAAGCGCGTTGCGACGAGAGTACGCGGGGGGCGATTTCGATGCGGTCGGCAGCGATCCGATGGCGTTGTTCGGGGTATGGTTCGAGGAAGCGGTACGGGCCATGCAAGGCAAGGGCCGCGATCCGAATGCGATGGCGCTTGGCACGGCCGACGCCCGAGGGCGCCCTTCCGTTCGGATCGTTCTGTTGAAAGATTTCGACCGGCGGGGCTTCGTCTTCTACACGAATTACGACAGCCGCAAGGCGGGCGAACTGGAGGCCAATCCATGGGCTTCGCTGACGTTCTGGTGGGACGAACTGGATCGGCAGGTGCGCGTCGAGGGGCAGGCGGAACAGACGGATCGGGCTGCTTCGGCGGCGTATTTTGCGTCCCGGCCTCGGGAAAGCCAACTGGCGGCGGCGGCTTCCGCGCAAAGTCGTCCGCTTGCGGATCGGGCGGCGCTGCTTGCTGCCATGGAGGCGGCGCGGAAGGAATACGCCGGGCGCGACGTCCCTTGTCCCGAGCATTGGGGCGGATACCTTTTGCGGCCCCATGCACTGGAGTTCTGGCAAGGCCGCCCGAATCGCTTGCATGATCGTTTAACGTACCGCCTTGACGAGGCAGGGGCGTGGCGGGTGGAGCGCCTTGCGCCGTAAGGATACGCCGATTAAGCCTGCAAGGCACAGAGGCTTTCGGGGGGGCGCCGCCGCGGCGCACATTATCCGGTTTCTTCTTGCGCGGCGCGGCGTTGTCGCATCAGCGCATGGTAGCGTCGGGCGGCCCGCATGTGTTCCGCAAGCGTTCTGCTGAAATGGTGCGTACCGTCGCCCGTCGCGACGAAGTATAAAAAATCATGGCGGGCCGGGCGCGCCGCGGCGCGCAGCGACGAAGGCGACGGATTGTTCAGCGGCGCTGGGGGCAATCCCGCGCGCAGGTAGGTGTTGAACGGGTGCGGTATGCGGTAATCGCGGTAGAGCAGGCGGCGTTTGCTCCCTTCCTGTTGCAGTACGATGTACTGTATGGTGGGATCGGCGTCCAGTTTCATGCCAATGCGCAAGCGGTTGTGATACACGCCGGATATCATGGGTTTCTCCTCCTCGCGCAGGGCTTCCCATTCGATAATGCTGGCGAGGATCGCCACGTCCTGCCTGGACATGCCGAGACTGTCCGCGCCGGCCCGGAGTTCGCGCTCGAAGAACGCATCGAAGGTTTCGGCGATGGCGCGTACGGCGCGTTCCGCGCTGGCAAGCCAGTAGAAATGGTAGGTTTCCGGCAGTATGTAGCCGAACAGGGCAGAAGTATCGGTCCGCAACGCGGCGGCGAGCTGCGTATCGGCCAGCGCGGCGGTAAAATCTTCGGGAGCAAAGAACATGTTTCGGGCCGCTGCCGAGGCCGCCGCCTCGGGACGTACGCCGGGGGGGATTGTGAGACGCACCGGTTCTTGCAATCCGCGGCGCAACGCGCTCAGCATGTCGTGGTTCGACGCGCCTGCGGCAAAGGCGTAGCGCCCCGCCTTGACCTGATCGCCCCAACCCGTAGCGCGCGCCATGAAACGGAACGCGCCGGTCCGCCGGAGCACCCCGCTGGCGCGGAGCGAATCGACCGTGGCTTCAAAGGGGGTATCCGGCGGAATGCGCACCGTGCGCCGCCCCTCGAAATCGGGCGTGTTCGGCGCAAAAGCAATCCATGTCGTCGCCCCAAGAAGCGCCATGCTCCCGGCCGTCAGGACAAGCACGATCTGCGCAATGAGGCGCTTGCGGCGCATGGACAATCCGGGCATGACGGTCTTTGCGGGCAATAGTGACGCGCTGAGCGAAGCGGCTTTGATCAGCGTATCCTTAAATGTCCCCTTCCTGCGGACGGAGCAGCAATTCCTCTACCACGGTGCGGTCGCTCATGCGCCACGCGTCCAGGATGGCTTGCGCGACGTCTTCGGGAGGCATGAGCCGTTCCGGGGGCGTGTCGCTGCCGTACCAGCTGGGCGTCCAGGTGGCGCCCGGCAAGATCGCCGTAACGCGCAGCCCGCGCGCCCGCGTTTCTTCCCGCATGGCGCGGGCCAGGCCAAGCAATCCGTGTTTGGCGGCGCAATAGGCTACCGCGCCAGGATACGCTCGCAACGAGGCTACGGACGCCATATAGAAGATATGTCCGCTGCCCCGGTTCAGCATTTCCCGAAGAAAGGCCCGGGTAACCATAAAGGCGCTGGTCAGGTTGACGGCCACCTGGCGATCAAAATCCTCGACCGTCGTATCCACCACGGGCCCTGTTCTGAAAAGCCCCGCATTGTTCACGATTGCGTCCGGCGCGCCCAGGGCGGCGCGTACGGACTGCGCCATCGCTTCCACCGCCGCTTCGTCCGCTACGTCGCACGGAAACGCATGGGCTTCCGCGCCCAGCCCGCGGGCCAGCTCGCAGGTTTCGCGCAAGCGTTCCTCGCTCCGCGCCACCAGGGCGAGGCGGGCGTCGGGCAAGGTTGCAAACGCTTGGGCGACGGCCCGGCCAATGCCCTGGCTTGCTCCGGTTATCAGGATGGTCGGCATGGAAAGGGAGTATCTCTGGATGCGTTTGGAGGAACCCGGCGGCAAGCCGTCAGGATTTGTTGATCAGCCGCATGAATTCGGCGCGCGTCGGGGTGTTCATGAACTCGCCGCTCATGGCGCTGGTCGTCGTAACCGCATTTTGCTTCTCTGCGCCCCGCATCATCATGCACAAATGAATCGCCTCGATCACGACCGCGACGCCCAGCGGTTTCAGCACATGGGACAGCACGTCCCGTATCTGCAAGGTCAGCCGCTCTTGCACCTGAAGGCGTCGCGCGAACACTTCCACCACGCGCGGAATCTTGCTCAGGCCCACAATCTTTCCATTCGGAATGTAGGCCACGTGCGCCCGTCCGTGGAAGGGAAGCATATGATGCTCGCACAGGGAAAACACCTCGATGTCCTTCACCAGAATCATTTCGCTGTAGTCTTCTTCGAATAGCGCGGAGTTCAGGATGGCTTCCGGGTCCATTCCGTACCCTTTCGTAAGAAACTGGAGCGACCGGGCCACGCGCGCAGGCGTTTTGACCAGTCCCTCGCGGGCAGGGTCTTCGTTCAGCAAGGGAATCATGTCGGCTACGTACCGGGACAGGGTTTCCGTCGTGGCCTCGTCGTAGATGTCCTCGCGGCGGTAGCGGACAGGAACCGGTTTCGAAAGGTCGGAAGCGGCCGGCTGCGTCGTATCCTGGTCGTTCGAAGGGCGTGCGGGCATTGTGGCGCAAAGGATGTATTCGAAATAATGCGGGTTACTCGCCGAAGTATTCCACCGAATTATTGTTCGTTTCAGCGAGGCGGATTTTATGCAATGCGCCTGCCGGAAGGGCGTTTTCCAGTTCGCGCCAGATCGCTATGGCGAATTGCTCGGTGGACGGCAAAACGCCTTGCATGAAATCCACGTCCATATTCAGGTGGGCATGGTCGCACTTGTCTACGATTTTGTCCTGCACGATGCGCTTCAGGTCAGACAAATCGAGCACGTACCCCGTATCCTTGTCGGGTTCGCCGGCCACGGTCACTTCCAGCGCGTAGTTGTGCCCGTGTCCGTTCGGATTGTTGCACCGACCGTACGTACGGCGATTCCAGGCGTCGGACTTTGCGGGATTGTGCAGCCGGTGCGCCGCGTTAAAATGCACGGTACGGGTTACGTAAACGCGCGCCATGAAAAAAGGACTTCGTGCAGGTCAGAAACGCTTGTCGGGCATAGCGAAAGGCATGCCCCGGCCTTTCTTTGACGTTAAACTCGCTCCAATGTTCGTTTAATCCGGGCGAAAGCGGCGGAGCGGCGCTCCGGGCGAAGCGGTTTTGATCCGCGTATCCTATATTCGATAAGAGGACCCAAGCAACGCTCCGCAGAAAATATTCCGGGCGACCGGACATTTCCACCAGCATGGCCGATACCAGAACGCTTTTTCAGAAAATCGCGGATGGAGACATTCCGTCCGATATGGCGTACGAAGACGAACACTGTTTCGCCTTCCGGGACATTGCGCCGCAGGCGCCCGTACATATCCTGATCGTTCCGCGGAAACCCGTTCCCTCGCTGAACGACCTCACCGAAGCGGATGAAAAGCTGGTTGGACGCCTTTTTACCGTGGCGCGGAAACTGGCCGTCAGGGAAGGGCTGGCGGAAGGGTACCGAACGGTTTTCAATTGCGGACCGGCGGCCGGGCAAACGGTGGACCATATCCACCTGCACCTGCTCGGCGGACGACCGCTGGGCTGGCCGCCGGGCTGATCGCGCCGCCCCTGCATCTTTTCCGGGGACGCGCAAGCCCATGTTTCGGCCTTGCCTCGCCCGTCTTGCCGTTTTCCCAGGCCCCGCCGCCATGCGCGCATTCCTTCGAATTGCTTTTTGCATTGGCGGCGTCGTACTTGCGGGCTTGCCTGCCTTGTTTGTTGCGTCGTCGGCCCAGGCGCAGGTCCTGGAACAAGCCGGGTTGCAAGCGCCTCGCGAAGGACCCCGGATCGAAACGGGCTTCGAGCGGGATATCAACCGGTATCGCTGGACCGCGCGGACCTTGCTTTTCGAGGAAGTCGGGAAATGGACCGCCACGGTCGATAACCGGTTTCAGTCGGATGCGTTCGCGCTTTTTGGCGGGCGGCTCAGTTTTCGGGACGAAAATATCCTCCGTTGGCGCATCGATCGCCCGCTGGGAACGCGCTGGGCGGCGCAGGCGCGCGGACGCTCCCACTGGTACACGCAAAGCCGCGTATTTTCGCAGGAAGTATATTCCGGGGCGCTTTTTCAGCCGAAGCGAAGTCTTCGCATCGAACCGGCGGCCGGGCTGGCCTGGGATCGTCGGCCCGGAATCGGGACCGGAACCGCCGAACCGCCGCTTCGCATGGATATCGGCCCGGCCTACGCCCTTGGCGTAACATGGTCGCCTGCGTCCACAGACGCATACCGCATCCGGGTGGCGGGCGACGCCGCGTACCAGTTCATCGATCCGCGCCGGGGGCGGGCCCTGCACCTGCGCGGGGACGCGGTCCGTACGCTTGATCGCCTGCGCATTGCAACGAATGCGCAGTACAGCAATTATCGTCGCGACGCCTATCAGGCCGCCTCGTTTCTGAACAGAACCACAGAAAATCGCGTTTCGGAAACCGTGGAAGCCACTGCGGGGGATACGTTGCTGGTAAGCATGGAGATCGAGGCCCCGATTTACCGATCCATACGGCTCACGGGCAGCCTGAACGCAGGGACGAACCAGCGGCGGATCCGTACGCTGGGCGCGCCGGAAAACGCCATTTTCTTCGATACCGCGTTCAATCGGCGGTTGCTGGACGGGCAAATCGGCATCGGGTACGGCGCGCAGAACGCGGGTCGTTTCATGGCGAGCCTTTCGGTCCGAACCGGCGCCGAAACAGAACGCCGTCGCCTGACGAACCGGGAGGACCTGCCCCGGACGCAAGTGGCGCAAAAAACCAATCTGCTTCAGCAGGCGGATTACGACCAGGGGTTGTTCGCCCTGCATGCCCGCGGGCGGGCCGGATTCGGACGGCTTACCGCGACGTTCGACGGCAGCAGCAGCATCCTCCGGCACGACACCCCCGAAGCGAATCTGGACGACCGGGACGAAGTGTACCACACAGGCGAAATGGGCATGCGCGTGGCGATAAACCGCAGGGCAAGCGCCGAGATGCGTTTGCTGGGCACCTGGTATCATACCGTGTACCTCAATGCCGCGCGCTCCGTGGAAAACAATATCCGCCGTTCCCTGCGTTTGCGGCCCGCCTTCTCCTGGACGCCCGGGGAGCGTACGCGGCTGCGCATGGGAACGGAAATCCGGGCCACCTATACCGTGCACGACTTTACGACGCCTAATCGCAGCGCCGTCGACCAGTCGGCGAGAGAATTGCGGTACGAACTGGATGGAGAACACCGTTTCCGAAGCGGGCCCGCCCTGTATGCGGACGGCAGTTTCAGCGAATTGCGCCTGGGGAACTTGCTGTGGGATCGTTTTGCGGAAATTCCGTTCGATACGTTGCGCACCTACAGCGCGCGCCTGCGCTTGCAAGTGCGTACCCGAAAAGGCGTCACGGCCTCTATTGGCGCCCGCCTCTTCATTCGGAGCGATTTCGAGCGGGCGGCGACCGTGCGGTACGATATCCGCAACGAAGACGGAACGCGCCCGCTGGACGCCGCCGGAAAACCGGTCACGGCGAGCATCGTGCGTCCGGGACGAACCATAATCGAGCAAGCGGGTCCTATTTGTTCGATCTCCTGGCCCATGCCGAACCGATCCACGCTCCGGTTGAACGGCTGGCTCAATGTGCAGCACATCCGCCGCCGCCTCTACGGGGCGCTCCCGGAAGCGCGCGCCAACGATATACGGCAAGCCGCATGGTCCGGGGATCGAAAAATCATTCCGAACATTTCCATGACCGCTTCCTGGCGCTTGTAACCCTCCCGGAACCATGAAACGACTTGGCGTAACGGGCGGCATCGGAAGCGGCAAAACCACCGTATGCCGCATCCTCGAAGAACTTGGCGCGCAGGCGTTCTACGCAGACGACGAAGCGAAACGCCTGCTTGCGGAAGACCCCTCGGTGCGCGAAGGCGTCGTCCGCTTGTTCGGTCCCGAAAGCTACCTGCCCGGCGGCGCTCCGAACCGCCGCTTCCTGGCCCGCAGGGCGTTTGCCGACCAGGCCCTGCTGGATCAACTGAACGCCCTGATCCACCCCCGGGTACTGGACCGGTTCGAGGAGGCGGCGCAACAAGCGGCGCGGGCGCGCGTATCCCTTATGGTAAAAGAGGCCGCCCTTGTTTTCGAAGCGGGCGCGGAGCGGCAGCTGGATGCGGTGGTCGTCGTGGACGCCCCGGCAGCGGCGCGCATTGAGCGGGTGTGCAAGCGAGACGGCGTTTCGCGCGAGGAGGTAACCGCTCGCATGGCGCGCCAGGCCGATCCGTCCGCGCTGCGCCGTCGCGCCGACATCGTGCTCGAAAACGACGGCGACCTGGAGCGACTGCGCCGGAAGGTGGAGCGATTGTACCGGGATATGACATCCTCCTGACCCCCTGCGCGGATACGCTGGCTGGCCAGGCCCGCAAGACGCGGAGGCTGCGCGGAGCGCGCGGGCGCGGGCGAAGCAGCGCGTCGGTCCCGCATGGCAAGCGCCTGCGCTACAGCACTTTTCGGAGCATGGCGGCGTCGTGTTCGTCCGCCGCGCCCAGGATCAGGTGCCCCATGCGATCCCGCTTGGTCTTGAGATAACGATGATTCAGCGTATTCGGGGAGGTTTCTATGGGGCAGCGTTCCACGATTTCCAGTCCGTAGCCGGCGAGGCCCACCCGTTTGGTCGGATTATTCGTCAGGAGCCGAAGTTTGCGAATTCCCAGGTCGCGTAAAATCTGGCACCCGATGCCGTAATCGCGGTGATCCATTCGAAAACCAAGCGCCTCGTTGGCCTCGACCGTATCCATGCCCTTCTCCTGTTGCAGTTTGTAGGCGCGCAGTTTGTTCAGCAGGCCAATGCCTCGTCCCTCCTGTTTCATATACAACACCACGCCGCGCCCTTCGGCTTCCACCTGTTGCATGGCCATGGCCAGTTGCTCCCCGCAGTCGCATCGCATCGAACCGAAAATATCCCCCGTGACGCACTGCGAGTGAACGCGCGCGAGCACGGGTTCGTTTTCCGACCAGCTCCCCTTGACCAGCGCCAGATGGGCTTCCTCGCTGAGCGTATCCTGGTATGCAATCAGTTTGAAATCTCCGTACAGCGTGGGCAAATCCACTTCCACCGCCCGCCGTACGAGACATTCCGTCCTCATCCGGTGCGCAATGAGGTCCTTGATCGTAATAATGCGGAGGCCGAACCGGTCCGCCATTTCCATCAGGTCGGGCGTACGCGCCATCATGCCTTTTTCGGTCATGATTTCCACCAGCGCGCCCACCGGCGCGCAGCCGGCCATGCGGGCCAGGTCCACCGCCGCTTCGGTATGTCCGGCCCGCCGCAACACGCCGCCGTCCTGGGCGCGAAGGGGAAATACGTGGCCCGGACGCGCAAAATCCGAGGGCGCGCTTTGCGGATCGGCGAGCGCGCGAAAGGTCCGGGCGCGATCCGGCGCCGAAATGCCCGTCGTGACGCCGTTTTTGCAATCGACGGATACCGTAAAGGGCGTGTTGTAGAGCGAAGTGTCGGCGTCGACCATCATGTCCAGGTCGAGGGCCGCCGCCCGCTCCCGGGTAAGCGCCGCGCAAATAAGCCCCCGTCCGTGCGTCGCCATGAAGTTGACGGTTTCGGGGGTAATCTTGTCCGCCGCGCCTATGAAATCCCCCTCGTTTTCGCGGTCCTCGTCGTCCGCCACGATAACGAGCCGTCCCGCCGCCAACTCCCGAACAGCGTCTTCGACCGTGTCGAAATCGCGCTTCATCCAGTCCGTGTCCGGTGTCTTTCCCATGACGCCTTGTGCTGTCGCCCGGCCCGAAATCCCGTACGGCTTCGGCGAAAAACTTCTCGAAAACCGCCTGCGCCGTTCTGCGTCGAAACCATTACTCCCTGGTATCCCGCCTGCGTTACTGCGCTACGCTTGCGATCGCGGTCTTTTCGATGCGCAACTTGACGTTCGTATCTGCTTGAACGAGTACGCTCCGTTCGTCTACCTGCGTCACCGAGGCGTGTACGCCGCCTACCGTTATGATTTTGTCTCCCTTGCGGACGGCAGCGATCATCTGCTTGCGCTCCGCGTCCTTTTTTCGCTGCGGCCGGATAATAAAGAAGTAGAAAACGATAAAAATCAGAATCAGCGGGAGCAACATGGCCATCGGATTCTGACCGCCGGTGGCCTGCGCCAGCGGCAACAACGTTTCGTATAGCGGCATAGGTGGAGCTATGTATGGCGGCGGGGTGAAAAAAGAGGGGCAAGCTCCCCGCATCGCGTCGCTTCGACCTGCTTACTGCTGCTGCCTTCCGGCCCTGACAGGATTCGCAGGGAGCAGACCGTGCGGAACTTGCCCTTGCGAAGATACCCGTACGAACCGGCTGGGTTCCAATCGAAAATATTGGAAAACCGAAATGCTTCCGTCAAAAAAATCCGACGGGGTCTATGTCGATGTTCACGCGGCAGCCGGTCGGAAGCGAGCGCATGTCGCGCTCCACCGTCCGCAAGGCTTTTTGCAGGGACATGCGCCCCGCGCGGCGGCGCTTTACAATGGAATGATACCGGTACTGCTTTTTTACCCGGCTTACGAAGGCTTCTTCCGGACCCATGACCTGGGCGGCGGGCAGGGCTTGTCGCAGGGCCTCCGTCCAGCGGCGGGCCAGCGCGGCGACGTCCCCGGCATGAGGCCCCCGGAACGCGACGCCCGCCATCCGCCCGAACGGCGGGTAGCCCAGCGCGCGGCGTTCCGCCAACGCCCGCGCGGCGAACGTTGCGTAGTCGTGGTCCCGCGCATAGCGCAGCACGGAGCGATCGGGATTCCGTGTCTGAATAATCGCTTCGCCCGGCAGCGAGGCGCGTCCGGCGCGTCCGGCTACCTGCGAAAGCAACTGATAGGCGCGTTCTTCGGCGCGAAAATCAGGGAGCAGCAAGCCGATATCCGCATTGATCACCCCGACCAGCGTGACGCGCTCGAAGTCGAAGCCTTTCGCAACCATCTGCGTCCCCACGAGAATATCCGCCTTGCCTTCTTCGAAGCGGCGGAGCAGCGTTTCGTGCGCGCCTTTCGCAGCGGCGGCGTCCAGGTCCATGCGCACGACGCGCGCTTCCGGGAAACGCGTTTCCAGTTCCTCTTCTACGCGCTGCGTACCTGCGCCGAACACCTCTATTCCCGTTTCCCCGCACTGTGCGCAGCGGGCGCGAAACGGCTCCGCGCGCCCGCAGTAATGGCACCGCAAGCAATGACCGCTCTTGTGAAAAACCATCGTGATCGAGCAGTTCGGGCATTCCGGGGACCAGCCGCAGCGCGTACATTCGGGCAGGGGGGCGTAGCCGCGCCGATTTTGCAGGAGAATGACTTGTTCGGAACGCGCAAGCCGTTCTTCTATCGCGGCTTCGAGTCCGGGGGACAGCGAGGCGGACGAAGGCGCGCCGCGCAGGTCTATAATGCGTACGCGCGGCAAGGGAACCGATTGGCCTCGTTCGCGGCGGGCCCGTTCGGGCAAGGGCAACAAGGTATATTTCCCGGTTTGCGCATTGTAATGGCTCTCCAGGCTGGGCGTCGCCGATCCGAGGATGCACGCGGCGTCGTTCATGCGCGCGCGCAGGACGGCTACGTCGCGGGCATGATAGCGGGGCGCCGGGTCTTGCTGCTTGTAGGATTGTCCATGCTCTTCGTCCACCACCAGCAACCCGAGGTTCGGCAAGGGCGCCAGCACGGCGGATCGCGGTCCTACGACGGCGTCGAAACGGCCCGCCCGCAAAAGCCGCCACGTATCGAATCGTTCGCCGGCGCTCATGCCGGAATGCAACACCGCGATGCGGTTGCCGAAATGCGCCCGGAAACGCCGTACGATCTGGGGCGTGAGCGCTATTTCGGGAACGAGCACGATGCCTGTGCGGCCCTGCCGAATCGCTTGCTTCAGGGCTTCGATGTACACTTCCGTTTTCCCGCTGCCCGTTACGCCATGCAGCAGAAACGCGCGAAAGCGGCGGGCCTCGATACATTCCGAAACAGCCCGCAGCGCTTCGGCCTGCGCAGGATGCAGCGTACGCTCCGGGAGCGCGGCTGGCGTGTCCGCGTCGAGGATCCCGGCGCGAATTGCTTCTGCCTCCACGATCTCAAGTACGCCGCGCTGCGCAAGGCTTCGGAGCGTCGAGGAGGCGGCGCCTGCGCGGGCCAGCACATCGGCCTGGCGGGGTTCCGGAAAGCCTTCGGCCCTGTAGTCGGCGAGGGCTTCTACGACCGCTCTTTGCCTGGCGCCGCGCAATTCGGCGCGTAACGTTTCCGCGGCTTCGGCATGCCGCCACGCAGGAGCGAACCGGACGCGCCGTTCCATCCGTACGCTGGCGGGATTGCTCGAAAGCATGCCTGCCGGCAACAGGACGCGAAACACCTCGCCCCAGGAACATACGTAGTAGTCCGCCATCCACCGGACCAGATCGAACAATTCGGCGGAAACCGACGGCAAGGCGTCCAGCGCCTCAAGCAAATCCCTGGTGCGTTCGAGGTCGGGCGCTTCCCGGCGCAGGGCGGTTACGACGCCGATCATGCGGCGCGAACCCAAGGGAGCGCGCACCCGGCATCCGACGGCCACGCCGGACATATCTGCCGGAACGCGGTATACGAAGGGTTGGGGCAGCGGAAGGGGAAATGCCACCTCGGCGAACATGCGATCAGGCTTCAGGAGCAGCCGCCTTCCGAAGCGCCTGCACATTGTCGGCTATGGAAGCGCCGCCGAACACGGCGTTGCCCGCCACCACGACCGTGGCTCCGGCCTGGACCACTTCGCGTACGTTGCCTGCGTAGACGCCGCCGTCCACTTGCAACCAGGCCCGGGGCGCCGTCCGATCGAGCATGTCTCTGAGTCGTCGAATCTTATCCGTCGATTCGGGAATGTATTTCTGGCCGCTGAACCCGGGATCGACCGACATGACCAGCGCCATATCCACGCCGGAGAGCGCCTCCGCGATGGCGCTGAGCGGCGTTCCGGGATTCAGGGTGACGCCCGCCATCGCGCCGCGCGAGCGAATATGCGCCAGGACGCGATGCAGGCGCGTACAGGTTTCCACGTGCACCGTAACGAGGTCGGCGCCCGCCGCAATGAAATCGTCTACGTACCGGCGCGGCTCCTCGATCATGAGGTGCACGTCCAGCTTGGCCCCGGTTTCGTCCGCCAGCGGGCGCAGCGCGTTCACCACGAAAGGGCCCACGGTAATGTTTGGCACGAAACGCCCGTCCATCACGTCGATATGGAGCCAGTCCACGCCGGCGTCCAGGGCTTCCCGCGCCTGCGCGCCAAGGCGGGCAGCGTCCGAGGCGATGATGGAGGCGGACAGAATCAAGAAAACATGCGGAAAACGATCATGCCGAGCGCAACGAGCACGACATTGACCAGGCCGACAGGGAGCAAAACTTTCCAGCCCAGTTGCATGAGCTGATTGTATTTGAATCGGGGCAGCGTCCACCGCACCCAGATGAACAAAAAGGCGAAAAAGGCCACTTTGGCCAGGAGGGACAGGACCTGAAGCGCCCCAAGCAGTATGCTGCCGGCAAGTTCGGGAAACGCCTGCACCAGCAAGGGTTCGAACGGCACCAGGTATCCCCCGAAAAAGAGGGTTACGATGACAAAGGACGCCACCCACCAGTTGACGTATTCGGCGAGAAAAAACATGCCAAACTTCATTCCGCTGTATTCTGTGTGATACCCGCCCACCAGTTCCTGTTCCGCCTCCGGCAAATCGAACGGGGCGCGGTTCGTTTCGGCGAACGCCGTCACCACGAAAAGAACAGCGCCGACGGGATTGCGAAATACGTTCCACCCCAGAATCGCCCAGCCGCCCGCCTGATCTTCCACGATGCCCGTGACGTTGAGCGTACCCGCAAGCAAAATCACGGATACCACCGCCAGGCCCATCGTCAGTTCGTACGAAATCATTTGCGCCGCCGAACGCAGTCCGCCCAGCAGGGAATATTTGCTATTCGAACTCCAGCCTGCGAGGGTAATGCCGTACACGCTGATGGACGTAAGCGCAAGAATGACCAGGACCCCCGGCCCGACGTCCGCGATAACCACCCCGCGGGCAAAGGGAATTACGGCGGGGACGGACATGGCCACGACCACCATGAGGACCGGAGCCAGCGAATGGACAAACGGATTCGCCGAGAAGGGCCGTATATCTTCCTTGAAAAGCAGTTTGAGAACATCGGCGAACGGCTGCAAAAAGCCGAGGGGCCCAACGCGGTCGGGGCCGGGCCGGAGCTGGATATACCCCGACACCTTGCGCTCGGCGTACACAAGCACGGACGCCGAGAGCATCATCAGGTTCAGCACGACGAACGCCACGATAGCTGTCCAGTAAAGCGGTATATCCATGCGTGGTTGCGATAAAATGATTTTCGGTGCGGGGCGCGGCTACGCAAGCGTTCCGATTTCTGTCAGGCGAACCCCGCTCGATCCCATGTTTTCGTAGGTAGCCCCCTCGAAGGCGCCGAGATGCTGCGCGATTTCCCGCATAATTTCTTTCGGGGAAGCATCGGCCCATTCCAGGCCCAGGCCCCGCGCAATGTTCGGCAACATTTCCCAGCTTGGCTTGCACTGTACCTGATTCGCTGCATTATGCCAGCGGTCGAAGGGCGTACCGTGCGAATCCAGCCGGCTGACGCCCATTTCCATGCGGAGCGTTCGGTTGACGCCCCGGATGGCCTTGGCGGGCCACACGCGTTGCGCATGCCCGTCTTCGCTTACGTAGCTTCCCACCGTTTCCACGACCATCGCGGCGGGGAGCGCCACGTCGGCGGCGGCCAGCGTTTCGTTGGTGGTATGGTACGTATGCAGGACGACCGGAATGTCCTGTATTTCCGCTGCCTGAAACAGTCCGCTGGCCACGGGATCGTCCTCAAGCGCGTAGAGGGCGGCAATCTCGCCCGCCTCCAGCCTGGCGCGGACGAGCGCCGGGTCGACGGGGCGGACGCCCAGCCGTCGGCATCCTTCGGCGTTCGGCGCCTTGTCGTCCGTAATCAGCCAGCCGTCCCCGGCCCCCGGCTTGACATGGGGGATGTAGGCGGGCGGGGAAGCCCCCAACGCCGCCGCCAGCTTGCACAGGAGGTAGTTGTCTTCCACGGTGGCGTGCGGCGAGCCGAGAAAGAGGATGTTCGATCCGTCCGCGGAACCGAGCAGTTCGGATGCGCGGGCGTACGCCGTTTCCCAGTCCGCCGGTTGCAATCCCTCGTCGCCCCGGATCCGGGGTCCGTCGGGGCGCTGTTCGTTGAACCGCGCGTACGTTGCGCGGTCCTCGTCGGGCAGCCAATAGTCGTTGATATGCGGGTTTGCGCGGGGCGTGATGCGCAGCACCAGATTGTCGCGCACCCAGTAGGAGCAGTTGGCTCCTTTGGCGTTGGTCACGGTGATGGACGGGGCAGAACTCATTTCCCATATCCGGGCGCGAAACCGGAAGTCGATGGACGTGAGCGCGCCGACCGGACAGATGTCGATGACGTTCATCGAATACGGGTCGTCGAATACCTCGCCCGGCGGCGTCATGGGATAATTTTTTACGCCGCGTTCGATGATGGTCAATTGATGGCTCTTCGACACCTCGTCGGTAAAGCGCGTACACCGCGTGCAGTTGATGCACCGCTCGCCGTCCAGCATCACCCGCGGGCCTAATACCACCTTTTTGGGCTTCTGGACTTTGCGAAATTCGAAACGAGACCCCTCGGGGCCATACTTGTACGTCTGGTTTTGCAGCGGACAGTGGCCCGCCTGATCGCAAATGGGGCAATCGAGCGGATGGTTGACGAGCAGGAACTCCAGATTGTCTCTCTGGGCCTGCTCCACCAGTTCGCTACTCCGATGCGTACGGACCGCCATGCCGTCCGCCATATCCACGGAGCAACTCGTGGTCATCTTCGGACCCCACCGGACGATGGGCTCCCCGTCGTCGTTCCGCGAAATCTCGCCGGTTTCCCGGTCCCGAACCGGCATGCCCACTTCCACAAGGCACTGTCGGCAGTTGGCCGGTACGGAAAGCGCCGGGTGATAGCAGAAATGCGGCAGTTCCACCCCGTGATCCAGGCAAAACTGAAGCAGCTTCGGCTGCCCTTCGAACGCGTACTCCTTGTTGTCTATCGTAATTTTCGGCATGGTTCAACGTGCGGCGCGGCGCTTGTTACGCCACCGCGTATATGCTTTGCCGGCATTTGGCTTCGAATTCTTCCCGGAAACGCTGGATGGTGTTGCGAACGGGCCAGGCCGCCGCGTCGGCCAGCGCGCAAACCGTTCGGCCTTCCATCTGATCGCACAATTCCAGCAGGATATCCAGGTCGCGCAAGGTTCCTTGCCCCTCGTCGATGCGGGTAACCAGGTTTTCGATCCAGCCGGTTCCTTCGCGGCATGGCGTACACTGTCCGCAGCTCTCGTGATGATAGAACCGGGTCACCCGTCGAAGAAACTTGACCATGTCCGTGTCCTCGTCCATCGCCAGCATCCCGGCCGTTCCCATCATGGAACCCGCCTTGCGCAGCGATTCAGCGTCCATGGTAACGCCTTCTATCATGTCTGCGCGCAAAACAGGCACCGACGCGCCGCCCGGCACGATCGCCTTGAGTTTTTTGCCGCCCCGCACGCCGCCGGCGACCTTGTCGATCAAATCGGTTATCAACATGCCGGTCGGGTATTCGTACACGCCGGGCCGCTCCACATGCCCCGATATGCCGTAGAGCACCGGCCCCGGGTGTTTTTCCGCGCCGACGCCCGCAAACCATTCGGCCCCCCGGTTAATAATCAGCGGCGCGCAGGCGAGGGTCTCTACGTTATTGACCGTGGTGGGGCAACCCCAGAGCCCTTTTTGCGCGGGAAACGGAGGCTTGATGCGCGGATAGGCTCGCTTCCCTTCGACGGATTCGAGCAAACTGGTTTCTTCGCCGCAGATGTACGCGCCCGCGCCCTTGTGAATCACGATATCGCTGGAAAAATCCGTTCCGAGGATGCGCTTGCCCGCATAGCCCTTGTCGTACAGCGTAGCCAGTTCGCGTTCCATATGGCGAATCCAGTCGGCGTATTCCCCGCGCACGTACAGGTACGTAGCGTCGATCTGCATGGCCCAGGCCGCAATCAGGATGCCCTCGAAAACGAGGTGCGGGTTGTATTCCATGAGCTGCCGGTCCTTGAACGTCCCCGGCTCGCTTTCGTCGCCGTTGCAGGCAATGTAGCGGGGTTTTCCGGGCTCGACCGGGGGCATGAAACTCCATTTCAGCCCGGTCGGGAATCCTGCGCCGCCTCGCCCGCGCAAGCCGCTGGCTTTCGCCGCCTCGATCACCTTGCCCGGCGCCCATTCCTCGCGGGTCAGCACGGCGCGCAACGCTTCGTAGCCGCCGTGGCCTACGTACGTATCGAACCGGTGCAAATCGCGAACCGGGGGCAACAGCGCGCGCTCGTAGCTGCGCCAGGCGTCGGTTTTGCCGGATTCGTTGTTGCCGAACAAGGCCATCTCCATTGAATTTTTCTTCGGACGCGATGCGGACTTTTCGAAAAAAGGCTCCCGGAACGGTTATTCGAAGGTTTCGGCGGCGGGCGGGGTTTGCCCGACCTCGGTCGCTTCTGCATCCGATCGCCGGTTTCCGCCCAGGTCGTCTTCGTCCTGCGGCAAGGTTACGGATACGAACGGCGGCTTTTTCCCCGCCTTGAGCGCATCGATCAGCGCATCCAGTTTTTCCCTGGAAAGGTTATGCACGTACGGACCGTTGGTCACCTGAAGCATGGGCGCCGTGCCGCAGGCTCCAAGGCACTCCGCTCCCTGAATCGTGAACAACCCGTCTTCGGTGGTTTCTCCCTCCCGAATATCCAGCTTTTCTTCAAGGTAGCGCAACATGTCGTAGCCCCCGCACAACTGGCAGCTGAAGCAGGTGCATACGTCCAGCACGTACTTTCCCTTTTGCGCCTTGTAGTACTGCGTATAAAACGTCGCCACGCCGTACGCAAGCGAAAACGGAATGCCAAGCGTATCGGCCGCGAGGCGAATCACTTCCGGCGGCAAAAAACCGAACTTTTCCTGGGCAAGCCAAAACGTTTTCATGACGGCGCTCTCGGGCGTGGGATACTGTGCCCGAAAGGCTTCGATCTGTTCCTTTTCCGCCTCGGTGAAGACCAGTTCCTCTTTGGAAAAGACGGGTTCCGGAGCACGGTCCGGCAAGGAAACCACAGGATGTTTGATAAAATCGCTCACGGCCGGATTATTTGTCGGCTTCGCCCATGACCGGGTCAATGGAACCGATGAGAATGACGGCGTCGGCGACCAGCGCCCCTTCCATCATGTGTTCGAGGCCTTGCAAATTCGTGAAAGAAGGCGCATTGACCTTGGCCCGCCAGGGGTTGCCCGTACCGTCGGACTGAAGGTACCAGCCCAGTTCGCCTTTCGGCGATTCGATGGCCTGATAACAGACGGCGCCCTTTGGCGGGGCGATGCCCGCGTCGGTGTACAGAAAATCGTGGATCATGCCCTCCATGGAGTAATACACTTCGTCCTTCGAGGGGTAGGCCCGCTTGGCGTCGTCTGCGCGAATGGGGCCATCCGGCAAACGTTCCAGGCACTGCCGGATAATCCGAAGGCTTTCTTTCATTTCTTCGAGTCGCACGAAATACCGCGCCAGGGAATCCCCCTCTTCGCGGGTGGGAACGTCGAATGCTACGTCTCCATAAAACAAATAGGGTTCGAACCGCCGAATATCGTACGGCTCGCCGCTTGCGCGCAGGTTGGGTCCGGTGAGGCCGATTTCCACGGCTTCCTCGCGGGTCAGCGTACCCACATTCCGGTTCCGGTCGATCCAGATGCGATTCCGGTTGAGCAGGGCTTCCCAGCCTGCTATTTCCTTTCCGAATTCGTCCGTGAACCGGCGTATCAGGCGGAACGCTTCCGGGGTCAGGTCGGCGGCCAGTCCGCCGATACGGCTATGCGACACCGTGAAGCGGGCGCCCGCCACTTCGTCGAAAATACGATACAGGTCCTCGCGTCCCTTGAACGTCCACAGAAAAACGGAAACCGCGCCGGCGTCCATCAAGCCGACGCCCAGCCAAAGCAAATGCGACGAAATGCGGGCCAGTTCGCACAGGATCATGCGAAGCCATTGCGCTCGCTCGGGCGCCTCGATCCCCGCCAGTTTCTCCACAGCCAGGCACCACGCCACATTGTTGGAATACGGCGACAGGTAATCCATGCGGTCCGTATAGGGCATGAATTCCTGATAGGTCTTGTGTTCGGCCAGTTTCTCGATGCCCCGGTGCAAATACCCGATATCCAGCACCGATTTATCAATGGTTTCGCCATCCATTTTGACCACGCACCGGAGTACGCCATGGGTGGCCGGATGCTGCGGCCCGATATTCAGGATCATCTCGTGTTCGAGCGGATCCGCTCCGTTCGCCGCGTTGCGCTGCGCCTGCTCGAGCCATACGTGCTTGGTTTCGAGGCGTTCGTAGATCGCCTCGTTGTGGCGGGGCCAGAAACGGAAGACCGATTCCGCTTCCGCCGTCCGAAAACCCGATGCGGCGCTCATGCTTCCCTGACGATTTGTGAAGGAGGTTCTTCGTAACTCTTCGGCGTCGGGCCTTCGTGGGCCGTCGGGAACGGATCGCGCTGAAGCGGTCCTTCGGGCGTTCGGGGAGGCAACGGCAACGAGCCGGGAATGCCCAGCTGGGGAAATTCTTTCCGTTGCGGATAGTATTCGAAATCTTCCGGCATGAACATCCGCCGCATATCCGGGTGCCCCTCGAAGCGAATGCCCAGCATGTCGTATACTTCGCGCTCGTTCCAGTTGGCGGCCCGATACACGCCCGTTACCGTAGGCGCCGTCAAGGCCGCCTCGTCCACGCGAATCTTCAGCCGAATGCGTTTTTTCTTTTCGAAAGACACAAGATTATAGAATACTTCGAATCGCTCCTCGTCCGTGAATCGATCTGCGCCGCCTGCATCCGCCAGATACCGGAATCCCTGCTCGTCCTTGAGGAAGCGGCACACCTCTGCTATGCGCTGCGTTTCGACCAGCACCGTTTGTTCGCCGGCGTATTCCTCCACGCCGAGAATGGCTTCGCCAAACCGGTCGGCCAACGCCCGGACAATTTCCGGGAGACGCGTCGTGGGCTGGGCCAGCGGATTCTGCTCGTCGGGAGACGCTTCGTCCGCCGCCGTAAAAAAGAAATCCAGCGCCTTGCGAAACGGCGCGCCTTGTTGCGGCGACGAGGTATGTTCGACGTCTGCGGGCATTTTATCCGATTTGCTCTGGAGTAAGCACGGGTCCCTGCGCATAATCCTGCGTCACGGAGTATTCGTTGCGAATCTTCTCCTGAATGTCCATCAAGGCGTGCAGGAGCGCCTCCGGGCGGGGCGGGCAGCCCGGGATATACACGTCTACCGGCAGAAAATTGTCGCATCCCTGCACTACGCCGTAGCAACGGTGCATCCCGCCCGTCGAAGCGCAAGCCCCCATGGAAATGCACCATTTGGGGTCCGCCATCTGGTCCCATACTCGCCGAATGGCGTGCGCCATCTTGTACGACACCCAGCCCGCCACAATCATCAGATCGGCCTGCCGCGGCGAAAAACGCATGGCTTCGCTGCCGAAACGGGCGGCGTCGTATTTGGGACCTGCAAACGCCATCATTTCGATTGCGCAGCAGGCCAGTCCCATGGGCATGGGCATCAGCGAATTGGAGCGGGCCCAATTCAGCACGGCGTCCACCCTGGTGGTAAGGAACCCTTCGTTGCGCGCGTCTGGAGAAACCATGCTATGCAGTTATTTGTCGTTGGAAAACGAAACGAGCAGGAGATTCCAAGGTCAATCGAACTCCAGCCCGCCTTTTTTGATATCGTACAGCAGCCCCACGCCAAGGATAAGAATAAACAGGCAAACTACCGCAAGCGCGCCCGGGGCCACGCCCGCATCCATGAATTCGCGGAAACTTGCGGCCCAAGGGTACAGGAAGACAACCTCCACGTCGAATACGATAAAGATCATCGCCACGAGGTAGAATTTCACCGAGTAGCGCTCCCGCGCCGTGCCGACCGGGTCCATTCCGCTCTCGTAACTGCTTTGCTTGATCAGATTGCGGCGGCGCGGGCCCAGCAAGTCCGCCCCCTTCAGGAGCGACAACGCCATCCCCGACGCAAGCGCCATCATGATCAGAAGGGGAATAAAATCCGCAGGCATGGTTCGTACAGGCAATGCATTACGACGACGATGCGCCAGGCGCTCGTTCAGGAAACAAAGCAGGCTTCATGCGCCCGCGCAGGGCGTTCCGGCGTACGTCCGCGCGTCGGGAAGTCCCGGCGAACGCAGCATAAACGCGCTACGCGGTAAAAATACCCCACGCAGGCAGGGCAATCAACGCAAAACGCCCGTGAATATCCGGTCAAGAGGCGTGAATCGGGTGCGACAGGCAAAACGGACAGGCTTGATCTCAGGGTAATTCTTATATATCGAGGGTCAATTGGAGAATCCCCGTGCGCCCTATTTTCGGCGCGCCAACGAATTCGCGGTGTTTTTGGTTCAGCACATTGAACAGGGACAGATTCAGGCGCAATCCGGACACATAGTCCCCGAGATCGTATCCGCCGCCTATGTCCAGCAGCGTATGATCCTCCACGGCCCCCGTGTACAAACCGGAGCGAACCTCGAAATCTCCGGTATGCCGGAGGGAGGCGCGTACGCTCCAGTCTCCGGACGATGCATAGGAAAATCCGCCCTTGACCTTTATTTCGGGAGCATTCATGGCCAATTCCAGGGACTGCTGCTCTTCGCCCAGTTCGTCGGCGTCGAAAAAGTTGTCGCTAAGCCAGGACATATTCCCGAAAACGCGGAATCCGTCGCCAATCAGCCATTCGGCGGATACGTCCAGCCCATAGTACTCAATGTCGCCCATGCTTCGGTACGCCAGCAGCAATTGGCCAGGCGTCGCGTTTTCCGCAGGCTGCACGATGCCGATCGGCGAGTTCGCAGGCAGCTCCGCCGCCAGGCCTGGTTTCGACAAGTCCACGATAAGCCCCGCTACATCCTCCGGCGACAGCCCCACGAGCGGCAATACCCCGCTCAAGGCCGCGTTGCCTGCAATGCCGGCGGCGAGCGCTGCGGTCAGGTCGCCGAACAACTTTTCGTGATCCGGAACCAGGACGAAGGGCGTTTCTATCCGCAACGGACTCACGAAATTGCGTCGGCGGGCGTAGTATCCGTCTACGGCGAACAGCAGACGCTCTCCGATCAACCCCTTGTATCCCAATTCGTAGGTCTCGCTGACGGTATGTTCGAGGGGCGGCACGTCCACCACGTCCCGGGTTATGCTGCCCGGATCCACGCTGCCCGTATTCGGATCCAGATAGCCGAGGCTGGACGGGGTAAGGCCCGTTACGACCGTGCCGCCCTCCGGGCTAAGCAGCCCGATAAATTGCTCGATGACAAACGCTGGAATATTGAAGCCTTGCATGGCGAGCAGGTCTTGCAGTTCGGTTGTCGGCGTACTCGCAAGTCCTGCGTATACCTGCGCATACAGCAAGTCGAGCGGAACGCCTGCGGGCACAGGCGCCCCGAAAAGATCCGGAATCAAACTGGAGGCGATCAGGTTGCCTTGCCCGTCGCGCTGAAAATGGAACCCGTCCAGCGCCCCGCGGGCCTGAAGCGAAAGCGGCCCGGCGGAACCTGCGTTGATGTCCAGAAACAGGTTGTTCGTGCTGGGCGAAGCAAACGCCTGGTTGAACGTGGCGCGAAGGCTATGCGAGGGATCCGGTTTGAAAACCAGCGCGGCGCGGGGAGAAACCTGCAGATCGTCGAACAGCTCGTGCCTGTCTGCGCGCACAGCGAGGGTTGCGCTGAGCGACGGCGCAAGTTGCACGACGCTCTGGAGATACGCCCCCGCCTCGTAAAACCGATCGTCGTCCTCGTTTCGTCCGAAAATGGTGCGCTTCGTAACCGGATTGGTGCGCTCGTATTCCGCGCCGAGAACCAAACGGAGGCGCTCTTCCAGCAGGTTGAAGTCGTACTGCCCCTGTACGCTCATTACGGTGGAGTGGTCCACCACGTCTTCCACCGATCCGGCGCGATAGACGAAGGAATCGCCCGCATCGTTGATATTCGCGTAGGCCTGGGCGAAAAAGCCCCCGGCGTTCAGGCGAAGCTGGCCGTACGTATATCCGAATCCCTCTCCCTGCACCGTGCCGATCGCCGAAAGCCCGATGGTTTTGGAAACCGAACGGCCCGCATTGGCCGTCAGGGTTGCGTTCGGGCGAAACCGCCAGGCCAGCAGCCCCGACATCGTATAGTTGTGGTTATTGTAATCGACGGGCAGCACCGCTTCCCGGAACGTGGCCAGTTGCACGGCGTCCGCGGCGTCGTTCGGGTCAAAGGCGAAATCGTCGGCCCGCGTAAAATCGGCGAGGACTTTGTATCCCAGTTTGCCGCCCGCCACGCCCGCATGGCGCACGGAGGTCTTCAGGGCGTTGCGCAGTCCGCCTCCCAGCTGCACGGTCGTTCCCGGATGCGCAAACGGATCCTTGCTGATGAAATGGATTACCCCGGCGTCGACGCCGGCGCCGAAAAGCGCCGACCCCGGACCCCGCACCACCTCGACGCGCTCCAGGTCTATCTGCGAGAGCGGCATCATGCTGTAATCGTTCACGCCCAGCGACGCCACGGACGCCTGCCGGTAATCGATCATGACGTGGGTGGCGCCGCTAAAGGCGTTATTGAATCCGCGCAGCACCACCTCGTGCCGGTTGACGCCGGTCTGCGCCATGTCCACCCCCGCTACGTTCCGAAGCAGCATGACCGGATCTGGCAAGGCGTCGGTTTCGATGTCCCGCGCGGTCAACACGGAAATCGAGGCCGGGGCGTCCAGCACCTTTTCGGACCCGCGGGAGGCGCTCACGATCACGGCGTTCAGATTGAAACCCGTCGGGCGCAAAGCCATGTCCGCCGTGAACGGTTCTCCAGGCCGCAGGGATATCAGGGATTGCGCTTCCTCGTAGCCCACGAAACGCGCCGAAAGCATGTACTCTCCCGGAGGAACCCCGGCGATTTCGTAGGATCCGTCCGCCTCCGAGGCCGCGCCTGCGATCACGACGCCGTCCAGCAACAACGCCACGTTGGCGTCCTGCAGGGGAGACGCCTCCGCCGCGTCCGTAACGACGCCGCGAACAGACGCCGTGGCTTGCGCCTGCGCCGATCGGGGAGCGCCTGCGGCGAAAGCGAGGAAACAGGAAAGCAGCAGCGTAGGGCGTAGCATGGCGTTCATGGCGAAAATATCGAATTGTTCGAAGGCGCAGCGTTGCGAAATGTAGTTTTTGTTACGGAATCCTTACCTGTCGAGGCCGGCGCGCTCGAAAATAAAGTCGATTCGTTGCATGTGGTACGACGCATCGAAAGCAAGTTCCACTTCTTTCGGTGAAAAATGCTTCATGAGGGCAGAATCTTCGGCGACGATCTCCTGGAACGGGCGCCCCGCCTCCCACGCCCGCATCGCTGCCGGCTGCACCAGATCGTACGCCGCCTCGCGGGACAACCCCTTGTCGATCAGCATGAGCATGAGCCGCTGGCTGTTGTACAGCCCATGCGTCCGCTCCATGTTCGCGCGCATCGTTTCGGGGTAGACGACCAGCGTTTCCAGAATGCCGGCGAACCGGTGGAGCGCATAGTGCAAAATCGTGGTCGCGTCGGGAATAACGACCCGCTCCACGGACGAATGAGAAATGTCGCGCTCGTGCCAGAGCGCCACATTTTCAAAGGCCGAAATCATATAGCCGCGCAACAGGCGGGCGCACCCCGTGATGTTTTCCGACCCCACCGGATTGCGTTTGTGCGGCATCGCGGAAGAGCCTTTTTGCCCCTTTCCGAACGCCTCTTCGACTTCTCGGACCTCGTTTTTTTGCAGGCCCCGCACTTCCACCGCCATTTTTTCAAGCGACGCGCCGATGAGCGCCAGCACGGACAAATAATGCGCGTGCCGATCTCGCTGGAGCACTTGCGTCGAGACCGGCGCGGGGCGCAAGCCCAGTTTTTCGCACACCGTCTGCTCGATCTCGGGCGGGATGTGCGCAAAAGTGCCCACGGCGCCCGACAATTTGCCCACGGCCATCTCTTCGGCCGCCGCCGCGAACCGCCGCCGGTTGCGGACCATTTCCGTATGGTACAACGCCATTTTCAGGCCCCAGGTCGTGGGTTCGGCGTGGACGCCGTGCGTCCGACCCATCATCAGCGTCCGCCGGTGCTTGCGGGCCGCCTCCGCCAGCGCCCTCGACATCCGGTCGATGGCGGCCAGCAAAAGATCGTTGGCTTTTTTGATCTGGACCATCAGCGCCGTATCGACCACGTCGGAAGAAGTAAGGCCATAGTGCACCCACTTTTTCTCGGGCCCCAGCGATTCGCTTACCGCGCGGGTAAAAGCCACCACGTCGTGCCGCGTCGTTCGCTCGATTTCATGAATGCGATCCACGTCGAAGGAGGCCTTCGCGTACAGCAAGTCCACGTCCTCCCGCGGAATTACGCCCAGTTTCGACCAGGCGTCGCACGCAGCCAGTTCGACGTCCAGCCAGGATTGGAAGCGGCTTTCTTCGCTCCACAGTTCCCCCATTTCGGGGCGGGTGTATCGAGGTATCATGGTTCGGGCCGAAAAGGCGAATGCGGGCGTCAATGCAGGTCGCGGCGATCGCGCAGGTATTTGTTGAGCGCCTGGCGCGCCCGGAAAAGATGCGCTTTTACCGTGCCCAGCGGCAAATCGAGCTCCTGCGCGATTTCTTCGTAACTTTTTTCGTGCTGATGGCGCAATACGATGACGCGGTTGTATTTCCCCGGAAGCGCGTCGATGGCTTCCTGAATCAGCGTTTTGCGTTCGTCTTGCACGATATGCCGGTCCGGTCGGTACGTCGTATCCGGCAGTTCTATCTTCATTTCTCCATCGCGCGTCTCGACGGGCTGGTCGATGGACAGCGTAGGGAGTTTTTTCTTCCGGTTATAGTCGATCGCATGGTTCTGGGCGATCTTGTACAACCAGGTGGAAAAGGCGTACGTGGACGAATACGACGCCAGCGCCGCGAACGCCTTCGCGAAAACCTCCTGGACCAGATCGTCCACGACCATGCGGTCCCGAATGATTTTCTGGATGTGGCGGCGAATCGCGCTGCGGTACTTTTCAAGCAGTTCGGCGTACGCCCTCTGGTCCCCTGCGAGGGCGCGGGCCACGCATCGCTTGTCCTGCTCGGCGGATTCCGAAGGGATTGTCTGGGCGTTCTTTTCAGGCATGGCCGAACAGGCTGTTTCGCCCGCTTCGGAGTACTTGTCGCGTCTGGCGGCGGAATGCGGACGTCGGGCCGCCCTGGCGTCCGCCGCAAGGAAACCAAAGATTATCCCTGAAGATAGCCATTATGCAGCCCATTTGTTTAAGGATACGCTCCGAAACGATGCGGAGAAGTTTCCAGAACAATATCGCCCCTGGCGCGGTAGCAGGTAAATCAGGTTTTGATTCGCGTATCCACAATTACATGCTATTTCGTACGCAGCGTTTCCATGGCCGGTCACAATAAATGGTCCAAAATCAAGCGGCAGAAAGCCAAAACCGATCAGCGCAAGTCGAAAATCTGGGCGCGGATTTCCCGTGACGTTACGCTCGCTGCCCGGGAAGGCGGCGGCGACCCCGCCATGAACGCCGCGCTGGCGCTTGCGGTCGAGAAGGCCAAGGCCGAAAACATGCCCAAGGAAAATATAGCGCGCGCCATCAAGCGGGGCACCGGAGAAATTCAGGGAGAAGACTACGAAGAGGCGACGTACGAAGGGTATGGCCCGCATGGCGTGGCGGTGTTCGTGGAAACGCTGACGGACAACCGAAACCGGACGGTGGCGGACCTGCGCCATCTTTTCGGCAAGGGGGGCGGCAGCCTGGGCAAGTCCGGCTCGGTGGGGTATCTGTTCGAACGCAAAGGCATGATAGAGATTGCCGCTGTCGGGCAGCCGCGCGACGAACTGAGCCTGTTCGAGATTGTGGCGGAAGCAGGCGCCGAGGATATGCAGCAGGAAGGCGACGCCTATGTCGTTGCCACGCCGCCCGACTTGCTCGAAGCGGTGCGCGCGGCGCTCGAACAGGCGGGCGTCGAGATCGCCGCGGCGCACTTGATTCGGGAACCCTCCGCCACCGTGGCGCTTCCCGACGACGACGCCCGGAAAGTATTGCGATTGATCGAACGCATAGACGACCATCCGGACGTGCAGGCGGTCTTCACCACCCTGGACGCGAACGAGGAACTCCTTGCCGCCCTGTCTTTCTGAAAAACCTGCTGCGGAGCCCCTGCAATGATCGTACTTGGCATCGACCCCGGATCGCAATGCACAGGATACGGCGTGATCGCCTGCGACGGCGCCGGCGAGCGCATGCTGGACTACGGCGTGTTGCGCCTGGACCGGCGCGAGGACCATGCGCTTCGCCTCAAACAAATCTACGACGGCGTCTCGGCGATCGCAGCACGCCATTGCCCGGACGAATGCGCCATCGAGATGCCCGTGTACGGCAGCAACCCGCAGTCCATGCTGAAGCTTGGACGCGCCCAGTCCGCCGCCATGATCGCCATGCTGAACCGGGAGGTTCCGGTTACCGAATATACCCCGAAGCAGGTCAAGAAAGCCGTCACCGGGCGGGGCAACGCCTCGAAAGAACAGGTTCGCTATATGGTGCGCGCCCTGCTGTCGATTCGGGACGAGGGCGGCGCGAAAGCCATGGAGTCCGACGCCTCCGACGCGCTTGCCGTCGGGCTATGCCACATACACCGCCGCGCGGAAGGCGGAGCCCGAAGACCCGCCAGCTGGAAAAGTTTCCTGCGAGCGAACTCGCATATCGTCATCGAGTAGGCGCAGCCCCCGCTCCGTCGTGGAAATAGCCGCGCTCCTCGTCCCGGACGCGCACGACCTCGACGATTTCGCTTTCCTCGACGCGCGTTCCCATCTCTATGACGAGGCGAGCGATCTGGAGGTCCTTTTGCGGCGCCTGGTTCCATTCGGGGTGCGCCTGCTCCACAATGCTGACCAGAATGCGCAGATAAGGGTATCGCTGTTCTGCGGTATCCAGTTTGTTGAGCGCTCGGGCGAACAGTTCTGCATTGCGGCCGACCTGGCGGTCAACCATTTTCGTGTCGAATTCGGTGGAGCTCATGCCGTTGGGGATCGCATCGCGTAAGGGTACGGCCCGAACAGGCCATCCGGGAACCCATGCTTCCGGATCGCGATAATTCGGAATTGCAATAATAACGAATGCCGCAACGACAACCAAACCGACAGGGCTCCGTCGTGAACTTTTATCGATAGGTGGCAGAGATTCCGCGCATGCCCTACCTTTCGGAAAGAAGTCTGGAGAATGCGCCCTTGAAAAAAACGCTTCCATATCGACTGGACCTGCTCCCGGTGATTCCCTCGTTTCACCGCCGCGCCCGGTACAAAAAAGCCTTCCGGGAAGGCCAACTGGTGTATTACGGCCCGCATCCGCCGTATTACGGGATCGGAGAAGTCAAACAAATCGTGGGACGGTATGTCGCGGTGGATTTCCGCGGCACCGGCGAGTTTGGCGTCCACGAAGACGTGCTTGAGCATCATTACCTTATTCCGATTTCCCAAACCAGGCTGGCCACGATATAACGCCGGCAAGCCGCGCAACGGGACCCTGCGGCTCCCGGACGAAAGCGATTATCTTCTGCGCGCAAAGCGCACAAACACGACGCCATGCAAACGAATATCCATTCAATCAGCGAAGTAACCCTCGACCTTGAGATCGAAGCCGCGGCGGAAGACCTTGCGTCCGACTTCAACGCCGCCCTGCGCCGCCAGCGCGCCCGCACGGAAATGAAAGGCTTCCGCCCCGGCAAGGTCCCCCTGCATCTCGTCAAAAGAATCCATGGAGAAGAGCTCGCCAGTCTGCTTGCCCACAACAAGGTGATGGAGACGTTCCACGCGGAAATCGTCGACAAAGGGGAATACGACGTGATAGGCCGCCCCATGCTTACGTCGCTGGAGTATGAAATGGACGGCGACCTGCGCGCCGTGGTCCGGTTTGGAATCCGGCCCGACATCGCGCTCAAGGATTTGTCCCGCGAAAAAATCCTGCGCTTCCAGCGCGAGGTTACGGACGAGTACCTGGCGGAAAACATTATGCGATATCGGAAGGCGCACGCTACGCTCGTTCCGCTCGAAGACGAAGCAATCACGGAGGATTTTCAGGTCGTCCTCGATATGCAGCGCCTGGACGACGCTACCGGCGCGCCCGTCATCGGAGAGAAGGAGGAGGGCGTAACCTTTTTCATGGACCAAAGAAGTCTGCTCAAAGAGATTCGGGAAGCCGTTCTGGGCAAACGGGCCGGGGAAACCTGCGTGGTGGAACTTCCCCCCGAAGAAGGCGCCGAGGGCCCTGCGCGGCGGTACGAGGCCACGATTCGGGAAACGTCGCGGCGGGACCTGCCCGACCTCGACGACGCGTTCGCAGAAGAGATCACGAACGGGCGCATCGCTTCCCTGGACGAATGGAAAGACGAACTGCGCGAAGAACTCGTCGAACGGGCGAACGAACGAAAGCAAAGATTGCTTGCCGAAAATATGGTCGAACGCATACTGGAATTGCACGACATACCCGTCCCCGAATCGGCGGTGGAACTGCACCTGGACGATTTTCTCGACTCCGTGAAAAGAAACCGCGGCGGCAAGTTCCCGGAGCATTTCGACGTGCAGGCGTTCAGGGAATCGCAGCGCGAGCTGGCGGCCCGGCACGCCAAGTGGGACTTGCTCCGCGACGCGTATATCGAGCAGGAGCAACTGGAAGTAACCGAGGACGACCTGGACGACTGGTTCGACCAAGCCGCCGCAGAGCACGAGGGGATCTCTGGCGAAGCGCTGCGACGGTACTACGAACGCATAGGCGACATCGAAAAAGTCCGGGGGAGCCTGTTGCATCAGAAATTTTTCGCCCGCCTCGCCGAAATGTTCGAGATCGAAGACCGGGTCGAGGACGATGCCAACGAACAGGCAGTGGATCCGACGTCTCCGGGCCGATCCCGGATATTGCTCCCGACGTGAGTATCCTGCGCGCCGATCGAAAACGTCCGCGGCGGAACTCCCTTCCGGGGATACGGTAGCATCGTCCCCCGCAGTCTCTCATCCCGCAATCCCCTCGTCGTACATGGTAGAAGATTTCGTCAAGTTCGCGAAGGACCTCTCGGTTCCGAGCAGCATATACAGCGGCCCTTTTCGCGAGGATTCCATCGCGACCCTCGTGCCGATCGTCGTCGAACAAACAAACCGGGGCGAGCGCGCCTACGACATTTTCAGCCGATTGCTGAAAGAACGCATCATCATCCTTGGAACGCCGGTGAGCGACCAGATTGCGAACCTTGCGGTCGCGCAACTGCTGTACCTGACGAGCGAGGACTCCGAGCGGGACATCAACATGTACATCAACTCGCCGGGGGGCGTCATCTACAGCGGGCTGGCCGTTTACGACACCATGCAATGGGTCAACGCCCCGATCGCCACGACGTGCGTGGGGCTTGCCGCGTCCATGGGGGCGATCTTGCTGGCCGCCGGAGCGCCCGGCAAGCGCGGGGCCTTGCCCAATTCCCGCATCATGATGCACCAGCCGCTGGGCGGCGCGCAAGGGCAGGCGTCCGACATTGAAATCCAGGCCAAAGAAATTATTCGCCTGAAGCGGTTATTGTACGAAGTGCTTGCCCGGCACACGAACAAGTCGATGGAGCAAATCGAACACGACGCGGACCGGGATTACTGGCTCAGCGCCCAGGAAGCCAAAGACTATGGCGTCGTGGACAATGTGCTGGACCGCCAGCAGATGGCGAAAGACGCCGACGCGCAGAAATAAGCGCCGCGAAATGCCTCCGCGTCGGGATACGGGAAGAGACGCCGGAAAAAGACACCGGAAATATATTGCGTACCGCGTACGGGATTCGAACCCGTGTTACCAGCGTGAGAGGCTGGCGTCCTGAACCCCTAGACGAACGCGGCGGACAGCGGGCGATAGCCGGAAAAACCATACTGCCGTAACGACCGTCGCCAGACCGCCTGCAACGCAAACCCGCCTGAAGAGTTTCAGAAAGCGCCAGCGAGCGCCTTGCGCCCGCCTGCCGCATCCCTTACGAATCGCACCGATCATGAACGCTCCTTTCCTGTCTTTCGTCCGCTCTTTTTTCGCGCCGGTTCGCGTTGGCGCCGTCCTGGGCTCCCTGCTTTTGCTTGCCGCCTGCGGATCCGGCGAGGAAACGTCCGCCCAGACCGGGGAGGGGGCCTACGTTATGGGCGAACCCTTGTCCGACCCCGCGCTTGCGGTCGTCGTACAGTCCGAATTCGGAACGGACACGCTCTTTACGCAAGCCTTCGAGGAGCAAGCGCTGTCCATGGCGATGCAATTCGGCATTATGGCCAATCCGGACGAAATGAACCGCCTTCGCACAGGCATCGTGGAAGAATTCGTGCTGTTGCGGCATTTGATTTTCGGCGAAGCGGCTCGGCTCGGCCTTGTCGCCACGGCAGAGGACCTGGACCGGCAAATGCAGCAAGTCCGGGCGCAATTTCCCGAAGAGGAAGCGTATCGGCAGGCCCTGGCGCGGGATAAACTGACGGAAGAAACGCTCCGCGAGCAGATCCGCGACGACGTCACGCAGCGCAAGCTTATCGAACATCTTGCGGACAACGCCGAAGAACCCGATCCCGAAGCCATTGAGGCGTTCCTTGAAGAGCGGGCCGAGGAAGTGCGGGCGTCGCATATTCTGTTCATTCCTCCGCCGGGCGCAACCGACGCGCAGAAAGATTCCACCCTGAAACAGGCCGAAGCGGTGCTGGACAGCGTTCGCGCCGGCGCGGACTTCGCAGCCATGGCCCGCCTGCATTCGCAGGGACCTTCGGGGCCTGCCGGGGGCGACCTGGGCTTTTTTAACCGGGGAGATATGGTGGCGCCTTTCGAAGAGGCCGCCTATGCCCTCAGCGATTCCGGGGACGTAACGCAAGCGCCCGTCGAATCGGATTTCGGGTACCACCTCATCCGATTGACCGGGCGCCGCGCCGCCACGCCCATGGATTCCTCCGTGGTCCGTCAGCGGATCCTGCGGGAACGCCAGCGAGACGCCGTCGAAGAGGGGATCAGTCAGCTTCGCGCCCGCGCAACCGTGCGCCTCAACCCGGACGTAGCGGACGTCGATCTGAACGCAACCGGAGAATAGCGCGGCGCAGCCCGTATTCTTACCGCAGCGCGTCGCTGTCGTGGCGGCGCATCAGGATGTGCGGGATGCCGACTTCTTCGAAGGGGTCGCCGACGGTATCGAAGCCAAGGGACCGGTAATACGCTTCAAGGCGCAGCTGCGCATGGAGCAGGTATTCTCCCAGTCCGGCCCGGCGGGCGTCTTCGATCACCCAGGAGACCAGCGCCTTGCCGTATCCCTTCCCCCGGTATTCTTTCAGCACGGCAAAACGCTCCAGCCTTGCCGTGGGACGCTGTTCGTAGGCTATCAGCCGCCACCTCGCCGCCGCCATCGGTACGCCGTCCACGGAGCCCAGCACATGGCGGCTGATCTCTTCGTACTTGTCCCATTCCAGTTCGCACGGGCAGTTTTGCTCTTCGATAAAGACGCGGGTGCGAATGGCTTTCACGGCTTGCCATTCCTTGCTGCCTCGGTATGCGATGCAGACGGCCATGGCGCCGCGCACTGTATCGGTATAAGGAGAATTCATGGGTTTGCTTAAAAAAATAAGGTGAAACCGGGGGCTTCGGTATAGATTAGTGTACTATCCTGCCTGTATTTGTTTCTTTTGTAGATGCGAAAATATTATGAAGGCGCGAAACACTCGACCGAATCGCCGCCTTCCTAAAAAATTAAGGCGACGAAATTCATCGATTTAATTTTTTAGGCGCCCGGTTTGAACTCGTTTCCGGCGCCGGGCGGGACGGGCGCCGGGTCTGCTTCGCGCCGCGTCCACTTTCCAAAGACGATGCGCAGGCTTTCCACAAAGCGTCCAAGCGACTTGTCCGCCCGCGCAGCACGGTCCATGTCCATCTTGCGCACGATGTCTTCTGCGTATTCAATGCCGCCAAGTATAGGCGACGCCCCCGTCGCCCGTATCGCTTCGACAAGCCTGCGCTTGTAGCGGTTCCTCTCGCATTTTTGATCGGGTGGCGAGCAGCCTTGCCCAAAAACGGCCTTGAAGGCAGCGCCATCCAGCAGGAGCCAGCGTTCTATATGCGGATCGGGAATGGCGTAGACGATATGCGCAGGGAAATCTCGCCTTGCCGCTTGGCCCGCCACTTCCTTCGCGCGTTCATTCAATCCCTTGCAGTTGGCGTCCGTGGCCACCAGGATCAAATCAGGGAAGCCGCCTTGACGCTCGATATCTCCCAGATATTTCCTGAATTCTCCGACTACCTGGGCATAGCCGCCGGTTGCATTGCGCCATTCCGAACGCACTTCGAGTTCGAATTCTTCCGCAATCCGGCTTACGAGCGCGCCAATAATTTGCCTGTGCGCATCGTCTTCCACGAAGAAGGCGATCTCAAGCATCGAAATCCCCCCGTAAAATCCGCTGCGATATCGACGCATCCTCCGCTTCGTCGGAAAGCGCCCGATCGATATCCGCTTTCCGTCCCAGCGGCCCTGTCGGACCCCAGGTTGACGCGGGATCGATCCGGGTGACGCCCTCGCGCCGCCGGACGGCAAACAAGGAGCCATAAGGAAGCAAATTGGGCAAAATCGGCGAATGCGTGGTGACGATGTATTGGGTTTGCTGCAGGCTTTGTTGCGTTTTCAGCAGTTCCGCAATAAGCTGGATGCGCCGGGGATGTACGCCGTTCTCCGGCTCTTCGAATCCTACGAGCGCTGGCGTTTCCCGGGCTCCGGCCAGGGCCAGTAGTCCAAGCATGCGCAACGTCCCGTCCGAGAGTACGCGGGCAGGCATGGCCACGCCCCCTTCGCGCAAGTGCAATTCGGCCTCGCCAAAATCGTTAACGCCCACGTCAATCCCGTCGATGTTCGGCATGAGGGTGTGCAGCGCTTTCTCGATGCCCTGGAATCGGTGCGGATCCGTGGCCTTGAGCGTATTCAGAAAGGCTGCCAGCTCTTCGCCCATCAAGCCAATGTGGCGCACTTCCTTGACCGGCGTGGCGGCGCGCATGCGTTCGCGAGGCTCGAAGTAGAAAAACAACCAGCTTTCCAGTTCGCGGCGAGCCGCGGTAACATGCGGATAATGCGGCGGGTAATGCGGCATCGACAGAATGCTGCGATCCAGAAAACGATCATAGTACGTTGGATGCGCCTGGCCTTCGAGCCGCAGATGTATTTTTTCGCCCTCCCGTCCGAAGAATGGCCTGCGCGTACCCTTGGGCTCGCCTTTGTTATTGAGCGCGGTCAGGGATTCGTCGGCCACGCGGAGCGTGCCGGACTTCGGCAACATTTCCACCTCGATGCGGTAGCGCAAGTCTCGTTCGCGCACTTGCGGCAACCGCTCCTTGCCGCTTGCAGGAACCGGCGCGTCGCGGCCCGGACGCCGCATGTCCCGTATTTCCTGATTCACGGCGGAAACCACCGGATCCGAAAGATGCAGATCGGCTTCGAAAGAAAACCTCAGTTCGTCTCTGGAGACGAGTTCCTTGAGCCCGCCTGTCCCCATTGCGAACGATTCGAGGGGTTTTCCCCGGTACGACGAATCAAAGGCGTCCTTCAGCGTTTTGCTGGCGCCCAGCCTGGACAACAATTGCAGCGCATCGAGAAAATTACTCTTGCCGGCGGCATTCGGGCCAAAAAGCACGGTAAGGGGTTTGATGCGAGCCTCTACGTCCAGAAGGGATTTGTACCCTGTAATTCGAATACGGTTTAGCATGCCTGTGCTCCGGTTTCGTTTCGCCGCATCCCGCAGCGATCTTGCAGATACAGTATAAGATACGCTGATCAAAACCGCTTCGCTCAGCGCGTTACTGTTGCATGTCAAGGATGTCATGCTTGCATTGGTTGCAACGAGCAGAAAAATCGTAGATTCGGTGCGTAGCGTACGTGTGGGGGACATATAGCCTTCCGGATGCGTTACAGGATAGCATGCTCCTTGATCCCTCGTCCGTCAACCGCGCAGCAAGCGCTTGGCCCGCGCTCCGCAAGGATGGCTATGAAAGGCGTCGTTTACCTTGATTACAATGCGTCCACGCCCGTAGACGAACGGGTCCTGCGGGCTATGCTGCCCTGGTTTCGCGAGCAGTACGGCAATCCTTCGAGCCAGGGCCATCCGTTGGGCTGGGCGGCGGAGGAAGCGTGCGAACAGGCCCGGGAGCAAGTGGCCGCCGCCCTGCGCGCGGAGCCGGGGGAGATCGTGTTCACCTCCGGCGCTACCGAAGGAGCCAATGCGGCCATCAAGGGCGTAGCGGAGACGTATCGGTCCCGGGGACGGCACCTTGTTACCGCGCAGACCGAGCATCAGGCCGTCCTCCGCGCCCATCGCGCCCTGGAGCGAAAGGGCTACGAAGTCGCCTACCTGCCGGTGGACGGCGGCGGACGCATCGATCCGCGCGCGCTGGAAAACGCCCTGCGCGACGACACGATACTCGTTTCCGTGATGTGGGCGAACAACGAGACGGGCGTCATCCAGCCCATGGAGCGCCTTTCGGAAATAGCCCGCGCCCGGGGCGTATTGTTCATGACGGACGCCACCCAGGCGGCGGGCAAGATTCCCGTTCATGCCCCGCTGGCGGACTTGCTTGTCTGCTCGGCGCACAAGTTCTACGGCCCGAAGGGCGCGGGGGCCTTGTATGTCCGCCGTCGGGACCCCCGCGTCCGCCTCGCGCCGCTTCTGGACGGCGGCGGCCACGAAAACGGGCGCCGCTCGGGTACGCTGAACGTGCCCGGCATTGTGGGGATGGGCCAGGCCCTTGAAATCGCTTGCCGGGAAATGGAGGATTTCGGCGAGCGCATGGAGCGCCTGCGAAGTCGCCTGGAGCGTCGTCTGCTCCAGCTCCCCGGCGCGTACGCGAATGTGCCGCCGCAGATCTCTCGCCTGCCGCAAACGTCCAGCATCCGGTTCGAAGGCGTCCGGGGCGCGAAGCTCATGGCGGCCTGCCGCAACCTCGCTTTTTCTGCCGGGAGCGCCTGTTCCAGCGGGCGCGGCGAACCGAGCCATGTGCTGCGGGCCATGGGCCTGTCGGGCGAACAAGCCCTGTCCACGCTGCGTATCAGCCTTGGACGGTTTACCACGGAGGAAGAAACAGACCGCGCCGCCGACCAGATCGGAGCTGCCGTCCAGGCCGCCGGTCGCGCCGCCACGCCTTCCGCCTGACGGCTTCTGTCCGGCACACATCCTTTTCCGCATGGAATCGATTTCGGGAAATATCGTAAATCGCGTAGCCCAGAGCGACCTGGTCACGTTCGACCTCGAAGACCTGTGGGACCAGCGGCCCGTCGCGGAATTCGACCTGGCCCCGTTCCTGTTCCGGGAGATGGTCCTGCGCGAAAAGGACTTCCGGGCCAGCATGAAGGCACTCGACTGGGCGCAATACGCAGATTCCCATGTGGCCGTCTTTTGTTCGGCGGATGCGATCATTCCCACCTGGGCGTGGATGCTCGTCGCCTCGAAACTGGAGCCCGTTGCGCGCTCCGTGGCCCTTGGGCGTCGGGAAGACCTGATTCGAGAGCGCTTCGCGCGCGCCCTGGAATCCCTGGACTGGTCTCGCTACGAAGGCAAACCGGTGGTGGTGAAGGGATGCGGCAGCGACGTCGTACCGCCTGCCGCCTACCTCTTGGCCACCGCCAAGTTGCAGCAGGTGGCCGCAAAGTTGATGTACGGCGAGGCGTGTTCGTCCGTGCCGTTGTGGCGCAAGCCGCGCAGCGCGCCCGCCACGTTACCCGCCACATTACCCGATGCGGGAAAGCCCCAGCCCCCGGTTCCCGTACGCAGCGTAGAGATGCTCCCGTAGCGCTGCGTGTCCGGGTTCCTTCAGGTCGGGATCGCGCGCGACCAGATCGAAAGCCAGGTCGCGGGCTTGCGACAGGAGCGCCACGTCTTCCGGCAGTTCGGCCATTTTCAACTCCGGCAGGCCGCTTTGCCGGGTGCCGAAAAAGTCGCCCGCCCCGCGGATTTTCAGGTCGGCCTCGCTGATGCGGAAGCCGTCGTTCGTGTCCACCATCACCTGCAAGCGCTTGCGGGCTTCGTGGGTGCACTTGTAGTCCGCCATCAGGATGCAGTAACTCTGCTCGCCGCCCCGTCCGACCCGCCCCCGCAACTGGTGCAGCTGGCTTAATCCGAACCGTTCGGCGTGCTCCACGATCATGATGGTGGCGTTCGGCACGTCCACCCCCACCTCGATCACCGTGGTAGCCACCAGCGCATTGAAATCGTTTCGGCGGAACAGGGTCATGGTGTCTTCTTTTTCTCCCCGGGACATGCGTCCGTGGATGAGGCCCACCTTGTGCGGAGCGAATATTTTTTTCAACTCGGCGTAGCCCGACTCGGCGTCCCGGAGCTCCATTTTTTCGGACTCTTCCACGAGCGGGTAGACGACGTAGCATTGCCTTCCTTTTGCAATCTCTTTGCGTACGAAGCCATAGACCTGCTCCCGGCTTTTGTCGTAGCGCAGCGCCGTCCGCACCGGCCGCCTTCCCGCCGGCAATTCCTTCATGATCGACACGTCCAGATCGCCGTAAAGCGTCATCGCCAGGGAACGGGGGATGGGCGTGGCGGTCATGAGCAACATGTGCGGGCGGGCGCCCATTTCGAACATGCGGGCGCGTTGCATGACGCCGAACCGGTGCTGTTCGTCCACGATCGCCAGGCCCAGCCGCTGGAAGGTTACATCGTCCTGAATGAGCGCATGCGTACCCACGGCGATTTGGGTCCGTCCTTCCGCTATGTCGTCAAGAATTCGCGAACGCTCGGCCTTGGGCAATCCCCCGACGAGAAGCCGCAGCGGGACGCCAAGGGGGTCCAGGTATTTGCGCAAATTGGCGTAATGCTGCTCCGCCAGAATCTCCGTCGGCGCCATGAACGCGCTCTGGTAGCCGCTGTCGAGCGCGTGCAGCATCGCCGCCACGGCCACCACGGTCTTGCCGCTTCCCACGTCGCCTTGCAGCAGCCGACGCATCTGCTTGCCGGTCTGCATATCGCGCGCAATATCCTTCAGCGCGGCCTGCTGCGCGCGGGTCAATTCAAAGGGAAGGCCCTCCGCGAGAAACTGCTTCGTCTGCGTTCCCGGCGGTTCGAGCCGGGGTCCGGCGTGCACGATTCGCCGCCGGCGCATCTGCGCCAGCATCGCCTGAATGAAAAAGAGTTCCTCGAACTTCAACCGGCGTTGCGCCGCTTCGAGTTCGTCCCGGTTTTCGGGAAAATGAATGGCCCGCAGCGCGGTCGCGCCGTCCATCAGCGCCGCCGCCTCGCAGATATCGGACGGCAGCGGTTCCGGCAGCGCCTCCAGGTTTTCCTTGAAGAATTCGTGAATGATTCGCCGAAAGGTCCGGCTGGTGAGCCCCACGCTCGACAGCGCCGCTCCGCCCGGATACAAGGCAATGATGCGCCCGGTGTCCAGCGCCGCGCTGTCCTTGCCCAACTTGTCGAAATCCGGGTGCGCCATCGAAAACATGCCGCCGTAGCGCTGGGGCCTTCCGTGGAACGCCACCTGATCGCCTTTGGCGAAGCGTTTCGATATCCACTGTACGCTCTTGAACCAGACGCACTTCATGGTCTGGCTGTATTGGTCCTGCAGGACGAGTTCGAACCGGTAGCCTGTGCGTCCGCGCACCGTATTCGCGCCAACGACCGTGCCCACCACCGTAACCGCCGTCATGTCCGCCCGCAACTCCTTGATCGAGACGACCGAAGACCGGTCCAGGTAGCGCCGCGGATAATAATGCAACAGGTCGCGGACGGTTCGTACGCCCGCCTCCGCCAGCGCCTCCACGCGGCGGCCCGTGATCCCTTGCACGCGCTCTACGCCTTGCTCCAGAAGGCCTATCGACATGGGGACGGAAAATGGGTTCGATACGCTCGATACGTTCCTTGCGCTTCGGAAAACGCCCGGCTTGCCTTCGCCTGCGCGGCGTCCGCTATTCCGCGTCCAGCAGGCGCTCGTCGGCTTGCCACTGTCCCGGCGGGCGGAATTGCACGTCTACCGCATCGTCCGCCTCCAGGATGCCGAAAAGCCGGGTTTGCATTTCGAGGATGCGTTCCTGATGGTCCGGGCTGTCGATGAGGTTGTGCTGCTCGAAGGGGTCTTTTTCGAGATCGTACAACTCGTTCATGTCCCATACGCCATGGTAGAACATGTATTTGTACCGGTCGCCGCGCAGCGCGTACACCGTGGGGGTGTGCGGAAAAGGAAATTCCCAGAAGTATTCGTACGCGAATTCCGTCCGCCAGTCGGGCATGGACGCGCCGCCAAGCAGCGGCAGGAACGAACGCCCGTCCATGCGCTCCGGCGCCGTGAGGCCTGCGAGGGCCAGGAAAGTCGGAGCCACGTCGATGTTCAGGATCATTTGATCCAGTTCGCTCGACGGCGCAACGTGCCCCGGCGCCCAGGCCAGCATGGGTACGCGCATGGATTCCTCGTACGCATTCCGCTTGTCGATCAGCCCGTGCTCGCCGAACAAAAACCCGTTATCTCCCATGTATACGACCAGCGTTTCCTCCGCAAGGCCCTGTGCTTCGAGATAGTCCAGTACGCGCCCGATGCTGTCGTCGACGCTCAGCAAGGTTTCCGCGTACCGCCGATAGAACTGATCGTACACCAGATCGCCATGGTACATATGATCGACGCCGTGCCAGCTATAGCGTTGCTCCTTGACCCATTTGGGTTTGGCGCGATAGTTTTGCTCCGTATTCGCCATGGTGACGGGATACTCGAGCGGCGTATCCGCATACCGGCCCGCATGGCGTTCCGGGGGAATGAACTCGGCGTGCACGGCCTTGTGCGAGAGGTACAGGAAGAAGGGGCGGTCCGCTTCCCGGCTGTCCAGCCACTCGAGCGCGTAGTCGGTCAGCAGGTCCGACGTGTGGCCCGCGTGCGGACTCCGCGTCCCGTTCACGTTCAAATCGGGGTTCCTATAGACGCCTTGTCCCCGGAAACTCACCCAGTAATCGAAACCCGGACGGGGCGCGTCGCTGGAAGAGCCCATGTGCCATTTGCCTACGAACGCGGTCTGGTAGCCGGATTCCTGGAGCAATTCCGGGAAAAAAGTCGTGCCTTCCGGCACCAGCCGCTGGTTGTCCACCACGCCGTGGTTGTGCGCGTACTGGCCGGTCAGGATGGAGGCGCGGCTCGGCGAACACAACGCCGTGGTTACGAACGCATTGCGCAGATGCAGCCCCTCGCGGGCCATGCGATCCATGTGGGGGGTTTCGAGGAATTCAGGCGCTCGCTCATGGAATCCCATGAAATCGTACCGATGGTCGTCGCTCAGGATGAACACGACGTTGCGGGGGGCGTCGCCGGGCGCGGCGCCAGATTGCGCCCGGGCGGACAGCGCGGCGCCGGACGCGAGCAGGAAAAGCAGGAAGGCGTTTGCAAAAAGACGCATGGTTTTACGGACGGTCGGGAAATCGGGAAAGCATTGGCTACGAAAAAGCATGGTTACAAACAAATAGGTTTTCTGGCGGACAGTGTCAAGGGGGGGCGCCTGCGGACCGGTACAGAATACGAAGTCGGACACAACATAACGCGTTTTGATCCGTTCGATGGGCGGATCCGCGAAGGCGGTCGGCCTGATTACGCGGGACCGCCGCACTGCCTGCTTCGTCGTTCCTTGCCAGCGCGACCCGCGCATGCCTCTGAGCTTCGCGGATTTAATCAAAGTATCCTTAATCAAAGTATACTCCACAGTCTACTTTGAGTATACCGCATAGTATACCGCGCACTTCCAAGCGCCATGTCTTCTCCTGATCCGCGTTCGTTTTTCTTGCGCCGCGCCTCGTTTGCGCCGCTTGTCCGGCGGTCGTTTGGCGGATCGTTTGGCAAATCGTTCGGGTGGGTCGGGGCGGTCCGCAGGCGGTTTCCCGATCCGGAATCCGCCGCAGCGGAGCGGTTTGCAGGCTGGATGGGTCGAATAGTCCGGGCCTGCCTGGTCTTTTCGGCAGGCGTGACCGCGAGCGGGTGCGGCTCGCAGCGCGCCGCTCCCCCGACCTACGTGGGCCGCGCAACGTGCGCCGGATGCCATGCGGAGGCGGCGCTTGCCTGGGAAGGATCGGACCACGACCGGGCCATGGAAGAGGCCACCCCGGAAACCGTGCTGGGGGATTTCAACGACGCGGCGTTTGATCGTTGCGGCGTCCAGACGCGCTTTTTCCGGGAGGGGGATCGATTCTTCGTTCGCGCGGAGGGGGCCGACGGAACCCTGCAAACCTGGCCCATCGCCTATACGTTTGGCTACGCGCCGCTTCAGCAATATCTCATTCCTGTGGAAAAAGGGCGTTTGCAGGCGTTCACCGTGGCCTGGGATACGGAGGGCGAACGGTGGTTCTCGCTGTCGGAAGACGACTGCATCGAACCCCCGGACTGGCTGCACTGGACCGGCGACGGGATGAACTGGAATTATATGTGCGCCGATTGCCATTCCACCGACCTGCAACGCCGTTTCAATCTGGCCGAAGGCGCGTACGAGACGGCTTTTGCGGAAATCGACGTGAGTTGCGAAACGTGTCACGGCCCGGGGTCGGACCATGTGGAAAGGGTCGGGTCCGGGACGTACGATTCCGCCCGGTCCGGCCTGACGGCGGCCTTTGCGACGCCGCGCGAGCAGGTAGAAACCTGTGCGCCGTGCCATTCCCGCCGCCGCGTCGTCTACCCGAATCATATCGCCGGCAATGCTTTTCTGGACCATTACAACCCCGAACTGCTGGAAGAAGGGCTGTATTTCGCCGATGGACAGATACGCGACGAGGTGTATGTATACGGCTCGTTCGTGCAAAGCCGTATGTATGCGGAGGGCGTGGCGTGCACGGATTGCCACGACCCGCATACGACCCGGGTGAAATTCGAGGGGAATGCGCTGTGCGGCCAATGCCACGACGCGGCGGTCTACGATACGTTCGAGCATATCCGGCATCCAGCGGGCGCGGAGGGTTCGCAGTGCGTGGATTGCCATATGCCGGAGCGGACGTATATGGGCGTGGACCCTCGGCGGGATCATGGTTTCAAGATTCCCCGGCCCGATCTGTCCGACCGGACCGGGGCGCCGAACGCGTGTCAGGGGTGTCATGCGGACCGCTCTGCGGATTGGGCCGCCGAGCGCGTGGCGGACTGGCATGGGCCGGACCGTCCGCCTTCGTTCGCGGCGGCGTTCGCCGGGGGGCGCGCGGGCGATCCCGAAGCGGAGCCGGAACTGGTTCGCCTGACGGAAGACCCTGCCGCGCCGGATATCGTGCGGGCGACGGCGTTGACCTTGCTGGATCGGTACGCTACCGTGCGGGCTTCGGAAATTGCGGTCCGGGCGCTGGGGGACGAGGCGGCGCTTGTGCGGGCGGCGGCCGTCCGTCGTTTCGGGGCGGAGGGCGATGGCGACCGGTCGGTCATTCCGCATCTGGAATCCCTCTTGACCGATCCTGTGCGGCTGGTGCGGATGGAGGCGGCCCGCGCGCTGGCCCATATCGCGCCGGAACGGTATGTCCGAAACGAGGGCGGCGAAGCGGCGGCCCGCTGGCGGAGTGCGCTGAACGAGTATCGGGAGGGGCAACGCGCCCTGAACGACCAAGGGGCTTCGCACCTCAATCTCGCCATTTTGCACGAGCGACTCGGACAGCCGGATTCTGCTGCGGCGGCCTACCGCACGGCGGTCCGCGTGGATTCCAGTTTCGTTCCGGCGTATCTGAATCTGGCTATGTTACTCAATCGCCTGCGGGGGGCGGGCGGCGCGGAGGCGGATGCGCTGGCCGCCGAAGCGGAAACGGCGCTGCGGGCGGCGGCGCGGCTGGAGCCGGACGCTGCCGAGGCGCAGTACGCGCTGGGCCTGTTTCTGGGGGAAACGCCGGAAGGTCTCGCGGAAGCGGCGGTCCGCCTCGAACAGGCGGCGCTGCTGGACGCGTCCAACGCCCGCATGCAGTACAACGCCGGACTGGCCTACCAGCAACTGGGCGACGCCGAGCAAGCCGAACGGTTTTTGTCCCGTGCGCTGCGCCTCGCCCCGGACCATGCGGACTACCTGAACGCCCTGAGCATTTTTTACGCCCAGCAGGCGGCCTGGGACCAGGCCCTCGAATACACAGACCGCCTCCTTGCGTCGTACCCGGACAACCCCGACCTGCTGGAGCGGCGGGCCTGGATTTTGGGGCAGGGGCGGTGATTTTTTGGGTGAAAATTTAATAATGGGTAGAACCTGTGCGCGCTTATTTTGTACACACCTCTAAATTTGTCTACTCCCTCAAGACAGCATGAACCCAAAGCGCCGGATCGCTAAAAACCTGTCCAACTTTGCCCGAAAGGACCGATGAAGGTTACCAGGCTGCACCTGCAAAATATCCGTTGCTTTGAGGAGTTGACCCTCGACCTCAACGGGAAATCCGCGTTGTTGGTTGGCGACAACGGCGATGGCAAGTCGACGGTTCTGCGCAGCTTGGCCATGGGTCTCTGTGACGAGGCGAGCGCGAACGGTTTGTTGCGAGACTTGGATGGAAAGTTTGTTCGCGAAGGCAACCAACACGGACTGATTGAGGTTAATCTGGGGAATCCCCAAAAACCGCGTTCGTGGCGTTATCAAACAAAAAGTACAGTCACGTCTCTCACTCAGGCACAATTCGAACGCATAGATCAAAAACTTTTTCAACTCCTCAAAAGTAAAGGGCCAAAGGATCTTGATCAGAATTCTTTTCCCTGGCGTCAAATCTTTGCAACGGGGTACGGCGCAGGGGTACGTCTGGGCGGTATGGAAGATTATCCCGATTACGCTGCTGTCGATGCCCTTTACCCCCTCTTCGTATACGATAAGCTACTGCAAAATCCGGAATTGGCGATACGGAGATTGGTGGCGCCCCGCGGGAAAAAGCATAATTCAGCCCGGGTGCTCGAATCGATCAAAGAACTTCTCCGGCACATTTTGCAGCTCGAAGACAAAGACGATTTTGACCTGACAAAATCGGGAATTTTCGTTACAATCCGCGGGAGCAAGCAGCCATTATCCGCTTCGGGAGACGGCTACCACTCGACGGTTACTTGGGTACTGGACCTTCTGTCCTGGCGGTATCTCTACGGGTCTGACAATCTTACCGACATCCATGGGATTGTCCTGATTGACGAGATAGAGCAGCACCTCCATCCCCGCTGGCAGCGTAATATTATGCAATTGCTGAAAGACAGCTTTCCCAATGTCCAGTTTATTGCAACCACGCATTCTCCGCTTGTCGCCTCCGGCTGCGAGGATATTCCGGTGCATAGCCTGAAGGATGGAAAATCTGAAGAGGTGCGTCCCTTTGGCTGGCGCGCCGAGGAAGTATACGGCATGATGGGCTTATCGACTTCCCGGGCGGAATCATTCACGGAAACACTCGAGGAATACCAGAAATTGGATTATAAGCGATTAGAAAGGGGGCACCTTTCGATTAAGGAAAAAATTCGCTTTGATAATCTCCGTGAGCAATTCGAAGTATTACCTAGTGGTGATCCAATTCAATTAGTAAAAGATCTTGAAAATCTTGCACGTCTTGTCAAGAAACCTTCAAAAAAGAGAGATAATGCGTAACGTAGATCGCCCCAAAAAGCCTCCGTCACTTTGCCGAAACGCCACGCGTTGGCGCAAGGAATTGCTCGCTGCATTGTCTTCAACCAAGCAAGATCGTGAACTGATCAATAGGCGTTTCAATCGTTACAACAAAGAAGATATCCGTACAGCTTTGAAAGAAATGTATGGCGGACTTTGTTGTTACTGTGAATCCAAAATAGGCGTAGTATCCTTCTATAACATAGAGCATAGAAAACCTAAAAAACACTATCCAGAATATACATTTGAATGGGATAATCTACATTTGGTTTGTCAAATGTGTAACACATATAAAAGTGACAAATGGTGCGATACAAATCCAATATTGGATAGCGCACGGGACAACATTCAAGATCACTTGAGTTATAAGAATGTGGGAAGAATACGATGGCCCAAGAGTCATAGAGGGACTACTACTATTGATCACGCTCAGTTGAATAGACAAGGTCTCTTGGATGATCGTTTGGAAATTGCGCTTCCTATTATGGATGCTATCCATGATCTCAACGACGATCCTCATTCTCCGAATGCGGGGTTGGCGCGAGCACAATTGAAAGAAAAGGCTTCTGGAAAATACGGCAGCCTCATAAACTGGCTTATAACCTCCTACTTGCAAGACCCCGGCGCGTCCGACCCATAAGTATGGCCTCTATGACCAAAGATACCGAGAATTGCCCCTACGGCCTTGAACTGATCCTCGACCTCCACGGATGCGACAGCAGCCGCTTCACGCGCAGCAGCCTCAAGGATTTTTTCCGCGAGATTTGCGAACTTATCGATATGGAGCCATGCGAGTTGCACTTTTGGGATGACGTTGGCGTACCTTTGGAGGAGCAGCAAACCGACCCGAAGACGAAAGGCACCAGCGCCGTTCAGTTCATTCTTACGAGTACCATCGTTGTCCACACGCTTGATTTGATGCAGACCGTTTACGTGAATATCTTCTCCTGCAAGGCCTTCGACACGGACGAAGCAGCCCGGTTTACGGCAAACTGGTTCAGCGCATCGGACTGGACCTCGAACGTTGTGGTTCGGCGTTAGGCAAGCTGGGTCATCGCAATTTCAATGGGCGCAAACACATGACTGGATCGCTAATCGAACGGCAGCGCGAGATTCCGCTTGTCGCCAACCACAAAAATCTGTTGCGCCATTTTCGGCAGGCGTTCGCAGGCGAATCCCTGGACGACAGGGTTCCCGTTCGCTTTGCCGTTACGTCCACCGAGGACGCGCATTACCATTGCGAATATGCGACCATGGCTTCCGGGCTCAGCGTTGTCGGCAAGCCCACCAGTTCCATTTTCGATTTCCGCCGCCGGGCGGTCCATGACGCGCGATCATTCAATGTAGTCCTGCTGATTCCGACAGGGATTGGGGCGGAGATGGGCGGACATGCCGGAGACGCCGGCCCGGTGGCCCGTCTTCTTGCCGAAGTATCCGACACGGTCGTGCTACACCCGAACGTGGTGAATGCGTCTGACATCAATGAAATGCCCCCGAACAGTCTGTACGTAGAGGGGAGCGTCGTAACGCGGCTGCTGATGGGGACTGCCGGGCTTCTTCCGGTTCGGTCCAACAGGGTACTTGTGATTATTGACGCGCATTCCGACGACCTGTTCGTACACGCTGCCGTGAATACAGTCAACGGAGCCAGGGCGACATACGGACTCGACTGCGCTGAAATTGTAGCTGTTGCCCCGCCCATGAGGCTATTCGCGCGTTACTCTCCGTCCGGTCGCGCTGCCGGACGAGTAGAAGGCGCAGAAAATATATTCAGACTGCTTGATGCGCGTTCGGGTACGTTTGATGCGGTGTCTCTGTCCACCGTCATCGACGTTCCGCACGAATTTCACCAGGGATATTTCGATGCCGAGGGAATCATGGTAAATCCATGGGGAGGCGTCGAAGCTATGCTTACGCATGCCCTTTCCAGCGTCTACGATGTACCCACGGCGCATTCGCCGATGTTTGAGTCCCGGGAAATCGCCAATGCAGACCCGGGTATCGTAGATCCTCGAATGGCGGCGGAAGCCGTATCGACCACGTTTCTTCAGTGTACGCTGAAGGGTCTTCGGCAGAGTCCGCGAATCGTCACAGACCCGGAAGCCATGCGGGACGATAGCGTAATGACGGCAGAGCAGATATCATGTCTCGTTATCCCCGAAGGCTGCCTCGGCCTGCCCACGCTGGCCGCATTGGAGCAAGGCATTCCGGTCATCGAGGTTGCGAACGACAATCTCATGAAGAACGATCTCCGTGCATTGCCATGGGCCAAAGGCCAATTTCACCGGGCCAGTAATTATCTTGAGGCTACGGGATTGCTTGCTGCCTTACGGGCAGGGATCGCCGCCGATTCGACCAGGCGGCCTTTGCGCAAAACAGCGCTCCACTATTGGAAGCAACGCCCGGATGCCTTACTGCCAGACCATGTCAACGATCCGCCGGAAGACGAAATAGCGCGCCTGACGGTTACCTCTTTCAGTGAGGATATGTTGAAAACGGTTTAGAATAGCAACAAATTAGATATATTATAAAAAACCTAATTAATCCCCATTATTTGTGAATATTGACGATTTTTTCGATGCTTTGCGGCTTGGGCGTGGTCAACATGATCTTGATATTTAGTCCAGTGTAGCGTGTATCTTGATAACACAGTTTTATAAAAAATGTATGAAGCTACTCTGAAGTCCCTCGCGATCCCGCGGCCTGAAGGCGTACCATCGATTGCTCCGGGAGTGAGATAATTTTTGTTTTCTTTCCACCATGTACGCTAGGCTCTGCACACCATTTTTTACGTATTAGGTCAAGTTTTAAGAAAGCCTCTTCGGGAAGACTCAACACATCGCACAATATTCTTCGATCAAGTTCTTTCCGAACTGGATCAATATCTGCTTTGCAAATAATCATGAGCGTTTCGTTTTTCATTTCCGCAAAGATCGAAGATGCTATATTAATAGATTTTTTAGGGAGTTTGGTTACGTTAAGATAAGGAAGTGTAGCGATGGCTGTTACGGGCATACGTCCTCGGCCAATCTGTTGCCGCGATGCATGGTACCAATATTGAATCAGTCCCAATGAGGAATTAGCCCAAAGCATAAATGTCTCTTCCAATTCCCTGGATTTTAATTGAATATTAGGCCATCCGGCCCCACCAATTGTCTGCTCTTCCGTCCAGGCAGCGCTTAATGATTGCGAAGTAAATCGTAAATCTGCACAAAGATGTGCATAACTCTTGTCTTTCCATATTTTTTCGGCCAATATTTCCTTTCCTTTACGCACACGTCCTTCCATATCAGTCTCAATAATCATCTGGCGTTGCCTATCACTCTTAATCTTCCATAACATCGGATAAGTAGGATTTTCTGTGATATTCATTTTGTCAAAGGCTGCTACTTTATTATTAGCAATATTGTTAGCTGCTCGTCCAATATTTGCAAAATTATTAAGGGGAGATATAGGTAATTTCCATTTTTCATTTTCTCTCGCTCGTGGATACCATAAATTTCCTCGGTTGAGCTGTGTGGCAAACTGTGCAAGTGTCAAGTCGCGAATACCGACTGCGGACCAGACAGGATTGGCGAGTGGGGCCGAAATAGCTTCGCCAATAAGATCTTCTCCGATCTTGATAGGTGTACCTCCATATGGACCATCGTCTATTTGTCGGAGATTTTTGTTGTATATCGCTTTTCTGATGCTTCTCGCGGCCTCAGTAGATTCCATAGAATTTCGAGGCCTTGAATAAAGTGATACAAAGACGCCACGAGTGCTTTGTTTTTTTATATTACTTTTTCCTTCCATAATTTTATTAGCTATAATCAAAACTTCGGCCATATTTGTATCTGCTGACCAAGCTTGATTTTGGGATTCATCAGCTGCTATTCCTATTACTATAATATTATGATAAGATTCCAAAAACATATTTCTAAATTTTTTCCAGGAGGAACCTTGGCAGCAAGTAAGCGGAAGAACCAATGCAATTGTCCCTCCATACTTGCACATATGATTTGCAACTGCACAAAATGCGGAAGGCATAGATTGGTAGCCGTTATAGCATGTTTTTTTGGTTAATTTTTTTTCACGATCATTCATCATTTTTTGCGTTTCTTTGTTATTTCCAAGTGCATTGAATGGTTTCCATGTGTTTTCACCACCTTCGATCCAATCAGACATAGCTCTGGTATAAGGAGGGTTCATAATAACAATATCCTGAGTATCAGGTTTCATATCAACGACAATATCATGACCTTCCAAATCGTGTGTGCCTTTGGCTCCTATTTTAACGGGTTTTTCTAAATTTAATTTTGAAATTAATGAAGATTGACTGGACAGCAGTTCAAGAGAGCCCAACCATACTTGATCTGATTGCTTATCGGCACCATATTTAGGAATTACGACTCGAGTTTTTTCGTATACTGCACTTGGATATACCGAAGATAGCATCGATGCAGTGAGATGCGCCGCAGACGGAACAATGTCTGCGGCTGTGAGCGCATTACCGATCATATGTGCGTGTTCTGCCTTGGGATCTCCGCCAGCCAATTCATGGAGACGGGTAATACGATCATAGACGGCATGGATCAATGTGCCCGTCCCACATGCGTAGTCTGCAGCTCGAAATGAACGATATTTTTCCACGTCTTGCCAATCATTTATTGAAATAGCCAAGTGTGTAAGCAAGGTAGCTGATTCAGGCCGGGTATAAAATGTCGCAAGGTATTTTCGATCTGTAATGAATCTTTGAAACACAACGCCTGCCAAATCATGAGAATCAACAATACCTAACACAGATAATCTACATGCTGTATCAGAGATAATATCAACCAATTTTTGAGCATGATCTGGCTGTCTGATTTCACAAAGAATATCTTTGGCGAGGGAGAACACAGACCAATAATTTATTTCAAGTACACGATTCCATTCCATAAGTAAACCGCTTTGATTCATATCATTATCGTTCTGCATTTGAGCAATGCTGCGAATATCATGTGCCCCAATAAGTCTTTGTTGAAAAACCAATGCATTAATCATTACGGTGACAGCAATACCCAGTATTTGTTCAATGTCATCATCTTTAAAATCTTGCTTTAACAAATTTGCAAACCGCCGTTTCATCACTGAACTGGATATTATAGCTTCTTTAAGTACCATTATTGATTTTTGCACACCTTCTTCAAGGATGTTGATAGAAGATTCCAGTGCATCTTTTGAAACACCCGCATTACCAATGAATTCGGCAAAATCGCGAATGGTGCCAGAAATATATGTACGGGGATTAGCAGGAAATCGTTCGTAATTATCAACTGTTTCTCCAATCAACAGGGCATATCGAAATTCGATATCTTCCAAGATTTTCTTTTGTGCTTCCGCTTGAGTATTACATTTCTTAAGAGAATTCGGACTAATCAATTCCACAACTGATGTAATTTTATCGCTATAATTTATTAAATTTTTTCCGAGTCTACTTTCTGCATCCTTTTGGACTGTATTTGCTGGATCATATTCGTTTTCAATAGCTATTGGAGATCTTCCTTGATTTTTAATCAATATGTCAATTGCCAATCCGCGACCCTCTTTAATTTGTCCTGTCAATTCGGGTTTAATTTCCCATGTACGAGACATATTGCCGAGAATTTCGGCAATTGCTGAATTTAAACCGTGCTCGGGAAAGGCCATATTTCAGAAATCATCCGCAAAACTGGGAGATTTGCGGAGTCGGTAAGTTTAGGGTTGCGTTGTTCTATGGTTGGTTTTCGTCTATAGTATACGTCATACGGTGGGTGTTGTCAAGTTCCTGGGGCAGATTTTTTTCGTTTAAAATAGCGGATCCGGGTGTTCAAGCGTTCCCTGACCATGCGAATTGCTCGTGAGATGTTCCATATCGATGCGCTCTACTCCTTCGTAAGGGCCGGGTATCCTCGTTATTCCCCGAGGGTGGTAGTAAGCCGTGATCGCCTTTCTCTGCCGTCCCCCTTGGCCGCCGTGCGCGTAATGCCTTTGCGGCATCGCCTGCGCAGGCGCGTGAGGCGGGCGGACAGGGGGTTACTGCGATTGGCTTGAACGGGAGCTTTTAGTACGTCCAGAATTAAACCAGAGGCGGATTAGGCTAACGGTTCCGCCTGCCGCGCCAATAACGACAAGCGCAATGCTAATAGCCGTTCCGACCATCCACTTAATCAACCTTGTTTCCGTTTCTCTTATTTCGAGGCGAACGGCGTTGATTTCGGCGCGAACGAAGTCTTTCGTGGCAATCTCTACGGTGGGCGTTGTATCCGTTGGAATCGTCTGTGAGGCAGCAGCGTCAAGCGATTCCGCGCCCGAGGCGCCGTATAAGGCAGCCAGAACCCCAAACAATGCCATGGCGCCGAAAATTGCTTTCCAGTCTTTCATTTCCCTCCCTCCTGTTTTTTTGTTGATCTGGAACGCTTGAAAGATACGCCCGGATCGCCGCCTCCGCAAGGTTCTGCCCGAGGCGTTACAATTTTTTACATTTGGAGCAGTGAGCTTTCGGCAAGACCGTCGTCCGAACACCCTTTGCCGTGGGTGCTCCAAGGCCAACGGGGGGGCGTTATGCTTACAGTGCAACGGGCCTCCGCTACGCCATCCCGGCCGTCTGATCGAGACGCCCGTGCACGAATACGCCTGACCGAGTATTCGGCCCGCCTGCACGGCGCGAACGGCCCCACCCTGTTTTCCCCTAGCCCCAGGCAGCAACCGCGCTGTCCGCCCCACGCCCGTCGGGCGGTATTACTCCGCATTAAGGCCGCGCATGGGCTACACGAACCACTTCAGGCTTCCTTTATCTCGTGGCCGTAATCGACTGGAAGAGCCGCAAGGTGCTTTCTCACCGCGTCTCGAACACGCTGGAGGCGTATTTTGCTTTTGCGGCAATGCGCATCAGTGCCCTCCATTGGGTTTTGCTGGATCGTAAACAGGCTTTCCCATAGGACGCATCTTTAGCGTTCCGTCATAATACCTCCGTATACGATCCTGTGCGATTTTTATGTATTCGGAAGATACGTCACAACCGTATCCTATCCTGTCATTTTTGACCGCAGCAATAACTGATGATCCGACGCCAACGTAAGGGTCAAAGACTGTATCGCCTGGATCAGTCATAGATAAAACAAGTCGTTCCACAAGTTCGACAGGAAATTGGCAGGGATGAATCGTTTTTTCCACATGGTTGCTCTTTACATTGGGTATTTCCCATACGTCAGAGGGATTTTTGCCTTTTGGGTTACAAGAGAGCTTTCCAATATTAGGCCCCTTAAAGTGCTTTTTATTCGGATATTTTACTGGAATACGAATAGGATCAAGATGCCATGTATAGTTATCGCTTTTTGTCCACCAGTTAATCGTCTCATAGCGCCCGGACAGGCGTTTTGTACAATGAAGACCATGTCCAAATCTCCATATAATGCGATTTCTTAGTTTAAGCCCCTGGTTGCGAAAAATTGGATACAAAATCGTATCCAGTGGTACGATCTCTCCATTTTTTACGTAATTTCCTACCTGCCAGCATATAGAGCCTGTATCATCAAGAATCCTTACACATTCCTTGATAACTTTTTTCTGGTTTTCCAAATACGACTCGAGAGGCGATCTTGTCTCGTATGACTTGCCAATGTTGTAGGGAGGGGAAGTGACGATTAGTTTAAATCTGCCGTCCGGCATATCGCCCATAAATGCCAGGTTGTCTTGGCATTCGAGCCAAAAATCAGGATGCGATATGCCGGGAAGCGCCATCATGTGGAGAGTGTCGCGTACGCTGTGCAGGGGTGGTTAGGGTTCATCGGGTATGCTGATTCCGTGCGTAATCAGACATCCGTTGCGTCGTTTCCGGCTCCGATCCGTCGAAATCCGTTTCCTGCGCCTCCGCGAAGAGCGTTCAACGTCCTGCGCACGGCGATTACCATCAGGAATGCCTGCAAGATACGCAGAGATCGCCGCCTCCGCAAGACCCGTCGGGCGGAATTACCCCGCATCAAGGCCGCGCATGGGCTACACGAACCACTTCAGCGCAGCAATGATCGCCCCCGCTATGCCTATCAAGCACACGACAAGCCAGCGGGTTTGCGAATTTATTTTATCCGACAAGCCTGTTTTCAGGTCTCCGATTTCTTCCCGCAGGCCTGTTTCTACGCGTCCGATTTTCTCCGTCAGGCCTGTTTCCACACGTCCGATTTTCTCCGTCAGGCTTGTTTCCACGCGTCCGATTTCCTTCCGCAGGCCTGTTTCCACGCGTCCGATTTTCTCCGTCAGGCTTGTTTCTACGCGTCCGATTTCCTTCGTCAGGCCTGTTTCTACCTGACCGATTTCTTTCGTCAGCTCCGTTTTCGCTTCGGCTATTTCGGCGCGGACAAAGTCCTGCGTAGCCGGTCCAGGGCCTGGATTCTGTGCCATGTTTTCCACCTCTTCGTGGGTTGCTGTCTTTCCTGTACGCGCTTCAGGGGCGGGCATGTTCCGCTTCAAGGGTTGTTTGCCTCCCGCGCCTTGTGCGGGATTGTGGAATCTTCTCGGGTACATAAGGCTTTCGTATGGTCATTGTCCATATCGTAGGGTTGCGATATTGCCGGAGTGCGGGGGCAACGTTTTCAGGCGTCGTTCCACCGGAAAACCAGGGGCTCGTCCGCAGGCTTGAGCGTTGCGTCCTCCTCGACCGGAGTCGGGCGTTCGATCCTGATTTGGGTTTCGATTACGGCCAACCGCTTCCGAACGTCGGACAGGGTCTCATTCACCTCGTCGATGCGCCCGGACAGGGTTTCGTTGACCGCGTCGATGCGCCCGGATATTTCCCGTAAATCCGCCCGAATACCGGAATAAAAGCCAAGCAGCAAGAGGCCGAACGTAGCTAACGGGACATACGGGAGCACGTATTGCTTTAGCCAGTCTTTCATTTTCCTCCCTCCTGTTTTTGTTGTTGATCTGGAACGCTTGAAAGATACGCAGAGATCGCCGCCTCCGCAAGGTTCTGCCAGAGGCGTTACAATTTTTTACATTTGGAGAAACGGGGATGTCGCTCGCCCGGCTCGCTTGACGAACATCTGTGTGCTCAGTCTGTAGTTTTTGTAAAAATAAAATTTGAATTTATAAAATATAAATTATATTTTTATATTTACACATAAGACAAACCACGAACCAGGAAACGAATCCCCCACGCGATGGTCGAGCGAAATCTGAACAAAACAATCCTGGAGGCTTTGCGGGCTTTCCCGGTCGTATATGTGGCCGGTCCGCGACAAGCGGGTAAAAGTACGCTGGCGTTAAGGCTTGCTGCGAACGAATGGCCTGCGGACTACGTGACGTTCGACGAGGCCACCATGCTGGGCGCAGCGTACGCCAACCCCAAAAGTTTTCTTCGCGCCTGGGAAGGTCTCCTCGTCCTTGACGAAGCGCAACTGGCGCCGCCGCTGTTCCGCGCCCTCAAAGAGATAGTCGACGAGGCCCGCTTCAGGAACAAGCTAACCGCAAACGGCCAGTACCTGCTGACCGGGTCCGCGCGTATCCTGGCCCTGCCCGAATTGGCGGGCGCGCTGGTGGGTCGCCTGCGCGTCCTGACGCTCTATCCGCTGTCCGCGCTGGAGGTTTCGGGGGGCGCGGGAAGTTTCCTGCCCTGCCTTATGGAGAATCGTTTTCGTCCAGGCGCGATACGAAGAAACGGGTCCTTGGCGGACATGATCCAGCGCGCCACCTTCCCTGAGATTTCGACGCAGGACGAAAGCGTTCGTCGGGGCTGGTTTGAAAGTTACATAAGCGCCATGCTGCAAAGAGACGTACGGCAGATCGCGGATATCGCGAAGTTGGGCGTATTGCCGAACCTGCTCAAGACGCTCGCGGGTCGAGCGGGGGGTCTGGTCAACGAAGCCGATATTGCAAGAATGATTGGGCAGAACCCCGTAACGGCCAAAAACTACCGCGTTCTACTGCAAATGCTGTTCCTGACGATGGACGTAAAACCCTGGTTTCGCAATATTGGCAAGCGTTTGGTCAAATCGCCGAAAAACTATCTTGTCGATACCTCGCTGCTTTGTCATTTGCAGCGAATCGACCTTGCGGAGTCTGAAATCGTCGATCCGCACAGATTCGGACAAGTTCTGGAAAACTTTGTCGCTACGGAATTTGTCAAGCAGCTATCCGCGTCAGGGGATAGCGCTGCGTTGCATCATTTCAGAACGAGCGACGGAAAAGAAGTAGACTTTGTACTGGAAAGTCCAGACGGAAAGTTGGCGGCGGTCGAGGTTAAAAACCGGGACGTCGCAACAGAAAACGATTTCAAGGGATTAAAAATATTGCGCCAGCGAACACAGGAAGATTTTGTCTGTGGAATCGTGCTTTATCGAGGCGACCGCCTGGTTCCCTTCGATAATAGTTTGTGGGCGGTTCCGATCCACGCGATGTGGTTGTAAAAGAGGCGGTTATAAAATAACCCGGCCGCCCTACCCATCTTCCCCCGCCTCGCGCTCTCGCATCTCTTCCACCTCCACCGTCACGCTCCATTCGGGATGCGTGGCGGGCGCCGTCACCGCGCTCAGTACCTCGAAAACCAGTTCGTGCCGAAACCCTCGCTCGCCCGTCTTGACCTCTATCCAGGTAACGTCGTGCGGCTTCAGGACGAGCAGGTCCGTCGCATTGTTAAACGTATATTCCGACCGGTTGCGCAGCGTAAACGGCGCGTCGGACGCATTCTTTATCGCCACATGCAGCACCGAAGTGTTTTCGCCGTACTCGGCTGCCTCGATCGAGAGCGATGCATCGATCAACGGCAGTACGCGCTCCGCTCTGCCGACCAGAATATCCTTGTACCACGCCACGGTGCGCCGCATCCGGAGCGCCTCGGCAATGGCTTCGACAGAACGTTCCGTCGCAAAAACAAGCGTAGCGGACCGGTGGCCGCCTCCATGGACGTCGAATGTCCAGTCGATCAGCCCATGAATGTCCGACGTGCCAAGAATGGTCAGGTTATAATCGAGGGCGATCTGGAGCGCCTCCTCCGAAAACCACGCTTCGTTGACCACCTCGACGCCGTGCAGCAACCCCTCGTCTATAAACTGCCGATGGATGTCGGCGAGTTCGGCGATTCCGTCCGGTTGTTGCGCCGGGTAACTTGGATGATTCCAGAATACGAATGCGCCTTGCCGGTTGGCTTCGCGGACCGCATCCGCAACGGAGTCCGTCAGCACGGGATTCACATCCTCCAGAAAGATGGCGTTCATATGGCCTGGCGGCATGCCCCGCGTAATTTCCGCGCCCCGCAGCACGAGGAGCGGCTCGTCGGCGTCTTCCCCCGCTTCTCCCTCGTCCGCCTGTTCGCCTTCCGCTTCTTCCTGTTCGTTCTCTGTCATGCTTTCGACCACCCCCGCTGCCAGGTCGTAGCTCCGGTTTCGGTCCGGATGGGGAATGTCCGCCCTGTGCGGCTGGTATTCGAGGTGATCTGTAATGGCCAGGCAATCCAGTCCGTCGCGCAGCGCTTCCTGTACCCGGATATTGGGCCAAACGCTCCCGTCGGAGAACACCGTGTGCGTGTGAAAATCGCAAACCAGCGTATGGTACCCCGGCACATCCGGAAACTTGATGAGGCGGCGCTCGGCGGCGTCCTCCGCATGTTGCGCCGCAACGCCGGAAGCCAGCCAGAGAAATACGAAAAGACAGAGAAAGCGTCGCATGGGAATACGTTGCAGGGTCAGGAGATTATGTACCATGGCGGCTATGGGGGTTGCAGGATGCGCAAAGGAGCGTTCGCCAGAACGCTTCCGTCTTGTTGAAAATTATTCCGCGTTTTCGACAAAGGCGTAGCGCAAGGCGAGCGTATGCACGCCTTCCGCCGTGCGGGCGATTTCCATTTCGCCCCGGAGGCCGGTTAATTCGTCCGTACCCGATCCCGGCACCACATTCCCGAACGAACGCGGCGGCGTGTCCGGCCCCATAATGCCGCCGTGTTGCAACACGAACGTACCGGATCGTCCCGCCAGTACGCCGGTCACCCGCTCCGAAACCACATAGCCCGCCCCGGCTTCCGGGTCGCCCAGCCCGCAAAACAGTCCTTCGCCCGCGCTTTCCCCGTCGAGGTCTCCCTGGAATTTCTTCCGAATGACTACGCGGGCGAGCGCGGGGCCTTCCGCAGGGTCGTCGCCGGGCAAGGGTTCCCATCCCGTGACGTGGAATGTACACTTGGCTTCCATATTGCATTGCGTTGATCAGGCGTACGGACGCAAAAAATATACGTCCTGGACAATTGTTCTGCGTTGCGATAATTAAAATTATAAAGATACGCTGCCTCGGAACCGCTGCTCACGCCTGTCGCCGACCGCCGCCGGGCATGACGCGAATCATAAACTCGTGAAAAAGCGGAACGGTGAACGCGGTATCGCCGTGGCCTGGACTCCATATCATGCCTTTATTGATCAATTGGCTCCGAATCGGGGCCACAGAGGTCACTTCGCGCCCCAGTACGCCGGCGACGTCGCCGGAGCGATGAGGTCCTTCTCCCAATTCCGCCATAGCCCGCAAGTATTTCCGTTCCACAGGGGTAAGCCGCTCGAATCTGACGCGAAAGAAACTGCCGTCAAGGTGCGCGACAGCCTGTTCCGAGGCAATTTCTACATCTGAAATCGTAATGGGCGACCTTGCGGCGACATCCCATGCATATTTGCCCCACTCTTGCAAAAAATAGGGATAGCATTGCGTACCGGAAACGATGGCGTCAAGCGCGTCAGGCGCTATAGCCACGCCTTCGTCCTGTGCAGGTTTTTCAATGGCGCGTCGCGCATCTTTGCGAGACAGAGATCCGATTTCGGAAAATGCAAAAAGTCTCTCGGCATACGATTTTGCTTTCCCGGCGCGGCCGCGCAGCTGCGGCAATCCGGCGCCGAACATAGTCACTGGAAGGCGCCGCTGGGATGCGCGATGCAATGCCGTAATCAGTGCTGCAAATTCCGTCTCCTTCACATATTGCAACTCGTCGACGAAGAATGCAACGCAACCCTCGGCCGCCTTGGCGGCAACCCCGACCGCTTCAAGTAAATCCTGTAAATCCGTCTCCAAATCTCCATTGTCCGCCAAACCAGGTTCAGGTTCGAATTTCAGCCCGAACTCCATGTCCTGATATGTCATTTGCAACGCATTCGCAAACCCTGCAAGTCCTCTGAGCGCGCGTTGGGCCAATTTCTTTGCTTTATTTTTCAGGGAAAGTTTTAGCAGGACATTTCGCAATTGCGGTATCAACACGGAAGGCAAAGAACGATCCTCGGGAACTTCGATCCATACTGCGTAGATATCGTTTTCTTCGGCGTCCTTCCGAATTCTATCCAGCAACACGGTTTTTCCCACGCCGCGCAGGCCAATCAGCAAGGCGCTCTGACTCGAACGTCCCGCTCCGATGCGTCCCAGGGCTATCCGCGCAGATTCCCGTACGTCGTCGCGCCCGACAAGATACGGGGGTTGCGTACCTGCTCCAGGGGCATATGGATTTCGAATCGGGTCCATGATCTCTATTTATAGGGAGTTTATCCTAATTTATAAAAAACAGATAAGTTTCCTAAACTTCCTATAAATGTAGATCGACCCCGAGGCGGAACTCCCGCGCATGCCTGCCGCCGCCCGGTACGCCACCCGTTCCGTCCGGCGCCCGGCAGGACGCCTGTTCCGTCCGGCGCCCGGCACGCCACTCGTTCCGTCCCCCGACGAGACATTAGCCAAAAAAAGTGGGCCCGGTAGGGTTCGAACCTACGGCCAATGGATTATGAGTCCACTGCTCTAACCGCTGAGCTACGGGCCCGGATACGCAGGTAACGTATGTACGAACAGGTATGAGGCGGAACGCTGCTATAACCCGCTCTGGCCTCCTGCGGTTCTGCGGGGCGGCGCGATTTCGCTACGCTCCGAATGCATTCCGCAGCAGCGCCAGGCTCTTCGGAATCGCCGCGCCGGGGTCCTCCTTCCCCTCGAATTCCAGCGAAACATACCCCCGAAACCCGGCGTCGCGCATGATGTTCGCAATGCGGTCGTAATCCAGGTCGAGCGTATACCAGGTGCCGCCTCCGTAATACGTCTTGGCCTGCACAAGCACCGCGTACGGCGCCAGCATGGCCAGCTTGTCGTACGGGTCCTCCAGAAAATTGCCCGTATCGAGGGTCACCTGAAGCCAGGGCGAGTCGATGGCGCGCACGATGCGGAGTACGCCCTCGGGCGTACGTCCAAGGCCCCAGTGATTCTCCAGCCCCAGCACCACGCCCCGCTCTGCGGCGTGCCCGATGCAGGACCCGATGGCGTCGATGACCCATTCGAACGCTTCTTCGTCCGTATGTCCTTCCAGCGGCGGCTCAATGCCCCTGTTGGCCATCAGCGCGTCGAAAGATTCGCTCGTGCCCCAGCGTCCCGTATTGATGCGCATGGTGGGAATCCCCAGCGCGGAGGCGAGATCGATCTGGCGCTTGGTCCTGTCCACGTTCTCCTGCCGCTTCGCCGCATCCGGCGAGACGAAGCCCTGGTGGGTCGAAAACCCCATCAGGTCCAGGCCCGCCTCGATGGCCTTGCGCTTCAGCATTTGCAAGTGGGCGTTCTCCTCGGACCCCATCTGAACGTGTAGAATCTCCACGCCGTCGAAACCCATCTCCGCCGCCTGTTCGATGCAGGAAGCGATGGGGTACTTCTCCCGGTCTCCGTCGAAGCGCCAGAACGAATACGTGGATACGCCGATCCGGTTGCCCGGCTTGCGGCCCAGTTCCGCCATCGGAGCAAGGGCTTTGGCGGGCGCGGCGGCGCCCCATCCAAGCAGTCCCCCCGCCACGGCGGCGCGGCGGACAAAGTCTCTGCGGTGCATACTGTTTTGCGTCTTGTGGTTCGTATTGGCGGTGCGGTCGTTGCCTGTCCCTTACGGGTACGTCCGGGGCCGCTCCATGTTCGCGCCCCTTGCGAGCGGCGCGCGCTTCCCCGCAACCTCGCCTCGCAGGCAAATCCGGCCCCGTTTGCAAAAAAGGGGTTAATAATCTGAATTTTCGGATGTTTTTTTACGGATTTCCCTAAATTAGTTAAGAGACTTGTGCCTTATTGGCCAAGTTATTTGCCCATTCAGGCATCCTGACCGCCGGGCAGATCATTGCGTACCACAATCCCTTCGCCTCCTTAAAACGCTATGAAACGCCATGTACCGAATCGACGAAATCGATGTTACCATTCTTAATCTGCTGCAGGACAGCGGACGAATGAAGCGCAACGCTATCGCCGAAATCGTAGGGCTGTCCGTGCCCTCGATCAGCGAGCGCATGCGGAAACTGGAAGAACGCGGGGTCATCACGGGCTATCACGCCGTGCTTGCGCCCAAGCGATTCCACATCGACATCACCGCTTTTATCCGCGTCACCGTGGACGGATCCGCAAACTACGACCACTTCGTGAACGAGGCCCTCGTTTTCCCGGAAGTACAGGAGGTGCACTCCATTACCGGAGAAGGAAGCCACTTGTTGAAGGTGCGCGTAGCGAACACCACCAACCTCGAACAGCTGCTGGGGAAAATTCAGTCGTTGCCGGGCGTGCACAACACCTCGACCAACATCGTGCTGAGCACATTCAAGGAATCGAGACACATTCGGCCGTACACCACCGACATCGCGGAAAATTAAAGGTCGCCGCCCGGCGAAGCGCTTTCGATCCGGGCTCCTTCCACGCTTTTACCTGCGAGGACCTGCCTCGCGCATCTTACGTATCCTCCACCACCAAACACGGAAACGCTATGTCCAGGTTAATGGACGATTACAACGTAAAAGCCGCCACCAAATTCGTGCAGAGCGCCAAATCGCCGCCGCTTCCCATAGATATCGAGAAAATCTTCGGGGAGAACGTCTTTGGACTGGAGGCCATGAAAAGCCGCCTTCCGAAGAAGGTCTACGAACGGCTTCTCGCCACCATCGAAAACAACGAACCGCTTGATTCGACCGTAGCGGACACCGTAGCGACCGCCATGAAAGAATGGGCCCGGGAGCGCGGCGGAACGCACTTTACGCACTGGTTCCAGCCCCTGACCGGTTCGACCGCCGAAAAGCACGACAGCTTCATCACCCCCAACAAGGGCGGCGGAGCCATTGCGGAATTTTCCGGGAGCAACCTGATACAGGGCGAGCCGGACGCATCGAGTTTCCCCAGCGGCGGCTTGCGCCCCACCTTCGAAGCGCGCGGCTATACGGCATGGGATCCCACGTCCCCCGCCTTTCTCATCGAGAATGAGAATGGGGCCTACATGTCGATCCCCACGGCGTTTACGTCCTGGACCGGCGAGGCGCTGGACTACAAGATTCCGCTGCTGCGCTCCATCGCGGCGCTGGATGTCGCCGCCCGCCGCGCCCTCGCGCTGTTTGGCGTAGACGACGTGCGCAACGTGTATTCCACGGTCGGCGCCGAACAGGAATACTTCCTGATCGACGAGGAATATTATTACCGCCGCCCGGACCTCGTGACGACGGGCCGCACCCTGCTTGGCACCAAGCCGCCCAAGGGGCACGAGCTGGACGACCATTATTTCGGGACGATCGAAGACCGGGTGCTGTCGTGCATGCTGGATGCGGAACGCGAACTGTACCGGCTTGGGGTGCCCGTCAAAACGCGCCACAACGAAGTCGCGCCAAGCCAGTACGAGATCGCGCCGATCTTCGAAAACTCGAACCTTGGCGCCGACCACCAGCACCTGATCATGCTCATGCTGCAAAAGACGGCCCGCAAGTACGGCCTCGTCTGCCTGCTGCACGAGAAACCGTTCGACGGACTGAACGGATCGGGCAAGCACAACAACTGGTCCATGTCCACGAACACGGGCCTGAACCTGCTGGACCCGGGAGACGATCCTTCCCAGAACCTGCGGTTCCTGTTCTTCTGCGCCGCCGTAATCCGGGCGGTGTTCAAGCACCAGGACCTTTTGCGCATTGCGGTGGCGACCGCCGGCAACGATCATCGCCTGGGCGCCAACGAAGCGCCCCCGGCCATTTTGAGCGTTTTCCTCGGCGAGGCCCTGTACGACATTTTCGACAAGATCGCGCAAGGCGCGACCATCTCGAACAAGGAAGGGGGTTTCCTCGGTCTCGGAAGCCCGGTTCTGCCTCCCTTGCCGCGCCACTCGGGCGACCGCAATCGTACGTCCCCGTTCGCTTTCACGGGCAACAAGTTCGAATTCCGCGCCGTCGGGTCCAACCAGACGATCTCGTTCGCGAACACGGTGCTCAACGTCGCGATGGCGGAGGCGCTGGACGAACTTTCCTCCAGCGTGCAGGCGCAGTTGGACGGCGGCGCAGCCTTCGAGGACGCCATAGCGCAGGCGCTTCGGGAATCCACGCTGGAAACGAAAGCCATCCTGTTCGAGGGAGACAACTACTCGGGCGACTGGCACGCCGAAGCCGAACGGCGCGGCTTGCTGAACTTGCGCACCACCGTCGACGCGCTCGAAAGAATGCTCGACGAGAAAAACGTAGCGCTCTTCGACAAGGCGAACGTCCTCTCCGAGACGGAGCTCCGCAGCCGGTACGAAATCTGGCTTGAGCAGTACGTCATTACGGTCAATATCGAAGCGGAAACCACGCAGGCCATGGCCGAAACGATGGTGCTTCCCGCCGCGGCGAAGTACTTCGGGGAGTTAACGGCGACCGCGACGCAGGCCAAAGAGATCGGCGTTTCTTCCTCGGGCATGGCGGCGACGGCGTCCGCAACCGGCGACCTCATCGACGAACTGCGCGAAGCCATCGACCAGCTGAAAGCAGTGAACATGACCCATATCGAAGATGGGCATGCCCACGCCGTGCATATGCGCGACAAGGTCATTCCGGCCATGGACGCCGTGCGGCTCGCATGCGACAAACTCGAACGGGTGGTGCCGAACGAATCCTGGCCCGTGCCGACGTACCGGGAAATGCTGTTCATCCGATAATCCGCAGCCAGGGCGGGCCGGACGCTTTGCCACCGCGCAGGTGTCCGGCCCGCAAGCGCCCGTCAGGCCGGAACGCTTGCGATAGACTACCGCGCGCGGGCGTTGATGCGCACGGCCTCCAGGACGTCCTCGCCATCGACGATCCAGGCGGTTTCGTGCAGGTGCATGCACGCGCACGCATGGTTCGGCACGAACCGAATGCGGTCTCCTGTTTCGAGCGTCGATCCGCCCGGCACGTCGATCCAGGCGTGTTCTTCGGAAAGCGAAGCGATGCGGGCATGCGGCAACGGCTCCATGCGGCGGGCGTCGTACAGCAATTGCCCGTAGCCGTCCGTCAGCGCGCCCTGGTCCGACGCGACGGCTTTCGAGCCGGCGTCGGCGAACAGCCGTTCCCTTCCCGAAGCCGTGCGGTGCCGGCTTACCACGGTGGTCAGCGCCGTAAGCGCGCAGTCCTTGAGCGCGACCGCGCCAAGCGACGCCTGCATGGCGTCGTGAAAAATATAGTTGCCGGGACGGATTTCGGTGATACGGAATCCGCCTTCCCGCCTGTTTTCGAAGGCGTGCATCGTGGGCGTTGAGCCGATGCTGATTTCGAAGGAATCCGGTTCTGCAAGCCCGACCTCCTGCAAGCGCGCGGCGAACCGGAGCATTGCGTCCCGTTCGCGCCGGGAAACGGCTTGGATGGCTTCTTTCTTCGAGACGCCTTTCGCCGGTCCCTTGTAGACCTGTCCGGCGTGCGTCAGAATCCCGACCAGGCGTATGCCGGGGGATTCCGCCACGGCCTGCGCAAGCGCTACGGCGCGGGCGTCTTCCGGGTCTACGCCGCAACGATGCTGACCCGTATCCACCTCGATCAGGACCTCGGCGGCCTCGCCGCGCGCGGCGAAGAAATCGGCGGCGGCCTGCGCGCCGGGCATGGTATCCACGCAGAAAGACACGCGGGCCAGGGCGCTCAGATTGGCTACGCGCGCCAGCCGATCCCCTCCGATCACGGGATACGCAATGCGGATATCGTCGAAACCGGCGCGCGCGAAGCATTCCGCTTCGCCCACGGTGGCCACGGTGACGCCCTGCGCGCCCGCCTCCCGCTGCTTGCGGGCCAGCGCCGTGGACTTGTGCGTTTTGATGTGCGGACGCAAGCGAACTCCCTGCGCGTCGGCGCGCGCCTGCATGGCCGCAATATTCGCCTCGAGGCGAGACTGTTCGATCAGCAGGCAGGGCGTGGGGAGATCGTTCAGCGTGGCCATTTATCCCGAACCCGTTTTGCCGATGCGTCCCATCGCCACGCGCAACCGGTTGCGGGCCCGCTCAAGCGAGCGGCTGGCGCGTTCCCGGTCGATGTCTTCGCCGGTTGACCGCAACCGTTGCAACGCCCGTTCTTCGGCGGCTTTCGCCCGCTGCGTGTCTATTTCGGAAACCGGCTCGGCGGTATCTGCAAGGACCGTAACCCGATTGTCTATCACTTCGAGAAACCCCCCGCTCGAAGCAAAAAACACCTGTTCTCCGTCCGTCGTCGTAACCCGCACCGCGCCAATATCGAATGCGACGATCATGGGCGCGTGGTTAAAGAGCGCTTCGAACGAACCAAACCGTCCCGGCGCCTGAACGCCCCGCGCGTCTCCCTGAAAGACGCGCCGATCCGGAGCGACGATTTCAACCTGAAGATGGGCCATAGGGCTTGGGCGTTATGCCATCGGGGCGGCGGCGAACAGGAATCCCTGCTTACGCGGTTTCCTCCGCGAGCATTTTCTCGCCCGCTTCCACGACTTCCTCGATAGAACCCTTCAGGTTGAAGGCGCTTTCGGGGTATTTGTCCATTTCTCCTTCCAGAATGGCCCGGAATCCGCGAATCGAATCCTCTACCTTCACATACTTGCCTTCGATGCCGGTGAACTGCTGGGCCACGAAGAAGGGCTGGCTCATGAAGCGCTGGGCGCGGCGGGCGCGCTGCACCACGAGTTTGTCCTCGTCGGACAATTCGTCCATTCCCAGAATGGCGATGATATCCTGCAACTCCTTGTATCGCTGGAGGAGTTGCTGCACTTCCTGGGCCGTCCGGTAGTGTTCGTCGCCTACGATGCGGGCGTCCAGAATGCGGCTGGTGGAATCCAGCGGGTCGATGGCCGGATAAATGCCCAGCGAAGCGATCTGGCGCGAAAGGACTGTCGTTGCGTCCAGGTGCGCGAACGTGGTGGCGGGCGCGGGGTCCGTAAGGTCGTCCGCCGGGACGTAAATAGCCTGGAACGAGGTAATGGCGCCGTCCCGGGTGGATGTGATGCGCTCCTGCAATTCGCCCATTTCGGTGGCGAGCGTCGGCTGGTAGCCTACGGCGCTGGGCATGCGGCCAAGCAGAGCCGAAACCTCCGAACCGGCTTGCGTAAAGCGGAAAATGTTGTCCACGAAAAGCAGCACGTCGCGGCCGCCCAGATCGCGAAAATATTCCGCGACGGTCAGGCCCGCGAGGGCGACGCGGGCGCGGGCGCCGGGCGGCTCGTTCATTTGTCCGAAGACCAGCGTAATGTTGGATTGCCGCAGCGCTTCCTCGTCCACCTGGCTCAAATCCCAGCCTCCTTCCTCCATGGTCTTGCGAAAATCTTCGCCGTAGCTCATGACCCCGGATTCGAGCATCTCGCGCAACAGATCGTTCCCCTCGCGGGTGCGTTCGCCGACGCCGGCGAAGACGGAAAGCCCTTCGTGCGCCTTGGCGATATTGTTGATGAGTTCCTGAATGAGCACCGTTTTGCCCACCCCGGCGCCGCCGAACAAGCCCACCTTGCCGCCGCGCGCCACCGGCTGAATCAGATCGATTACCTTGATGCCTGTTTCCAGCATCTCGATACTCGTCTGCAATTCGTCGAAGGCGGGCGCTTCCTGGTGAATCGGGCGCCATTCGCTGACCTCGGGTTGCGGGAAGCCGTCGATGGCGCGCCCGACCACGTTGAGCAGGCGCCCCCGTATTTCTTCCCCGACCGGCATGGCGATGGCGCGACCCGTATTCACGACCTCTGCCCCGCGCGTGAGCCCGTCCGTGGAATCCATCGCGATGGTGCGTACGCGATTTTCGCCAAGGTGTTGTTGTACCTCAAGAACCAGATCGTCCCCCTGATCTCGTCCGATCGTCAACGCGGAAAGAATTTCGGGAACGTCGCCGGATGGAAATTCCGCGTCCACGACCGGTCCGATTATCTGAACGATCTTGCCGTTCGCCATAGCGCTTGCCCGTAATTTTAGTCCGTTTCAAAAGAGTATTGCGCAACAAATCCAACCAAATTGTACGCCTTCCCGCGGTTATGGATCGCAAAGAATATGCGAAACCGGATGGGAAACGCCCGCCGCCGCATGGCGCGCTTTGGCCTGTACGAAAAAAAGGAGAGGGACGGTTTTGCCGCCCCCCTCCTTATTCCGGTTTATCGCGCGATATTGCGTATCCCGCTGGTTTACCAGTCGAAGTTGTACCGAACGCGCGCGTAGTAGAAGGCTCCGTTAAAGCCGAACGGGGTGAACTGCCCGTACTTGTTGCCTACGCCGTCCGCAGCGCCCGGATATTCCTTCGGATAGGTGTTCAGCACGTTCTGCGCGCCGAGCGTAAACGTCAGGTAATCCGTGAACGGATGGGACGCCTCGACGTCGAACAGTATGCGGGCCGGATAGTCGGTCGTATTTTCGGGGTTCGACTCGTAGTAGGGCGTTTCGCCGTCGTAGTAGCCGTCCCAGTAGCTTCCGCGCACAAGGACGCTCGTTCCGCCCCGGAAAGCATGCGTTACGGACACGTTTCCGCGCACGTTGGGCAGCCCTTCTTCGAGAATCCGTATCCGCGTATCGCTCAGGGTCGCGTCATTGTGCTCGGTCACCTCGGTAGCCGTCCAGTTCCATGCGGCGCTGAACGTCGTGCTGGAACCGTTCTGGCCCGCTACCCGGTAGGCGCCCACGAGGTCGAGGCCGCGCGTACGCGTTGCGAAGTCGTTGATGAAGAAGCGGAACCGCTTGAGCACGCCGCCCGGCCGGATGATGCCCTCTGCCAGCAGGCGCTCGATGTCCTCTGTGCTGAGGGCGAAGTTTTGACTCGTCGTGAGCCGATCCGACATGCCAATCTGGAAAAAGTCCGCCGAAACGATCAGGGGACCCTGGTCGAACACCGCCCCTATGGCGAGGTTGACAGATTTTTCGGGTTCCAGCGGTTCGCCGCCGTACCGATCAGCCAGCAACGAAGTCGAAGGAATCGTCCCGTTGTTGGTTAGATCCATGATTTCGGGATCGTAGATCGTCGAGATGTTGAAGGCGTTCTGCTGTCCCGGCGTGGGCGCGCGGAAGCCCGTGCTTGCGCTGGCGCGCAGCGCAAACGTCTCGGAGAGACCCATCCGGCCCGCGACTTTTCCGTTGACCGTCGTTCCGAAGTCCGAAAAGTTCTCAATGCGGCCTGCCACGCTGACATTCCAGTCCTGTAGCGGGTCCTGCATTTCGAGCTCCGTGTAGGCCGCGAAATTGCTGCGGTTCCAATCGCCCGCCGTCAGGGGGCCGAAACCGGTGAACCCGTTCGAGCCGGGCGTAAAGCCCTGGTTTGCAAGCGATCCCTCGGTCCAGGACGCCATATCGCCCTGCGTGATCTCGAAGGTTTCCTGGCGCCACTCGCCGCCGCCCGCGATATTGAGCCGGTCGTTCAGGGGATACGAAAGGTCCACGTTCAGGTTGACTTCCTGCTGATCGTAAATCCCGGGATTGAAGTACGGCGTACAAGACTGGTCGGGCACGTGGGGCGACGCGCCTTCGTCGCTGCATGGCTGGTCGGGGCCCAGCGAGGCGTTGACCGTGTTGTACATGTAGAAGTCCATGTTGGACTTGCCCCAGCTTGCGCTGGCGTCCCAACCCAGCTTGCCCCGGGTTCCGCGGAGACCTACTACGGCGGAGGCGTCGAGCACGTTCGCGCCAAACTGCGGGGTGAAGCCGCCCGGCAGGATTTTCTGGAAGGTGAAGCAGTTGGGGTTGTTGAGCACCTCGTTCCAGGCCTGCGTGTCCGACACGACGCCGCCAGAGACCCGAACTTCGGGGCAGCCGGCCGATCCGTCGAGTACGCCGTCCTGCGCGTCCAGCAAATCGCCTACGAGGAGGATGCCTTCGCCGGCGGCGTTCGTGGTGCCGTAGACCCCGCTGCGCGTGTTTGGATTACGGAAGTAGAACCCGCCTTCGACCTGCTTGCTCACGTAATTTCCGTGGCCATAGGCCTCCATTTGGTCGTTGAAGGGGTGCCCCGCGTTGACCCACAACTTGACTTCGTTGTTCACTTCGGGCGATCCCCAGATCTGCGCGGGTTCGCGCACGGCGGAATTGCCTGCGCCGATGAGGCTGATCGCGTCGTTGCGCTGTACGCTGCGGTCGGTGGGTAGCGTGTTACCAAACTCCCCGGTGAGGTTGAGGAAGCCCTCTGCCCCAAGCGGCAGCCCGACATTGGCCGAGATGGCGTACATGTCTCCGTCGCCCGGCAGCGCGCCCCGATCCACCCGGTTGCTCGTATCGCCGAGGAGGTGTCCGCCCGTCTTGATGGAGATGGAGCCTCCGGACCGATCTTCCTTAAGCACGAGATTCATCACGCCGGCAATGGCGTCCGAACCGTACTGGGCGGCCGCGCCGTCGCGCAACACTTCCGCCTGCTCCAGGGCCAGGCCGGGAATCAGCGCGATGTCGGGTCCCTGGGCGCCGTCGGCGAGGCCGTTGCCGTACCAGGTGATGACCGCGGTGCGGTGCCGGCGCTTGCCGTTGACGAGCACCAGCGTATGGTCGGGCGCCAGGCCGCGCAGGTTCGCCGGACGCGCGAACGTCGCCGCGTCGCTGATGGGCTGAACGTTGACGTTGAACGAGGGCACCACGTTGCGCAACAGGTTGGCGAAGTCCGTATCCCCCTGATTCACGAAATCGTCGCTGCGAATCACGTCGATGGGCACGGGCGATTCCGTAACCGTTCGAGGCTGCGAGCGGCTGCCGACTACGGCCAGGCCTGCGAGCAGGATGGTAGTTTCGTTCATGGTTGCGTCGATCCGGACTGTTTCGCCGTCCGCTACTTCGACTTCCATGGACGCCGGTTCATACCCGAGCAGGCGGAAATCCAGCATATGGGTTCCCGCAGGCACCTGGTTGATCGTGTAGTTTCCGTCGGCGTCGCTAAGATCGCCGAGGTTCAGCGCCGTGATGGCTACCTGCACGTCGGGCAAGCCCATGCCGTTCTCGTCGCTAACCGTCCCTTCAATGGTCCCCTGCGCAAAAAGCGAGGCGGGCCCAAAGGACAACATGGTGGCCAACATGGTTACGGCGGCCAGTGCGCGTAGTATTCGGTTCTTCATGATGAGAGGGATGTTGCTGTGAAAATTCGCGATGCGCGACGCCGAAGCCATATTCGTCCCGTATTCGAGGGGCGGACCGAGCGGCCTTCGCGAGTGTACATATAATAATACGTCCAGCGTATTAATGTCAAGTAGAAAACGGGTGAAATGCGCCAGCGTTTCTGTGAAGGTTTCGTTCACGATGCGTTTTTGCCCCCGAAATGCTCGTAGCCGCTCTGTTCGAGCGGCAAAATCCGGCCATCCGGGGTCCGCGCCGTGATGTCGCCGTCCGCCGTGCATCTCCCGATCACATGACACGTTTCCGAATCCATGCGCGCAACCTGTTCGGGAGAGGCCGCGAAAAGCAATTCGTAATCTTCTCCTCCAAAGAGCGCGAAAACCGCGGCGTCTTCTCCAAGGGCTTCGGCGGCGGCGTACGTCTCCGGGGCAATGGGCAGCGCATCAAGCAACAACTCGGCGCCGCACGCGCTTGCGCGGCAGATATGCCGCACGTCCGATCCCAGGCCGTCCGAAAGGTCGATGAGCGCATTCGGCGCGACGCCGCGCGCCGCCCAGTCCCGCACCACGTCGAGGCGGGCGCGCGGGACCAGTTGCCGCCCGATCACATACCGGTAGGGTTCGATATCCGGCGCGAAATCCGCCCCTTTTTCCTGGAGTTCCCGGCGCTGCTCCAGCAAGATGCGGAGTCCGGCGCAGGCGGCGCCCAGATCGCCCGTCGCGCACAGCAAATCTCCCGGAACGGCTCCCCGGCGATGCACGAGGCGGGCGATGTCCGCCTCGCCCGCGACGGTCACGGAAATGGTGAGGCGGGCGGCGGCGGTCGTATCGCCGCCCACGACGGTCACGCCGTAGAGGTCGGACGCTTTCCGCACGCCCCGGTAAAATTCCTTGATCTGCTCCACGAAAATATTTTCCGGCGCGCCCAGCGCTATGGTCGCATACCGCGGCTCCGCGTTCATCGCGGCGACGTCGCTTACGTTGACGGCGATCGCCTTGGACCCCAGGTATTCCATGGGCATGACGAGGCGGTCGAAATGGACCCCTTCCACCAGCATGTCGGTGGTGAGGACATGGGCCCGCCGCTCGTCGATGCGGTACGCGGCGGCGTCGTCCGCAATGCCGGTAAGGAGTTCCGCGTCCGAAGGTTCGCCGAGAATGCGCCGCATGGCGTCGATCAGCCCGAACTCGCCGTATTCCCGAAGCGGCGTTAATGACGAATCGTTGTTCATGCCCTTACGCGGGGATGCAGAGTTTGCCGAGCGTCGTGCCCCGGGACGCGCCGGTAACCGATGGCAAGTTCGTTTTCGCTTCGTTGACGGCTTCGTGGGCCAGCACGGCGAAGCAAAGCGCCTCCTTGGCTTCGGAAGGAATGCCGTACGTATCGATCAGGCGGACGGGGATGGGGGCGAACACATGGGCAAGGCGATCCATCAGGTAGCGGTTGCGCGCGCCGCCGCCGGAAACGATGAGCGCGTCCAGCGCGTGGGTCTTGCGAACGAAACGGGCGTACGCCTGATAGACCGATAATACGGTGAGCATCGTTCCCGCGGCGAGCATATCGTTTGAATCCGGGCGGTCCATGGCGTCGCGGCACCGCTCGGCAAGTTGTTCGGCGAACGCCGCGCCGAAATATTCGCGCCCGGTGGATTTTGGGGGCTTTTGGAGAAAATACGCGTCCTCCAGCAAGGCCGCGAGCAAGGCGTCGTCCGTGCGTCCTTTGGCGGCGCGGCGGCCCTCGTCGTCGTACGGTTCGTCGAACAGCATGGTTGCCAGGGCGTCGATCACCATGTTGCCCGGTCCCGTGTCGAAGGCGAATACGTCGCTTCGCTTTGCGCCGGCGGGAAGAATCGTGATATTGGCGATGCCGCCCAGATTGAGCAAGCCGCGCGTTTCTTTTTCGTGGCGAAAGCATACGTAATCGAAATACGGGACGAGCGGGGCGCCTTGTCCGCCCAGCGCCATGTCCGCCATCCGAAAATCGCCCGCCACGGGAACGCGCAGCAGGTTGGCCAGCACCGACGGGTCTCCGACCTGAAGCGTGGACATGATTTTCCTGCCGCCGCAATCCGTCGGATACGGCACATGATGAATCGTCTGTCCATGCGCGCCCACCAGGTCCAGATCGGATACGGCGTATCCGGCCGCGGCGGCGACGCGCTCGACCGATTCGGCGTAGGCGTGCGCGAGGCGGACGTTCAACTGGGAAATATCGAACACGGTCGAATGCACCAGCGTCGAGTTCGCCAGAATAACCTGCCTGAGCGCGTCGGGCCAGGGGGCGTGGTCGAACCCGAGGATTTCGAACGCGATATCCTCCCCGGATCCCGTGAGGCGGGCCAGCGCGGCGTCTACCCCGTCCAGCGACGTGCCGCTCATCAACCCGACCACGATACGGGATTCTTTTTCCTGCAATTGCCGAAGACGCTGCATAGGTCCGCTTTACTCCTCCGTTGCCATGGATCGGAACCGCCGCGCCCGTTCCTGAAAAACCGCCGCCTGTTCCGGACGCCGCTCGGCCAGCGTCTCGTACATGTGCGCGGCTTCTTCGTACCGCTGTTGCGCGGCGTAAATTCCTGCAAGGGTTTCGCTGGCTACGTCGTCGATGTCGTCGTCCAGGTCCGGGGAGGAGAGGGCGGGGGCGTCCTCCGGGCGCGGTACGATGCGCGCCGATTCCAGACGGGCAATGAGGCGGTCGATGTCCGCGAAGGGATCCTCCGGCTGTCGCGGCGGCGCATGCGCTTTCCGGGCGGCGTTCGCCAGTCCGCGAAACGCTACGGGACTGGTCGGAGCCAGCCGCGCCGCTTCGCGCCACGCATCCAGCGCGCGGTCCCATGCGCCCAGCGCTTCCTGCGCCCGGGCCAATACGACGTACGCGGTCGCATAGTCCGGCAGGCGGTCCAGCGTAGCCTGGAGCAAGGCGACGGCCTGTTCGGCGTCGCCCGCCTCGATGCAGGCAGCGGCTTTCTGAATATCCGGCGTCATCGGGAAGGACAGATGTTATCGGATGGATTTCGTACGGGTTTCCCGGAATGTCGCGGCGGCGACCAGCACGAACCCCGCCGCAAAAAGCAGCTGAAACACGACGGCGTCCCATTGTCCGGTCATCAGAAGATACGCTACGCCCGCCGTTGAATAGACCCCCATGGCGAATTCCAGCGGATAGGCTATGCGAAGCGCCGCCGACCCGTTCTGGCGGCGTCCGCGCGAACGGTCCGCCGCCGTCCGGCCTCCAGAATCGGCGGTTCCGAACTTGGGAGTGCGCACGAACGGCGAGGATACGCCCGCAAACGCCTCGACCACGGCGATGGTGTTCCGAATGGACATGCCGATCGCGCCGGCCATGAACACCGGCAGCACGCCGAGGCGCCGGGGCCAGTCGGCGTACAATCGGCGCTGCGCGCAAACCTGCGCCAGCGTAAATCCTGCGAATCCGACGAGGCCAAGCGCCATCCATCCGAAATACGCCTGGCCCGGCCCGCCGCCGGCGTGCGCCGCCGCCTGCATGGGAACATGAAGCAGCCCGGCAAGCAGCACGAAGGGAAACACCAGATGACCCGTCATGTGGAACGTGCCCTGCACCTTGCGCCGGAAGGATTCGCGGGACGTCCAGAGGCTTCGCAGCAACTTGCGGGCGGCTTCTACAGATCCTTTCGTCCAGCGAAACTGCTGGGTTCGCACCCCTTCGAACGTCGAGGGAAGTTCTGCGGGCACCTCGACGTCGCCCATGAATTCGATGCCCCATCCCGCCAATTGCGCCCGGTAACTCAGGTCGAGGTCCTCGGCGATGGTGTCTGCTTGCCACCCGCCTGCGTCCACAATGGCCGCGCGCCGCCATACGCCCGCCGTCCCGTTGAAGTGCAAAAAACAGTTGGCGCGGCGTCGCGCCAGTTGCTCCACCGCGAAATGGGCGTCCAGCCCTGCGGCCTGAATGCGCGTAAGCAGGGAAGCGCCCCGGTTGATATGTCCCCAGCGCGCCTGCACGGCCCCAAGGCGCTCGTCGGCGAAGGCGGGCAGGAGCCGCCGCAAAAAATCGGGGCGAGGCACGAAATCGGCGTCGAATACGGCAAGGAAATCGCCTTGCGCTTGCGTCAGCCCGTAGCGCAGGGCGCCCGCCTTGTATCCCTCCCGATTCGGGCGACGAAGATGCGCGATCCGAACGCCCCGGGCCGCCGCCGCGGACAGGGTGCGGGCTGCCAGGCGCGGCGTATCGTCCGTAGAATCGTCCAGCACTTGTATTTCGAACCGGTCTTGCGGGTAATCCAGCTGCGCGCAGGCGTCGATCAGCCGTTCGATGACGAGCGGTTCGTTGAAAACGGGCAGTTGCACTGTGACGAACGGCCAGGCAAACGACCGATCGGGCGGCGGGGCGACCCCCGGGTCCGGGGCAAGGCGGCCTGCGCCGGCGGACTGTTTGCACAACCACAACAGGTTTGCGCCGTACAGCGTCAAAACGGCAATCGCTATCGCATACAAAACCGCCACGCCAAGCAGGATCTGGTCAGGAATGAAAGACTACCAATTGGACGTGGCGGCCTGGAAAATGTCGTCGGCGATGTCGTCCAGCGCTTCGGTTGCGGCTTCTTCCTCGCCGGTGAAGTCGGAGGGATCGTATTCGAACGACGCGGAGAAACTGCGCTCGAAAACTTCCTGTTCCTCTACGCGGTCCGCATAGCGCGCAGACACCGTGATGGAAAGTTGATTCAACGCGGCCCGGTATTCGCCCCCGACGGCGGCGGGGCGCACGGCGTATTGCCGGATTTCCGCGCTGAGGACCGCGTCGGCCTCGGTCTCGTCGGTTTCCAGTTCGAGGCGCGTCTGCCGCACGAAGCGCTCCACGAGGCGTTCGGTCAGCATGCCGCCCAGATCGGGGATGGGATTGGACGTGGCGTCCTCCGCCAGCGGAATGGCGACCGTTCCAAGATGTTCCGGAATGGAAGCACCGGTGAAACTGTAATATCCACAGCCCATCGACAGCGAGGCGAACGCCATGGCGAGGCATGCGGCCAGCCTGCGGAGGAGGGGATGCGCGGGGAGCCGGAATCTCACAAATCCTCCTCAATTTCTTTCAGCTTGCGATAGAGCGTTCGTTCCGAAATGCCAAGGGTGCGCGCAGTCTGCCTGCGGTTGCCGTTGAACGTCCTGAGAGCGCGCGCGATCAAGGCGCGTTCCGCCGCTTCCAGCGTGGGGAAGGTTTCTTCTTCGGGTTCTTCCTGCTCTTCGGCAACCTCTTCTTCCAGTATGGCGCGCGGCGTTTCCGGCGCGGGCGCATCCCGTCCGTCCCCCTCCTCCTCGTCGCTTCGCCAGAGGCCCGCGCCCTGGTCGCTTGCTATTTCGTACGGGGCGTCCTCGATCATCGGGAGGTATTTTTCCGGTTCGCTCCCGGATCCGCCGCCGCGCCGCTTCAATTCCTCCCACATCCGGCGTACTTGCGAGCGCAGTTCGAACAGGGCGCGATAGATCATTTCGCGTTCGCGGGCGTCCATCGAATCCCCCGCCGCCTTGTGCACGACCGGCAGCAAGGCCGAAGGGTCCTGCTCCGTACGCACGCCCCGCAAGCAGGGGCGAATGTCCTCGGCGGTCACCTCCCTGCCCCGGATAAGCACTTCGATCTGTTCCGCGACATTGCGCAGTTCGCGCACGTTGCCGGGCCAGCGATAGCGCAGGAGCAATTCGCGGGCGTCGTCGGAAAGGCGTTTCACCGGGCTGTCGTACTTCTGCGCGAAGCGGTGCAGGAACGTTTCGAGGAGCGGGAAAATGTCTTCCGGGCGTTGTCGCAGCGGCGGCATTTCGACGAGCACCGTGCTGAGGCGGTAATACAGATCCTCCCGAAACCGTCCGGCGCGGACTTCTCGCGCCAGGTCCTTGTTCGTGGCCGCCACGATGCGCGCATCGACCTTGCGCAGCTGGGAGGCGCCCACGCGGGTGAATTGGCCGGATTCCAGCACGCGCAAGAGGCGCACCTGCGCGGCCGGCGGCATTTCCCCGATTTCGTCCAGAAAGATGGTGCCCCCGTCGGACTGCTCGAAGTATCCCGCGCGGCGCTCGACGGCGCCCGTGTAGGCCCCTTTCTCGGCGCCGAACAATTCCGACTCGATGAGCCCCTCCGGGATGGCCCCGCAGTTGACGATGACGAACGACTGATGCCGCCGGGCGCTCAGCCCGTGAATGGCCTCGGCGATCAGTTCCTTGCCCGTGCCGCTTTCCCCCTGAATGAGGACGGTGATGTCCGTGCCGGCTACCTGCCGTACGCGGTCTATGACGTTTCGCAACGCCGCCGACCGGCCCGTGATGCCAAAGCGCTCCTTTATCGATTCCCGGTCCATTGGTTACGCAGCGGCCGAAGCGGCGCATTCGAGCAAGGTCTCGCGGCCAAGCGGGTCCCCGAGGAGCGTGGCCGACGTGCATCCGGTAATGCGCACGCGCACATAGTCCCCCGTCGCGTACGCTTCCCGATCGAATACGACCATCTTGTTCGTGTCCGTGCGCCCGCACAGCTGCCGGTCGCTGCGCTTGCTTTCCCCCTCCACAAGGGCCACATGCTCGCGCCCGACCTCTTCCTGGTTCCGCTCCAGCGAAATGCGCTGTTGCAAGGCGATGATTTCCCCGAGGCGCCGCTTCTTGACGTCTTCGGGCACGTCGTCCTTGTATTTTCGGGCCGCATAGGTGTCCGGGCGCTCGGAATACATGAACGTATAGGCGTAATCGTAGCGCACTGCTTCCATCAGCGAGAGCGTGTCCCGATGCTGCGCTTCGGTTTCTCCGCAAAAACCGGCGATAATGTCCGTAGACAGCGAAATGCCCGGCGCCAACGCGCGCGCCCGTTCGACGAGGGCCAGATATTCCTCCCGGGAGTACGTCCGCCGCATGCGTTCGAGCACTTCCGAATTGCCATGCTGCACAGGGAGATGGATGTAGTTGCACACGTTGCGTCGTTCGCGATGCAAGCGCAGCAAATCGTCGCTGCAATCCTTCGGATGACTGGTCGAGTAGCGTATGCGGAGTTCCGGCGAAACGAAACTGATCCGCCGGAGCAGTTCGGCGAAATCGACGCAGGCGCCCTCCTCCTCGAACCGATAGGAATTCACGTTTTGCCCCAGGACGGTGACTTCCTTGTATCCCGCCTCCGCGAGCCGGGCGCATTCGGAGAGAATGCTGGACGCCGGACGGCTGCGTTCGCGCCCGCGCGTGAACGGCACGACGCAGAAGGAACACATGTTGTCGCACCCCCGCATGATGGACACGAAGGCCGAAACGCCGTTCGTATCGTAGCGGATCGGCGCAATGTCGGCGTACGTTTCTTCCCGGGAAAGATGCACGTTGACGGCGGCCTGACCGGTGTCGTCCGTTTCGTGGAGCAGCCGGGGCAGGTCGCGGTACGCATCCGGCCCCACGACCAGATCGACCAGTTGCTCCTCTTCCAGCAGCCGGGCGCGCAGGCGTTCGGCCATGCAGCCCAGGACGCCCAGCCGAAGCGCAGGCCCGCCCGCCGCGCTGCCGCTCGCGCGTTTGCGCCGCCGGAAATCCCGCAAGCGCCGCCGCACTTTCTGCTCGGCGTTTTCGCGGATGGCGCACGTATTCAGCAGCACCACGTCCGCCTCTTCCTCGTTGCGGGTAAGCCCGAACCCGTTTTCCCGCAGCACGGACGCCACGATCTCGGAGTCCGAGACGTTCATCTGACATCCGTACGTCTCGATATATACCCGGCGGTGCCCTTCGGCTTCCATGGACGTCGTCCGCGCCCGGTCGAGTTCTTCGGGCTTCCAGGACGCCCCGGCGCGACCCCTCGCGGGCGCGCGGCCCGGATCGTCCAGAATTTCTATATCGGGAATTACCTGCATGGCTGCTTGCGCAGGGCGTACGAATACGGGTTGGGCGAAACGCCGCAGAAACAAAGTTCGTCAAAATATCTCTAACGCCTGCTGCCCTGCCAGGATTCGAACCTGGAACCCCCTGATCCAGAGTCAGGTGCTCTGCCAATTGAGCTACAGGGCATAATCCTGCGCACTGCGCCGCGCCTTGTATTTTCTCATGCGTCAATGCTTCCGCCCTTCTGCGGTTCCGTTTACCCCGTATATTCACTCCGTATCCCGCTGCGTCTGCCATGCAGGAGACCATCGGTTCCCCCGCGAAATATCCTGATTCAGCGTACCCCCAAGCGACATGACGGACCGCCCCTCGCGTAACGCGCATGAAAAATGGATGGCGGCCTGCCTGGACCTGGCCCGGCAGGGGGCCGGACTGGTCAGTCCCAATCCGATGGTCGGCGCCGTGCTTGTCGGGACGGACGACACGCTGCTTGGCCAGGGGTTGCACCATGAGTACGGCGGGCCGCACGCGGAAGCATACGCCATCCGGGACGCGGAGCGGCGCTACGGCGCCGACGCGCTGGAGCACGCCACGCTGTACGTGAGCCTGGAACCGTGTTCGCATAAAGGCAAAACGCCGCCCTGCGTCAATCTCATCCTCGAAAAGCGCATTCCGCGCGTCGTGGTGGGGACGCGCGACCCGTTTCTCAAAAAGTTCAAGAGCGGCGGCGTGGAGCGTTTGCGCAAACAGGGCGTACAGGTCGTCGAGGGGGTGCTGGAAGCCGAATGCAAGCGGCTGAACGAGGCGTTCCTGCATCATGTTCGGACCGGGCGCCCCCTCGTTACCCTGAAAATGGCCCAGACGCTCGATGCCCGCCTCGCAGGCGCGTCCGGGGCGTCCCAATGGATATCGGGCGACCTCTCGCGACGGCTGGCGCATCATTGGCGGGCCGAGACGGACGGCGTGCTCGTGGGGACGGAAACCGCCCGCCAGGACAATCCTTCCCTGACGGTGCGGCATGTAGAAGGGCGGCATCCCGTGCGCATTGCGCTGGACCGCGCCGGGCGCCTTCCCGCCGACCTGAACCTGTTCGCGGACGGACAGGCCGACAAGACGATGGTGGTCGCCGCCGAATCGGCGCGCATTTCCTACGAAGAGGCGCTCCTCGAACGCGGCGGGCGCGTGCTGCGCGTGGCGGAACGGGACGGCGCGCTGGATCTTCGCGAAATGCTCGAAGCGCTGGGCGAATGCGGGGGGCGCGACGGACTTCCGATGCAGTCGCTGCTTGTCGAAGGGGGGGCTGCGCTGGCGGCTTCGCTCCTGCGGCAGGACCTTGCGGATCGGCTGTTTCTGTTCATTGCGCCAAAGGCGCTGGGGGCCGGACCCGTTTCTATCGACGGGATTGGCAGGGAGGACCTTGCCGAAGCGCTGACCTTCGCGGAGCACGCCTGGGAATCCGTCGGGGAGGACATGGTGTTCAAGGGGTATCGGCGGGCGCTGGACGCTGCGCCGCACGATTGAATCGCGCAGGTTCCGCGCCGCAGGGGCTTGCCCCGCCGCCCTCCGCCGCGCCGCCCGCAAAATCAACCAGGACCATGTTCACGGGAATTATAGAGGAAAAGGGGCTCCTTCGGGCCGCCGAGCCGACGGACGAAGGGCGGCGGCTGGTCGTGGCGTGCTCGTTCGCCCGCGAACTGCGGGTGGATCAAAGCGTGGCGGTAAGCGGCGTTTGCCTGACGGTAACGAGGGCCGAGGCGGGCGTTTTCGAGGCCGTCGCCGTTCGGGAAACGCTGACTAAAACCACGCTGGGCGCCCTTGCTCCCGGCGCTCCGGTGAACCTGGAACGCGCGCTGAGGCCGACCGACCGCCTTGACGGGCACATGGTGCAAGGCCATGTGGACGGGACGGGCGAGATCGTTTCCGTCTGTCGGGAGGCCGACGGGTTCCTGTGCCGCATTGCGTACGATCCGGCCTGCGCCCATCTGCTCGTGCCCGCCGGCTCCGTCGCCGTGGACGGCATTTCGTTCACGGTGGCCCGGCTGGACGAGGACGCCTTTACGGTGTCCGTCATTCCGCATACGCGTGCGCTCACCAATGCGGGCGCCTGGGCGGCGGGCGACCGGGTCAACCTGGAGTTCGACCTGATCGGAAAATATATCGCGCGGGGAATGGAAACGAGGAGAATGGGGTAGGCGGGCTTGTAATTACTTGCGAAATCGCCTCACATCCCGGAATTTCGATACGTATCCAGATTATCTCCAGTGATTTCTCCAGCCTCCACGAGGCAATAATGCCGCTCGTTTACGATCTCCACATCGTTCCCGTCGAAACGAAGTTCGAACATCGCGATACGGTCGTCCGCTATAAACTGCGCGGACACCGGACGAATGATGCAATGCCGATATCGCTCTTCCGTTTTGCAAAACATCGTGTCCTGGATGGTTTGAATAACGCCCAAGCGATCATTTCCGCCCTTGGCCTGTACCGGCACGACATACTGGGCGCCCCTGCCGTCCACGCCGACATACAACTCGTCGATCTCGATCTGCCCATAATTAGCCACCCTTGTTCGCAAATGATTTTGCAGCGAGTACGCCGCAATGCCCAGAAATACGTCCACCAGGCGATTGTAGCGTATCTTGGCGAGGAGCGCCTGCTCGTCGCTGAATGCGTATTTTGAAATAATCTCAGGCGTTGCGTCGGGTATTTTTCGGACCATCATGCCCTGCGACGGCACGATGGCCGCAAGTTTACCGAGGCGAAACCGGTAGCTCGCGTCGCCAGCGCCCAGAATCAACCAGTGGCGGTTTGGCGGTTGCGTATCCAGAATGGGTTGAGGTAAAGCGCTGCGATAACGAAACGCATAGATTACGTCGCCCAGATTCTTTGGCGGATCGATGCCAAGCCGCGCGCAGGATTCGACGAGGTCGCTTCTTGCGAATTCGAACTCCTCCTGGCCGCTATATTTTCGCTCGAATATATCGAGGATGATTTTTTCGTACCGGTTCGTCTTCATCTTTACGGCAATTCAAAGGGTTATTACATGACGGCGGGGGCGCGGCGTTTTACGGAAGATGCGCGGCGGCGCTGGGGGATAACGTCTCTGGGTACGCCGTACAGTTTGGCGGCTTCGGCCATCGTCAATGCAAGCAACTTCGGGTCGCCGAGCGCAAGCGTTCGCTGCGGAATCGTCGGAGGGACGCCCAGGGCGCGTATAATTTCACCCGCGATCGCCCCGCCGAGGAAAGGCGGGACCGAGTTCCCGATTTGCCGAAACCCGTGCCACTTGGTAACATGAAAACGAAACCAGTCGGGATAGGAGTGCAAACGCGCCGCTTCGCGATTCGTAACGACGCGTGGCGCATGCGGATGTATGGGGCGAGGCGAAGTGAACGCGCCGCGATCGCTGGCGGTGCCAGCGCGCAGCGTATTGCACTGCCCATCGGGATCCAGTTTCAGAAAACGACTGATCGGTTCGACTTTTCCGCATGGCGTCGCAGCAAAACGACGACGGGATTTATCGGTGTGCGCCGTTCGCAGACTGGACGTAACAAGAGAAGAATCGAAGATTCGCCGATAACCGAAATTTTCCGGGTCGTCGCCAGGCGCTCGCATTTTTCGAGCGTAATCGGACGGTTGCCCGTACCGCGCCTCGGCCCAATCCCGTCCGATCAACTCGAACACATCGTCGGCCTCCGGCACATCTCCGATGGCGTCGCGTACGGTAACGCGGCGGGCGAGAGGAGGCGGATAATTCGGTAACGGATAGTCCTGTTTGGCCCCAATCAAAAACAAGCGATGCCGGTTCTGCGGGACTCCGTAATCCGCCGCGTTCAGAACGCGATACGGAAGCAGCACGTCGTAATCGTCCGCGAGCGCAGCGATCATTTCGTCGAGAACCTGCCGCTGTCTGCCCACCGTCAATCCCTTCACATTCTCGAAGACGAAGTACGCCGGGCGCAATTCCAGGACAAGTCGAACGAAATGATGCACGAGCGCATTGCGCGGATCGTCAAGGGCGCGCTTGCCGATAAGGGAAAATCCCTGGCACGGCGCGCCTCCGAACACCACGGCGATATCCGATCCTTCTATGCTGGCAAGGCGCAAAATATCGCTGCCGGCGATATCGCACACGTTCCGGCAGATCGTTTTGCAGTAGGGGAAATTAAATTCGTGCGTCGCGCAATGAATCGGGTCGATTTCGACGGCGGCCGCCACGTCGAAACCGGCGCGCTCGAAACCGAGGCTCAATCCCCCGGCTCCCGCAAAAAGGTCTATTCCGATAGGTCGCATGGCGCGCCTCGCATTCTGACTTGGCCTCGAACGTTGAATATGCGCACGAAAAGGCGCTTTGTCAAGATGGAATTTGCCCAGCGTCCGACAATGCATCCCGCCCCGTCTCACCGCACCGCTTCGTGCGCCATCCGGGCGATTTCGGCGCCTGCTTGCGATGCCGTTTCGTGGTCTTCGAATCCTTCCGTCAGAATGACCAGCACGTAGGACGCGGCGTTTTCCGGGTAGACGATGGCCGCGTCGTGGACGATGCCCGTAATCCAGCCCGTCTTGTGGGCCACCCGCGTCCCGGGCGGCAATCCGGCGGGAATCATTTCATTGAATTCCTGCTTCAGCAGAATGTCCCGCATCGCTTCGCTGGCGGCGGGCGAAACCGCGGCGCCCCTGCGAATGGCGTCCAGCAGCAGGGCCAGGTCCGCCGCCGTGGCCGTATTGTTCAGCCCCTGTTCGAACGCCTTGATGTCCTCCACGCCGCGCAGTACGCGCATGGTTTGCGTGCCCATGCGTTCCATCGCGCGCTGCACGGAATCCGCTTCCACCCGTTCTATCACCAGATTCGTGGCGAGGTTCGAGGACACCGTGATCATGCGTTCGGCCAGGTCGCGGATCGACATTGAATGTCCGAGATGTTCGTAGAGCGCGTCGTCGGAGTCGTCCTCGATGCGAAAGGGCGAGCCGTCCGCGATGGAGGTGAAATCGTTCTCGACGCGCAGGGAATCGTCCAGGGAAAATCGGCCCGCCGCAGCCTGCCGGTAGACCTCGATCAGCACCGGCGTTTTCATGGTGCTCGCGGCGTGAAAAACCCGGTCCCCCCGTATGAAAAAGCGCGTATCGGTTTCCGGGTCGATCAGCGCCACGGCGATCTCCGCCTCCGGCCAGGCGGCAACGAAGGATTCGATGTTGGCCTTCAGGGTTTCGGAGGACGAGGGCATGTTCTGGTCTGGATGGGCGCATCCCGGCGCCGCTATGCCCCACGCCGCGAAAAGCGCGGACGCAAGCAGAACGGGAAGCGGGCGAGCGGGAGCGTACATGAAGCGAAGGCGGAGCGGTCTGTGGCGCGGGCCGGGTCAGGATGTATCCAGTAAAATGTGGTCAAGCGTTGGGATGCGGCCATACTTCTTGTCGAACGTCAGGAGGCGCCCGCCGCGCTCTTGCGTCGCCGCCGCAATCCATACCATGTTGGCGGGCATGGGGGTCTCTGCGCGGCGCAATGCGGCGAATATGCGCGCATAGTACACGGCGGTTTGCGCAGTCGTTTCCAATACGCTCGCGAAGGGTTCGTCCAGGAATTCGGAAAGCATGCGGCGATTCTCCTTGGCGCGGCGGCCGAGTGCGAACGCGGCCTCCAGTTCGCCCAGGACGGTCGCGGGCAAGGCCACCGTGGCCGCTTCGGCTACATGGTCCAGCACCCCGGCGTGCCCGGCCCGCAAATGCGACCACGCGCTACTGTCAAGCACAAGCAGATGCGCGGACATTATCGCCAGTATCTTCTTCTAAGGCTGCGTTGCGGCCGCAGCGCCTCGGTGAATTCCTCCATGTCTTCGTCCGTCCAGGTGGCGTACCGCTCCAGGCGCTCGCGACGCATGTTCAGCCCCGCGGCGTCCCGGAGCAGGTGCAATACGGTGCGGTTCAAACTCTCCCCGCGGGCTGCGCCAATAGCGCGAATCCGCCGCGAAAGTTCCGGATCGACATTGCGTACTGTAATGCGGGATGATGTCATGATGTCGTTAATATAGTGTCGTGGTGGCATTATTGCAAGTGGGGGTGTTGGGGTGGTGTTTGGCGGCGGGTTTTTCGGCGGCGGGGGAAGGGGGTGCTTTTTGGGGAAGTGCGGCGGGGATGAATATAGTGGAAAGGCGTTGGGTGCTGGCGGGGATTGGGGAATCCAGGGCTTGATCTTGACATTGCGATGCTAAATTCCGTATCATGCTGAACCGCCATCGGTTTTCAGTAAACATTCCGTAGTGGACAAAAACCCCGAAACCCCATGAACCCCCGTTTTTTGCGCTGCGGCGCGTTACGAGCGATTCTGTGCGTTCTGTTGGCCTGTACGCTTGCGGGTTGCGTATCGCAAACAGACCCCCCGCGCCTGCGGCGGACGTATCCGAACCCGCGCCCGTTGCGATACCCGCAAGCCCCTTGCAGAAAGCGGTTGCGGCGGCGTACGAATCGGAGGCGGAAACCCACGCATTAGAGGCGTGGGAAGCGGCGGGCAACGCGAACTACGCTGCGAATGCGCGGGAGTATGTTTCGGGTTCGCATGAACTGGCTTCCTCGATGCGGGCGGATACGTCGGACGCGCTGCACGCGGTTACAATGGCGCGGGATTATGCGGAATTGGATCGGAGGCACGTTGCGAATGCGCGGCGGAATGCGGCGCAAAGATCGGGCGCGGCAAAGGCGGCGTTCGAGGCGGCGGCGGAGGCGTGGGAAGCGGTTGCGGACACGTACGGCGAAACCCCTTAAACAACAGGTGAACGATATGGCAAGAATACAGGAACTTGTTTCGGCGGCGTTTGAGGCGCGGCGAAGCGCATGGGTGGTACGTTTCAACAGGTACGAGCTTGCGACGGGGGACGGCTCCGGCATTTCCGGGCTTAAGGATAGATTGACAAACCCGGCATGGGGTGAATTAGAGGAAGCAGAGAGAGAACAACAAACCGCAGAGGAATACGAGGCAACGGCGAAAACGCATCTTGACTTTGCAGAGGCGCACGGAGCGAAAGCAGAGGAATATAAACAGGAGGCGCAAGGCAAGGAAGGTGAAGCCGCCGCAAAATGCAAAGAAAATATGCGGGAGGCGCAAACCATTTTGGTGGGTATACAACTTGCTTTGCCAAAGAACAGGAAAGAACATGAACAAAGGGCAAAAAGGTTCGAGATAGCCGCCGATTCGTACCGGAAAGAGGGGGACGCATGGGAAGCGGAAGCGAAAGCATGGCAAGCGGTTCGGGGATACTTGTCCGGGGGATAGGGGGCCCTGAAGCGGATTCGTGAACCCTGGGCGGGGACCGGTGAAGGGGAGTTTTCACGGAGAGAGAAAATAACCCTTTCGGAGGGGACGAAACGCAACGCGGGCAAGAAAAGTGTGTTGTGCTAAAACTCCCCCTCTCCGGTCCCCGCACGTCGGGAAAGCCCGCGCTTCAGGGGTCCCCCGCGGCGGGTATGCGCAGCGTTCATATTGCGGCGGATCGGATAGTCCGCTATCTTTGCCCGTACCCCACAAACCCCGAAAAGCCATGAAAGCCCGAATCCTGTTTCTTGCGGCGGCCCTGACGTTGGCCGCGTTGCCCGTGCGGGCGCAAACCGAACTTCAAGAACTGGTTGCGGCGGCGTTGGAGGTGCGAGCGGCGGCGTTGGAGGTGGAGGGTCAGGAATTTCTGGCGGAAGGGCGGCGAAAAGAGGCTTTGCAAGCGCGAAGGGATACTTTCTTTGCGTGGATGTTGGCGGCGGATTATTGGTATGCAAGGCGGGTAGGCGAGGAAGAAGTTCGGGCGTGGAGGGCGGTTGCGCGAGCGTGGGAATCGGTTCCGGCAGAATCCAAGCGAGTAAAAATGCGAAGGGGGGTATGGAGGGCGTACCGGGTACAGGCGTGAGCGTGGGATGCGGAAGCGGATTATGATTTTGTTGAATACGACGGTTACAACGAGGATAAAAAAAGCAAGGCGGCGGGCGCAAGAATAAACGCTTCAAGGGCTGCGGACGGGTCGCTTGCGTATGGCTGCGGCGGATCAATAGACCCTTGCGACGCTGCGCGTTTCGCCGAGCATGGTCGTAATTATGATTCTGTTAATGGCTATTCCTTTGCGCGTGAACAGGCTTCGCGGGCGAACCTTCACGCTTTGCGGGCGCGGGAGAACGCTTCGGACTGGCGGAATACTGCGGGGCGTAAAACGGGCGGCCTGAAGGAACTGGCGAACAAGGCGGCGGCGGCGTGGGATGCGGCGGCGCTGCAATGGGAAGCGATAGCGGACGCGCTATGAACTGCGAACGGTGCGGCAAGGAATTGACGGCCGGAACGCGCAGCGGATCGGATAGCCCGCTATCTTTCCCGTACCCTACACAAACCCCCGAAAAGACATGAAACCCCGAATCCTGTTTCTTGCGGCGGCCCTGACGCTGGCGGCGTTGCCCGCACGGGCGCAAAACTGGGAATGTAATCCGAATGAGCCGGTTTGCTTCGATAACGTAATGGTTCAGGTTGTTCCGTATGTGCCGCGTGTGCTCAAGTATGAAGTACGGGGAGAGCCTGATCCGAACACTGCAACTCGGCCAGTTACAGAGATTGAAGTTCCGCTTCTTGCTCCGCATATGAAGTTAATCGGTAATACGAAGGGAGCTATGTTTTGGAAGTGGCCCTTCTGGGATTATGGCTTGGCGTGGCGAGAGATTAACGGTGTGGATCATTTTATTCCTGGAAGTACGTATAATCCGCCCCATTTTCGAGCGTGGGGCGGAGAGGAAGGCTTTTTCCAAACTGTTCGTGTCGTTGATCTTATGACTGTTCGCGATACGTTAAGCGGCGGGGAGTCTGTGCTGTTGAATTTCTGGGTATGGGATGAGTATGAAGCAAATTCAGGACGAAGCCCAAATAAAGAGTATGTGATACGTGGTGCTGACCTCATGGATTGGATGGCAGAAAAGGCGGCTGTTATCGTGGACGGTAGAATGTTGCGTTTGCAGGATGCTGTTCGCGGCCATGTGAAACATACTAGTTTTGCGGGCATCGAAGGACGGCATCGTTTTTATGGAGAGCAAGGTGTTGAGGCTTGCGGAATCAATCATTGGGAATTGAATTATTGGTTCTGCTGGCCGGGAGCTAAGGGTGTTCTTGATGCGCCGGATGGACATTTTCTTGATAGTGTGGAGAATGTTCATGTTATGTTGCTGATTGGAGATTTTGACCCGCCACCGTCGCCAGTTTCTGCCGAATCCGATGAATTTCCCGGATCGGTACGCCTTGCGCAGAACTACCCGAACCCGTTCAACCCGGCAACGTCGATAACGTACGAACTGGCAAGCCTCGGCCCTGTGCGGCTGGAAGTGTTCGACGCTACCGGGCGAAGCGTTGCGGTATTTGCGGACGGCGTAGAACCTTCGGGGCGGCATAGCGTACGTTTTGACGCTTCAGGGCTTCCTTCCGGCCTGTACGTGTACCGCTTGCAGGCGGGCGGCGCGGCCCTGACAAGGAAAATGACCCTTATTCGATAAACCGGAAAGATCTATGGAAACGATATTCGAAGCAGGTAGCCAGTACAATGACTACAAAGGAACGGCGGCGGCAGATGGACACCAAAGCCCAGAGTTGCACGATGTTGGAAAGATTGGCCTTCAGATCAAGGACGGCGAATATGTGAAGGGAATCCGTATTGGATTCGGCGAGATAAGTCCGCACGTGGCCGTAACTCTATACGCCTTTTTTTTGATCGCGACCGTAGAGCAATACAAAGAGACACCCCCTGTTTTTCGGGAAGAGTGCATCAAGTTTGAAGGCAATTTGGAAGATTTTTTCCGCCTTTTTAAGCGTTTCGACGTTACCTTGTCGATCAAGGGGGCACTGGAGGGGAAAACCTGTTTTATTGAGGAAAATCCGCCGGAATAACTACCCGGCGCGGCCCCTTACCCCTGTTCGTAGTACCGGGCGACGGCCCCCCGCCCCGCGGCTTCGTTGCGCGTGTACAGGGCGGGCATACGTTCGCTTTTCCACCGTCCGGCCTGCATGAGGGGGGGCAATTCCGTACCGGAGGCGGCAAGATCGCGGGCCATGCCTACGCGGGCGGAATGCCCGGAAAACTCGCCTTCGAGGCCAGCGGCCAGCGCGGCGGCGCGGATCCTGTTCGATATGCTTCGGGCGGACAAGCCGAAAACGCTTCGCCCCGGCGCAGGCACGTCGGGCCGGATGCGGCGCAGGGCGCGAACGGTCTGCGGGGCTATGAACTGCACGGCCCCCGCGCCTTCCTGATCCGTCTTGCTACGGCCCACGTATACGCGGCCCGCCCCGTCGCTGGAATCTAATTCCACGTCGGCCCACGTGAGGGCGGCGGCTTCGCTACGGCGCAAAAGCGCATCGCGCATAACGTATACCAGCGCAATATCCACGTTGCCCCGGCGTTCGGCCTGGGCGGCGGATTCCTTGCGCCCCTTCGGCCCTGTGCGGGGCTGGTGGGCCGTTGCCCATATCGCGGCGGCGGCTTTGTCTGTCAACGCGGCGGCCTGTCGCTGTTTCGATGCGCCTTCGCTGGCGGCGCGACGGGCAAGCCCCCGGAGGGTACGGCGAACGCCTTCGTTGTCTGTGGGATCGGGGCGGCCCTGTTCCATGAACTGGAAGCGTATCGCGGCGCGGTACGTGCGCAACGTTGCAACGCTTGCCCCTTGCGCGGCCTGTTCGACGAGATAGGCGGCTATTCGTTGCGGGGGCGCATCGAAGGCGCGGCGGCCCTCGGCGGCTTGCCATTGCTCGAAGCTGGCCCACCCGGCTTGATACGTGCGGCGCGTGGTTTCGGCGTGGCTGGCTTTGATCGCGGCGGCTACGGCGGGCGCGACGGCCGGGAGGGGGCGAAGCGCAACGCTTGTATCCGGAGCGGGGGCGGCGGGTATTTTGATTATGCGGGCTGGGGTCATTTTTTTGTCCGGTTAGGGGGGTTCGGTTTTTTACCGTTAAGAGTAGTTAACGGACAAGAAAACGGCGGGCATTTATAGTGCCATCGCAGGGCTAAACTCGGCGGCGCAGGCCCTTGACGCGGGCTTCACTGGCTTCGGCGGTCTCCGCGCCCAGAGCGTAGTGTCACGAAGTGCGGCGCATACGCTTGCGCTTGTGATAACCCTGTCCAGCGGCGGCGTATTCAGCATAAGCCCGTAAGGCGCGGATATACACTTTCCGCGGAACACTCTTGGTATCCCGCCAAGAAAACAGCATAATCAGATTTGTTTTTGTCAGATATTTCATATAATTTTTCTGACCAACCACGGAAAAAACCCTTCATGGCAACCACAGCAAGCACCATACTGGAGCGAATCCGGCACCAGCGGGATCAGGTCTGGACGCCGAAAGATTTCCTGGATCTCGGCAAACGCGCTGCGGTGGACAAGGCTCTCTCCCGCCTTGTTGGCAGCGAAGAACTGCGGCGCATAGGGCATGGGCTGTACGACATGCCTCGATTCAATCCAATTCTGAAGCGCTTCGCGCCGGTCAGCCTCAATGCTGCCATCGCCGCCATCGCCCGACGAGACAACATACGCATCATGCCCGATGGCTCCGTGGCGGCAAACAGGCTTGGCCTGACCAACGTTGTCCCGGCCAAGCCGAATTATCTGACGGACGGCGGAACGCGATCACTGATTGTCGATGGACGTACGATTTACCTGCGACACGCCGGGCCAAAGGTAATGTACTGGGCAGGCAACAAGCGAACAGGCCCGGTCGTTCAGGCAATTCGCTGGCTTGGCCCGCAAGCAGTCCGAGACGAACAGGTCCTCTCTGCGCTAAAACGTCGCCTCCCCGATTCCGTCAAGCAGGATTTGGTGCGCAAAGCCCGCCATTTACCCGGATGGATCCTGTCTATATTTGGCAAATAACCTTATCGCGAGCCATGTCGAAATATACTGAAATATCATCAAGTCATACAGATACCATAAATACTAAAATTATGAAAACAAACATAAAACCTTTTATACCTATCACAAAAATAATGGAACGTGTTGAAAAAAATAGAGATACTGATTATGCACTTTTTCATGAATTACTCTATGTGGGCGAGTTTATAATAAAAATAACTGTTGCAGGTTTTGTATCATTGATTGAAGATGATCGAGATAATCATCGTTATAGTTGTCTTTACCATCTCGTAAGAACGACTTCGCTTAAACGATGGATTGACACTCTCGAAGAAACATGTAAAGGACCAACTGCACAACATTTATTAAGCATTGCAGAAGATCATCGGCGTATATTTTTTGAAACCGTTGATAAAAATGATTGGCGATATAAAGTAGTATATAATTTACATGAAATATTAATTAATATTGATTCTAATCAAAAGCAAATTATGAATAGAAAAACAAATCTTTTTGCATGGTTCAAAAAATTTGTAAACTTACGAAACAAAACTAGAGGGCACGGTGCACTAACACCAGAGGCATGTGCAAGATTGGTTCAAAATCTTGAAGAATCTATTAATCTATTAATTGATAATAATCCTTTGTTTAAGCAACCTTGGGCCTATTTACATCGAAATTTATCGGGAAAATATAAAGTTATTGATATTGGAGGTGATGTAGCCCGATTTAATATCTTAAAAAGGTCTACTGCTATTTCTGGAGCTAATTATGAAGATGGTATTTATTTATGGGCTGGAGAGCCAAGAATTGTTTCTCTTTTTTATAGCGATCTGAATACAATAGATTTTTTTGTACCTAATGGTGGTTTTAATGATAAGAAAGAAATTTATGAATTACATTCACCTATTACAGATAATCGCCGTAATCAAAATGCCAGTAATTATATATCACCTCCTTCCGGTAGACCAGCAAGTGAAACAGATGGATCTGATGAACTTGATATTGTTGGTAATGTATACACTAATTTACCAACTATGCCAAAAGATTATGTTAGACGTCCCATACTCGAAAAAGAAGTGAAGAATAAATTTATTAATGATCGTCATCCCGTTATTACACTCTTTGGACGTGGCGGAATTGGAAAAACCTCACTCGCTCTTACTGTATTACATGAAATTACAGATATGGATCGATATGATATGATAATATGGTTTAGTGCAAGAGATATAGACCTAACTGCAACAGGGCCAAAAGTTGTTAAGCCACAAGCCATCACTAAGAAAAATATTTGGGAAGAATATAATAGATTAATAAATGATATAATAGATTCGTCCGAAAATATTGATAAAAATACGATAGAGAAACACATGCAAAAATCTTCATTTGGATCTACTCTATTTGTTTTTGACAATTTTGAAACTGTACGTAATCCGCTTGATTTATATGAATGGATAGATACGCACATACGATTGCCCAACAAAGCTGTTATCACTACACGATTTCGAGATTTCAGGGCTGATTTTCCAATTGAAGTATCTGGCATGGAAAATGATGAAGCTAAGGAGCTTATCCAAAGAACAATATCTCATCTTGGAATATCAAGTTATATTAATAATAAGAAAATTGATGATATTATTGACGATTCGAGTGGACATCCATATGTGATAAAAATATTGCTTGGCGAAATTGCATCGAATAAGGGACGTTCCACTAAAATAGACAATATATTACCTTACAGATCAGATATTTTAGATGCACTTTTTGAACGCACCTATAAAAACCTTTCACCTATGGCCAGTCGTATCTTTCTTACGCTTAGTAAATGGCGATCTCTTGTTCCACAGCTTGCAGTAGAAACTCTTATGGTAGATTGGGATGAATTTGAAAATATGCAGCCGGATAAAGTAATTGATGAATTGGTGCGTATGTCGCTTATCGAGCGAACCCAGGCAGAAGATGGCACTGATTTTTTGAGCGTACCAATTGCTGCAACCTTATTCGCGACAAAAAAGCTTAATGTTAGGGAAGATTCTGTACTTATTGATCAGGATGTTGAATTCTTATACGACTTTGGCCCCACAAATACAGTAGGATTAAAAAGAGGTATCTACCCTCGTATTCAATCTATATTCCGAAAAACGGCAAATCGTATTAGCGATGGTTCTGTATCTATACAAGATATGCAGGCTAAACTTGAATTTATCTCAAGACAATATCCTCAGGCTTGGTTTTTATTCGCAGATCTCAAGCAAGAAATAACTGACGATCCAGATGGTGAGGCTCAATGCCTTTTATCTTTCATTGAAGAAAATCCCCATAATGATCAAGCATATGATGCATGGATGCGACTATCTAATATTTATTATAAAACAGAAAACGTTGTTGCTAGATGTAATGCTTTTTTACATGCCACCAATATTAAAAAACCAGATATGAATGATGTCAGTAATATGGCTAACTATGTTAATGCAAATATTAATAGCATGACTCCTAATGAGCGATCAATTTTTCTCCAAAAAATTATATATCTTATGCAAAGATTTTATTCAGATCTTTCTGCCACTGATTTATCTAGACTTGCTTGGTTGTACATCCATTATAGAGATACTGACAATGCTCATTTGTGTGCAAATGAAGGTCTTCAACGTGATCCAGATAATATACACTGCCGAAGTATTGTTAGTAAAAATTATAAGTGATAAATGTACAAGCGGCAAGGTCGCGGGCCATGCTACGCGGCGGAATGGCCTGAAAATTTCTGTCGAACCCTTCGGCTACTGCGGCGGCGCGAATCCTGTTCAATGATGCTTCAGGCGGACAAGCCGAAAACGCTGTCTACATGCCTACGACCAGGCTTAAGGGCGTGTCGAACATGAAGATTCACCGGAAGAATTTGGGGTAACGCAGAACACGGCGTGATCCCTGATTTATCTCGCGCATCCGCGAAGCATACGCCGCAGATGCCCCGATCCTGTCTGGCGCGGTCGAAATCGACGAAACCTATTGACGAGTTCGCGGGCAGGCGCAACCATCGGGGCTGGGCACGCTCGGCTATATGGCGGCCTTGGCGAAGGGCATGAATCAGAAACGCCTCAAGTACGAAGACCCGATCGTGTGATTATTTGCGACGCTTACCCTTGCCCGGTTTGATGAGTCCAACGCGGACCAAGTCTGCCTCTGTTGTCCAGCCAACAGAATCAAGCATACATTTCAGGGTTCCCTTGCGTATGACCTTGCTTGGATGTGAATGTACAGACACTACATTCTGCCCTGCCGGCCTATCTGGATGTCTGTAGATTTGGGCCGCCCCCGATGTCTGTTCCCGAACCCATTTATCCCTCTGCAAAGCTTTTTCGAACTCTTTATATGTGGTACTCCGCAGCTGATCCCACACATACTTGGGGTAAGCACTCATGCGAAAGTAAGGGCTAAATCGACGGTCTCCCGCTGTTGTTTTTGTGCTCCTGCCGAGAAAGCAGCAGGCTTGGTTTTGCGCCGAATGAGGGCGGGTGGAATCCGTTCGCCATACTTGAGTTTGACCATCAGGAACCCCTTTACTGCGTCTTTGGCGTTCTCGAACGCCTCCTCTTTCGTATCCCCGCACATATGCAGGCCGGGAAAATCAGGGCAGTATGCGTGAAAGCCATCTTCGTCAGGTTCAATGATGATCGGAACCTCGAAAATGGTGTCGTTGGGGCGCATGGTATTCGTCCTCTATATTTCCGTTATTGCATTGTCGATAGCAGTGGGAGGGGCAATCGCTGTGTCCCCATCCTTATGCAGAAACGCAGCAAGGATACCAAATATTTTGAACGATAGCAAAAAAATTTATCAAGTTCAAAGCATATATTTTATATTAAATAACGGAAATTAATAAATTTTCTTCTTAAAATGGACATTTATTCTATAATAAAATAACGGTTTATAAAATAAAAATTCATACTCCGCATCCTTGAAAGGCCCTGTTTGCATCCTTTCGCTTGTGTCCGTATACTCTGTTTTTCCTCCAGCCACCTATTCCATGAAACCCCGAATCCTGTTCCTTGCTGCGGCCCTGATGCTGGCGGCGTTGCCTGCGCAAGCACAAAGAGAATTGCAAGAATCGGTTGCGGCGGCGTACGAAGCGCGGGCGCAAGCATGGTCTTTGCAGGCGGAGGCGTTGGAATCGGATGCGGCGGCGTACGAAGCACGGGCGCAAGCGTGGGATCAAAACATTATCGCAACAATGGCCTGGAGCGACGTCGGGGAAGTGGATTCGGCGTTCGTTTCGGATGCAGGGAAGGCGGCTTCGCGAGCGCGGGAACTGGCTTCGCAAGCGCGGGAGACGGCTTCGCGGGCGCGTGGTTTTTTTGCTTTGGTAGCGTGGGAGAATGCTTCGGATGCACGGAAGGTTGTTTCGCAGGCACGGGAAGCGGGTTCGAAGGCGCGCCAGTTTGCTTCGCAGGCACGGGATAAGGCTTCGGATGCGCGTCAGTTTGCTTCGGTTGCGCGGGATGCGGCTTTGGATGCGGCGGAGACGGCTTCCCGTGCAGAAAACAAGATGCTGGAAGCGCAGGGGAACGCAACGGGCGGCGTTGCGGCCCTATGGGATCGGGCGGCGGAGGCGGCGGGCGCGGAGCGTACAATGTGGATTCGTGCGGAGGCGGCGCACGATGCGGTGAATGAATCGTTCGACGCGGCGCGGGAGGCGTGGAACGCAGAGGCGGCGGCGTGGGATCGTGTTTCAGTTTGGATTCAGGCGGAAGCGCGGATTCGTGCGGAGGCGCGGGCGCAAGCAAGGATAAGGCCAGAGGCTTCGCGTTCGCGGGAAAGGGCTTCTTGGGCGTGGGAATTTGGTTATCAGTATTCGTTCGGGCGGTTTAATTTTTTCGGGGACATACCCGGATATTTTCCTGTGGGCATTGCCCTTACTCTGGAAACTCGCCCGCAAAACAAGTCTCTTTCGTTTTTCATGCCGATCACCTTTCATTATATCGAAACCCTCCCGGCGGAAATGAGACTTAACGATTTCATTGACTGGTACACGGTTACGCTTATAGGAGTTGGAGCGCGTTATTATTTATTTAATGGGATTTATATTTCCGCTGCGGCGGGCGGGGAGATGTCGGGGAATGAAGCGGAGACTCTTGCTGGACGGTTAGGCAACAATAATCTTGCTAACAAGTTTGGCTTTGCGCTCGAAGGAAACTTGGGATGGAAAATCCCTGTAGGGTCTATTGCTGCGCTGGACTTGTCCTTTGGGGTTCGGGAACGCATGTTATACGATTACCCTTCGCGTGGCTTTCGTGCGGGTTTTGGCTTTATGATTGGAAATTATAGGGATAGGTAAAATGACAGAACTTCAAAACTTGCTTGAACAGGCGTGCGAAGCGCAGGCGCAGGCATGGGAAGCGGAGGCGCATGTGCACGAAACGTTTCAGGCGGAATTAAAGCGGCTTGGAGTAAAGGAAAGACGGGCAAGGAATCCGTTTAGCAAGATGGAGGAAGCACGGCAACAGGCTTCGAGAGTGCGGGGGGCAAAGCCGGATGCTTCGCAAGCGAGAGGATGGGCTTCACGTGCGCGGGAAAGGGCTTTGAAGAATTTTGTTTCGCAGGCTCCGTCGCATGGTATTGCCGATGATATTCGTTCTATTTTCAAAGATACGTTCAAAGCACAGGAAACGGCGGAAACGGCGTGGAGAAAGGCGGGGGATGCCTGGGAAGCGGCGGCGGATGCGTACGACAGAGAGGAAGCGGGGACCCCTGCGGCAAGAGGGACGTAAAAAAATTGCCCAAATATCGCAGGTCAAAAATTTGTATATTTCGCCCTTTAAGACAGGGACTTTCTTTCCTCAAAGGGCCGCTTCGCCGAAGAACTTTTTCGGCAAGGTGCTGTCTTCGGAAGGCCCATCTCGCACCCGGAACCGCCTCAAGCCAACTCGCAGAAATTGAAATTCTTAGTCGCAGCAATACGCGAGGCTTTTGCTAAAAGCCCGCAGGCACCGCCGTTTGAAGATCTCCAACCCCCGCTTGGAATCAAAATCACTCCTGAAGAAAAAAAGGAGCGGGACAAAATGATTGTCCGCCAAGCGATCAAGTACCGTTCCCCTGGTGACGTATTTTTGCAACGGGGGAGGTACGTTACCAGCGAAGAATTGCACGAGCGACGCGAACGTATTTTGGCCTATCAGTGGGATGATGAGTGAAGTCCACCGGCCAGCAGTATTTTTCCAGAAACCCCTTCCTGCCCCCGTGCCCGTCCCGGCTTCAATTTACCCCTTCCCCCTGTAACCAATCCCCAAACAAATCCGTATGTAATCAGAAGCCCCGGCAGCAGCCCTCCCGCGAATCCGACCCCAAACCTCTCCAGGCGCCATCCGTCCTTTGCGAAAAAATATCAGGGAACGCCTTCTCCAGACCGGCTCTGTGTTTGGCATGGCCGCCGCCCTAACGATTTATATTTTCCTTGCGTTTCTGGCCTGCGAAGGGTTGCGGACGGTCCTGTCTGAGCATTTTGGCGTAGATATGCCCTGGTATGCGTTCATTCTGGCGATGATCGTCGTGTTGTTGCTCATCATGCCCGGAAAACGCCGTCGCCGAAGGGCGCCGTAATCCGCCGCGGTGCTCCGCTGAAACGGTCTCGGCAAACGTTCGGTTTTCAAGACACCATTGGCGCTCTTCCCACCGGATACCCTGTAGCGAGGGACGGCCACCGCATGTCGTTCAGCCGCGTCCGCAGCTGGGCAGCCTTCTTTGCTACGTCTGGATACTGCTCCCAGTATGCTTTGGCGACATCGTCCAGTACATCCAGCAAAAAAACCAGTTCGTCTTCTGCCGCCAATTCAATCTGCCCGACGGCAATCCGAGGATCTTTCCGAAACTCTTCCCGGAGCCATTCGATAAAGTTCGCACTCGCACCGTTCATGATTCCACAGTGTTTGGGTTTATCTTTGTCTCGCCTTCCAGCCCCGAAGCCGCTTTTTCGCTGTGGCGATGTCGCCAGTCAAGCCTGCAAGGCGGAAATACTTTCGATCAAATCCTGAAAGTCGGGGTCCTCGCGCAAGTTCGGGCCGGTCCGAACGGGGGTATTCGAAAGGGGGGGCCGTCGAAGAGGCGTTGCAAAGCGTAGCCATCCATTCCTGCGTTGTGGCTGATCCGCTGCAATTTGCGGTTGGCAGGGACGGTCCAGCCCGGCCGTTTTGACGCCCTTTTTTAGTTCCTGCGCCCGCCAATGGTTCAATATGATGGCCTTTCCGAATCCGCATTCCAGTCCAAGTTGCGCGGGCAGCACGGCCTCATAGGGACGAGGCGACCCGGCTTCGGCGATCAAGAGTTTGAGCGTTGACGCCAGTCGCTTCGCTGGATCCGGCCAGCAGATGAATTCTGGCCACCCCGTATCGGCCAGGGAAAAGTCTACGACAAGCAGCCGCAGATAATCCGGCGAGGGCGCGCCGCACTGGCGTTTCTGCAATTTGTCCAACAGTTTACGCCCCCACTGGCTCCGGGCCGTGCTTTGGGGCGTTCCAAAGTGGTCGAAAAACATTCTGGCTTCGGCTGATCGCATGGATGTATGTTGCGTAACAATACGATACGCCGGATCGGGATGCAGGGCGTCGACCTTTACGCGCAAGCGGAGCGACGCCGTGTCGTCTTGAAACAAACGCTCCTCTCCCGCTTGCGCACGGGAAATCCATGCTGTGGCTTCTTCTCTCAACGCAGCAAGCCACGCACGGACAAGATTTTCGCGCATAGCGTCGTCGAAGAATAAATCGTCGTCGTCCTCCTTCTCCTCATCCTGACGCAGGCTTTCGAGGCGGAGCGTTATTTCAAACCCCGTATCGACTTCAAGGTACTTGAACGTCATGCCCAGATAGCGCCCGACCAATTGGCAGCCGAAAAAATCCGCAGGACAATAGACCTCGACGCGCATGCGCGTCGAACCGGCGGTCAGGTCGATGTCGTGGCGCCTGGCTTCCGGGGGGGCGGAAGCCGGTTGCGTATGCTCTGCTCCCAATACGCCCTGAAGATGCGCAAGCAAATCGAATTCCGACAGCGCTCGGTGGAATGGCAACAGGTCGGTTTGTTCGAGTATGCGCTTGCCGATGCTCCCGGATGCGGGAAGATGGTCGTCTATAAAGGCCAGCAACGCTTCGATATGCTCGTACTGCGCGTTGCCAAGCAGGCGGACAATTTCCAGTTCGCTCCGACCGGATTCGGGCAACTTGCCCCTGATTCGCTCCCCAATGCGCGGGAAACGCTCCAGGGCGTTCTGGACTTCGCTTGTGATCGGATATCGAATGGCCATGTCTCATCCTGCGGTTTCCGCTGCCGTTGGTTGGGTTTGAGTCTTGCGCCGGCGAGCGTGACGCAGGTCCGTCGCGGCGGATTGTTGGTCAATGCCTTGCTCCCGTAACGCTTTCCCCACCGGATATCCTGTGGCGAGGGACGGCCACCGCATGTCGTTCAGCCGCGTCCGCAGCTGAATGGCTTTCTTCGCTACGTCTGGATACTCCTCCCGGTACGCCTCGGCGATATCGTCGAGGACGTCCATAACAATAACCAGGGCTTCTTCCTCTTCCGCCAGTTCCAGATGCCGGATTGCGGATGCGGGATCTTTCTGGTACTCTTCCCTGAGCCATTCGATAAAGTTCGCACTCGCACCGTTCATGATTCCGCAGTGTTTGGGTTTATTGTTGTCTGGATTTCCGCCCCCGAAGCCGTTTTTTCGCTGTGGCGATGTCGCCAGTCAAGCCTGCAAGGCGGCAATACTTTCGATCAAATCGAAAGTCGGGACCGTCCTTGATGCTCCGATTAGTGTCGCAGGCCCGTTGCGGCGGATTTTTTGGCAATCTCTTGCTTCCTTAGTGCTTGCCCCTCCAGATACCCTGTGGCGAGGGACGGCCACCGCATGTCGTTCAGCCGCGCCCGCAGCTGGGTGGCCTTTTTCGCTACGTCTGGATACTCTTCCCGGTACGCCTCGGCTATATTGTCTAGGGCGCGCATAAGAGTAACCAGCGCCTCTTCTTCCGCCGCCACGTTCAGATAACCAGTGGCGAATTTCGGGTCTTTCCTGAGTTCTTTCCGAAGCCATTCGTAGTGGTCTGCGCCCAAGCTGCTCATGATTCTGCGGTGTTTTGTTTTCCCGTGTCTTGACTTCCAGTCCCGAAGCCGCTTTTTCGCTGTGGCGATGTCGCCAGTCAAGCCTGCAAGGCGGAAATGCTTTCGATCAAATCCTGAAAATCGGGATCGTCCTTGACGCACCGATCAGTGGGGGCAGGCTGCTGGCGTGACGCCGCGTAACGTCGCATTTCTTCCATCATTTTTTTCTGGTCCCCCGCGGGCTGAGGTTTGCAGGGACGATCAAGCGACGCTGTTCGTATCGCGCTTTCGATTTCCTGCGTCCGCCGTTTGTCGAGCGGAACGATTCTACCGAAACCACACTCCAGATTAAGTTGCGCAGGCAACACGGCATCGTAGGGAAGCGGAGATTCCGCCTCGACAGTCAAGAGGTCGAAGGTTTCGGATAGCCGTTTCGTTATCTTCGGCCAGCAGATGAATTCCGGCCATCCCGTATCGGCCAGGGAAAAGTCTACGACAAGTAGTCGCAGATAATCTGGCGAGGGCGCGCCACACTGGCGTTTCTGCAATTTGTCCAACAGCTTACGCCCCCATTGGCTCCGGGCCGTACCTTCGGGCGTGCCCATCTCGAAAAACAACCGCGTGTCGGACGATTTTCCGGGGGAAAGGAAGCTGAGCAGGCGGCAATCTGCATTTTCACACTTGTATTCAAGCGTTGCGGATAACTGGAGCGATTCGATAGGCCCTGGAAATTGAAGATGATCTCCTGCTTTCGCCTCCATTATCCATTGCTTGGCCTTGTTATTCAAACGGTCAAGCCACTGGTGGACATCCGTTTCGTTGCCTATCTCGTAGGCGAAGAAGGGGTTCCGCGAAGCGATGTTTTCGTTTTTGTGTTCGAGCCGAAGCGCAACCTCAAAGCCCAGATCGACTTCAAGGTACTTGAAGATCATCGGGAGATGCCGTTCGACTAACTGGCAGCCGAAAAAATCCGCAGGACAATAGACCTCGACGCGTACGTGCGAAGAACCGGCGGTCAGGTCGATGTCGTGGCGTTTCGTTCTGGATCGATCAGAAACTGCTTGTGCGTTTACCGCTCCTGCGGCGTCCTGAAGATGCGCCAGCAGATCGAATTCCGACAACGCTTGATGCAATTGCAATGAATCGGTCTGCTTGAGAACGCGCTTGCCGATGCTCCCGGATGCGGGAAGGCGGTCGTCTATAAAGGCCAGCAACGCCTCGATATGCTCGTAATGCGCGTTGCCAAGCAGGCGAACAATTTCCAGATTGCTTCGACCGGATTCGGGCAATTTGCCCCTTATTTGTTCCGCAATGCGCGGAAACCGCTCCAGGGCGTTCTGGACTTCGTTTGTGATCGGATACCGAATAGCCATGCTCCATCCTGCGTTTTACACTGCCGTCGGTTGGGCTTGATTCCTGCGACGACGAGCGTGGCGCAGGCCCGTCGCGGCGGGTTTCTTGTCAATGCCTTGCTCCCGTAACACTTTCCCCACCGGATAACCTGTAGCGAGGGACGGCCACCGCATGTCGTTCAGCCGTGATCGCAGCTGCATGGCTTTCTTCGCTACGTCTGGATACTGCTCCCGATACGCCTTGGCGACATCGTCCAGTACATCCAGCAAAAAAACCAGCTCGTCTTCTGCCGCCAACTCAAGCTGCCCGACGGCAATTCGAGGGTCTTTCCGAAATTCTCTCCGAAGCCGTTCGAAGTGGTCTACGCCCATCGTGCTCATGGTCCTTACGGTTTGGTTGTTCCGTGTCTTGATTTCCAGTCCTGGAGTCGCTGTTTCGCCTTGACGATGTCGGCGGGCTGCGTTGCCTTGCTGCCGGCGGCCAAAAGCAAAATGGTCATCTCCCCTATGTTGGCGAAGTATATCCGGTATCCGGGGCCATAATGGATACGCAGCTCCCGTACTGCCCCGCCTACCGATTTGTAATCGCCGGGATTATCTCTGTGCAGGCGATGAAGCCTCTGATAGATTCGCTCCCTGGCCCTCGGGTCCCGGATTTTGTCCAGCCACCGCTGCACCGGATCGCGAGCGTCTTCCGTAGTGTAATACTGGATATCGAACATCCGCTATCCTTTCCTGAAACACGCCCGGGCCGCTCCGGATCCGGGAAAATGCTCTGTCCGTGCATAAAAAACTGTCCTCCTATAGACAAAGAAACCTGGCGAATATAACCCCGCGCCCCGCCGTTTTTTTTCGGAGCGCTTCCCCCGCCGCCCCTAAAAATACTTTTGCACCACTTCTTCGGGCTGCCATTGGTCCGGCTTGCGGACGATCTCCGAATAATCGAACTCCATGGACACGCGGGTTTCGGAGGTCAGGGGGTGCGGGTCGCCCGCCTCCTGTTGCGCGGACCGAAGGAGCGTCATCAGGCGCTCCTGTTCCTCGGCGTACGCCGGAGCGTCCGCAAGATTCCGCAACTCCCAGGGGTCCGCCTCCAGGTCGAAAAGCTGCGTGTAGTGGATTTTGGGATACCGGATGAGTTTCCACCGATCCTCCACCACGGCCCGGTGCAGGTCTTCGTAGGCCAGAAAAAGGCGCTCCCGAAAGGCCGTGCGCTCCCCCTTCCACAGCGCGGACAAGTCCTGCGCGTCCGCGTCGGCGGGCGCCTCGATTCCGGCCAGGCCCAGCACGGTGGCGAACATATCGTGCAAATACACGAGGGCGTGGCTTTCTCCCTGCGGAATCCCCGGCCCCTGCACGACGAGCGGCGTTTTGGCGCTATGTTCGTACAGATTCTGCTTGCCGAGCAGGCCATGCCGCCCCACGGCCAGCCCGTGATCGGACGTAAAGACGACAATGGTGTTTTCGGCCAGGCCCTGCGCATTGAGTGCGTCCAGAATCCGCCCGATTTCCTCGTCCATGTGCGTAATGAGTCCGTAGTATTCGGCCAGCTGGTCGCGGATGACGTTCGCGCGGCGCGGCCAGGCGGCAAGGATTTCGTCCCGGACCGTCATGCGCCCGTTGTCGAACGGATGCACGGGCAGATAATTGGGGGGCAGGGGCATGCCCGATCCGGCGTAGTCCGCCGCATGGCTGGCCGGAGGCGTCCGGGGGTCGTGGGGCACGGTGAAGGACACATAGGCCAGAAAAGGGGCCTCCCGATCCGATGCGCCGTAGTCCTCCAGGAAATCCACCGCCGCATCCGCGAACAGGGTCGTGGAAAAACCCTTCATGACGGGTTCCGAAAAGGTCCCGTCCGCCTGCAAATCCTGTAGCCGGATGCTGAAATGGTTGGCCATCCCCCCGATGAACACGGCGCTGCCCTCCCCGAAACTGCGCGCGAACGACGAGCGGCTCTGGTGCCATTTGCCCGTGCCGAAAGTACGGTAGTCCGCCTCCCGAAGAATTTCCGGGAACGTGCGCACGGAATCCAGATTGTCGTACACGCGGAACAGGGTGCGCCCGCTCATCATCATGGCTCGGCTGGGCGCGCAGACGGCCCCATGGTGGGCGCCCATGTTGTAGGTTCGCCGGAAGGAGTATCCATCCTCCACGAGACGGTCCAGGTTCGGCGTGCGGATATAGCCGTTGCCGTACGCGCCGATGGCGTCGGCTTGCAGGTCGTCGGCCAGAAGGAACAGGATATTCGGGGCGGAACCGTCCGAATTGGTGTCGGAATTCACCGAACAGGCCGCCGCGCAGGCGGCGAGGAATGCAAAAACGCCAAGGCGCAGGAAGAAACGATGCATGTTGCGATGCGGTCAGGTCTGGAAAAGGAGGCGATGCGTGTCGGAGAGGGGGACATGTCAAAATATCATTTTCGGGAAAATTTCTGGACGAAAACCGGGTTGGCGGGCGTTTTCACGGTCATTTCTTCGTAATAAGACCAGCGGCGGCCCGTCCCCGCGCCGTGAGGCGGTATTTCTGATTTCTTGCCGTGGGCGCGTCGGGATGGGTCATTTCCACCAGTCCGGCGTCCAGCGCGGGCCACAGGTACCGCTGTCGGAAGGATTTTCGGTCGCTTAAACCGAGCGCGAGCTGGATCTGCTGTCGCGACATCTCGCCTTCCATGACGGATAGCAGACGCTCTACTTGGGGGGTTTCTTGATGGCTTTCTTGGGGGGTAGCTAACACCGCCTCAAGAATGGCCTCCAGCATATAGACGATAAACGGGGTGCTTTCCCCTTTCGAAGAACTTTCCCGAATGGCCTCATAGTACGCGCTTTGCCGCGCATAAACGAGGCTTTCCACCGGCACGTCGGCGAACAGGGATTTCCAGCGCGTCAGGATCAGCGTTTGCCACAGCCTTCCCATGCGCCCGTTGCCGTCCTCGAAAGGATGAATGAACTCGAATTCGTAGTGGAATACCGAACTGGCGATCAAGGGATGTTCGTCGGCGCTGTCCAGCCAGGCCAGGAGGTTCGACATCAGGCCTGGTACGAGGTGGGCGGGCGGCGCGATATGCTGCACTTTGCCGCCGCCGAATACGCCCACGCCGCGGCGCCGGTACTGTCCGGGGGCGTCGAGCAGCGCCGTCATGAGCATCCGGTGCGCCGTGAGCAAGTCGTTCTCGCTTGCAGGATTCCACTGCGGGAACTGGTCGTAGACCTGGATGGCGTTGCGCGCTTCCTGGACTTCCCGCAAGGGCGCGACGACCGGCTTGCCGTCGAGAAGGGTCGAAATCTCGTCCTGGCTGAGCGTATTCCCTTCGATCGCCAGCGAGCCCTGGATGGCGCGGATGCGGTTGATCCGCCGCATCCGCAAGCTCATCGGCTGCGCGACGGCCTCCGCGCGGCCGATGGCTTCGCCGATCTGCGTGAGCAGGTCGACAATGGGCGGGGTGATGGCGTATGGCGGCGCGGTACGCATGAACGTGGCAGACAGACGATCAGAAGATGTCCTCTCGCCCTTCATGCGGCGACGGCTTTGCCCAGATGGTCAGGCGCAGTTCCTCGCCGAATAGTTCGTATTCGGGTCGTCGCCCGGAATGCGTTTTGCTGGCTTCAAGTATGCCGCGTACGCCCTCGCCCCTTGATTCCAGAAATGCGCGTCCAGTATGGCGGCTCCTCATTCGGGACAGGAAATTCACCAGGAGCTGATTCCGGGTGAAAACGCGGTATGGCATTGTCTTGATAGACAGCGTATTAGGCAACGATCCTGGACTGTATATCTCCATCCTGTCCGCGAAGAGAAACAGCCTGATCTTTCCGCCGGAAATCGAGTAATCGCGGTGAGCGACGGCATTCACAATGGCTTCGTGTACGGCGTTCGGTACGTACTGGGGATGATCCTCGCGTCCGGCGTTCTTGCGTGCAGGCTTCAGCATGAATCGATCAACAAACTCGGCAGCGTCATCAATCTGTTCATTTGCCGGCCCCCTGATCGACTCGGCGTGCACCAGGTCGTCGGACGTAAGGCGTGTTCCGCGGTATACTGCCGCCTCCACGAACGCCGAGGGCAAGTGCTTGTGCGGCGTTGCGCCGAATGCCAATAGCCCGGCAACAGTAGGTTGTTCGACATTGTTATCGCTCGTTTCTACGACGCGCGTATTTCGCAGGAGATCAAGCCACGGTATCAGGGTGGGACCGTTCGCGAAAAACTCCTTCAGGCGGCGGTCGTCAAGATCGTCAACCGTTGCCGTGGGAACGCGTTTCTCATCGAAAACGAATGTTCGTCCGCGCTCTTGAAAGAGGCGAGCCAGAGCGGCGCCTTTAAGCAATTGTTTCGTCGCGCCAACCCGGATGTAGTGACGTCCGCTACTTGTGCCATGAACGTACAGTCCGCGCTTTACTTCCACAAGGATTACGAGGCGTTCCGAATTGCCTGGGTCGGCCAGTCGCTCCTTGCGGAGAATCGGGTGAATCGAAGGATCGCAATTGTTGTTGGCGATGTTGATGGCCCAAGACTCCACCACGTTCGCACGGTCCGGCGGAATGCCGCGCACAACGCCGTCATCGTCCACGCCCAAAAAAATCACTCCTCCCTCGGCGTTGGCGAACGCGACCATTTCACTCGCCATTTCCTCGGTGTTTGGCGAACGAACGCCGTGAGCGCGCAAATCGACCTGCTTAAACTCAGCCCTTGCGTCCTCCAGGGCCTCTAACTGTCGTCTAATTTCGTCTAAAGTGTCGAACATGTGCGCAGGACTTGTATCAGTAACCGTAGCGTTCCCGTCTAAGCCGAAATGCCTCGGCGCTTCCTTCCATGATCCTGCTGACGTGGTTCTTCACGTCCGGGCGGTCGATGCTACCGGCGCTAATGACCTTGCCTAACCGATTTTCCGCTCCGAGCGCCACAATCAGCTCGGCATCCCCGTTCACGGGAATATTGGCGTTGTGGGTGGCGATAATGACCTGCCGGGAAAACTTGCGTCTTCGCAGCAAGTCTACAACCACATTGTAGACGTACTGGTTGTCCAGGTCGTCTTCCGGTTGATCAATGATGATCGGTTGATCGCCGGCGGATAGAAGCAGGCTCAGGATTGCAGTGCTCTTCTGACCAACGGATCCGGTCTCGATTGTCTTGAAAGCGCCATCGTCCGTCCTGACCTGCGCTTCAATGCGATCCTCTGGAAGAAAACGTTCTATTTCGTCGATCCTGATGCGTTCCCGCCGTTCAAGGGCATTGAGAAAGTTTTTGGTCAACTGTGCATTCGGACCAACAAGGGCGACAACCTTTGATGCGGATGCTTCAATAGCGGCGCCCTTGTCGGTTGTAGCCCCAAAATCTTCGCGGATCGCCTTTGCAAGGGCTGAAATACGGTCAGGTACGACGCCATTCGGTGCGAAGACGTGCTCGCAAAGCACCGTCCAGTCGCGTTCTTGTACTCCCGCGCCGCTGAACCACTGCTCGCGACGCGATTCGAAGTCCTCACGATCCCCAAAGGCATGGACCTCCAGGCGGACATCGGCATCCATATCTTCGAGCGCCTTAGCCTGCTCCAAGCGTGCCGCCAAACGCGCTTTATGCGTTTCGACAAGTCGTAAACGCGTCTCGCCAAGATTACGTTCAATGTCGCTGAGTTCTTGATCAGTTTTCTGGAGCGTTTCCAATTCGCGCTCCAGTTGCGCCCTGCGCTGAAGCAGCTTCTCGTGCTGGGCGAAGTCTACGCCTCGTTCAACCATCTCTTGTCGTAGCGCATCGTATTCAGCGTGCGCTTTGTCGTAATCTGCCTGCCATTTTTCGGCTGTTTCCTGTTTGATTATGGCGGCCAGGGCTCGCAAGGAATCCGCTTGTTCTCGCAATGCTGCGACAGCGCCGCTGCATGCGGTTGCCACGCGGCCGGCTACCGAATCGAGCCAGGTTGTCGTCGGCGTCGACTCTGGAGCCCGACGAGCGCCCGAGTCGTCCTGTTCGACCACACTGGCCTCCTCATCAAGTCGGGCGGCGATTTCGTTCAAGTCTTTCTGGATACTTTCCAACCAGCGGTGCTCTCGCTCGAAGGCGTCGAATCGTTGCAATACTTCCTTGCGCCCTTCGCTTTCAAGAAAGTTAATCTGGTCGCATACCTTTTGTAGTTCGGTCTTGATGGATGGGTATTTCCGGCGTTGCTCCTCAAGCCGTGAACGTGTTGTCTGAAACTGTGCGAGCGCCTCTCCGAGCGACCGGCGCAGGTTTTCGATCTTGCGCAGACGGTCGGGGTCGATCAGAGCATCGAGTTCGGTACGCTGCGAAGCAGGGTTGCGAGCGATACGCGCTATCTGGCGCTGCGAAAGAATGCGCGGCACGATAAGACTTCGCACGTCCAATGGCGCCGCCGCGGCGTTGGGTTGGTTTGCATCTGGAATGACCTCAAGACCGTTCGCTGATCGGCGAATACGGTAAGGGCGCTCGGCCACCACCAGGTCGATATCCATTTTGTAATCGGGGAGCAGCGTACCCCTGGAGTCTCCGAAGTCGCGTTCTTTCTTCGACAAGAGCATGGGGTGCACCTGATCGCGGATATCACTGGCCCCGAGGTTGCGCAGGTCTTCGCTGCGAGCGCGGTCCAGTGTGTGGCGCAGGTATTCGACGACAGTAGACTTTCCCGAACCGCGACCGCCGATAAGCGTCGTAAGACACGCGTTGAAAGGCACGTCGATATCCTCAAAGAAGTCCGTGCCCCGGACACGTAATCGCTTGATTCTGGTATAATGTTGTCCCGGGGGGCCTTCCGTCATGCGGCGCAGCCGGGATTGCGGATCAAGCAGGGCAAGCCGGATCCCCTCTACGTCGGGGACGTCCATCTTGAGCCAACTGTAGCGACTGCCGATGGCCTCATAATTGTGCGGGTCTGAGCCCTCAACGAGTGGCCAATGGCTCTGATTTCGTACCCGTTGCTGATGAGACTTTGGCAACTTGTCCCAATCCTCGCCTTGTTTCGCAACCGTCCATTGGCACAGGAGGTCCTGAAAAGCCCGGGGCAATTTTTCGAAAGGCCGGGTCGTTTCAAAACCGTTCCATTCCGTGCGTACAATCGCCCACTGCCGGAGTTGTCCTCTCATCTCTTCCCAAAGGTTGGCGGCAACGCCGGATGTGTAAATTCCGGTCTCTTTGGCAACCCCGCGATCACCGTGAGCATGGGCAGGCAGCAGCACGAAACTCAGGTTCCGCTCGCCCGTCGCGGGTTTTGCGTACTCGTAGAGCTTTTTAAGAAAATCATTGAGCGATTCGCCGGACGCACGGGGCGTTCCGGTTGTCGAATCGAAGCATTCCCGCGCTTGAAAAACATGGCGGATAACCCCTTCTATATCGGCGGGCTCGGTATCGGATGCAAAGATGACAAGGAAGTGGATGAGGCGCTCGCCCCCAACGCTAAACTCTACCCCGGGCAAGATCGCAGGCATAGCCTTGCCTTCGCTGCTTGCCCGCGTCCCGATTTTCTGAAACAGCGGTTTGAGCTGCTTGAAGCCTTCAACGCTGTTATGGTCCACGAGCGCAACGAGGTCCATTCCATTCCCGTCATCGGCCGATTGGCAGGCCTCGACGAAACGTTCGGCAATCTCTTCAAGTCTCGTGGAGTCGGCCTTCTTCAGGGCAGCAATAGCTCCGCGTATATCCTCTCCGAAAATTTTTTCGTTATCGAAAGGAGTATGTACGTGCAAATCGCAACGCAACCAACGGGCGCCGGGTTCGACAGGCATTGTAGTCAATTCAGTTGTCTCGCTGTAAGTTTCAAAATAGTGGCGTACAAGGCGCTAACCGGGTTGCAGGGCGCTCTGCGCCTGGAATCCATGCCATAGAGCATAATTTTGCCCCAGCGCCACGGCATGCCTTGCGTCGAATTGCAACACTGCCCTTATCGTCATCACGCCATCAACTCTTCAAAGTTCCTGCAATTTTGGGTAGCCAGACACGCTGTATCAAGCATGCTGTCCGCAATCCTACCGCGCCTCGATATGCCCGGTGATTCGGCCCAGCAGTTTGGCGGCGTACCAGCCGGTTCGTTGCTGGAGCGTGGCCATGTCGTCGGGACCGGCGAGCCGCAGGCATGTCTCCCCAAGCCGGTCGGCGGCGAAAACGTCCCCTTCGTAGGGATTGAACGCAATCCAGTAGAGCACCTGGATCAATTCGTCCTCGGGATAGACATTCGCCAGGTGCTCGAACACGGCGTGCGGCGCCCACCGCTCGATCCCGCTCATCTGGTACATATCCGGCACCGCCGCCAGGAACAACACGTTGCGCGCCCGCTGCACCGGATCCGCCGTCCAGGCGGGCGGCCATACTTCAAGGTCGTCCAGAATGCACTGGATGGTCGCCTCGATATCGGGATACACCGGTTCGTCCAGCGCGGCCACCGGCGCCTCCAGCCCCTCGTCGTAGGGAAGCGCGTCGAACCGGATGTCGCGGTCGATATCCTCCATGGTTACTTCTTCCCAGGAATCCGGGTAGTCGATAATGGGAAACAGCGGGGGCGGCGCGGGGGCTTGCTCCCCGGAGGCCGCGTCCGCAAGTTCCTCGGACGGCGCGTCGGCGGCGGGCGCATCCGGCGCATCGAGCGGTTCCGGCGACGCCTCTGCGGAATCCGCCTCGCTTCCGGCGACCGCAACCGAATCCGCCGCGGTTCCGTATGCGTCTATGCGTTTTTCCGTTTTTGCGAAATCCGCGCTGTCTGCGGCGGCAGAGCGCAGCGTTTCGGTCAGCGACGTCGCGCTGTTCGCAGGCAACCGTCCGCCGGGCAGCGCGCGTCCCGTCGTTTCTGCCAGCGCGCCCGCCAGCATCCAGCCCGCCAGCGCGGCGATCGCCCATGCCTTGCCGCGCGGGGCGCCCGTGCGCTCCCGCGTATCCCATCGAAACATTTTGGCCGCCGCCAGGCACCCCGCCGCCCCGATCAGCGACAGGGCCAGCAGCGGGAAGCCCGCCTCGCCCAGCCCGCCCCCGTTCACCGTAACCTGCATCGCCTCCACCGCATAGCGTCCGGGAAAAAAGGCGGACAGATGCTGCGCCCAGACAGGCAGGCTTTGGATGCGGACCGCCACGCCCCCAATGATCAGCATGGGCAGGAAAATAGACTGCCCGAGGGCCTGCACGGCGGGCACCGTGTCCGCAAGCATGGCGATGACCAGGCCCAGCCCCACAAAGGCGAAGGCTACGAACGTGAAACTGGCCCACAGCCCGGCGATATGGTCGGGAAACGGCATACCGACCAGCATGGCCAGCCCAACCTGAAGCGCTGCGGCGGTAAGCAGCGCCAGATACCGCGCCGTCGCCGTCGTTAGCACGAGGCGCAAGGTGGAGACGGGCGTCGCCCGGTACCGTCGCCAGACGCCCCGCTCCCGTTCGCCAACCATGGACGTCGGCAGGCCGAAACAGGCGCCGCCGAGGGCGGTCACGGTAAGCAATTCCCCCATGTGATCGACCAGCGGCACGGGTTCGTGCCGGTAGAGCACAAGGAAGGCGACGAGAAAAACAAGCGGGAAAAGATAGCCGTAGACGAGGGCCATCCTGTTCCGGTAATAGAGCCGCAGTTCGATGAGCAAGGCGTACGTCATGACGAGGCCTCTCCATGCGTTTCGTCCGCCGCCTCGCCTTCGTTCTGCGTCCATTCGATGAGCGCGTCTTCCAGCGTGGCGCGGCGGACATGCAGTTCGACGAGGGTTGCCCCTGCTGCTTCCATCCGCTCCGCAAGCGCGGCGAGCGCTCGGTGCGCCGCTTCCGCCCGAAACCGCGCCGTGCAGCCCGCCTGTTCCAGATCGCGCAGGCCCTTGATGTCCGCGAAGGTCTCCGGCGGGAGCGGGGCGGACGTTTCGAGACGGACCGACGGCGCCGCGCCCAGGTTTTCCGTCAGATCGCGGGGGGCGCCCTGCGCGACGAGCCTGCCGCGTCGCATGATCGCCACGCGGTCGCACAGGGTTTCCGCTTCTTCCATGTAATGCGTCGTGAGCAGTACGGTCCGGCCTTCCGCTTTCATGTCCAGAATGCGCCGGTGCAGGTCGCGGCGCGAAGCCGGGTCCAGGCCCGTCGTGGGTTCGTCCAGCAACACCACCTCGGGCCGGTTCACGAACGCCAGCGCCAGCGCCAGCCGCCGCCGCTGCCCTCCCGACAGGGTATGAAAGGGCGCGTCCGCCCGGTCCTCCAGCGCAAACCGCTGCAAGAGGGCGTCGGGGGCTTCCGCCTCGCGGTAAAACGAACCAAAGAGCCGAAGCGCTTCCCTGGGCGTGATCTTGTCCTGCAAGGCGTTCGTCTGAAGCGCCGCGCCGATGCGCTGCTGCATGTCGCGACCGCGGCGGCGGGCGTCTATTCCGGCTATCCGTACGCTCCCCCGATCCGGCCGCCGCAGCCCCAGCATGCACTCTATCGTGGTGGTTTTGCCCGCGCCGTTCGGACCCAGGAGGCCAAAAATTTCGCCCGCCGCCACATCGAACGTAACCCCGCAGGCGGCGGGCGTCCCGCCGTACGCTTTCCATAGATCATGCACGTGAACCCGGGCGGACATGGCGTTAAGATCGAAAAGCGGCGGAAAAAAAGGAGGATAGCAGAACAATGCCCCTTACCTTCGCGCCCGCCGGGATGTTCTCTGAAAAGACGCGAGGGGACCGGATTCCGCCGCCGCGCATTGATACTGTGCCGTTTCGTTCGTATCAAGTAGGCTGTTTCGCGTCCCATCCGGTATCGTATCCTCCCCTTCGTTGATTCCATGCGTTTTCCGCTTTTTCCGCGCTGGGCGGCCCTGCTGCTTGCGCTGGCCGCTGCACGGGCGCCTGTCCCGGTCGCGCAGGCCCAGGCCCCGGACGATTCCCCGGCGGTCCGCCGCGCGCCGAACATCGTGTTCATCCTGGCCGACGACCTTGGCTACGGAGATTTGAGCGTCTATGGGCAAAAACGCTTCGCGACGCCCCGGCTGGACCGGATCGACGAACTGGGCCTCGGCGAGGACACCATCGTGCTTTTCACCAGCGACAACGGCCCGCACGGCGAAGGCGGGGCGGACCCTGGCTATTTCGAATCCAACGGTCCGCTGCGGGGCATGAAGCGGGATTTGTACGAAGGCGGCATTCGCGTGCCGATGATCGCCTGGGGGCCGGGCTACGTGCCGTCCGGGCAAGTCAGCGACCACGCTTGGGCCATGTGGGACGTTTTTCCCACCCTTGCCGCTTTCGCCGGAGCGGACGTCCCGGATGTGGACGGCCTGTCCATGGCGGCGCTGCTTCGAAACGACGGCCCCGTGCCCATGCATCGCGCGCTCTATTGGGAGCATCGCAACAATATGGAGGCGAGATATTCCCAGGCCGTGCGGCAGGGGGACTGGAAACTGCTGCGCGTGTGGACCCCGGATCGGCAGGCGACCGAATTGTACGATCTGCGCCGCGACGTCGGGGAATACCACGATCTTTCCGAACGATACCCGGATGTGGTGCAGCGCCTGAAGGCCCTGATCGAGGAGGTGCGAACGGAGCCGGAAATGGACGTTTTCAAAAACCCCTACGAATGATCCTGAACGCGCCTTGCGGAACCTTTGCCCGCCATGCACCCTGACGGCGCAAGGGGATGCGGCGCAGAAACTGGTACGAGACATGACCTTTTTTCTGAAAATCATGAAGCGCAAGACGGCGCTACGGCTGGCCCTGCTGTGCCTGCTGGCGTTTTCCATGCAGGCGGACGTCTTTGGACAAGCGGCGGACCCGCCGCCGAATTTCGTGGTGTTGTTTGCGGACGATCTCGGCTACGGCGATCTGGGCAGTTACGGAAACCCGACCATTCGTACGCCCGAACTCGACCGCATGGCGGACGAGGGCATCCGGCTCACCTCTTTTTACGTAACCGCGGCGGTCTGTACGCCGTCGCGCGCGGGCTTGCTGACGGGCCGCTATCCCATTCGCCATCTCCCGCACAATCTGGGGCCGGAGTCGAAAAACGGGCTGCCGCTCGACGAAACCCTGATCGGCGAGCCCCTGCAGGCACGCGGCTATCGGACCATGATGGTCGGAAAATGGCATCTCGGACATGCCGAGGACGCCTACATGCCCGTTTCGCGGGGGTTCGACGGATACTACGGCCTGCTCTACAGCAACGATATGATTCGTCCGTGGGTGCAGACCGACGCGCCGCTCTATATGTTCAGGGACCTGGAGCCGATCCGCGAACCGCTGAACCAGGATACGCTGACGGTTACGTACACCAAAGAGGCCGTTCGCTTCATCGAAGAGGCCGGGACGGAGCCGTTCTTTCTGTATCTCGCCTATGGAATGCCCCACGTGCCCGTCTACCCGGCGCCGCATCGGGACGGTCGGTCTCGCAAGGGGCGGTACGGGGACGTGATCGAAACCATCGACTGGAGCGTCGGGGAGATTCTGGCCGCGCTCAGGGCCAACGGGCTGGACGAGCGCACCCTTGTGATCTTCGCCAGCGACAACGGACCGTGGCAGGCCATGCCGGACCGCATGTTCCAGACGGACATGATGCCGCTGCACGAACCCGTCGAACCGTGGCACAGCGGGTCGGCGGGGCCTTTGCGCGGCTACAAGGGGACGACTTTCGAGGGCGGTTTTCGGGTGCCGTTCATTGCGCGCTGGCCGGGACGCATTCCTGCGGGGCGCGTTTCCGCCGACATGCTTTCTTCGCTGGACGTGTTCCCGACGCTGCTGGATGCGGCGGGCCTTGCGGCGCCGGACAATCTCGACGGAACCAGCGCGCTCTCCTTCCTGACGACGCGGGCCGTTTCCTCTCCGCGGAGCGTCTTCTATTATTATCTGGGGGACCGGATCGAAGGGGTGCGGGAAGGCCCCTGGAAACTGCGTATCGCCCCTGCGCCCGGAGGCACGCAAGGCGAACCGGCCCTGTACCATTTGGACGAAGATCCCGAAGAGAAATACAATCGGGCGGAGGCGTACCCGGACCTGACGGCTCGCTTGCAGGCGACCATGGAGGGATTCGATGCGGAAGCAAGGCGGCCTTAATAATTTAGGCGCGAAAACGTGGCGATTAAATAATTAAGGCAGAACCATCCACGCTACGCTCGCGCAGGAGATGCTTGGACAACCGCTTCGCATCTTCAAGACGGTCCACGAAATGCCTGTCGGGGACACGGCGAAAGATATTGAGAGATCGTAGCGTCCTGGCCACGTCTCCAGACAGGCCCAACACAACGCAGGCCGTGTCGTCGTCGATGGCGTTTTGGACGAGTTCCTTGATCGCGAGCGCAGCGCTATCGTCCACGCCGGTTGCGGCCTCTGGAATGCGGGCAGGCCCGCAGGAATCGCGCCGATGGTTCGCGCCTCGGTGAGCCAGATCCAATCCGCATCGCCTGCGGTTGGGGCCCCGCCTGTCCAGCCCTATGCTGCGCCCCCCTACCGCTTCAGCTCCACGCCAAACCCCGCCACAATCCGCGGACCCGCAAAATCTTCCGAACCGCCGAGGCGGCGGGCGAGGTCCAGGCGAAGCGGCGTACCCCCGATCCGGGTCAGGGAAACGCCGATCTCGTGCACAGTCTGATCCGCGCAGCGCGGCGGGAGGGTACAGAAAAATCCTTCGGGAAGGGAGGAGGCGGGCAATCCTGCGACGCGCCCGTGCGCTCCGAACGCCGCAAGGCCCATCCGCAAACGGACCAGCGGCCACAGCCGAACCCATTCGAAAGGGAGCGTCGCGAAGTCGTGGCGCCAGAAAACGGCGGCGTACCGCGCCCCTTGCAGCGGGCGTCCGTGCAGAGACCGGAACGCATTGCGCCGGTTCGCCCGGAGGCCATCGAAAAGGTCGAGTCCGGCGTCGAGCAGCGCGCGCCGCTGCGGCGGAAGATCGCCGAAGGACGCGCTGGCCTGGAGGCGGATATGCAGGCGCGCGGGCGTGGGGCGATATCGGCGCAGCGTGGGTTGCGCGAGGTCGATATGCCCGCCCAGCGCGCTAAACGCTCCGGCGCTCGCAAGCCGCCCGGACGAACCATGCTCCATCCGAAGCGCGGCGGAGCGGAGGGTCCGGCTGGCGCGGACGGGCAAGGCAAGCGTGGCGTACGCGGACAAGAACGTCCCGTCCCGAATGGCCGGATTCTCTCGAAAAGCCTGCGCGTACGGCCAGGAACGGGGTACTTGCCGCGCCACCGATTCTGCCTCTTCCCGCGCAATCCCGGCGGCGAAATGCAGTGCCCGCCATGCGGTTTCCACGCCGGCGCCGTAGCGGGTCCGCCGAAAATAATCGAAATAATCCCGCCCGCCGAGGGCCGCCTGCACCGAAGCAAGCGCCTCGCTGTGTCTGGACCCCGCGCCCTGCGACGCAATATCCCGTGCATACGAAACGCGAAGCAGGGCGCGGGCGCCGAGCGGCCTCTTCAGGGCGACGTACGACCGGGTCTCCTTCAGTCCGGTTGCCTGGCCCAGGCGCCACGCCATGCGGACGCCGGAAAAAAGGTCCAGTTCGTTGCCGACGCTGCTGAACAGGCCGTCCACCCGATTGTAGCGGAACCGGAACCGGTATCCCATGACCACGGGCCATTGCAGCCGATCAGAAATCTCCGGATCCAGAAAGCCCACGAACCGCCCTGCGCGCCGTTCGGGCGGAAACGCCTCGTTCAGCGTCAGGTTGGCGGCGCGCAGGTCGGCGAGCGCGTCCAGTTCGCGGGCCGTCATGGGCATCAGCGCTTGCCCGTATCGAAAATCCGGGTCGCGCCAGGGCGTGGTTACCGAGGCAAACTGTTCCGGGGGAATGTCGATGCGGTGCGCGGCCAGTATCGTCCGCCGCCGAAACCCCACGACGCGCGCCTGCTGCGTCCCGACCGCAGCGCGAAGCGTCCCCTCCATATCCAGATTGACAGGCGCCCAGAACCCGCCGTCCGCCTCCCGAAAGTGCTGCGCGTACCGGACGCGCCAGCCGGACGTCGGGTCGGGAAAAACCACGTGCCGCGCCGGGAACAGCCGGGCTTCCAGCAAGACGAACGCTTCGTCCAGGACGGAAATCTGCCCGATAAAGGTAGCCTCCTCTTCGCCGACCGGAGAGACGTTCAGGTCGTAGATCGTCCGGTCGCCCAGCGCGCGCTCCGCGGCCACCCGGAATACGTAATGCTCCAGCGCGTCGGGGTGGGTGGGTCCGATCATCCGTTGTCCCTGAATGGTCACGAAATCCTCGTACAGGTTCGGCACGTCGTGCGCCGCGGGCAAGGGGAGTTCTTCGCTCCATGCCCCGGTTTGGCTCACGGCGCTTACCGTCGCGCGCGGGGCGGCCTGCTCCCCGTCTCCATACGACCACAGCAGGTCGAACGCGGTATCGCTGAGATGGACGATGCGGTCGCCGCGCGCAAGCGTCATGCGGGTCTGCCCCGCCACGGCAAGCGAAGCAATCTCCGCGAACATGCGCTGCTTGCGGCGAATCACCTGTTCCATCAAGCCGTATGCGAACCCCTCGCCCGACACCAGCGCTTCTGCCAGCGGAATCACGACGGGCGCGAGGCGGATCACGAGCGATTCCGCCTCGTTCGGGGGCACGGGCAATGCGAGCGGGGCGTATCCGAGATGCTGGACGACGATGGTATCGGGCAGCGCGGGCAATTCCAGCGCAAACCGTCCCTCCGCATTCGTAATGGCGCCGTAGGCCATGTCCTCCGTGAATACATGCGCGCCGGTCAGCAAGGCGCCGGTTGCTTCGTCCGCCACCGTCCCCCCGATGCGCGCCTGCCCGGCGGCGGGCCCGGCAGCGAGGGCGAGCGGAAGGATATAGAGGAGATATCGGAGCACGGCGAACAAGGGAAGGGTTTTCGTCCGGGCGGGCCGCCGCGAAAGCCGGACGGCGGACAAAGCGCAAGCGACGCGCCGGGCGCAATGGTTTTGACGGCGTATCGAAAAATACGTTAAGGACGCGCTTGTTCAGCGTAATGCTAACGAAAAACCGGCGGGGTTCGTATCATGGACCGCAACGCGCTCGCAAGAAATTTCGCTGCTTCCCAACGGACACCTACCGCCGACGACAATGGATCGAAGGCTTTTTCTTGGCAATCTGGCCGCTGCGGCCGGGCTGGGCGCGCTGGGCGCGTCGCATGCCCTCGTCGCCGGTCCGCATCCTCCGGCCCGCGAACGCCGCGCCGACGTGGTCATTCTGGGCGGCGGCACGGGAGGCGTCGCCGCCGCGCTGGGCGCTTTGCGCAGCGGAAGCCGGGTCGTCATGACCGAAGAAACGGACTGGATTGGCGGGCAATTGACCCAGCAGGCGGTTCCCCCGGACGAACACCCCTGGATCGAGCAGTTTGGCGCGCCTGCCTCGTACCTCGATTTCCGGCGGCGGGTGCGCGCTTTGTACCGGCGGGCCTATCCGCTTGCCGAAGGCGCTTCGGAACCGCTGAATCCGGGCAATTGCGGGGTTTCTTACCTGTGTCACGAACCGCGCGTCGCGCTGGCCGCGCTGGAAGAAATGCTGGCTTCCTATGCGAGCAGCGGCCAACTCGTCGTTTTGCTGCGCCATGCGTGCGTGGGGGCGAGCGTTACGGGAGATCGCATCGAATCCGTGCGCGTACGGGACGAGCGAACCGGAACCGAAACCGAGTTGACGGCCCCGTTTTTCATCGACGCGACGGAGTTGGGGGACGTGCTTCCGCTGGCGGGGGTCGAATACGTAACCGGGGCGGAAGCTGCGGGCGAGACGGGCGAGCCGCACGCCCCCGCCGAGGCACAACCGCAAAACATGCAAGCGTCCACCTGGTGTTTCGCCATGGAGCATGTGGACGGCGAAAATCATGTCATCGAACGGCCTGCCGAATACGCCTTCTGGCGCGATTACGCGCCGGATCTTGCGCCGCCCTGGCCCGGCCCCCTGCTGAGTTTCACCTACAGCCATCCGATCACGCTCGAACCGCGCACGTTGCCGTTCGATCCGCGGACGAACGACGGGGGATGGTGGACGTATCGCCGCCTTATCGATCCGGCCAACTTCGCGCCGGGAACGTATCCGGGCGGCGTTACGCTGGTCAACTGGCCGCAAAACGATTACCTCCTCGGCAATTTCGTAGACGTAAGCCCCGAAGAAAAAGCCCGGCATCTTGCCGGGGCCATGGCCCTTAGCCGGTCCCTTTTCTACTGGCTGCAAACGGAAGCCCCCCGGCCCGACGGGGGCGCAGGCTGGCCCGGCCTGCGGTTGCGCGGCGATCTGACCGGCGCCCGCCACGGATTGGCGAAACGGCCCTACATTCGGGAAGCCCGCCGCATTCGGGCCGAGTTCACGGTGTGCGAACAGCATGTGGGCCTGGAGGCGCGCATGGCGGAAACGGGCCTGCCCCAAGGAGAAGTTACCGCCGCTTCTTTTCCGGATTCCGTGGGCATCGGCAGTTACCGCATCGACCTGCATCCGTCCACGGGCGGGGACAACTACATCGACGTCGGGTCCCTGCCCTTCGAAATTCCGCTCGGCGCCCTGCTCCCCGTACGCATGGAGAACCTGTTGCCCGGCGCAAAAAACATCGGTACGACGCACATCACCAACGGATGCTACCGCCTGCACCCCGTGGAATGGAATATCGGGGAGGCGGCGGGCCAACTGGCGGCGTTTTGCCTGCGCGGCAAGCATGCCCCCCGACAAGTGCGCGCCAACGCGAAATTGCTGGAGGATTTCCAGCGCTCGCTGAAGCGGCAAGGCGTGGAGATTCGCTGGCCCGACCCGGCGAGGCGGGTGCGGTAATATGGAATACCCCTATGCGATATAAGATATTCAGATTTTATACATATTACAATATCTAAGATCGATACAAATTCCAAATTCCCCGGATAACGCTTTGGGAATTCCAACCCACCATTTGAGTTGATGCTTCTGCTACCACAGAAGGTATGCGCTGTTGTCCCCATGGATATACTGCAAGAATTGGCTTTTTTTTGTCCATAGATGCATTAATTTCTTTCTTTATCCACGTGCTATAATTCGCATACATTCCTGTGGGAATAACCACTACATGACTTCTTTCTATTTTTCTCAAAATAGCTTCCATAAGATCGGAATCCTTTCCTATACTGTGAATCGGATTATCCTGGGGAACCGAATAGTCCAAAAAATTAATTGAGGCTTGGCCAAAACTCCAATTTTTCTCGAATATCCAACTTTTCAAAGTTTGATAATGCCCCGAATAGGCCCATGAATGGCTTATAAATACGTGTATTTGATGCGTACTCATAGATCGATACCAGTTTTGATGAGCATGATGACACCGATTAAGAAAATACACAACTGAAGACATCCAAAAATCCAAGGTGTGATGGACTCGGTTTTTGTGAAAGGTATGTACTTATCAGCATCCTTACCTTCGCCCAAAACCATCCATTCCAACTCAAAAATTTGCGCCGGGAGTCGTTGTTCAAGGGCATGTATTACAGCAAATTTTCCCCTGCTCAATTGCTGAAATGAGGTAATTAACTTACGCCAAACGAAACACAGAAGCACTCCGCCAATACCTAAAACAATAAGAAGTACGCTATATCTCAGAGCACTAGACTCTCCATTGCGCAAGAGTAAACCGGCAACCGTAAGAACAATAGAATTTACTGAGAGAAAGAATGTATTCACATTTTGACGTCTCGAAGTTAATGATTCGGACGTTTCCACAAATATTTTATACTGCGTCAGCAGTACTTGCGTATCAGAGTCAGAAAGTTCCTTGTTGATGAAACTTTCTGCATTGGTCGGGTTGTTATCTTTGTTCATGCAATGCATCTACTATAGCGTTAATGTCCCAAGGCATCGGCGCAACGCCGATCTCTGATAGTGCAGCGGGTATTTGTACCGTATCAGGTTGCAAATATACCGCCAGAACCCGTTTACCAAGCCCGACACTCTTCCGGATTTCCCAATTTACTGGCTCGCTTTGCCAAGTAGTGGTTCCCAGCAAGCAGATTGTTACATTCGAATCTCGAATCAGACGCTCTACTTGTATTTTCCATGCGCCCTCGACGGGCTCCTTGATGGAATAATCCCGAAACATCAGGCCTGAGCGATTATTCCGTGCTTGGCCTCGGAATAAGTCAACCAAAGCCTTATGCTTCATCGAGAAACTGAGGAAAACACTGGGCGGCGGCATGGATGATGTCCAATTTATCAGATGTTTACAAGGCGGGGTTGACATCGCTGCACTCCCGCATTCATCGACATCTTGTCAGCGTGTCGAATGTCGGTATGTCGTGGTGATCTGCGAAGTTCGCCACGCAACGGGCCTGTCCTGCGCTGACCTGGTGGTAGGCACTGCCCATGGCCCGTTTCGGGGCGGCCCCGAAAGGACTCCATCCCGTTCAGGCGCGATATGTTACATACTCGGTGCCGGAATGTTCCACCCTTCTCGTAGGATGCCCTCAAAACAGGATCGAATAGCGGCGGTTACTTTCCTGTATAATCTCTATACCAGAGGGGGCCGTCCGGTCTCAGGTTGAATTTGAGAAACCGCCGGGCTCTATCTTTCTACTTCACGCACCAGCACCTCGCCCTTGCCCTTCAGCAAGAACGCCAGAACGAACGCCAGAAGGAACGAAATGCCCACGCCGATGGCCAGCACGGTCGCGTACATCACGAGCGATTGCAAGGCGACGTTGGTCGCCAGCGCGCTTTGGGCCTCCATCGTAGCCTGGAACGCCTGAAAATCTTCCGCCGTCATGGATGCCCGCGCCGATTCCGTCTGGTAATCCATGTATTTCTGCGTAAAATCGGGATCGATGACTTTTACGTATAGGAGATGGTACGCCGCGAAAGCCAGCGCGGGCAATTCGGTTACGACGACGCCGACCAGCCAGGCTTTTCCAAAAGAAATCCTGCCGCCGCCCTGTTTGTCCCGGTAGTCCCTGACGCCAAGATAGATGGAAACGGCGAGCGCAACGACAATCGCCGAGTACCCGATGATTTCGCCTGTCGCATATTCTTCCGGTCCTGGAATGCCCATGACGAGCAGCATAAGCAGGTTGACGCCGATCAGGACGCCGGCGCCGATTCCGCCGTAGTAGAGGAGCATGCGGATCATGATTTTCTACGGATTTATTACGGGTTTTGCGAGAAAAGCACAGGGAGGGACAACGTCTGCAAGGTACGACGGACGAGAACCGGAAAACACGGAAATTTCCCGGGCGGATAGCCGGAAAGGGTTCCGCCGTTGCGAGCGTAGCCATGTACCTCAAATATCCTGCAAGAGTCGGGCGGCGGCCACGGCATGAATGCGTTTTGCAAGCGGAAAGCTCTCTTCGCCCGCATGAATCACGTCCAGCCGTCGCAGGTTCAGATCGTCGAGCGCCGAGCGCATGGAACGCGTCGCGGAAGGGGCCGCCGTGCGTTTGATTTCGAAACCGCGCAACCCGGATCCATCCTGTACTACGAGGTCTATTTCCGCGCCGGCATGCGCTGCCCAGAAATAACATTGCCGATCTTCGACCCCGAGTATGCGAATCAGGTTTTCAAGTATGAATCCCTCCCATGACGCGCCTATTTTGGGATGCCGCTCCAGTTCCAGGCGCGTGGTTACGTTGAGAAAACAATGCAGGAGCCCGGAATCGCGCAGGTAGATTTTCGGGGATTTGACTTGCCGTTTCCCCAGATTCGCGCTCCAGGGCTTTAAACTGCGCACCATGAAGGTCGCTTCGAGAATGTCCAGATACCGCCGCACGGCGTGATGCGACACGCCGAAAGCCCGCCCGAGTTCCGAACCATTCCATACCTGGGCATGATAATGGGCAAGCATGGACCAAAAGCGATCCAGAAGCGCGCTGGAAACCGCAACCCCGAATTGCGGAATGTCCTGCCCCAGAAACGTCTGCAAAAAGTCCTTGCGCCAGCGATAGCTTTCCTCGTGGCTTTCCGCCGTAAAAGAACGCGGAAAACCGCCTCGAAGCCAGAGCAAATCGGACTCGTTTTCGGCGATTTCGGACAGGGAAAGCCCGGAAAGTTCATAATAGGCGATGCGACCCGCAAGACTCTCGGACGTCTGGCGAAGCAAACGGGGGGATGCGCTGCCCAATACCAGAAAACGCGCCGGATTGGGCGAACGATCCGATAATACCCGAAGCGTTGGAAAGATTTCTGGCCGGTGCTGAATTTCGTCCAGGACCACCAGCCCGCGCAAGGAAGAAAGCGCAAGCAGCGGGTCGGCGAGGCGGGCTACGTCCGCAGAGGATTCGAGATCGAAGAGATGGGTCGGGCCGGTTCGCAGACGGGCAAGTTCCCGGGCCAGTGTCGTTTTGCCTGCCTGCCGCGCGCCAAGCAAGGCCACCACCGGATTCCGGGTCAGGAGGCTTTCCAGGGCGTTTATATGTGCAGTACGGCGGATCATGATCGGAAAGATACGAAAAAACATTGAAAATTGGAAGTCGCCCGTCCAATTTTCAAGATTTTTTGCAGGATCGGCCGCAGAAGAACAGAATCAGGAAGGGCTGCAAATTCGTACGACAAATCAGTCTATACCATAAATCAGTGCGTGATCCCTATTTTCCAAACCGCTTCCAAACCGCTTCCAAACGCAAAAATCCATGCCCATCCTGCCCGATCTCCCCGAATCGCCGCCACCAGACGACCTGCGCGACTTGCACGACCTGCGCGATCTGGACCCCGAAGCGTTTCGCCGCGCGGGGTACGCCGTGACGGACTGGATCGTCGAGTATCTTGCGCATCCCGAACGCTGGCCCGTGCAGCCGGACGCAGAGCCGGGGGCGCTGCTGGAGAAGTTGCCCGAGGAAGCGCCCGCCCATCCGTCGTCGCAGGAGGATATTCTCGCCGATTTCGAGCGTACGATTCTGCCCCATGCGGTGCACTGGAATCATCCCGGTTTTATGGGATACTTTTCCGCCGGGGGGTCTTGTCCGGGGATTCTTGCGGAAACGCTGATCGCCGCGCTGAACAACATTGGCCTCTTGTGGAGTTCGTCGCCCGCCCTCGCCGAGCTGGAAGAAAGAACCTTGCAGTGGCTTGGCAAACTCCTCGGATTGCCCGCCTCCTGGTTCGCCATGATCCATGGGACGGCCTCCGCGGCCAGCCTCCATGCGATGATTGCGGCGCGCGAATTCGCCTCCGCCCGCGCCGAAAAAGCCGGGTCGTCGCTGGATTTGAACCGCCTGGTCATTTATACGTCGGAGCAGGCGCACTCGTCTGTCGAGAAAACCACGGCGGCGCTTGGCACAGGGCGCGAAGCGTGCCGCAAGATCGAGGTGGACGAGCGGTACGCCATGAAACCCGCCGCGCTTCGGGAAGCGATCGCTTCGGATCGCCGACAAGGTTTCGCGCCGGTTGCGGTGGTGGCGACGGTAGGCACCACGGGATGCACGGCGGTAGATCCCGTGCCTGCCCTTGCCGATATCGCCGCCGAGCATGGGCTCTGGCTGCATGTCGATGCGGCCTATGCGGGCGCCGCCGCCATGCTGCCGGAGATGCGCCCGTACTTCGCGGGATGCGAACGCGCCGATTCGTTCGTGGTCAATCCGCACAAATGGATGTTCGTGCCCATGGACCTGACGGCGTTCTATACGGCGCGCCCGGAATACCTGCGCCAGGCCCTGTCGCTGGTGCCGGAGTATCTTCGGAGCCGCGAATACGACCGGACGGTCAATTATATGGAGTACGCCGTCCCGCTGGGCAGGCGGTTTCGGGCATTGAAACTCTGGTACGTATTTCGTTCGCTGGGGGCCGAACGCATTGCGGCCGCCGTGCGCGAACACATCCGCCTGGCCCGCTGGCTTGCCGACCAGGCGGATGCGTCCCCGGATTTCGAGCGCATGGCCCCAACGCATTTCTCGCTTGTTTGCCTGCGGTTTCGGCCGCCGGGGGCCAGCGAAGAAGAAACCGACGCCGCGAACGAGCGCCTTCTGTACGCCGTCAACGCAACCGGCGAGTTTTTCCTTTCCCACGTCAGGCTGCGGGGGCGGTACGCAATCCGGGTGGCTATTGGGAATCTGCGGACGACGGAGGCGCATGTTCGTCGGCTGTGGGAGCGTATGCAGGAACTGGCGCATGCAGACGCGAACGGGCGTTAAGGGCACGGCGCCTTGTGCATGCGGATTTGCGGCCTGAAAATCGGGCCGGGTTCGGATCGATTGGCCAGAAACCAGTGATTATGCAAAAATTGCATAGATTGTAGGGCATTTATGCAGAAATCGCATAAAGACAAATGGATCAACATTGTTTTTTACGTAGAAAACCAATTCATTATGCAAAAAATGCATAGAAACAGGCTAATCTATGCAAAATTTGCATAGAAGGATTTTTACGAAAGGAAGAGGAGCCTGTACATCGTGCAAGCGCGGGCAAGGTTCAGTGGGGCTTTTCTGGAAAACGGTGCCGCGCCCCTGTAGTTTTTCAAGAACCGTATCCCCCTGAGTCAGTATTATGCGCGTGTTCGGCGCCTCGGCGGCCTGGTCGTGGGAAGCGACGTGGAGATTGTGCTGGACATGGAACTGGACGAGCGCACAGAGGGGTAGTTCCTCTGGAAATACGGTGTCGTTTCGGGGCGCTCCCGCCTAAGGGCCCGCCCGATTTTGCCGGAAAAAGGCGAAAATCGGGGTCGGGACTTGCTTTTGTAGATACTTTCTGCTAATAATAAGTACGGTATCTCTTAACCAATTCTTCGAAACGATGCTCGACTTCCTCCGTTCCCCCTCCGTTCGCGGCGCTACCCATGCGGTCGCCCGCATCCTTATCGGCCTGTTGTTCATGCAGCACGGCGCCCAGAAACTTTTCGGCATGTTTGGCGGCAATCAGGTGGAGTCCCTGTTCGGACTCATGGGCCTGGCCGGCGTGATGGAATTTTTCGGCGGCCTGCTTGTGGTCGCGGGGCTTTGGACCGCTCCGGTCGCCGCGCTCCTTGCGATCCAGATGCTCGTAGCCTATTTCATGGCTCATGCGGGCCAAGGCCTCATACCAGTCGAGAACAACGGAGAACTGGCGCTGCTGTACATGGCTGCGTTCGCGTTCCTCGCGGTATCCGGCTCCGGCCCGGCCAGCCTGGACAAGAAGCTGGGCAACTGAGCGGGGCGGCAGCATGCTAACGGTCCGAAAATTATGGGCGGGGCTTTCGCAAGAAGGTCAGGGCAAGGTTTGCGCCGACCTTGCCCGGTGGTGGCGGCACCTTGAGAAGGGTAGTCGTAAAGCAGCATATTAGACCCGACGCCTCCTACAAAGCAACACCGATACCCAGCGATACGGGAACCATGCTTCCGGAACCTACTCTGTAAAACGGCCTGTCTATTCGCAGTTCAAGATTCAGGCGGGCTCTGCTGAGACGAAGCGCCTCGATTCCCCCAGCGATATAAAGCCCTAAGCCATTCTTGCTGTCGTGATCCCAGTAGTAGTCGTAGTAGGATTCATCCGATTCCTCGCGCGTACTCCAGGACATGGCAAAGCCTCCGCCGACATAAGGCGAAATATTTTGACTGTTGAAAAAATATTGTCCCCCGATTGACCAGGCAAAGAAGGAAAATTTGTCCCCCTCGTTATTACTACCCGCGGTGTACCGAATTCCGGTTCCCACAGCATAGGACGGCGTTTCGTACAACCATCCAAACTCAGCGCCGGGTCGGGCTATATTGTTTGCGAAAGCCTGCATTATTCCCAGGCGCCACATGAACTCGCCGGGTATCTTCCGGTATTCACGCGCCTCCGATTCGACAACATGCTCCATGTCAACCGTAGCGCTTATCGGCGTCTCGTTCACAAGCGCCTCGGCCAGTCTTGGCGCCGCCGAAACCATTTCCTCAATGCCCGCCAAGAGAAGTTCATGCTCGTCAACAACGGTTCCTACAGGCATTTCCCTGGCCAAATGAACCAGAATATATTCCCCCAGAATACGCAATGAAACGCGATACGCCGTAGACGAGTCTGGAGCGTCGTAGGTGGGTTCGCCGACCTGTATCCCCTGATCGCGCAGGCGGCGACATACCAGAAACGTTGCGGTGCGCGCATCGGCTTCCGGGAAATCCATGTGTTCGCCAATCAGGCAAACCGCCGGGTCGGACCGAACCACCTCTATCGACTCGTCTTGCGACTGCGCTTGTTCCTGCGAAAAAACCGGCGGGGCGGTCGTAAAAATCGCGATACCCGCAATCATGAGTAAACGTCGCATTCGCATAGCCTCCTCCCGGAAATAAGACAAGTTGTTTATAGCGGACGAGGATGCCCTGCGCCTCCGCTGACTCTGCAAGATAACGAATACGTTGTAAAAAACACCCGGCGAACTGTGCTGCCGCGCGAAATTACGGCGCGGCGCAAGCAACCGACTCCTCATCCCCCAAAATCCACCTCCAGCACGGAAGCGTCCGGGGACGAAGCGCTCTGGACGCCCGTGAAGGCTTGCATGGCGCCGTCCGGCTCGCCGACGCGGAGCGTGTAGGAGCCTGCGGCGAACACCTTCGGCGAAAAAGTGGTCCCGGCGATGCGCAGCGTATACGCGATTTCGCCGGTCGCCTCTTCGATCACTTGCACGACCGGGTCCTGCATTCCGCGCACCTGTATCTGCGGGAGCCAGGCCGCGGCCTCCCGGCCGTAATTATCTTCCTGCCGGATCGCGATGGGCCATCCGGGGTACGGCTCGCCGTCTTCCGGGTCCACGTGGCGAGGCCAATTGGCTATGCGCAGCATGCGGTCCTCCCGGTTCAGCCGTACGATCCCGTAGCCGGGCGCCCTGTCGTACAGATTGCGCGGCTCCATGCCTGTCCGATAGGGATTCGACACCGCAAGCACGGTCATGTGGTTGCCGAATCCGTCCAGAAAATCGCCGGTGTTTTTCGGGGCGCCTTCCGGGCGATTGGCGCCGGGCATGGGAGGATACCACCTCCGGGGATAAAAATTGGCCACCGAGGGCACGCACAGCGCATAGCCTGCATCGCCCCAGGCGTCCACGCCGTACCGGATGGTGCTTCCAAGGTGCTGATCCCCCGCAAGATGAAACGCGAATCCCTTGCGAATGGCCCGGATCGCCGCATCGCGCCCGTGTTTCGGCCAGCCATTGGAATCCATGTCCTGCACGATGCGGTCATAGGGCGCATATTCGCTTGCGTCGAAAATTTCGAGGCGGGGCACCACCACATCGCTTGGCGCCGCCTGCGGCAGCGTCGCTACATTGGCGAAAATCGTCTGGGACACGAGGAATTTCATCCATGCGCCGTACGACCAGTCCGCCGCCCAATGCTCCAGAAAATCAAGTTGCCGCTGCCCGAGGAGATCGGCGGTCGGGGCATGCAGCGCTTCCGGGGGATTCGTTGGCTGGTTCTCCGCCCATCCGTTTTCGATGTCGAGCGAGGCGGGCAGCGCTACCTTGGGCGAGTCTTTCCATTTGCGGTCCTCGATGATCCCGAAACTGACGCCGCCGTACGTCAGGTCGGTGTAATAGACGCCAATGCCCTGCTCGACGGGCGCGGGGTCGTACGGGGGCGGAAGATGGGCTGTCTGCGTTCGTTGCACGGCGTTCACCCAGGACGCAGGCATCACGTATCCGCCCGTATCCTGCCGTTCCTTCTTGGTGGCGCCGGGTCCGGTGGCCTTGCCGCCCGCGCCCCAGACGTTGCCATGGTACACGTCATGGTCGTCGGGAATGGCGACCGTGGGAATATCTTTCGTAAGTTCGCCGTATTCCCAACCGAAGAGGTACCACTTGCGCAGGTAGTCGAGCATCGCTGTGTGGAGCGGTCCCTCCACGTAGCCGTATCCGCCTATGCTTTCGTAGATGTTGTCCCCGGTGAAAAGCAGGATGTCCGGGTCGTGCCATGCCACGCGGCGGACCAGGTCGGCGTGCGGAAATCCAAGGTCGTTGTTTCCCGTGAAGCCTGCCACGACCATCTCTTCCTGGTCTGTCGGATCGCGCCGCACCGTGCCTTCGAGAATATGTTCGACCGTCCGGCCCGTCGCGCTCGTCAAATCGTACGCGAGGCGATAGGGCGTGTCCAGCGAGTCGGGCCAGTCGGGGATGGCGAAGGTCGCCGTTCGCGCCATGGGATCGATCGGGGCCCGTCCAACGTCCTCCCATGCCCCGTCCTTGCGCACGGCAAGCCGAACCTCCTGCGCCTCGTCCTCCGAGAGCGGCGGCATTTGGGCCGTCATGTAGAGCGTGCCTTTGCTCAGGGTGTGCATGGCGAACAAAACGGGGCCAAAGGCGCGCTCGGGCCAGGCCCGCACCCGCGTACCGTTCGCTTGCCAGTCTTCAAACCAGAAGCTAGGCCGATTGGTCTCTTCGCGGGACAGCCCGGCGTCGTTGAAATCCACCGTCAACGCCAATCCCCCGGTCAACGCATCGGAGTCCACGGGCGTCTCCAGCGATTCGAGGACGTTCCCATCCAGATTCTCCAGCCGCAGCCGGAGCGCGTATTGTCCATCCTCTCGTTCCATCGCCCGCATATCCAGAAATACCCCTTCTTCGGGGATAACGCCTCCCGGAAACGGAGAAATCGAGGAGGCCTCTTCCGAAACGACGAGGACGTCGCCGATGTACAAATGGCCCGTCGCGGTTACGCCCACGTCCAGCCCGGTTCCCCGCAGCGCCGTGTCCCGGTAATCATGGAACGCGCCGCGCGCGCCGATGCGAAAGCCCGCCCGCCCCGAATCCGGCAGCGGAACGTCGGAGGCAATGGCTCCGAGGCGGACCCGCAAATGCACGTCCCCGCCTTCTTCGGCCACGTCCCGGACAAGCAGCGCTACGTTTCGGTTTGGGCGTCGGGTCAGGCATTCCATGCGTCCTTCCCGGATGCGCCAGTCCTGAAGCGGATTCGACCAGTATTCCGGGCCGATCCACGTACGTTCGACCAGGGGATGCGCCGCATGGAAAGGCGCCCGGTTCGTCGGGCTGCAACCGGCCCATATCAGGGCGATGGCGCCGCACGCAGTCAGAAAAATCCTTCGGGATGCATTCACGTATACAGGGGGTTCGGTTTTCGATGTGCGAGAAGGCGCAAAAGCAGACGGCCCGTCTACCTTTTGGTCCACTGAATGGGCGACGGGCGATGCGCCGCCTGCATGATGCTGTCGAGGCGCGCCGCCACATCGGGATGCTGCGCGGCCAGGTCGGTCGTTTCCGAAAGGTCCGCACGCAGATCGTACACCTCGATAGCGTCCTGCGCGGGCCTGCGCACCCCTTTCCACGAACCGAGCCGCACGGCCTGCGCCATGCCGTCCTCGTGGAATTCCCAGTACAGATATTCGTGTTCGCGCTGGTTCTGCGGGCGGCCCAGCAAGGTCGGCGTCATGTCGATTCCGTCGATGCCTTTCGGGGGCGCCGCGCCGGCCAGGGACGCGAACGTCGGCAGGATATCGGGGAAATATCCCACATGATCCGTGACGCTTCCCGCTTCCACGCTTCCCGGCCACCAGGCAATGGCGGGTACGCGGACGCCGCCCTCGTACAAATCCCGCTTGATGCCCCGAAGCGGTCCGTTCGAATCGAAATATTCCGGGTCGCGTCCCCCTTCGCGGTGCGGCCCGTTGTCGCTGGCGAAGAACACAAGGGTATTTTCGGCAATGCCGTGTTCCTCGAGGCGATCCAGCAAACGGCCTATGTCGGCGTCCATCCGGGTAACCATGGCCGCCATGCCCTTCTCTGCGTCCGGCCAGTCCATTTGCTCGTAGCGTTCGTAGTCGGGCACTTCCATGCCCCGGGGCCCCGCCTCGTTGTTGGCGTGGGGAATCGTCAGGGCGAGATAGAGCATAAACGGCCCTTCCCGGTTCCGGTCGACGAAGGCCAGCGCCGAATCCGCAATCAGGTCGTGGCTGTAGGTGATCTTGTCGAGGGCTTCGCCGGCGCCGTCTCCGCGCCTTGGCTCGGGCATCCTGTTGCCGGGCACCGCTACGCTGTCCTCGTTGTGGAAAAGAAATTCGGTATAGTAATTATGCGCGTGCCGCTGTCCGAGGTAGCCGAAAAAATAATCGAAGCCCTGTCGGTTCGGGTGGCCCGGGGTGTCGGGGCCGCCCAGCCCCCATTTGCCCACAAGCGCCGTCCGGTATCCGGCTTCCTGCAGCACCTCGGCGAAGGTTACGACCGAATCGGGGAGGGGCTCCTGTCCGTAGGGCCGTATTTCCTTGTTTCCCCGGATGTAGGTATGCCCCGTGTGCCGCCCGTCCATGAGTACGCTGCGCGACGGAGCGCACACGGTCGAACCGGAATAGAACTGCGTAAACCGGAGGCCTTCCGCCGCCATGCGGTCCAGCCGGGGCGTAGCGATGCTGGCTTGTCCGTACGCGCCCACGTCTGCGTAGCCGAGGTCGTCGGCCAGAATGAACACCAGGTTCGGCGGCGCGGCTTCGGGGGCGGCCTCGTGGTCCTGGCCCGTTTCGCCGCATCCGGCCAGGCTCCATGCCGCGAGGCCCAGCGCAAGCGGCAGGGCCGCGCGCCCTCTTTTGCTTCGAAACCGTTCGTATCGCATAGCGAAGGGATTTTGATCAGCGTATCCTTCCTATTCGTATTCCTGTTTGAGCAACCATGGATCCGATGTGCGCACTTCGAAATCCCACACCATCTCCCGGTAGGCAGCCAGCGCCTCGACGTACGCTGGAAGATACGCCAGATTTTCCGAAAAGCCTGTTTTATTGCCTGTCGCCTGCCGCCGGGGAGGCGATTGGCTCCTCAAAATTATGGGAACAAGGACCTGATTTCGTCGGTTGCTCTACAGCGAAAAATTAACCGAAAAAAACGTCCGTGCGAAGGAATATGTCGAGCAGCGCAGCAATGATCGATCTTTTCAGGGAGCAACCGACAGGGATGCTGCCCGACCAGGCTGCGCAGAGCCGTTCGCCCTCGTTGCAGGAAGCGCTGCGATCCGATCTGGGATTTCACGGTACCAGCGGCAAATACGCAACGCATGGCTGGCATCCATTTCCTGCGAAGTTTCCTCCGCAGTTGCCCCATTTGTTCATAGAAACCCTGTCTGCGCCCGGCGAAACGGTGCTTGACCCCATGCTCGGCTCGGGCACCACGCTGGTCGAAGCCCAGAGGCTGGGGCGCCGGGCTATCGGATGCGACATCGATCCGTTGGCCCGATTGATTTCGGCAGCCAAACTGACGCCGACGAATCCGATGGACGCGCTCGTCGCGGGTCGCAAAATCCTGGAAGAAGCGAAACGTATCTACAGGCTGCGCCGCGAAGCGCTTGAGGCGGATCGACTTCGTCGGTTTGACGCCAAAACGCTGTCTTTTGTAGACTATTGGTTTCCGAGGCAACAGCAACTGGAATTATTGTCCCTCCTTAAATGCATAGAGGCGGAGGGCGAGCATTCGATGCGGCAATTCTTTCAGGTCGTTTTCTCCTCGACCATTATTGCTAAATCCGGCGGCGTTTCGCTGGCTCGGGATCTTGCCCATACCCGGCCTCACCGGGTCATGGACAAAAATCCGAATTCCGCGTTCCCGGAATTCGAGAAACGACTGAAAAACAATCTGCGTTCTCATGCCGGCGGCAACGGACCCGGCGCTTACGCGAATCGTACGGATATCCCGGACGCCTGCAAGGGCAACGGCGAAGCGCGCGGCAAGCATATGGTCTCTTCTTGCAGGGCGGACGTTTTTGAGGCTGCCGCAGACAACACCGGATTGCCCGCAGAAAGCGTCGATCTGATCGTAACCTCTCCTCCTTACGCCAACAACGCCATCGACTATATGCGCGCGCATAAGTTTTCCCTGGTCTGGCTGGGCTGGCCAATAGACGAATTGACCAATATCAGGAAACAGTATCTCGGACATGACGCGCTGGGCGAAAAATCGTATGCGTCGTTGCCGGAACAATGCGAATCGACGCTCGTGGCGCTGGGGCAGGTCGATGAGAAAAAATCGGCGGTGTTGCGGCGATATTTTGGCGAAATGCGCGCTGTGATCCGGGAAATGCATCGGGTACTGAAACAGGAAAAGGCAGCTGTCATTGTGGTCGGCACGTCTGTATTGCGCGGCATAGATGTGGAAACGCACAAAGGACTTGCCGCAATAGGAGAAAATATTGGCTTTAGGCTGGAAGGCATCGGCGTTCGGCGGCTTGACCGCGACAAACGCATGATGCCCGCTCGTTGGGGCAAGGCTCGGCAATCGCAGATTGAAGAACGCATGCACGAAGAATACGTAATCGGACTGCGCAAGCCATGACTAAGGGGAAAATCGGCAGGCTTCGGGAGGCATATCACGATACCCTGTTCAAGCATGTGCTTCGCGTAAACGAATCCGGCGCTCCGAACAATGCCGATGGCGGTAGCAGGTCCAGCGTTAAAACCGCGAAGGGCATTATTGAACGCATCGGCCTCGAACCGGTCAAGGGACATATTCCGGGACAAACGGCGGGGCAGAAATTCGAGGAAATAACTCGCGATTTCCTTCGCGAGGCATTCGTATTGCTAAAACATATGCGCCCTGGAGATTGGGAATTCTCGCTCGGCGAGAACATTCAGCGTTTCGAGCAATATCGGCATCTGGCGGATGTGTCGCGCTTGATCGAAACCCATCGGGAATTAAGAACGGTATTCAGCGATTATATTGTAACGCCGGACATCGTGGTCTCTCGAAAACCCGTCGGCAATGACACGATCAATACCTGCGATATGCTTGTGGGAGACGCGAATATAGCAGCCCATACGCCCCTGCGCAAGTCCAATTCGGACTGGAATATTTTACATGCGAGCGTATCGTGTAAATGGACGCTTCGTAGCGATCGGTCGCAGAATGCGCGTACCGAGGGCTTGAACCTGATTCGCAATCGAAAGGGTAAATCTCCCCACATAGTGGTCGTGACTGCCGAACCGCTGCCCAGCCGACTTGCGTCGCTTGCCTTGGGGACAGGAGATATAGATTGCGTTTACCATTTTGCGTTATCGGAATTGCAGGCGGCGACATCCAGCGAAACAGACATCGATCTGTTGAATACGCTGGTCGAAGGAAGTCGTTTGCGCGACATCAGCGATCTTCCCTTCGATCTCTCCGCCTGATCTACTCTACATCCTCTCCCGCCTCTTGCGCGTTAACGCGGCAGGAAGTATCCTTGTGTTTCGCGCCGGATTCGGAAACGCAGCGGGCGCCCGCCGTCCGCCGCGCTTTCCGCGCGCCGCATCGCTATCATCCACAAGCGCCGCCCCCGCCATGCGCCCTTGCCTTCCTTTCGCAGGCCTGCTCCTGCTTGCCGCTGTTTTTTGCTCGACCGTCGCCGCGGCGCCCGCGTCTCGCCCGGACGCCCCATCCACCGTGTCCGTCCTGTTCCTCGGCGACGACGGGCACCACCAGCCCGCCTCTCGCGCCCAGATTGTCATCTCCACGCTGTACCAGACGGGCGTGGACATTTTCTATACGGACGAAGTCGAGGATATCAACCTCGAACATATGCGCCAGTTCGACGCGGTCGTTTTCTACGCCAATTATATGGAAATGACGCCCGCGCAGGAACAGGCCCTCCTGGATTATGTCGCGGAGGGCGGCGGATTCGTTGCGCTGCATTGCGCCTCGGGCATGTTCCGCAACTCGGAGGCGTACATCGCGCTGGTGGGGGCCGCTTTCGACCGCCATGGCGTTGGCGTGGTGCGGACGGAACGCACCGAGGCGGCCCACCCCGCTATCCTTGGCGTACCGGAATTCGAAAGTTGGGACGAAACGTACGTCCACAAGCAGCACAACCCCGACCGTACCGTGCTGGAAGTGCGCCGCGAAGGGGATCACGTGGAGCCGTGGACCTGGGTTCGGACGCATGGAGAAGGGCGCGTATTTTACACAGCCTGGGGACACGACGAACGGACCTGGTCGCAGCCGGGTTTTCAGCAACTGGTCGCGCGGGGCATAAAATGGACCGCCGGAGACTGGGCGCTCGACGTCGCTCCCCGATCCATGCCGTACGAATACGTCGATGCGGTATTGCCTTCGCTCGAATACAATTCGAACCCGGAAAACGAGCGCAAACTGCGCCCCATGCAGTTGCCCGTGGACATTGAAACCTCCATGTCCCGCATGGTCGCGCCGCCGGGGTTCGAGGTCGAACTCTTTGCGGCGGAGCCCGACATCGTCAAACCCATCTATATGGCGTGGGACGAACGCGGCAGGCTATGGATTGCAGAAACCATAGATTATCCGAACAAGCTTCAGGAAGAGGTCGGCCAGGGCAACGACCGCATCACCATTCTCGAAGACACGGACGGGGACGGCCGGGCCGACGCGTTCAAGGTGTTCGCCGAAAACCTGAGCATCCCCACCGGCTTCGCCTTTGCGAACGGCGGCGTCGTGGTGGTGCAGGCGCCGTACACCTTTTTTCTGAAGGATACGGACGGGGACGACAAGGCCGACGTGCGGGAAACGCTGTTCGAGGGCTGGGGAACGTTCGACACGCATGCGGGCCCCAACAATATCCGGATGGGTTTCGACAACTGGATATGGGGCGTGGTGGGGTATTCGGGCTTCGAGGGCGTGGTCGGCGGCGAATCGCACCGTTTCCCGATGGGTTTCTTCCGATTCAAACCGGACGGATCCCAACTGGAATTCGTGCGCATGACGAACAACAACACCTGGGGGTTCGGCTTTAGCGAGGAGGGAATTCCCTTTGCTTCGACAGCCAACAACAATCCCAGCGTCTACATGCCGATTCCAAACCGGTACTACGAGGCCGTGCGCGGCTGGGCGCCCGAGCGGCTCGGAACCATTGCAGAGGACCGCCGCGTCCATCCCGTGACCACCCGCACCCGTCAGGGGGACTGGAAAGGGAATTATACCGCCGGGTCCGGACACGCCTTGTATACCGCGCGCGATTTCCCCGAGAAATACTGGAATCGCATTGCGTTCGTCGCCGGCCCCACGGTCCGTACGCTGGGCCGATTCGCTATCGAGCCGGACGGCAGCGACTACAAGGCGCTCAACAAATGGAACATGCTCGCGAGCGACGACGAATGGACCATTCCCATCCTTGCCGAGGTGGGTCCCGACGGCGCGCTCTGGATGGTGGATTGGTATAATTACATCCCGCAACATAATCTTGGTCCGTTCCGGGAAGGCTGGGAGCACGGGAAAAACAATGCGTACGTAACCGATTTGCGGGACCGCGAGCATGGCCGCATTTACCGTATCGTGCACAAGGACGCCGCTTCGGGCGAAGCCATGGACCTCTCCGGCGCCTCGCCGCAGGAACTCGTCGCCGCGCTTCGCAACGACAACATGTTCTGGCGGCAAACCGCGCAGCGCCTTCTTGTAGACCGTGGCGAGCAGAACGTGGCGGCGGATTTGTACGACCTGGTGCGCGATCCGTCCATGGACAGGCTGGGACTGAACCCCGGCGCGGTGCACGCCCTGTGGACGCTCCACGGCCTGGGCATGCTGGACAGCCCGGACGGCGAAGCCTTCGCGGTCGCCGCGGAAGCGCTGGGCCATCCCTCTGCCGCCGTGCGCCGCGCCGCCGCGCAGGCATTGCCGCCTTCCGCCGCCACGCGCGACGCCCTCGCGGCGCACGCGGCGCTGGAAGACGAAGACGCGCGCGTCCGGCTGGCTGCATTGCTTGCGCTCGCAGACAGCCCCCCGTCCGACGCCACCGGGGCCGCCGTCTTCGCCATGCTTGCCGCGCCCGAAAATGCGCAGGACGCCTGGATTCCGCACGCCGCCACGGCGGCGGGCGCGCAACACGCCCGAGGTTTTCTGCGGGCCGCCAACAATGCGGACGCCTTGACTGGTGCCGTCAAGGAAGCCGTCGGACATGTGGCGTTTCACCGCATGAGCGGCATGCTGGACGGAGAAATAACCACGATGGACAGGGCCGGGGGCGCCGCGGAAGGCGCCGGCGCTTCGCGAGGCGGCAAGCGCCCGGACCGCGACGGGGTGATTACGATCGCTTCCACAGGGGACGATATGGCCTTCGACGCCCGGTTTATCGAGGCGACGGCAGGCGAGCCCGTAACGATCCGGTTCGTGAATAACGCCACTTCGCCGGCCATGACGCACAACGTGGTGGTGCTCGAACAGTGGGAATACGTTAATCCGGTGGGCCTGGCCGCGCTTGCGGCGGCGGAGCACGATTACATTCCGCTCGAGCACGAGGAAAAGATCATTGCCTGGACTCCCACGGCGGGGCCTGGAGAAACCGTCGAAGTCACGTTCACGATGCCGCCGCCCGGCGATTACCCCTTCATTTGCACCTATGCGGGCCATTATGTGGCGATGCAAGGCGTACTGGTTTCGCTGGACCCGGAGCGCGAACCGGAAGGAGATAATTAAGGATACTCTGATCAAAACCATGTCTCGCGACCAGATTTTGCGTTTCGTTACCGCCTCGGAAGCGGTGGTGGAAGAAGTCCCCTGGGGGCCTCATCACTGGCTATGCCGACCCGGATTGACCGAGGCCGAAAACCTCCTTATGGTGCGGGTGCGTATGCCGCCCGGGGATGCGCACCAGTTTCATCGCCATCCGGCGCTCGAAGAAATCATCTACGTGATTTCTGGAACGGCGGAGCAATGGGTAGCCGAGGAAAAGCGCTTGCTTGGCGCCGGCGACATGGCGCACATTCCCAGAGACGTGGTGCACGCCACCTGGAATGCGGGCGACGAAACGCTTGTTTTTCTCGCAATCCTGTCTCCGGCGACCTTCGAAGGTCCCGCCACCGTGGATGTGTACGAGGAAGCGCCCTGGCGCGCCCTCAAAACGCCCATCCGCTACCCTTCCTCGAACTGATCCCTCGCGGCGGCCATGCCCCGGACGATTTTGCTCATCGGCACGCTCGACACGAAAGGCACGGAATACGAGTATGTGCGCGATCTCATCCGGGATCGGGGCTTCGATACGCTGACGATGGATGCGGGCGTACTGGGGGAACCCGGGTTCGCGCCGGACATTTCGGCGGACGAGGTCGCCGCCGCCGGGGGCGATTCCCTCGAAGCGTTGCGGGCGCGGCGAGATCGGGGAGAAGCTGTGGACGTCATGATTCGGGGGGCATCCCGACTTGCGCCGCCATTGTACGAGGCGGGCCGGTTCCACGGCGCGCTGGCGCTTGGCGGAGGCGGCGGCACGAACATTGCCGCGGCAGCGATGCAGACCTTGCCCACAGGCGTTCCGAAGCTGATGGTTTCCACCGTCGCGTCGGGGGACGTGGCGCCGTATGTTGGCGTAAAGGACGTAACGCTCATGTATTCGCCGGTAGATATTGCGGGCCTGAACCTGTTGTCCCGCCGTATTCTCTCCAATGCCGCCGGGGCCATTTGCGGCATGGTTGGACAGGAGGCGCCCGCTGCGACAAACCGCCGCATCGTGGCCGCCTCCATGTTCGGCGTAACCACCCCTTGCGTCAGCAGGATTCGCGAACGCATGGAACAGGCCGGATACGAAATGCTCGTATTTCACGCCACCGGTTCCGGGGGGCGCTCGATGGAAGGATTGATCGCCGACGGCTATGTGGCGGGCGTGGCGGATATGACCACCACGGAATGGTGCGACGAGGTCGTGGGCGGGGTGCTTTCCGCCGGGCCGGATCGCCTTACGGCGGCGGGCGAGGCAGGCATTCCCCAGGTTGTTTCGTGCGGCGCGCTCGACATGGTGAATTTCCGGGCTTTGCACACCGTGCCCGAATCTTTTCGCGGGCGCACGCTGTATCGGCACAACCCCAACGTAACCCTGATGCGCACGACCGCCGAAGAATGTCGGGAAATCGGACGGCGCATTGCGGAAAACCTGAACAAGGCGACGGGACCCGTGACGCTTATGCTGCCGCTTCAGGGGGTAAGCATGCTCGACCGGGAAGGCGAACCGTTCCATGATCCCGCAGCGAACGCCGCCCTGTTCGCCGCGCTGCGCGAGCGCGTACGCCCCCCTGTCGAACTCGTGGAACTGGACCTCCACATCAACGATACGGCCTTCGCCGACGCGGTTTTCGAACGGCTCGTCGCCCTGATGACGTAAAATCATATACCCATGCCCTTTATTCCATACGAAGAATGCCTGCAACGCCTTCGCAATCAGGCGGGGACCGGCAAACCGATCATAGGCGCCGGCGCAGGAACCGGCATTTCCGCCAAGTTCGCCGAGCGCGGCGGCGTCGATCTCATCATCATTTATAATTCCGGGCGCTATCGCATGGCGGGCCGGGGCAGCGCGGCGGGCCTCATGGCCTACGGGGATGCGAACGCCATTGTCATGGACATGGCCGGGGAGGTGCTGCCGGTCGTCCGGGACACGCCCGTGCTGGCGGGCGTATGCGGCACCGATCCCTTCCGGCTGATGCCTGTTTTCCTGAAGCAACTGAAGGAAATGGGGTTCGACGGGGTCCAGAATTTCCCCACCGTAGGCGTGATCGACGGGAATTTCCGGCAGATTCTGGAGGAGACGGGCATGAGCTTCGACCTCGAAATCGAGATGATCCGGCAGGCCCACGCACTCGGCATGCTCACGTGTCCGTACGCCTTCGACGAAGCGCAGGCCGCCGCCCTGACCGAGGCGGGGGCGGATATCGTCGTGGCCCATATGAATACGACCGTAAAGGGGTCTATCGGGGTGAATCCCGCCACGGCGCCGACGCTTGCGGAATCCGCAAAGCGCGTACAGGCCATCCACGACGCCGCGAAGGCGGTCAATCCCGAGGTTCTCGTGCTATGTCACGGCGGTCCTATCGCCGAGCCGGGCGATGTGCAGTACATATTCGATCATACGGAAGGCGTCGTTGGATTTTTCGGCGCCTCCAGCGTGGAGCGGCTCGCCGCCGAACCGGCCATTGAGGCCCAGGCGAGACGGTTCAAGGAACTGAAAATATAGAGGGCGCTGGCAAAGCGTACGTGGCAGCCTTGTATTTTTGGAAATACGCTGCGCGTTCGGACTCGCGCTTCCCGCCGCTACGCGAACGCCCGCCTCGCTATCCTCTTTCCACGATCTCCCGCTCCCGGCCGAGGTCCCGGTTGTAGGCCTCTTTCGTAGTGAATTTTTCCGGATAGCGCGCCCGTAGCTTCGCAATATTGATGCGTTGCACTTCTTCCTGATCGACGCCGAGCGCGTCCCGGATCACGGCCATGTACCATTCGAGATCGCCCAATTCCTCGACCAGGTTGGGCTTGTCGAGCGTGCCTCCGTAGTAGAGCGCGCGCTTGATGGCGTCCAGCAGTTCCCCCGCCTCGGTGGCGAGGCCGATGGCCCCGTGCAGCAATTCGGGCGATACGGCGCCTTCGTCGCCGCCGTCGCCTATATGAAACTGTCGGGACAAGGTGCGCAGGGCGTCGGACTGATAGCTGGAAGAAGAACGGGAGGACATGGTAGCGTTTGCAAGGAAATGAAACAGGAACGGGTGGAGGTTGGCGGGGCGGCGAGGCGGGCGAAACCCGCAACAGGCTCGTTAACGTACGCCAAGCAAGAGATCGGTAACCAACTGGTCGATTTTTTCGTAGGCGAGGCCCCGGGAGGCCAGTTGGCCCCGGTCAAAGGGATGCGCCCGCAACGCTTCCGCCGTCTCGCGGGAATAGCCTTCCGCATACGACGGAAAATCGGCGGAGGCTTGCTGCGCCTCGGCAAGCAGTCCCTGAATCGTCGCGTCTTCGGCGAACGCCTGCGCCTTTTCCTTCAGGATCAGGTAACTCCGCATGCACCCGCGCGCGAAGTCCTTGACCCCTTCGGCGTCCTCGGTGCGATAGGCGTGCGCGTCGAAATGGCGCGGGCCGTCGTAGCCCACCTCCTCCAGCAGTTTGACGAGGAAAAAGGCAGGCTTGACGTTGTGCGCGGCGAACCGGAAATCCTGGTCGTAGCGGCCCGGATTCTGGTCGTTCAGGTCGATGTGGAACAGTTTGCCGGCATCCCATGCCTGCGCCACGGCGTGCGTGAAGTTCAGGCCCGCCATATGTTCATGGGCCACCTCGGGATTCACGCCCACCATCTCGGAAAGGTCCAGCGTAGCGATGAAACCCAGCATGGAGCCTACCGTGGGAAAATATATGTCGCCGCGCGGCTCGTTCGGCTTCGGCTCCAGCGCGAAACGCAGGTCATACCCCTGGTCCACCACATATTCGCACAGAAAATTCAGGGCTTCCCGCATCCAGCCCAGCGCATCCACCGGATTCTTCGTGGCGTCGGACTCGGTTCCTTCGCGACCGCCCCAGAAGACATACGTCGTGGCTCCGCATTCCACGCCGAGGTCTATGGCCCGCATTGTTTTATGGAGGGCGTACGCCCGAACGGCCGGATCGTTGGCGGTAAAGGCGCCGTCCCTGAACGCCGGGTCCGCGAACAGGTTGGTGGTCGCCATCGGGACTTTCAGGCCGCGGTCGCCCAGCGCCTGCCTGAAGGAGCGCACAATCTTGTCCCGTTCCCGGGCCGTCGCGTCAATTGGCACCAGGTCGTTGTCGTGAAAATTGACCCCGTAGGCGCCCGCGTCGGCCAGCATGTGCACGATTTCGACAGGAGAGAAGGGGGCGCGCGTCGGCTCTCCGAACGGGTCGCGGCCTACGTTTCCGACGGTCCAGAGACCAAACGTGAATTTGTCTTCGGGTTGCGGACAATAGGAATCGGACATGGACGGCGCAGCAAGGAAGGTTTCGGGGCAAGGACGGTTCGAATCGATAAGGTACGAAGGAACGACCCCAGAAAGTACCCATGCAGGCCGCCGATTCGGTCCACGACGCTCGGCGGCGTACGCGGCGCGCGCGGGCAAGGCATGACAAAGCAGCGCGGCAGGCCTCCGCAACGGGAACCTTACTTATTTAGGCGCGCAAAACGCCGACCTTAATTATTTAACCGGTGTTTTTCGGGCATGCCCAAACGCCGGGAAACGACGGCCCTGCGCCCCGCGCGGAACAAGGAAGCGGCATGATTCCTTAAAAGCGCGGAAAATTCATCCAATTCATACAAATTACTTCCGGAACCCGCAACATGAGCACACTGGCAACGCTGGACTGGATCATCATCGCCGCCTATTTCATGGTGATATTAGGCTTGGCCTGGTGGGTGATCCGACAAAAAACGGACACCACGACGGATTATTTTCTCGCAGGCCGCCACCTCGGGTGGTTCGTCGTGGGCGCCTCCATTTTCGCTTCGAATATCGGTTCGGAGCACCTTGTCGGACTGGCCGGTTCCGGGGCCACCGATGGCGTCGCGCTGGCGCACTACGAATTGCACGCCTGGTGCCTGCTCGTGCTGGGATGGGTGATGGCTCCGTTCTACATGCGGTCGAAAGTGTTCACGATGCCGGAGTTTCTGGAACGGCGTTTCTCTCCCGCCTCGCGTACGCTCCTGTCGGTCATTTCCCTCGTAGCCTACGTCCTGACCAAGATCGCCGTGGGCATCTTTGCGGGCGGCGTGGTGTTCAGCGTACTGCTGCCGGAAATCAATTTCCTGGGGATGAACAGTTTCTGGCTGGGCTCCATTCTGGTGATCCTGTTCACGGGCGCCTACAGCGTGCTGGGCGGGTTGCGCGCCGTGGCGTACACCGAGGCGCTGCAAACCGTTATTCTGGTGCTGGGTTCGTTTCTGGTGCTCGTTTTCGGGTTGCAGGCTATCGGGGGCTGGGGCGAACTCCGCGCCATCGTCGGACCCGAAATGTTCAATCTGTGGAAGCCGCTGGTGCCCGAAGGGATCAGCGCCACCTGGGCCCCGATTCGGGAAGGCGGTCAGATGGCGTGGTATTTCAATAACCAATACCCCTGGCTGGGGATGCTTTTTTGCGCGCCGATCATTGGCCTCTGGTACTGGACCACCGATCAATACATCGTACAGCGCGTCCTGGGCGCTCCCAACGAAACCGAGGCGCGGCGCGGCTCTATCGCCGCGGCCATTCTGAAGTTGCTCCCGGTCTTTATTTTCATCATCCCCGGGATCATTGCCTTTGCGCTGGCGAAGTCCGGCGAGGTTCAGTCCATCCGCGACGCGATGTTCAACGCCGAGGGCGAACTGGTCACGGAAAACGCCCAGGCCGCGCTGCCCTTGCTCGTGGCGCACATTTTGCCCGTGGGGATTCGCGGAATCGTGGTGGCCGGCCTGCTGGCGGCGCTGATGAGTTCCCTCGCGGGCGTTTTCAATGCATCGTCCACCCTTTTCACCATGGATTTCTACAGCCGTCTGCGTCCCGGCGCGTCGGAGCGGCATCTGGTGTGGATGGGGCGCATCGCCACGGGGGCCATGGTTGTGATAGGCCTGGCGTGGATTCCGGTTATCCAGGGAGGACGCGGCCTGTACGACTATTTGCAGGGCGTGCAGGCCTACCTGGGGCCGCCCATTTTCGTGGTCTTTTTCCTGGGCATTTTCAACAAGCGGCTGAACAAGGAGGGATGCCTCGCCGCCCTGCTCGTCGGGTTCGCGCTTGGCCTGTTCCGGCTGGCGGTGGATACGCCCGTCGCCCTGATGGACGATTTCGCCTATGCCGAGGGCTCTTTCCTGTGGATCGTGAACAACATCTTCTTCCAGTACTACAGCCTGTTGATCTTCCTCGTTTGCATACTGGCCATGGTGGGCGTCAGTTACTTGACGCGGCCCCCGGCGTACGAACAGATCAGCGGCCTCACCTTCGGTACGCTTACGGAAGAGCACCGGTCCAGTTCGCGGTCCAGCTGGGACTGGAAAGACGTGCTGTTCACCGTGCTTGTGCTGGTCCTGATCCTGACGGCGTACCTGTACTTTACTGGTTGACGGGGCCGCCCGCCCGCCGGGTTTGCGCCGGCAAGGCCGCCGCGCAGGCTATTTCCATCCGATTTCCGCCAGCGCCGGCAGGTGGTCGGACGGAAAGCGTCCGCTGGCGGTCTTGTCCGGCAGGATGCGGTGGGCGTATACGGATACGCCCACGCTGACGAAGACGTAGTCTATGCGCGCGCCGGGCGCAATGGCCTCGAACCCGTTCCAGGTGGACAGGGGTCCTTCGTGGGGCTGTTCCGAAGCGTACAGGGCGTCGGAAAACGCTTTGGCGAGCACGGCGTACGGCGCGCTGTTTTCCCGGGCGTTGAAATCCCCCGTGAGCGCGACGGGCAATGTCCTGGCCTCTTTGTTCGCCTCTTCTGCATGCGCGGCGGCCAGGGTTCCGAGACGCTCCGCGATCAGTTCCGCGCTACGGGTTCGGGCTTCGGCCCCCCGGTGGTCGAAATGCGTATTGGCCGCGAGGAACGCTTCGCCGGTTTGCCGGTCGCGCAATACCGCCCAGGTGGCGATGCGCTCCAGCGCCGCGTCCCAGGACCGGCTTCCGGGAATATCCGGCGTTTCGGAAAGCCAGAATGCGCCCCAACGCAGGGTGTCCAGCCGGTCTCGCCGGTAGAAAATCGGGGCGAACTCCCCCCGCTCCGCGCCGTCTTCGCGGCCCACCCCCAGCCAGGCGTACTCGGGGAGCAAGGCTTGCAAATCGTCGATTTGTCCTTTCAGTGCCTCCTGAAGGCCCGCGACGTCTACTTGCTGGTCCCGGATCAGGTTCGCCACGGCTTCCTTGCGATGGGGCCAGGCGTCCGGGCCGTCGTCCGGGTTGTCGTACCGGATATTGAACGACAGGACGCGCAGCGTATCGCTTGCGGCGCCGCCCGGGTTTGCGGGGGCTGCGGCGGTCTCCGCGCCGTATGCCGCAAGCGCAAGGCCCGGCAGGGTCAGCAGACTCGTCAACAGGGCAAGGAGCGGAAAGGACATGGCGTTGCGGGCGTTGCGAATCGGGTTGGGGAAATGGCGGCGGGCAAAGTTGCGGCCTGTTTGCAAGGTACCGAATTCGGGGAATCGTCGCGCGCAGCGGAACCGGGCGGGGCGGGAATATGAATAAGGAACGCGCAGCCAGTATGTCGAACACGGCAAGACAATCAGGGTTATGGCGGACTTTACGGAAGAACAATTACTGGATATCGTTGCGGCGGGCGAGTCGGACCGAGTCGAGTTCAAGGAATCGTTGCTTGGCGCAGCTCCTGTCCGGATCAGGCAGGCTATCTGTGCTTTCGCCAACGATTTGCCTGGGCACGAAGAGCCCGGCCTTATTCTGGTAGGCGTAAGAGACGATGGAGCCATAGGCGACCTTTCGATCACAGATCGGCTTCTTCAGCAGTTGGCCGATATGAAAACGGACGGCAATATCGTGCCGCCGCCCTCGCTAACGGTGCATAAATACGTCCTGCAAGGCAAGGAAGTAGCTGTCGTCGCCGTGCAGCCGTCCAACTCGCCGCCCGTCCGGTACAAAGGGACCATCTATACCCGGATCGGGTCGCGCCAGGGTATCGCTACGGCGCAGGAGGAACGTATTCTCAACGAAAAGCGGCGGCATAAAGATATTCCGTTCGATATTCATCCCGTTCCTACGGCCAGCGTATCCGATCTGAACCTGACTCGTTTCGAAAACGAATATCTGCCTCGTGCATTTTCGAACGAGGTGCTGGCTGCCAACGACCGCAGCACGGAAGAACAACTGGCGGCGACGAAAATGATTGCCGCCGCCGATCAATCCACGCCAACCGTGCTGGGCATTCTCGCTATCGGAAAAAATCCGCAGGATTTTCTGCCCGGCGCCTACGTACAGTTTCTCAGAATCAATGGCAACGAATTGACGGACGAAATAATCGACGCCAAAGAAATACGCGGGGCGGTTCCAGAACTCCTTCGCGATCTCGAAGAAAAACTGGCCGCCCATAATCGTACATCTGTGGATATTACAACGCACAACCTTGAAAAACGAACGGAGTCATATCCCATGGCGGCGCTCCAGCAGATCACTCGTAACGCCGTGATGCATCGGACGTACGAAGCGACCAATGCGCCGATTCATGTCTACTGGTTCAATGACCGTATTGAGGTAACGAATCCCGGCGGCGCATTCGGCGCAGTTACAAGCGAGCGTTTCGGAGAGCCGGGATTGGTTGATTATCGCAACCCGAATCTGGCGGATGCGATGAAAACCCTGGGACATGTGCAGCGTTTCGGGGTAGGAATAGCTATCGCGAAAAGGCTATTGGTTGAGGCTGGACATCCAGAACCCGAATTCAATGTTTCAGATTCCGTTGTGTCCGTAACAATCAGGAGCAGGAAAAACCCGGAGGAGACAGAACGATGAGCGTTCCCGTTTTGACGTTCTTCAACAACAAGGGCGGCGTCGGTAAAACCTCGCTGGTTTACCATCTCGCGTGGATGTTGGCCGATATGGGTTATCAGGTGCTGGCCTGCGACCTTGATCCGCAAGCGAACCTCACGGCGGCGTTTCTGGAAGAGGATCAGTTGGAAGCGCTCTGGCATAGCGAAAACGAGGCGCCTGCAAAGACCATTTTGCAATGTGTTCAACCCTTGACGCGCGTGGGCGATATCAGAGAACCGATGCTTACGCCTATTCCAGAACCAAGCCTGATACCCGGTTGTCTGGCGCTGATACCTGGCGACCTGGCGCTGGCGGGATTCGAAGATACCCTCTCGTCGGAATGGCCCAACGCATTGGGGTCGAGCGAGTTATATCGCCCCTTCCGTATTTTGACCGCATTTTCGACGGTTATGCAGTCCGGGGCAAGTCAGATGGACGCCGATGTTATTCTGGCCGATGTCGGGCCCAACCTGGGCGCTATTAATCGTTCTGCGTTGATCGCCACCGATTACATTGTCGTTCCGCTGGGCGCCGATCTGTTTTCGCTCCAGGGCCTGCGCAATCTTGGCCCCACGCTGAATGGGTGGCGGCAGGACTGGCAACAGCGCAAAAACTACTGGAAAGAACCGGAAATTTCGCTGCCCAATGGGGAAATGGAGCCCGTCGGCTATGTGGTGCAGCAACACAGCGTTCGCCTTAACCGTCCCGTGAGAGCATATGACAAGTGGGTGAACCGCATGCCGGAAGAATACGCCCGCAATCTACTTGACGACCAACAGGGACCGTATCCCGCGAAGCCGACAGAGGATCCGGAACACGCCCTCGCCACCGTGAAACACTATCGAAGCCTGGTCCCGATGGCGCAGGAGGCCCGCAAACCCATCTTTCATCTGACCCCAGCCGACGGAGCCATTGGCAGCCATGCAGCGGCAACCAACGATGCCCGCCAGGATTTCCGGGCGCTGGCGCAAAAGATTATAGAACGAATTGGGCTGAGGGAGGCATGAAAGTACGTTTCGCCTGAAGGGTACAATCAGGATGAACGTCTCGATTGCGCCTGCGCGGCAAGATATTCCGGCCAGCGACATCATTCCCGAATACGTCAAGAATGTAGCCCCGTCAAACCTCTTTGCCGCATAGAAGCCCACACGTTTTTCGGGAAACCTTCGGGCGACTGGCTGGTTGTCGATAAACGTATTTTTCCAAAAAAAGCGTGAATGAAACCCTTTTTGAGGAGTTTATTCACGAATATTTACCCATTTATCGTGAATGCGATGCCATAACGACATGGCGATTACCCGGCCCATACAAAACCGTATCCAGGACCTGAAGCGGGCGTACGATACTTTGCGTCGGGGCAAGGAAGCGTTACTGGCCATGATCGACGGAGTGGAGATTGCCGAGACGGTGTACAACTCGAACGCGATCGAGAATTCAACCCTTACGCTTGAGGAGACGGAGCGAATCCTTTTGGAGGAGATGCTTTCCCGCAACGTGTCTGTACGGGAAATCTTCGAGGCAAAGAACCTGGCCCGCGTCATGGAATACAAACGCGCCAAAGCCAGGAGCAGCGAGTTAAGCAAAGACCTGATACTCCGTTTGCATCGAATGCTCATCGGCGGTATTGACGACGGCATCGCCGGACGTTTTCGCCAGCCGGGGGAATACGTGCGCGTGGGGATGCACATTGCGCCCGCGCCCGAACGCGTGGAGGGCATGATGGACGATCTGCTCGCCGAATATTCCAGCGATCTCGGCTCCTACTTCCTTGACAAGATTGCCCGGTTTCATCTTGATTTCGAGAACATCCATCCTTTTTGCGACGGCAACGGTCGCCTGGGGCGCGTACTCATAAATTTTCAACTCATCCAACTCGGCCTGCCGCGTCTTATTCTTCGCAATGCGGATAAAGAACGGTACTATCGGGCATTCAGGGAATACGACAATCGCCAGGCGACGAAGACGATGGAAGACATGCTGGCGGCGGCGCTCACAGAGTCCCTGCACAAAAGGCTGAGTTATTTGCGGGGAGAGGTCATTGTCCGGTTGTCGGATTACATCAGGCAGCACGGGCTTTCGGCGCCTGCGGTTACTAATGCCGCTCGCCGCCAGACCATTCCCGCGTTTCGCGAGAAGGGCGTGTGGAAGATCGGGGCGGAATTCGCGTACGGGACCTGATACGCTATTCAGGCCCAGGGCGCGGCGGGCGCTGGCGCAAAAGATTATAGAACGAATTGGGCTGAGGGAGGTATGAAAGTATTTTCGCCTGATAGATGAAATCAGAATGAGCGCCTGGGTTGCACCTGCGGGGGAAGATTTTCCGACCAGTATGAATGGATAATGAACGAAGCCACTGCAAGAATCAAAATAAACCGATTGCTGGAAGAAGCCGGCTGGCGTTTTTTCCCTGACGGGGACAAGCCCGCCAATATTGCCCTTGAAGTCGGCGTCACCATCAAAAATTCCGATATCGACGCTCTCGGCAACGATTTCGAGAAGACATCCCGGGGATCTGTCGATTTCCTGCTTCTGGACGAAAAGGGTTTCCCGCTTATTGTCCTTGAAGCTAAATCGGAGAAAAAAGAGCCCCTGATTGGCAAGGAGCAGGCCCGCAGGTACGCCCGCTCGCAAAACTGCCGCTTTGTCATCCTTTCTAACGGGAATCTGCATTATTTCTGGGACATTGAGCAGGGAAATCCCTACCAGCTTACGGCATTTCCCTTCCCGGATTCGGTGGGCGAACGCCGCAAGCGAAGCGTTCCCGATACCCAGCGTCTAATCGCCGAAAAAGTCGAAAGCGACTACATTGTTCTTACCCAGCGTCCCAACTATGCTGCCGAAGCTGGTTGGAAAATCGAATCCGAACGCGATGCCTATATTGAGGCCAACGAGCTACGATTCCTTCGGGATTATCAGTTGCAGGCCATCCATGCCGTGCAACGGTCGGTGAAGGAGGGAAACAGCCGATTTCTTTTCGAAATGGCGACCGGCACGGGCAAAACGCTTACGGCGGCGGCGGTAATCAAACTGTTTCTGCGCAGCGGCAACGCACAGCGCGTACTCTTCCTTGTAGACCGCCTCGAACTGGAAAACCAGGCATATAAAGCCTTTACCGGGCTGCTCTCGGCAGATTTCGAGACGCATATCTACAAGGAAAATCGGGACAACTGGCGCCGCGCCGAAATCGTCGTCAGCACGGTCCAGTCACTGTTGTTCAACAATAAATACCAGCAGCTTTTCTCGCCCACGGACTTCGATTTGGTCATTTCGGACGAAGCACATCGCTCCATCGGCGGAAACGCCCGGGCGGTTTTCGATTATTTCGTGGGCTATAAACTCGGCCTCACCGCCACGCCCCGCGACTACTTGAAAGGCGTGGACAAGGAAAATTCCTCTGTCCGCGATCCGCGCGCAACCGAACGCCGATTGTTGCTCGACACGTACCGCACTTTCGGTTGCGAGAGCGGGCAGCCCACGTTCCGGTATTCGCTGCTCGACGGCGTAAAAGACGGTTACCTCATCAACCCGACCGTGGTAGACGCCCGTACGGAAATAACCACGCAACTCCTTTCGGAAGAAGGATATATCGTTTCGTTCAACGAGGAGGCTACCGGAGAAAACGAGGAAGACGATTTCAAAAGACGCGACTTCGAAAAGCGATTCTTTTCCGACGCCACCAACGTCTTGTTTTGCAAAACCTTTCTGGAAAACGCCCTCCGCGACCCCGTAAGCAGAGAGATTGGCAAATCCATCGTTTTCGCCGTCAGCCAGAACCACGCAGCCAAATTGACGCAGATTCTCAACGAGATCGCCGACCGTCTTTTCCCGGGGAAATACCAGTCAGACTTTGCCGTGCAGGTCACTTCGTTGATACCGCAGGCGCAGCAATTCACAATCAATTTCGCCAACAACAACCTTTTGGGTTCCTGCAATTTTCTGGACGAATACCGCACCAGCAAGGCCCGCGTATGCGTCACCGTCGGCATGATGACTACGGGCTACGATTGCACGGACCTGCTCAACCTCGGTTTATTCCGCCCCATCTTCTCGCCTACCGATTTTATCCAGATCAAGGGGCGCGGCACTCGAAAGCATAATTTTCTCAAAGAGATTCGCGACGAGAGCCTGAAAATCGGCGTAGCGCAGCCAGAAAAAACGAGTTTCAAACTTTTCGACTTCTTCGCGAACTGCGAATATTTCGAAACCGAGTTCAATTACGACGAAGTGCTAAAATTGCCTCGGCCCGGGCCGCGCACCGTGGACGACGGGGAGGGGGCCGCGGTCTCTTTCGGTACGTACGAGCACCTTGGAATCGACAGCCTCTGGACGCTAAAGGAAGAGCAAATCGGGTTCGAGGGCATGAAGATCGACAGGATGTTCTTCGACCGATTCGCTGACGAGGTGCGGGAAAACCAATTTATTGTTCAAGCGGTTGAAGCGGGGCAATGGGATCGCGTGATCGATTATGTGAACAGAGAAGTCTTTGACCAGCCCGAAGAATACTACAACCTTCCCAAACTGCGCCAGGCCGCTGCGGTGGATCGCCGCCTCACCCTGCGCGAAATACTGGAGAAAATCTTCGACCTCATTCCGCGTTTCAAATCCAAAGAGGAACTGCTGGAAGAGGAGTTCAACAAATTTGTTGCCGATTACAAGCCTGAAGAGGCTGCATCCATCCCGGCTATCAAAACCTACTTCAAAGCATACGTTACGAGCGACCAGATTCGCCATATTATCGACAGCCGGTATTTCTCTGATTTGGCGACCAATCCGGTTTTTTCCCTGGGCGATCTTCGGGCGGTTCCGCAGCGATACCGCGACATCATCCCCGAATACGTCAAGGATTATGTCCCGCTAAACCAGTTTGCCCCATAGAATCTCATGCTGGACGCCGCCACCAAACGCCGCATTGATACTGCCCGCGATATTCTCGTGGGCAAGGTGCCCGATCCCAAAAGCCAGGTCGAGCAGATCACCATTGCGTTGATCTACAAGTTCATGGACGACATGGATGCCGAGAGCGAGGAGTTGGGCGGCGAGCGAAAGTTTTTCGCCGGAGAATTCGCCCGCTTCGGTTGGCCCCGGCTGGTCCGTTCCGGGTTGGGAGGCCACGAAATATTGAATCTGTACGCCGAAGCGATCACCAGAATGCCGGAAAACCCGGGCATCCCGTCGCTATTCCGGGAGATATTCAAAAACGCCTACCTTCCGTACCGCGACCCGGAAACGCTGCGCGCATTTCTCAAAGTTATTGACGAGTTCGAATACGACCACAGCGAACGGCTGGGCGACGCCTTCGAGTATTTGCTCTCGGTTCTTGGTTCGCAAGGCGACGCCGGGCAGTTCCGCACCCCGCGTCATATCATCGACTTCATGGTTGCCCTCGTTGATCCGAAAAAAGACGAAACCGTTCTTGACCCGGCTTGCGGCACCGCCGGGTTCCTGATTTCGTCCTATAAGCATATTTGCAGCGCCAACAAGGACAACAAGGGGCAAGATACCCTCACATCCGACGAAAAGAAAAAGCTTGCGGGCAATTTCATGGGGTACGACATTTCGCCTGACATGGTGCGCCTGTCGCTGGTGAATATGTACCTGCACGGCCTCTTAGATCCGCACATCGTCGAATACGATACCCTGACAAGCGAGGATCGGTGGAACGAATTCGCGGACGTGATTCTGGCCAATCCGCCCTTCATGTCGCCGAAGGGAGGCATTCGACCGCACAATCGCTTCTCCGTGCAATCCAAACGCAGCGAAGTCCTGTTCGTGGACTATATGGCCGAGCATTTGACTCCTTCCGGGCGGGCCGCTATCATCGTACCGGAGGGCATCATCTTCCAGAGCCAGAAGGCCCATAAAAGTCTGCGCAAGATGCTGGTGGAAAATTATCTGGTGGCGGTCATTTCGCTGCCGGCGGGCGTATTTCAGCCATATTCGGGCGTCAAAACGTCTATTCTTCTGCTGGACAAGGCGCTGGCGAAAAGGACTGACCGAATTGCGTTTTTCAAGGTGGAAAACGACGGGTACGACCTCGGCGCCCAGCGGCGGCCTATCGACAAGAATGATCTTCCGCGGGTGCAGGCAGAGGTTGGCGAATATCTGCGCGAGCTACGGGCGGGCGAATCAATGCCAACTGCCCGTGTGGCGGAATCCAAGACGGAGTACAGAACGAATGCATCCACAGCGATGCCTCGACTAATTGCCGAGAAGGATAAAATCGCGACAGGTGGAGAGTATAATTTAAGCGTGGAGAGATATAAAAAACATGAAAAGCGCTCGTCAATTTTCCCCAAATATCGATTGGGAGAAATAATAAAAATCAGATTCGGTACTCGTATAACAAAGCGAGATAATCAAGGAACTCTTTACCCGGTTTATGGTGGTGGTGGAGAAAGTTTTCGGACCGATACATATACCAGAGAAAATGATGTCGTGATTTCACGATTCGCAATGTCTACAGAATGCGTCCGAATTGTTCGTGAGAAGTTTTATCTTCTGGATTCAGGTTTTACATTTTCTGTTGCTGATAATTTTCATGATCGGATAACGAAAGAATTTTTAATATATATTCTACTCAATATTCAAGATGTAATTTACCAATGTGCGCGTGGTCATGCACAGAAAAATTTAGATGTAAAAGCATTTAAGGATATACAAATTCCCCTGCCGCCACTGGAAGTGCAGCAAGAAATTGTGGCAGAGATTGAGGGGTATCAGCGGGTGATAGACGGAGCGCGGGCGGTGATTGACAACTATCGACCGCAGATTGTGGTTGATCCTGAGTGGCCGATGGTGGCGATCAAAGAAATAGCATCGGTGAAAAGTGGATTTGGTTTTCCTCCTATTTATCAAGGGACACCTAATGAGGCCATCCCCTTTTTAAAGGTGAGTGATATGAATTTGTCAGGCAACGAAGTTCAAATTATGTCTTGGAATAATGCAGTATCCAAGGCCAATCTACATAAAATCAAGGCGAAGGCTTTTCCAGCAAGGACGGTTATTTTTCCCAAAATTGGTGCCGCTATTGCCACGAATAAAAAGCGTATTCTCACCCGGCCATCGACCTATGACAACAACGTTATGGGCATTATCTCAAACACAGACAATCTCTTACCAGAGTTTTTATACGCCTATTTGGCTTCGTTTGACATCTCTCAGTGGGCTAGCGACTCACAACCGCCATCAATGCGCAAGACAGTGGTTGAAGAACATCAGGTTCCTCTTCCTCCCCTCGAAACCCAGCAAGCAATCATTACCGAAATCGAAGATGAGCAGGCTCTTGTCTCCGGGAATCGGGAGTTGGTGGAGCGGATGGAGGGAAAAATTAAGGCTGCCATCAGTCGCGTATTGGACGATGATAAAAGCGATAACACAGAAGATAGATAGCCATTTCAGTATGTGTTACAAAAATTAATTTACCATCAATTTAAAGGCAGATATTTTTGAATTTCGTTGAAAATATCACGCATAGGAGCGGGTATATTTTTATAGTTGAAGGTAGTGGATTTTTCCAATAATCGGCATATTCTATACCGATCACATAAAATGCAATTGATAGTATGATTCCTAGATTCACTCCATTTTTTTCCATTACGACGCGGAAAATGTGGTATGAAGAAAAAATTAGGAGGCTCTACATCTAGTCGCAAAAATCCAGACAAGGCATGAGAAGGTTTAGCCTCATGTTTTTTGTTCCACCATTCTTTACTCACTGTGCACTGAGCAAAAGCAAAAAATGGATACTCTAACGCGTCTTCAAAAGAACAAATTGCTATTAAATCGATGCCGAATTCTTGTTGTGTTTTAGAGAGCTCCTGATCTGAATACACTATAGTATTTAATTTTTCTGCCAATTTGGGAATAGCTTCTATAGCAGGCCATCCAAATTTTTGTTTTCTATCATCACTATTCTGGCTAAAAAGAAGAACTTCAGCCCAATCAGGAAACAATGCTCGCATCGCCTCTTTACAGAGATTTTCAAACTGGATCCTTAGATTATGGGCTAGAGGGGGAATACGATTATGAGACGAACAAGCCAATAAAAAAAGATAAGATAAATAGTGCTTTTTTGAATCGGAAGGTGCAAAATAGATTTCATCATGTTCGCATTTAAATGGATAAGTTTCCCCCAGCCATGATGCACGTCGTTCAATAAGGGATATTGCGTCTTCAAAGGGTGTATTAAAATCATCTATTTCATCCCCATGCGAAAAAGATACAGCATTATTCACAAGTTCACTTTGAAGTTGATTAATAAAATTTGCTTTCGTTAAATGACCGCCGTGAGTATCATCTGAAAATGCAACCAGCAATTCGATACAATCTGCTAACTCAATTACATTCTCGATGATTTCTTGATCCCATCTAAAATCAATCATCTTAATTCACTCTTAAATGTTGGATTGCTATATCAAGGACTTTCATTGCCTCACGGACACGCCTAACGGCTTGTTCATCATTGAGCGAAACTGAATGTAGATTAGAATTTGCATTTCTAAGATGTTGAGTGGCGATAAGTATATCCTGTAAGAACTCCTCTTTATTGTCTTTCGTGGCATCGAAGGCAGCCTTTAAAGGCAATCCATTACGAAGCATTTCTAAAGCCTTAGGGTGTGCCACAACTGCGCTCAATTTACTAATATTTCGAGATTCACCTAGACGTGTGTAACCATCACTATCTTTTTGAAATATCCATTCAGTAAGATCATTAAGGGGTTTTGTTTTGAAACAATCAGGATTAACGATAGGGTGAGTCGGCTGATTGTTGTGTCTGATACCGATAAATGAAGCAATATTAAGATTTCCAACGGCTGTGTAAAAGACACCAAATTGAAAATTTTCTTCATCCAAATCTTTAATCTCAAAGAAATCATATGTTTTTATAGCTTCATAAGCTGCTAAGGCATCCAAACTTCGTCGAACAGCATTGCTTTTACTTCCAATTTCACGAGCAATTGTAATATATCGCTGCTCTGGTTCACCAGGTATTTGGTCAAATAATAATTTTAAATATCGTGCCTTTGCCATAGGATCCCATCGTTGTACACCAGAAATATGACGAAATCCTAAATATTGTAGGGCATTTTCTCTTGTATCGACGATATACGCCCAAATTTTTACTGGCTTATATTGGGCTTTTTCCCAAATCTTTTTTATACTACTAATATCACCTGCTAAGGTGGGGTCTTGTAATAGTCGTAATGCGGTAAGTCTTCGGTTACCTTCTAAAACTATATACTTACCGTTTTCGGTAGGAGTTACTACAATAGTTTCACCTTTAAAAAAATTATTTGTGCTAATTGAAATCATTAAATCTTCAATATTAGTCTTTTTTGCTAAATATTCGATGATGTTTTTTTCTCTTGGAAGTATAGTAATTGGCAAACGTGGATTTTGCTTATCGAGTTTTAATTCGTTAATATTTAACATTTTAAAATTTTTCATGCGAATACCTCTTTTGGTAAAGCCTCGAAAATTTGTTGAAAAATCATCGGTGGAACTGCATTACCGACAACCTTGTATTTGCTATTCAATCCGGCTGTATCTGGAAATTTCCAACCACTGAGGTCCTGAAGTATCGCTGCTTCTTTGTATGAAAACCGACGAGCCTTTTTAGGATCTCCCTGAAAAACCCATTTATCCTTCCCCGTTTTTTTTAATGGCGGACTCATGGGATGCAATGGCATGTGCCGTGGATTTGCAAGTATTGTCTTACTCGGTTCATTCCATCCTCGATAACGATTTCGGGATAGATAATACCAATGAAAATCCTGATCGGAAAATTCACCATAAGGCCATTTTTTCTCCAGTTTTTTCAGTACATCTTCTTGTGTTCTAACCGGTTTCAATCCCGATCCGTGTGTGGGTTTAGGAAATCGATATCGCAATCCGAAATTTGACCGGATACCCACTATAAAAATTCGTCGCCGTTCTTGTGCCAACCCATACTGTACAGCATTGACAAAATCCCAAGTAACCCTATAGCCAGCTGAACGAAAACGGACAAGCTGAGCATTTAAAAAATGCCTATTGTCGCTTCTTGCCATACCAGGTACGTTTTCCACAATAAAAACCTTGGGACGAATCTGTCGGAGGGCACGGTCAAATTCTCGATAAAGTCGATTTATTTTACGATCACTTTGGCGCGCCCCGCCTTGACAGTAACCTTGGCATGGATAGCAGCCGGCTAAAATATCTGCCACAGGAAAATCTTTAATTTCTTCAATACTATCGATTTTGAAATCGGTTTCGGGCAAATTAGCCTCATAGACATCTTTGGCATAGCTTAGAATATCATTTGCCATCAGAATCTCGCAACCAGCGTCGATTAGACCCCGATCTGATCCCCCGCATCCGGTAAAAAGAGAAACAGCCTTGATCATTGCTCTGCCCTCTTTACCAGAACAAGTGTGTCTGCTGTTTTCAAGGCCGCCCGAAGCCGGGCGGCTGTCGAGTCGAGTGACCGGTAGTGCTGTGTGCGACCTCTTTCGGGCCGATACTTTGTTGCGTAGGCAGTCCTGCGATCCTTGACCCGTACAAAGACAACGATAGGGTCGAAGCCCTCTGGAGCACGGGAACGGAACAGCGATTCCCGGAGCCTCCTGTCAATGACCGCGGTCAAGGTGAGCACCGTGTTTGCAGCGATGCCCTTGATCCCCTCAAAGAGGTGGGTGTCGATATGGATTGTCATCGGCATGCGCGAAACATATGAATTAAAAATATTTTTGTCAACCCCCAATCTGCAGATAGCGTTACTAGGGTGCCTCAGGTTAGCTGGACAGAAATTTGAAATTTTAAGGTGTAATATTAAGGCTTGTAGCCGAATGCGTTTGGGCACTTAGGCAGGAAATAGTGTCCAAACCGATATGTGGCCCATCCTGATTGCTCGAAATATCGGGGATATTTTCGCCGGTGAATACGGGATCAACAACCAGTGGGCCTACGCCAATTGCGGCATCCCGTTTAAATTCCGCTCTTCTCAGCACTCCCCCACTCGCGACGGACGCTGCCACCGCAACCCCTCGAACCAGGCGAAATCCCGGTCCAGCGTGATCCATTCGCAGCCAGACTTGATCGCCAGGGCGGCAACCTTGTAGAAGGTGTCGGGGTAGTAGCCCATGATACGACAGGCTTTCGATACGTTGCCGAGTTCCTCGGCGAGCTCAAGGAGGGACAATTTGCGTTTCTATTTTCTGTAATGGCGGGCATCGGAATGTCTCCTTTGGGATTGTTTCGTGTAAAAACCAATCTGAGGGAGACCCCAGTGTCCGTTCTCCTTTTGTCTTGGACTGTCAAGCAAATACTGAATCTGTACAGAAGGAAAGGGGGCTAATACGGAGAGAGGCGGGAAGCCAGGAAAAGCATTTCAAGGTTTTTGAGGGGCTGGATAGCCACAGACGCCAATGGCCACTGCAAAGCTGAATGCCTCCATGTTATTATGCTGGTAAGCCAAGCCTTTGCCATTGGGCTTGTCCCAAAAATACCGAACATCTGTAATGGGGTTTTTTCCCAGAAAGTCAAGCAGGGATTTTAGAGGGGTTACTTTTTCTGCTCTATTTTCGCGCACTATTTCCTTTGCCCTTTCTTGATATAGAGATTCTATCTTTATCCGCTCTTTCTCTGGAAGGTCAGCGAAAAGTTTGCATATATTGTGGCCCCTCTTTGTTTTTAATTCTCCTCCGGCCCTTTTGTCGATTTGTTGATGAGCATATTTAAGGAGGATTTCGATGGTGTATAGACTAACTATGCACTTGGCCATGATGAAGCCAAATTTAAGGTTTTCACTCAAGTCATCGCGCCGCCCTGCTTCTCTTAGGGCTTTCTTTATGCCCTTTTCAGGGAATGGTATGTCGGCAAAAATAAAAATGCCCTCCATGGTTTTAAGGGGTATTTCTTGTGTTTTTTCTTTTTTGTCCATAGTTTAGGTCTTGCTTTTTTTATTTTACGACATTTGGCTCTCGCCTCATGCCGATGTGAGGATACTTATCGTCGTACATCGGAACCTCCTATTCCCGGTTAATAGCAGGAAGACTATTAACCGACTTCGCTCGTTGGAGCACCTCCTTGCGATAATGAAATCGCTCAAGAGCAACCTGAATATCCTCGTCGCGCAGTTTACTTGTTCCAGCCAATGCGCAACGCTTTCTCGCCTCAAGACATACACGCTCTGCCTCCGCAAACGATGCTCCGGAAACAGCTTCTACTAATATACTGATTTGACTTTTAGTAGTACGAAGAGGGCGAAATCTCTTCATCATCAAGGTTTTCAAACCTTTTTGATCAGGCAATTCGAACCGTAGTACATCATCAAATCGGCGCCATATTGCTGGATCTATAGCCTGTTCGAAATTAGTCGCTGCAATGACAAGAGAACGCCCATTGAAACTGTCGAGAAGTTGTAAGAATGAGTTCACGACGCGCTTGATCTCTCCATGTTCCGTTGCATCGTCACGCGAGCGACCAATTGCATCAAATTCATCAAAGAAAACCACCCAAGGCCCCCTGCTTGCATAATCGAATACCTTGCGGAGATTCGCTGCGGTTTCTCCAAGAAGAGAAGATACGACGCTATCGAATCGGACATACAGCATGGGTAAAGCCAATTCTGCTGCAATGACCTGTGCGCATTCCGTTTTGCCACATCCAGAAGGACCACAAAAAAGGAGTCGATGCGTAGGCGTAAGCCCATGCGCCTCAAGGATTTCCCAGCCACGAACTTCGGCTATGACCCGGCGAAGCGCGGTGTAGGTCCTGGTATCCAGTACCATATCATCAAAATACCGGTCAGGCGTACGAACAGAAAGGAGCGGAGTTTTCCGGTCACTGTCCATCGGCACTGGGTCGAATACAGGTCCGTTGCTTCGCATTCTCTCCATTGACCGCGTGCCATTGCCTAAAATGAATTGAAGTTCATTAGCAAGAACAAGATGCTGTTTCTTCCTTTCCTCATCAATGATTTCGGAGGCAATGTCACGAAAGCCTGTGTCATCGCGTCGTTGATACGTTTCGAACAATTTTTTCAGTAAATCCGCACGTGCCATGATCGCCTTCCGGGTTGCTTGTGACTTCCTGAGAGTGTAAGGGTGGCGATTTTCAAGGACTATGCGGTGGTCGCGACGGCACGATATCGGGGTTTTTAACACCCGCCCGCGATTCAAAAAGATCGTCGGGGCTTACCCGACAGCCGGTTGGCGACCTCGTGGCGGGGGGCCTCGTCCGGCAGAGCGACGGAACATAATATAGGAATTCGACAGGGCCACTGCCAACAGATTTTCGAAAAAATTTCCACCAGAGGGCCGTGTTGTCCCTGTTTTACACATTCTTGGCCATCCGCCTCAGCACGTCTCCACCCGCGGCGGGCGCTGCCACCGCAACCCTTCGAACCGGGCGAAATCCCGATCCAGCGTAATCCATTCGCAGCCGGACTCGATCGCCAGGGCGGCGAACCAGGCATCCGGAATCAGATTGCCCCGCGCTTCCGCATCCCGGCAGAGCCGCGTGAAAATATCCCAGTGTCGCAGACCCGGGGCAATCGGAACGCAGTGCGGCTGATCCCGGACAACCTTTGCAAATTCCAGCGCATGCTTCAGGGGACTGGGGAGACGGAAAATGCGCGGATGGGTGACTACGCGGAGAAATCCGCTCAAGACCAGATCGGCCATGCCGAAAGCCTCGTCTCCTTTCAGCGCGGCATCAAGCCATGACCGGCAAGAGGCATGTTCCGGGGCGTCGCAGCGATACGCCGCAACAAGCACGTTTACGTCAGGAAGAACCACGATCCGCCTCCATATGATCAAGCAAGGCGGCCGAATCGCTCAGGTCCACGCCGGGCATGAGCCCGCTACCGTGGAAGAGCGGCAAATCGACGGCGGGACGTTCCGGGTCGCGCCGCCGGGACAGCGATTCCCGGAGCGCCTCGTCAATGACCGAGGTCAGGGTGCGTTTGGTGCTTGCAGCGATGCCTTTGAGCTCCGCAAACAGGTGGTCGTCGATATGGATTGTCGTGCGCATGCATAAAAACATACATATTAAACATATTTATGTCAACCCCGAATATACAGATAAGGTCCCCGCTGGTCAAAGAATTATCCAGGTCAAAAAACAGCGGGGGATGGTTCAGGATTTATCCCGAAAGTCCGCCTTCCAAAAGGGGCGGATGCCGGGGTCCCCGTTATCGCCTTGCTACGTCCCCAGTCATAGGCGATAGAATGCAATCAGGTCCTGGCTATCCGGCGGCGGGTTTCCGAGTTGGCGCATCATTGCGGTGACCTGCCCGCGGTGATAGGCGGCGTGGTTCACCACATGCTGCACGGATTGCCAGAAAACGGACTGCGTCTGTTGGCCATCGAGTTCGGCATAGCGAAAGGCATGGTCGAGGCCGTTCTGCTCATCCTGGCCGACTTGATCGACTACGCGCCGGACATGCCGTTCCTCCTCAATCCAGCGCGCGCGAATATCCTGCGCGGCCTCGAAATCCTTCGGGTCGAAGAACGGCGGCAACGGCTCCCCCTCCCAGCGCAGGCGCCATACCCATTCGGAAAACACGATGTGGAGCAACGTGTCCCGAATCGAGGAAAAACTGTTCCCCATATCCTTGCGGAAATGGTCGGGGGCGATCTTCTCGACCGCGTCAAGCAGTCGGTCTCGCGCCCAATAGTGATAGTCGAGCAGGGCAAGCAGGGCTTTCAGCGTCATGTCGATTCTGTTTCTCGGATTGTAGCGACGGGCATGGGTTCTCGGTAAAACCTATTTATTGCGCGCATCGAAGTCAAGCCCGCCCCGCCCGCCGCAATCCGTCTCGGGCCATGGCTGCAATGCGTCGCCCGGCATGAAGCGCCCCGCCGGAAAATTTGTTCAGCAAATTTGTTGACAACTATTTTGTTGAATTCGTATATTGAGGTCAACCGTTTTGTTGAACGAGGGTGAGCGCCATGAGATCGCGCTTTCGCGACCACCACATAGCCTTTGAAGACCGCCCCTTCGCCAAACAAATAAAATCGCAATGAACCAATTTTCCGGTCGTACAATCCGCACGTTTAATCCAGGCGCATTTCAATCCGATCAGGAAATAATCGACCAGTTCGTGGTCCGGCAACGCGAACTTGGCGTCGTGCTCGACGTTCTCCGCGGCAACATGGATTCGGCGTCGTGCCAACATATCCTGGTCGTGGCGCCGCGCGGTCAGGGCAAGACCATGCTCTTGGCGCGGGTCGCTGCAGAATTGAACGCGGACGACACGTTTTCCGAGCGGCTTTTGCCGATTCGGTTCATGGAGGAAAGTCACGAGATATTCGATCTTGCCGACTTCTGGCTTGAAACACTGTTTTATCTTGCACAGGAGAGCGCAAAACACAATCCCGAATTTGCCCAGGAATTGCAAGAAGCGCATGCCGATCTGGTCAAGAGATGGGGCGAAGAAGCGCTTGCTGATCGCGTACGCGCCACGGTGCTGGAGGCCGCGGACCTGCTGGGTAAAAAACTTGTTCTGATGATTGAAAATATGCAAGGTCTTTGCGAAAATGTGGACGACGATTTTGGATGGCAACTTCGGGCAGCGCTGCAATCGGAACCGCAAATTATGCTGCTTGCTACCGCCACAAGCCGATTTGCAGGATTAGACGATGCAAACCAGCCATTTTTTGAATTATTTCACACTATAACCCTTGATCCGCTGGATACGGCAGCATGCCGACGTTTATGGAAAGTGGTTAGCGGAGACAATGTGAACGAGCGCGAAATCAGGCCGCTTGAAATTCTAACCGGCGGGAGTTCGCGCCTTCTGGTAATTCTCGGAGGTTTCGCGCAGCACCGGTCTCTAAGCGAATTGATGGAAGAACTGGTGCAATTGATCGACGAACATACCGAATATTTTCGTGGACATCTGGAAGCGTTGGCCAAAACCGAGCGCAGGGTCTACCTTGCGGTGATCGATCTTTGGCGTCCGTCAAGCACAGGGGAAATCGCAGAGCGGGCCCGCATGGACGTTCGAACAGTATCTGCATTGCTTGGCCGACTCATCGACCGTGGCATGGTTGTCATCTTTGAGGGAGGTAATCGAAAACGGCTATACGTCGCCGCAGAGCGCATCTACTGTCTTTATTACAAATTGCGTCGGGAACGCGACGAAGCGGATGTGGTGAAGGAGCTAATTCAGTTTATGGTTGTGTTCTATAACGAAGAGGAAATGGTCAGGATGGCCAACAAGTGGATTGCAGAGGCGGGTCGATTTCCAAAGATTCGTAAGGGTATTGAACGTGCGATTGACGAAGAACCGGATGTCGGCGAGCTGTTCCCTGGCGTTGCGGAGCCACGCGTGGCTTACGTAGCCGTGCCGGATACGCCGGACGGCAATGAGTGTACCGAACGCTTGTTCGAAGAGATGTCCGCCCTGTTCGAAACAGCGGAAACGTACGTGGAGGCCGGCGATGTCACAGCCGCGCTGGCGATTTACAATCAGGTAATTGAACGTTTTGACGATAACTATGCGTTAGAATTTCAGATATACGTAGCCTGGGCCTTGTCTGAAAAGGGATATGCGTACCAGGAACTTGGCGATTTCGATGCAGCGCTTGCGGCTTACGATGAAGTGATAGAGCGCTTTGGCTCCAGCAATGCAGAAGAACTACAAATATCAATTGTTTGTGCACTTTTTGAGAAGGGTATAAGACAACTGAAGATGGGAAATAAGGAAGAAGCACTACGTGTGCGGAAAGATTTTTTCCATCGGTTTCAATCATTGAATGATTTATCGAGGATAGATTGTGTATTTCGAACAATCATTATGCGGTCACAAGCAATATCAATACAAAATCATCTCGATATTGCTTCAGATATATTTCGATTTGTGTATATGTTATTGATTACCGAAGAAAAAATAATCATAGACATGATACAACGCATTGCGCTCGATATGATTGCGGCGGGCGCTTCGGCGCATGAGATGGTCGATATATTGTCGAGCGACCGCATCAAAGCCCGCGTCCTGAGACCATTGATCGTCGCTCTTCGTCAGTATGCCGGAGAAACGGTTCGTTCTCCTGTAGAAATTCGCGAGGTTGCGGCGGATATTCGGGAACGTATAGCGAAAGAAAAATAGGATCCGAAAAAATTAGAAAGACAAACCAAAAAATTTCTATGGATCCGATAATTTCACAGAATTCAGCGACGTATAGGGATAAAATGCGCTCCCGATATAGACCCATTGTATCCGTCAAGCAGCGTAACGTCTGATTCCAGCGCATCGAAGTCAAGCCCGCCCCGCCCGCCGCGATCCGCCCCGGCGCCGGGCTGTGGCAAAATGCGTCGCCCGGCATGAAGCGCCCCGCCGGAAAAATTTTTTCAGCAAATTTGTTGACAACGATTTTGTTGAACGGAAGCCGCCGCTTCTAAAGCCTCCTGCCCCCAATACGCCTTGCCGCCCCCAACACCAGTCTCGCGGCGTTACGGGAATCGCAGGCACCCCTTGCTGCCGCCCCCAACGCACCCTATCGCTGCCCCCAACGCTCCTTGCCGCCGCCCTCCAACACGCCCCTCCCAACCCCACCCCAAAAATTTTTTTTCGCCCAACGCTTGATTTTATTCGTTTTGACATGTATCTTGTCAAAACAAATCGGGAATACCCGGAATGCCCATAGGGAATAGACGCTGGAATACGTCACTGGAATACCCTTTGCAGCCATGAACATGAAGCGACTATCGGAATGCACAGGCCTTGCGCCCAGGCAGATCAGGTACCTGATCGCCGAGGGGTTCATGCCTCCCCCCACCGGCGGGCGCGCCCATGCAGACTACGGCGAAGAGCACAGGAGGGCCATTCGCCGCTACGCCCGCCTGAAAGAACTCGGTTTCCCTCCGGCGGCCATTCGCGTGCTGCTACAGGCCCGCGAGGGGGTGCCGTTTCCCGTGGCGGACGGCGTTACGCTCGTCGTCGCCCCGGATCTGCATGCCTCGGGCAGGGCGGTCGAGCCGATCATGGAGCGTCTTGGCGAGATTTTGCCGCGGATTCTCGACGCGAAACAGACAAGAACATCCCCAAATACATCCCCAAACGAGAAATAAAATGACGATTTATCCAACAACGCAAAGAATGATTGACCCCATTGCCGCGCTTGTCGCCCGCGCCCGCGAAGACGCCGGAGCGCGTCCCGCAACGCTGGTCGCCATGCACATCGACATCACCCTGACCGGCGGACTGGCGATAGCGGAAACGACAAGAACGTTCCGTAACGACGAGGCGGAGCCTATCGAGGCCTTGCTCAGCCTGCCCGTCCCGGTCCATGCCGCGTTTTTCGGCCTGACGGCGAAGATCGACGACCGGCTCCTCAGAGGCATAGCCCAGGCCCGCCAAGAGGCGCGGCATACCTACGAGGAAGCGATAACCGAGGGCAAAACCGCCGTACTGCATGAAGAACTGCTGCGCGGCGTGCATTCGCTGTCTGTCGGGAATCTGGCGGCGGGCGGCGCCATCGAGGTGACGACCCGCTGGGCGGATACCCTGCGCAGCGCGGGGGCTTCCCGAGGACGGCTTCGCATTCCCATGACGGTGGGCGACGTGTACGGCCTGGCCCCGCTCCCGGAAACGGACCAGTTGACCCATGGAGCGGGCTTGAAGCGCGTTTCCCTGCGCATCCGCCACGACGCCGCCGACCTTCGTCTTGCGACCGGCGCGCTCCAGCTTTCCGAGGATGGCGCACTGGTGGGCGAGGCGCCGGCGAACGCGCCCGTAGATATAGAAGCAGAAGGATGGAAATCCGCCGCGCTGAAAGGCAAGGCCTGGGACGGCAGGGACATTGCCCTCCGCGTCGAAGCGGCTGCGTCGGAAGAGGAAACGGTCCGCGCAGCCGTGCTGGTGGATCATTCAGGCTCCATGCAGTCGCTGTGCGAAGGCGACGCGGGGCAGGGCGTTTCCAAGCACGAGGCGGTCCGAAATGGACTGCGCGCCCTGGCCGGAGACCTTCGGGAGGCGGATCGCCTCAGCCTTTGGGAATTCGACCATACATGCAATCCGGCGGGCGGGCGCGTTACGACTTCGCCCGGAGCGTTCGCAAAGGCGGTCGACACGTTGGCGCCGCCTGCCGGAGGCACGGAAATCGGCGGGGCGCTCCGCCGTGTTTTCGCGACAACCGACCCGTGCGACGTGCTGCTCATTACGGACGGGAAGAGTTACGCCCTCGACGTACATGATCTTGCGCAAGAAGGACGCCGGGTGTTCGTCGTGCTGGTGGGCGAGGACAGCCTTGAGGCCAACGTAGGTCATCTGGCGGCGCTGACGGGGGGCGATATCTATTTCAGTTTCGGGGCGGATGTCGGGAGCGCCCTGCACGCCGCCCTGCAAGGCTTGCGGACGAAGCGGACGATACGGGAGCAAGGGCCGCCCGCCGAAACGCAGTTTCCCGAATCGGTATGCGCGACGCGGGGCAACATGCGCATCCGCGCGGCATGGCGCGGCGAACCGGCCGATACGGCTGTGGAGCGCGATGCGCTGTCCGAGGGGGTCGCGGCGTACGCGGCGAATCTGGCCTTGGCGTCCCTGCCGGAATCTGCGGCGGGCGAACTGGCTGTCGGGGAGGGATTGACGACCCATCTCACCAGCCTCGTGCTGGTGGACGAAGCGGGACCCGTACAGGAAGGATTGCCCGTAACCCGAAAGGTAAACCTGCCCACGCCGCGGACCGACGCAAAGGTGGCGTACAATTTGGCGGCTCCGCCGGTCGTATGCGAGTCGAGGTCAATGTATTTGGCAAAAGCCTTGACGTTGCCTCCACCCCTGCCGGAAAAAACCCTCGACCTGGGTCCTCCGTCTCCGGATATGTCCGAAGCGGAACAGGAAGCGCAGACCGAGCGCCAGCCTGAAAACCTGCGCCTTGTTACTTCCCGGATCGACTGGAAGAAACAAGGCCGCGCATTGGGCGAGTGCGACCTGAGCGGTTTGGAACCCGCCGTCGCCGCCGCTATCCGGGCGCTTGCGGATCGCAAGGACATCTGCGAGTGCGCCGCCGAATGGGGAATCGATCCCATCCGATTGGCCCTTGCTCTCGTTGCCGCCTGGGCCGCCACGGGCTACTGCGGAGATGCAGATCGAAATGCCGGCAGGGTGCAGCAGCGCCTGCTCAAACGCGTGGCGAATAGCGATCGATTCATCATGTACTTCAGCTGGTTCTGCCGGGGCCATGTAATAATAGACTATGAGATGCCCGCCTCTCTTCAGCGGGAAATTGCCCGTCGCGACCAGGCGCCGTAAAGCGATCTCCTTTCGGCGCGACGGAGGACATCGATTCGCCCGCGTCGCCGGGAACAAGCCCTGACGCCGTCGGGTAGGCTTGCCCTTTGCAGCGAGCCGCCCGGCGGCATGGGTTTTAAGCCCACCGTCTCGCCGTTCGCCTGCGCCAGAAAAAAACGAACCGTCGTCGCGCAAACAGTGGGATGAACCCTTGTTTTGCGCGGGAAAAAAATTGATTCCAGCCCATGTCCGACAAGAAGCAACTAACCACCAGCGCAGGCGCGCCGATAGCCGACAATCAGAATTCGATCACCGCCGGGCCGCGCGGGCCGGTCCTGTTGCAGGATTACCAGTTAATCGAAAAACTGGCGCACCAGAACCGCGAGCGCATCCCCGAACGCCCCGTCCATGCGAAGGGTTGGGGCGCATACGGCGTACTGACGATCACGAACGACGTCGCCCGCTATTCGAAGGCCAGCCTCTTTTCGGAAGTCGGCAAACAGACGCCGATGATCGCGCGTTTCTCGACGGTGGCGGGCGAATTGGGCGCCGCCGACGCCGAACGCGACGTGCGCGGATTCGCCCTCAAGTTCTACACCGGGGAGGGGAACTGGGACATGGTCGGCAACAACACGCCGGTCTTTTTCGTGCGCGATCCCTACAAATTCCCGGATTTCATCCATACGCAAAAACGCCATCCGAGGACCAATCTGCGTTCGCCCGCCGCCATGTGGGATTTCTGGTCGCTGTCGCCGGAGAGCCTGCATCAGGTAACGATCCTGATGTCCGACCGCGGCCTGCCGACGAGCGTCCGCCACATCAATGGATACGGCTCCCATACGTTCTCGCTGATCAACGCCGGGGGCGAGCGTTTCTGGGTCAAGTTTCATTTCAAGACGCTGCAGGGCCACAAGCACTGGACCAACGCCGAGGCCGCCGAGGTCGTTGGCCGGACGCGCGAGTCAACCCAGGAAGATTTGTATGACGCCATCGAAAACGGCGACTTTCCCAAATGGCGTTTTTGCATCCAGGTCATGTCCGAGGCGGATGCGGAGAACGCGCCTTTCAATCCATTCGATCTGACCAAGGTGTGGCCGCACGGCGACTACCCGCTTATCGAGGTGGGCGTCCTTGAACTGAATCGCAACCCCGACAATTACTTTGCCGAGATCGAACAGGCAGCGTTCGCGCCGTCGAACATCGTGCCCGGGATCGGTTTTTCGCCGGACAAGATGCTTCAGGCGCGGATATTTTCCTATGCGGACGCCCATCGGTATCGTCTCGGGACGCACTACGAAGCGCTTCCCGTCAACGCGCCGAAGTGTCCGGTTCGCCACTATCACAAGGACGGTCCGATGCGGTTCTTCGACAACAACGAGACAAACCCGGACGCGTACTACGAGCCGAATTCGTTCGACGGCCCGGCGGAGGACGACCGGTTTCGGGAGCCGCCGCTCCGAATTTCAGGGGATGCGGACCGTTACGACCATCGCGAAGGCAACGACGACTACAGCCAGCCCCGGGCGCTGTTTCAACTCTTTGACACGGACCAGCGCGAGCGCCTTTTCGGCAACATCGCCGATGCGATGGGCGGCGTGCCGGAGCACATTATAGAACGGCAGCTGGGGCATTTCGAGAAGGTGCACCCGGAGTACGCCGCCGGCGTCGCGCGCGCCCTGAAACGGCGCTGAGCTCCGCGTTTGTCGGCGCGCATTCGTCGGCGCCGTCGGAAAAACGTCCGCGGCCCAGATCAAGCCGTTGCGCGGCGTCCGCCGTCCGCGCTGCTGGGCGAGGGGTCTTGCGAGGATCCTGAAACCGGTGGGCCATTGCCCTTTCCGCCCTTCCCGTACAATTATCCGCATCATTGCGCCAAATAATTGCACCGCGTGCAATTCTGGCGATAATTGCATCAAACTAATTGCATTGCGCGCAATTCTGGTCATAATTGCGCGGATTAGGTTGCTGGTTCCGCCGCAACTCCCGGATTTTTTGCTTGCGCAGGTTATGCGGCTTCGTTGGGCGTGTCTATATGTGCATGAAAACGCTCTTTTGCCTCCTTGCTGCGCTGTGGACGCTTGCCGTCGCAACCCCTGCCGCCGGACAACTGGTGGCCGACACGACATTCAGCTGGCAGGGGTACCGTACGGTTTCGACCTGTCGGGTGCGGATATACCATTCGGCGCCCAAGGCGGCGCGTCCCATGACGGTAGTCCTTGACGAAATCGCCGAAAATCGGGGCCGCTCCACGCTCGACGACGCGCCGCACCTTGTCGAGATACTGTCGCGACGTTTTCCCGTTCGCCCGGATTCGACTTTTTGGGTTTTCCGCTGGGGGGCGTTCAGCTTCGACGGGGCAGTCCCTGCGAAAAAGGAGATTTACCTGCGCGCCACGTTCCGCCGCAACAAAAGCGGGGCGCTGGGGACGCCCTCCTGGCGGCTGATCGACCGGGCCGCCGTAAGCGAATACACGGACCGGGCTTATCGGTGATCCGGTCGCGGGGCTTCATGCCTTCAAGCCGGACTACATAGTCCATAGCCGAATAAGGCCCGTAATCAGGGAGGCAACGGCGATAATCGTTCCGACAAGCCATACCAGCTGCCTTTTTTCTCTCTTTGCATTTTCTGTGTTCGCTGCGCCGAGCCGCTCCGCCATTTCTGTTTTCACTTCGCCGAATCGCTCCGCATTTTTTGCGTTCACTTCGTCGAATTGCTTCGCCATGGCCGTGGTCACTTCGCCGAATCGCTCGGCGCTTTTCGCGTTTACTTCGTCGAATTGCTTGGCCATTTCGGTTTTCATTTCGCCGAATTGCTTTGCATTCTTGGCGTTCGCTTCGCCGAATTCCTTCGCGATCTCGACACGAACGCCTTCGACTACGGCGTGGACAAAGTCTTTCGTTGCCTGTTGGGATTGGTTGTCCATGTTCGCGGCCTCCTCCAAGGGTTGCTGTATTTCTTGTGTACGTTCCGCAGGGCGTGGCGGGTTCCCGGCGGTACGCGAACCTGTCCGGTACTTCTTCGCGCCCGGGCCGGGGTTATAAGCGGGTTGCGAGCTCATTTTTACGTCACGCTGTGGGTTATCGAAACCCATGTATCAAGAATGGCTCCAGAAAACTGGACATTTTCTGAAACTGTTTAAAGTGCAAAATCCTGGCGATCCACGCCGTTCCGAGGGAAAGCTTTCTGGCGCATGCCGTTTCTGCAACTTTGCTCATGCGTCATGGCCGGATGCGCCCATTCCTCGATAGCCCAACGTTTGCTGCCAGGAGGGATCGGAAGGTATGCATTGCATGCCCACATTGCAAAGCCGTTGCAACAATGTTACATTTGGGCGAGATGGGGATGGAAAAGGCAATCCCGAGGAGGCCCCGGTGTCCGCTCTATGTTTTATGGGGATTGTCGAGTACATGCTGAATTGGTGCAGGCCACGCAAGCAGCTAAATAGTTTATTCCCCGTACATCCTCACGCAAATACCATTACCCGTCCCCAATATATCTAACAAAAATTCGAAAGCATTATACTATAGACGATTTTTGATGATTTCTTCGAGGCGTTTTGCCAGATTGTCAAAATCTTCAGGACAAAGCTGGCGGATACGATTTATTTCACGCGCAGCCTTGTTGGTCAATTCTTTACGACCACCTCCAGGAGTGTGAGTAATACCGTATTTAACTACCAACTTGTCAAAATAATTCTCCTTAACATGCACTTCAGTCCGAATAATGCTCCAGGATGGCCATTCATCAGGTAAATTTTTGATGCCAGCTAATACCCATATTTCGATTTCTTCCCATGCATTCACGGCCAAAAAAGATTCACCAAATTTATTTTCTCGTTGATCAAGCTTTTTTTGACGAGTTTCGTTTCCGTCGCGATCTATGCAAAGAATAAATATATCCGTCATACCTTTGTACTGCTGGATAATTTGTTCAATATTTTTAGACTTCAAAGCTTCGCCAACACCTCCAAGTACAGGGTCTTCACATATGCGGACACGAATTCTGGATTTACCCAAAGATTTAAAAAGGGCCCGAAATAAAGGCAGTAATACGTACTTATTTTTACGCGAATCCTCAGGAATTATAAGTACATTCATTTTTTGACCTCTTCGATTTCATGCTTGTTCTCGGAAAAAGCAAGCATATTTTCCATCCAGCCTCCCGTAAGCAGTCGATCCATTCCTTGGGATGTGCGTAAATCCCGAGCGTTAGGAAGATCAGCCACTCGACGGATAATAGCGTCTTCGGAATTTTCCAATCGGGATACAACAGAAATATGTTCAAATGTTTGATCATTAGCATAGGACAACAATACCGGTGAATGTGTCGTAGTAACCACCTGAATTTTTGTCTTCTTCACTTGTCTTTCAATAAGGTCAAGCAGAAGCCATTGTCGAGCAGGATGGATGCCATTATCTATCTCTTCAAAAAAATATAAACCCATTGGATTATCACTAATCAAGACGGCTAACATAGCAAGAAATCGTAGTGTACCATCCGATGCGCTATAAGCAGATACCCTGGTTCCTCGTACTTCGCAAATCATAAGATGAACTCGACCACTTGGGTCTCGCTCGAATTCGAGATCTACTACATCCATAGGCGTAAGTTCGCTAATTCATTCTGTTAGAATAGCCTTGCGTTTAGTATCAGTGCATATGTCTTCCAATATCACAGGTAGATTTTCGCCTCTGTCTCCCAACCTGAATTGGCCAGAAAAAGCGGGTTCTCTCATCCAGGTTGGCGACAAATCCAGGAATTGTATCCGTGCTAAAGCACTAACTATTTCGTGAATATTTTTAATATATTCAAAATTTCTTGGTCTATGTATTGTATTTACATTTGAAATTTCTTTTGACTTTTGCTTCTTTTGTTCATTTTGGGATTTATATACAATAGTGAACAGTGGGTATGAACAACGCACATATTGCGAAAATGGATGGGATGCCGTATGCTATCAAGGTGTTTCCCGTATCCTTAACGAAAAGCAATAACGGACATACCCCGCAAACAATGAACGAACCGAACTGGAAAAACCGGACTATCTGGACAGGCGACAACCTGGACATAATGCGAGGTATGAACTCTGCCAGCGTTGACCTGATCTACCTTGATCCGCCTTTCAAATCCAATCGCAACTATGCGGCCCCAATAGGCTCGAAAGCCGCAGGAGCCGCTTTTAAGGACACGTGGACGCTGTCCGACGTTGACCACGCTTGGCACGGGGAAATCGCAGAGGAATTGCCCCCCCTATATTCCGTTATTGCGGCGGCGGGCTTGGCCCATGGAAAGGGAATGAAATCGTACCTGATTATGATGGCGGTGCGCCTGTTGGAGATGAAGCGGTTGCTGAAAGAGACAGGAAGCATCTACCTGCATTGCGATCCAACAGCCAGCCATTACCTGAAAGTACTTATGGATGTGGTGTTTGGAAAAAACAATTTTCGAAACGAGATTGTATGGTCATACAAAAAAGTCGCTAACTCAAAAGCAAAAAAGTTTCTTCGGGCACACGATACGATCTTATTTTATTCTGCCTCGGATTCATACGACTACAACCCTACGTATGATTCTACTTTATCGCCACGAAAAGAACAGCTTGTCCGGGCGGGATATAATACGAAAAATATGAATGGATTACGATACATCTATGTATATGATGATTCTGTGCTGAGCCGAAAAGAGCAGGAAGGGAAAATTGATCGTAATGATTTTGATGTTATTCGATATGTCGATACAACGCAGGGCAATCGGCATACAGACGTATTTTCGATTAACTTTCTTAATTCGCAATCCAAAGAAAATGTTGGTTATCCAACACAGAAGCCTGTTGCATTGCTTGAACGGATAATCCGAGCGTCAAGTAATCCAGGCGATGTAGTGCTTGATCCATTTTGCGGATGCGCTACGACTTGCGTTGTGGCTGACAGGATCGAAAGGCAATGGATAGGCATAGATCTCTCTCCGATGGCTGTCAAACTTGTATTAGACCGTATACGTCAAGATCGAGGGCCGATTTTCAACGACGTTATCCACAGAGAGGATTTTCCGCAACGTACCGATCTGGGCAAACTCCCGCACTACAAGACGCACAAGCATACGCTGTTTGGCATACAGGAAGGGATATGCGCCGGATGCGAAACGATGTATGAGTTCCGCAACTTTACAATAGATCATATCGTACCCAGAAGCAAGGGCGGAAGCGACCACATAGACAATTTGCAACTGTTATGCGGCAATTGTAATTCGAAGAAGGGTATTCGTTCGCAGGAAGAGTTTCTTGCTGGTCTGATTGCGGCGGGGTATCGGTCAAGACCAGATGTGCAATAACGGATATAAATATAGAGGTGGAACAGGCTATCTGGATGCGACTATTTTATGGGGTAGATTCCCCGCTGTTCACTATTGTATATAAATCCCTTCATTTTCTATGTGTAATTCGAATTGTTTCATTTCATAGTATAATATAGCTTCTATAGCTATAGCTCGCGAAATAAATGGTTGATCTGGACATGTGTTTATTATTAATTTAGTATTATCTTCATTATTTTTTAATTCCTCTATATGAATAGTTAATTTTTTTTCATCTTCATCATAAGACGGATTAAATTTGGCTTCATACCATATTTGGGGAGTCGTTAATATTTCTTTTTCAATTCGAAATTCTTTTGATTTTTTTGCATCGGTTATAAATTCACTTATTTCGATAAAATAATACACATCATCGTTGTTTAATTTCATTTTTATTTCGAAAGAAAATTTTGATTCTCCGAAACGAATTATTTGGGAATTATACGGATAAGTGAACAGGCGCCCCAAGCCCCTTATTCCGCCAAAACAAACACAACAGGATTGTCCTCATCCTCATTGCAAATGCCTTTATCCTGACCTTTTTCGTAATCGTCGTCAGAAGTAGAAGAAAACTGTTCTCCAGATTTTGCAGCCAAAAAACCTTCTATGTGTGCAACATCTTTAATCAGTTCATCTACTTTAGTGCTGAGTCCATCTACTTTAGTATTCAATTCGGAAAAATCCTTACTCAGGTTCTCAAATTGACCAGGTAATCTACACGATTGAATCAAAAGCAAGAGTGCCACGCCACCAACGCCCCATTTTTGTATCAAATTTTCAATCTTTCCAATAATCATTGTTTTTTACAGGTTTAGTTCGGGTTTCTAGTTCTATTTATAAATACGATTCTTCATCATACCTTACTATCTATATAATACGAAATTTTCAGCAAAAAGTCAAGCTCCTACAAGGCTTTTTTCATCAAGCCTCAAGCCACCAGATCCTTGTACATCAGCCGCTTCCCGACCATTCCGGCCACTACGTGCTCCATCTGTTCCATCGTGTCCATCTCCCGCATATTATGCTTCTCGGCGAACTGGCTTACGTAGCGATGCAGGTGCTTCGGAGAGACTTGGTGAAACACGCCGTGATACGCCCGCTTGAAGACGGCCCAGAAACTCTCCATACCGTTGACGTGAGCCTGATCCTTGACGTACTCCGACACCCCGTGCTTCACGGCTTCGTGCTCGTAGTACTCTTTCAGGCCGCCGTACGAACGGTGCTCGTCTGTGTAGACCGTAGCCCCTGAAGCCGTATGGTCCATCACAAAACTTTGCAAAGTTTCTCGTGTCGTGTCTCCGACCACCTGCGCCGTGATCCGGTTCGTCTCCCTGTCCTTGATTCCCACGACGATTGCCTTGCCCTGCACCCCTCGGTCAAACGTTTTCTCCGAGTTGCGGCGGTTCTTCTCCTTTCCGCCTACGTAGGTTTCGTCTACTTCCACAGGGCCTGTGAACTCTCCGAACTCCTGAAAGAACGCCTTGCGGATACGGTGCTGGAGAAACCAGGCCGTATCCTGACGGATTCCCAAGTCCCTGTGCAGTTTCATACTGGAC